>CAJTOY010000027.1:306-512 GCA_910578195.1 uncultured Christensenella sp. | reverse complement strand
AGCCACAATCTGGCGCTCTACCGATTGAGCTACGCCCGCCATATTCTGGTGCGCCCGGAGAGACTCGAACCCCCGACACACGGCTTAGAAGGCCGTTGCTCTATCCTGCTGAGCTACGGGCGCATAAGCATATCTGTTGCGCGCAAAAATTAAGGCATTTTGGAGCGGGTGATGGGAATCGGACCCACGCAACCAGCTTGGAAGGC
>CAJTOY010000027.1:0-224 GCA_910578195.1 uncultured Christensenella sp. | reverse complement strand
ATTATATCAAAACAAAATTTTGCTGTCAACTCATTTTAAAACCGTTTTGGCACAAATTTGAAAAGAATGCAGATGCAGTTTAACCTTATAATAAAACAGTAAATTTTAAGTTCGTAAATAATATGAAAGCAGTCCTCAGTTTATAAGCGGAGGACTGCTTTTTTACGTCTTATTTTTGATAACAAGTAATTATTCTGCTGTCGGCGATGTCATTTTAAGCGATA
>CAJTOY010000026.1 GCA_910578195.1 uncultured Christensenella sp. | reverse complement strand
CGTTTACGGCGTGGACTACCAGGGTATCTAATCCTGTTTGCTCCCCACGCTTTCGAGCCTCAACGTCAGTTACAGTCCAGTAAGCCGCCTTCGCCACTGGTGTTCCTCCTAATATCTACGCATTTCACCGCTACACTAGGAATTCCACTTACCTCTCCTGCACTCTAGCTGCACAGTTTCCAAAGCAGTTCCGGGGTTAAGCCCCGGCATTTCACTTCAGACTTGCGCTGCCGTCTACGCTCCCTTTACACCCAGTAAATCCGGATAACGCTTGCCCCCTACGTATTACCGCGGCTGCTGGCACGTAGTTAGCCGGGGCTTCTTAATCAGGTACCGTCTGGCGACCCAAAGGTCGCTATTTCTTCCCTGCTGATAGAGCTTTACATACCGAAATACTTCTTCACTCACGCGGCGTCGCTGCATCAGGGTTTCCCCCATTGTGCAATATTCCCCACTGCTGCCTCCCGTAGGAGTTTGGGCCGTGTCTCAGTCCCAATGTGGCCGTTCACCCTCTCAGGCCGGCTACTGATCGTCGCCTTGGTGAGCCATTACCCCACCAAC
>CAJTOY010000025.1:354-712 GCA_910578195.1 uncultured Christensenella sp. | reverse complement strand
TTTGACGGGCGGTGTGTACAAGGCCCGAGAACGTATTCACCGCGGCATGCTGATCCGCGATTACTAGCGATTCCATCTTCACGGAGTCGGGTTGCAGACTCCGATCCGAACTGGGACGGCTTTTTTGGGATTCGCTCCTCCTTGCAGAGTCGCTGCCCTCTGTGGCCGCCATTGTAGTACGTGTGTAGCCCAGGCCATAAGGGGCATGATGATTTGACGTCATCCCCGCCTTCCTCCGGTTTCTCACCGGCAGTCTGATATGAGTCCCCATCTTCTGCTGGTAACATATCACGAGGGTTGCGCTCGTTGCCAGACTTAACTGAACATCTCACGACACGAGCTGACGACAACCATGCAG
>CAJTOY010000025.1:0-266 GCA_910578195.1 uncultured Christensenella sp. | reverse complement strand
CCACATACTCCACCGCTTGTGCGGGCCCCCGTCAATTCCTTTGAGTTTCACACTTGCGTGCATACTCCCCAGGCGGAGGACTCACTGCGTTGACTGCAGCACTGAAGTTTTACCTCCAACACTTGGTCCTCATCGTTTACAGCGTGGACTACTAGGGTATCTAATCCTATTTGCTCCCCACGCTTTCGTGCCTCAGCGTCAGATGCAGGCCAGACGGCCGCCTTCGCCACCGGTGTTCTTCCATATATCTACGCATTTTACCGCTA
>CAJTOY010000024.1:0-253 GCA_910578195.1 uncultured Christensenella sp. | reverse complement strand
GATCAGTGCTACACACGTGCTACAATGGCGTAAACAAAGGGAAGCGAAGTGGTGACACGAAGCAAATCCCAAAAATAACGTCTCAGTTCGGATTGTAGTCTGCAACTCGACTACATGAAGCTGGAATCGCTAGTAATCGCGAATCAGAATGTCGCGGTGAATACGTTCCCGGGTCTTGTACACACCGCCCGTCACACCATGGGAGTCGGAAATGCCCGAAGTCTGTGACCTAACCGAAAGGGAGGAGCAGCCG
>CAJTOY010000023.1:250-1193 GCA_910578195.1 uncultured Christensenella sp. | reverse complement strand
CCCGGGAACGTATTCACCGCGCCATGGCTGATGCGCGATTACTAGCGAATCCAACTTCATGGAGGCGGGTTTCAGCCTCCAATCCGAACTGAGACAGGCTTTCGAGATTCGCATCCCATCGCTGGGTAGCTGCCCTCTGTACCTGCCATTGTAACACGTGTGTAGCCCCGGACGTAAGGGCCGTGCTGATTTGACGTCATCCCCACCTTCCTCTCGGCTTACACCGGCAGTCCCGTCAGAGTGCCCAGCTTGACCTGCTGGCAACTAACGGTAGGGGTTGCGCTCGTTATGGCACTTAAGCCGACACCTCACGGCACGAGCTGACGACAACCATGCAGCACCTAGTTTCGTGCCCCGAAGGGAAGACCTCTTTCAAGATCCGTCACTAACTTTCAAGCCCGGGTAAGGTTCCTCGCGTATCATCGAATTAAACCACATGTTCCTCCGCTTGTGCGGGCCCCCGTCAATTCCTTTGAGTTTCATTCTTGCGAACGTACTCCCCAGGTGGATAACTTATCGCTTTCGCTTAGTCACCGACATTGTATCGCCGACAACGAGTTATCATCGTTTACTGCGTGGACTACCAGGGTATCTAATCCTGTTTGCTCCCCACGCTTTCGTGCCTCAACGTCAGAAGTAGCTTGGTAAGCTGCCTTCGCAATCGGTGTTCTGTATGATCTCTAAGCATTTCACCGCTACACCATACATTCCGCCTACCGCAACTACTCTCTAGCCGAACAGTATCAGAGGCAATTCCGAAGTTGAGCCTCGGGATTTCACCTCTAACTTATCCGACCGCCTACGCACCCTTTAAACCCAATAAATCCGGATAACGCTTGAATCCTCCGTATTACCGCGGCTGCTGGCACGGAGTTAGCCGATCCTTATTCGTACGATACTTTCAGACAGATACGCGTATCTGCGTTTACCCTCGTACAAAAGC
>CAJTOY010000023.1:0-239 GCA_910578195.1 uncultured Christensenella sp. | reverse complement strand
ATAGAGCCGTCTTCCTGCACGCGGCATGGCTGGTTCAGACTTGCGTCCATTGACCAATATTCCTCACTGCTGCCTCCCGTAGGAGTTTGGTCCGTGTCTCAGTACCAATGTGGGGGGTTAACCTCTCAGTCCCCCTATGTATCGTCGTCTTGGTGAGCCGTTACCCCACCAACTAACTAATACAACGCATGCCCATCCATTACCACCGGAGTTTTCAACCCAAGAAGATGCCTCCCTGG
>CAJTOY010000022.1 GCA_910578195.1 uncultured Christensenella sp. | reverse complement strand
AATCTTATTGCCTTTTTTGTACTTTTCTTTCTTTTCCTATGCAGTTGTCAGTCTTCTGGCGAAGTCTGCCATACGACAGTCTTCAATCCCCGACAAAAGTCGGGTGGCGTTTTTCAAAAAGAAAAACAAGCTGTCTAAATTGACAGCTTATTTATATTATCAGACTTTATTTGTTATGTCAAGTACTTTTGCTAAAATAATTTGAAAAATTTTTAAATTTTATACGCAATTTCTTTTAAAAATTCAAGGGAAACTTTAAGCTCGGAAATGTCGTCGTAATCCTCGGGATAGACCTCTATCAGAACGTTTCCGTCAAAGCCCGCGCCTTTCAGCCGTTTCAAAATTTCCGCAAAGTCATAAACGCCGCGCCCGGGCAGACACATCTTGCCGTTTTCGCGCACGTCGGACAAATGGACGTGGGAAATCGAGCCCGCCATTTCCTCTATATACATTGCGTACGGATAGCCCGAACGCCGCGCTTGCTTTATGTCGAACACTCCCCAAAGCGAGCCCGCGCGGTTTTTAATTTCGGTAAAAACGCCGGGGCGGTTATAGGTGCTCCAAAACACGTTTTCGAGACAGAGGCGCACGCCGTAGCCCGAACAGAATTCAGCCGCCGCCGAAAGGGTTTCGGCGAACAAGTCGAAATTGCTCGGCTGGTCGGCGCTTTTTCTGGTTATGCCGTGGAAGGAATAATTTTTGCAGCCGAAAATCTGCGCGGAACGCATGAGTTGGTCGAGCCAGTAATAGCCGTCTCCGCGCACCCGTCGGGAACGGTTGAAAAGCATCGGCTCGAAATTGTTTGTAAAGGTATGGACGGAGTTTATTTCGAGCCCCTCCGCGCGCGGAGCGAATTTTTGCGCGAATTCGGGTCTGTACTCGTAAAAGGTGCCGAGGAAAATTTCCGCGGTTTCCGCGCCGAGCGATTTTATGGTTGCTATTGCGTCCTCGGTATACTGCTTCAAGTAGAGGCATGCCGTGGAAAGTCCTATCTTCATACAAGCATTGTAACACAGAAAAAAGCAAAAATCAAGCCCGGCCGCGAAAGCGGTCGGGCGAAGATTAATTTTGAGCTATGTATTGGGAAAGCGAATAGGTTATGTCTTTGTCGGCAATCGAGGAAACGGGCGCGAGCGGGAAGCTTACGTTTTCCGCGGGTTGAGGCGAAGCTGCCTTGCCCATGGTCTGAACGGCGGACAGCACGGAAGAAATTTCCTCGGCGCTTTTAATGGCTTCCTTTATTTCCTCGCCGCCCATGGTTTCGAGCACTGGCTTTACCTCGGATAAAATATTCTGCGCGTCCGCCCGACCGCCCAACAGCAGCAGCGCGAGAATAATGAACAGTTGCATATTTTGAACTCCTTGCATAGATTGTTAATAATATTATATGCAAGGAAAGGCTATGAAAGATTTTAAAAACTACACGCCCGAAAATAACGACAAGGATAAAATACCGCAGAACGTGAACGACATTAATTCCGCCGTGGAATTTGCGAAGAGTATTTCACAGTCAATGAACGGAAAAAGCGAAGGTCAGCTTTTGCGAAGCATAATCGCGGAAGCCGAACGCGGCAAGCGCGAGGGCAGACTGACCAACGCGGATTTGGATAATTTTTACAATATGGTTGCGCCGACGGTCGACGGCTTCAAGCGCAAGAAATTGAAAGAGGTCATATCGAAGCTGAAAGAAATTTAACGAAAACCCCTTCCCTTTACGGGAAGAGGCAAACGGCAAAGAAACAATGGCGCAAACATTTCGGTTTGCGCCCCGTTCCTTATGTGATGTTTAGCAACTTTAAGAAGCATTATCGATGAAATATAAATCAGCGGTCAGTCTTTATTGAGCTCAACGGCAAGGCGAAAGCCCGTTTTCAGACCCGATCTGAAAAAACAATCACATTCTTCGCCTATGCGGTCAAACGCAGTATCGACAAATTTTTCGAACAACTCTAATTCCTCGCCCGTTAATACCGTTCGCATTTTATTATAAATTTCTGTTTCCTTGTCACTGAGTTGTTGATATTCTTCTGAGAATTTTACATATTTGCCTACAAACTCATCGGTCATGAAAACTTCACCTAATATATCAACGTTTTCTGCCATTATTTTTACCTCAAATGTTTTTATTTGATTATAGTCACAATTTTTGTTACTGTCAAGTGTTTAGTCACAATTTTTGTTACAATTTTTTTTGAGGTTAATTATGAAAAATCAATTTACAAAAAGATTAAATGATTTAATCGAACTTAGCGGAAAACAGCAAATTCAAATCTGCAAAGAATTAGGCATATATAAACAAAAATTTTCAAGATGGAAATTAGGGAAAACAGAACCTAATCTTGACGAATTGATTTTGTTAGCTAATTACTTTAAAGTTTCAACCGACTATTTTTTGGGTTTGGAAGATTGACAAATATCGGTCGCCGCTGTCGGGGAAAATAACGACGATGTTTTTTTTCGCGTTTTCGGCGCGGCGGGCGAGTTTCTCCGCAGCCCGAAGCGCCGCGCCCGAGGAAATGCCGACGAAAAGCCCGTCGGTCTTGCAGACAAGCTTTGCCGCGGTTAACGCCTCCTCGGTTCCTACCGAAATACTTTCGCCGTAAATTTCCGTATTCAGAATTTCGGGCACGAAACCCGCGCCCAGCCCTTGTATGCTTTGCCCCTCCGCGGGCTCGACCGCGACAACCCGAATATTCGGGTTTTTGCCTTTGAGGTACTCGCCCGCGCCCGTGACCGTCCCGCCGCTGCCTATGCCCGCGACGAAAATATCGACCTTGCCTTCGGTATCCTTCCAGATTTCCGCGCCCGTGGTCTTTCTGTGCGCCTCGGCGTTGGCGGGGTTTGTAAACTGTCCCAAAACCAAGCCGCCGAGCTCGCTTGCGA
>CAJTOY010000021.1 GCA_910578195.1 uncultured Christensenella sp. | reverse complement strand
GGCTACCTTGTTACGACTTCACCCCAGTCATTGGTATTACCTTAGGCGGCTCCTTCCTTACGGTTAGGTCACCGACTTTGGGCACTCCCAACTCCCATGGCGTGACGGGCGGTGTGTACAAGACCCGGGAACGCATTCACCCCGACATGCTGATTCGGGATTACTAGCAACTCCGACTTCACGTGGGCGGGTTGCAGCCCACGATCCGAACTGAGACTATCTTTTTGAGATTCGCTCCACATTGCTGTATTGCAACTCTTTGTAATAGCCATTGTAGCACGTGTGTAGCCCAGGCCGTAAGGGCCGTGATGATTTGACGTCATCCCCACCTTCCTCCGTGTTAACCACGGCAGTCTATACAGAGTTCCTAACTTAATATTGGCAACTGTATATGAGGGTTGCGCTCGTTGCAGGACTTAACCTAACATCTCACGACACGAGCTGACGACAACCATGCAGCACCTGTTTTCGTGTCCCGAAGGAGGGTCCAATCTCTTGGACTTTCACTCAATGTCAAGGCCTGGTAAGGTTTTTCGCGTTGCGTCGAATTAAACCACATGCTCCGCTGCTTGTGCGGGTCCCCGTCAATTTCTTTGAGTTTCAACCTTGCGGCCGTAGTCCCCAGGCGGAATACTTAATGCGTTAGCGGCGGCACAGAGGGAGTCGATACCCCCTACACCTAGTATTCATCGTTTACGGCGTGGACTACCAGGGTATCTAATCCTGTTTGCTCCCCACGCTTTCGTGCCTCAGTGTCAGTTACAGTCCAGCAACTCGCCTTCGCCACTGGTGTTCCTCCTAATATCTACGCATTCCACCGCTACACTAGGAATTCCAGTTGCCCCTCCTGCACTCAAGTCCGACAGTTTTAGTAGTAGTTCCGAAGTTGAGCTCCGGAGTTACGCTACTAACTTGCCAAACCACCTACGCACCCTTTACGCCCAGTCATTCCGGATAACGCTTGCCTCCTACGTATTACCGCGGCTGCTGGCACGTAGTTAGCCGAGGCTTATTCCTAAGGTACCGTCACTTTCTTCTTCCCTTAGAAAAGAACTTTACAATCCGAAGACCTTCATCATTCACGCGGCGTTGCTGGGTCAGAGTTTCCTCCATTGCCCAATATTCCCCACTGCTGCCTCCCGTAGGAGTTTGGACCGTGTCTCAGTTCCAATGTGGCCGATCACCCTCTCAGGTCGGCTACTGATCGTCGCCTTGGTGAGCCGTTACCTCACCAACTAGCTAATCAGACGCGAGCTCATCCATATCCGATAAATCTTTGATGGTTCGAAGATGCCTTCAAACCATATTATGCGGTATTATCAGTCGTTTCCAACTGTTATCCCCCAGATATGGGCAGATTGCTCACGCGTTACTCACCCGTCCGCCATGTATTGCTACATTCGACTTGCATGTGTTAAGCACGCCGCCAGCGTTCATCCTGAGCCAGAATCAAACTCTTAAGTTTAATTGTATAAAACCGAACTTTAAGTTCGTGGCTCTATCTCGACTATTTAGTCATTTATCTTTGCTGACTTTGCTTTGTGGTACTAATGTACTTCAAAGTTAATTGACAGAAACTATTTTTTATAATTCGTTTCCTTCTATTCAATTTTTAAACTACATAAAACCGAAAACATTCGGTGCCCGACCAGCGAGCTTGTCTATAATATCATATATAAATATTATTGTCAAACGTTTTTTATAACTTTTTTTAAAATTTTATAAAAATTATCGTTTGATTTCTACAAGCGCTCGTTGCCGCGAGCTTTATTAAGATATCATAACGGGATAAATAATGTCAAGTAAATATTTTAATTTTTTCACAAAATTTTTCCACAAGTAAATTTTTGACAATTTTAGAAAATATTATACACTATTTTTGAATAATTCCCCCCCGCGGGGCTGTTATCGGGGATTTTACTTGCTATTTATATAAATATGGTATATTATATTGCCATGTACAAAATACTGAGAATTATCTTTTGCATACTCGCCGTTGCGCTTGCGGCGGCGGCGATATTCGTCTTTGTTTACGCCGACTGGGTCTGGGGCGCGCTTGTCGTAATGCTGGCGTTCGTTTTCGGCGCGCTGATGGTCACGTTCAAGCAATTGCAGGAAAAGGAAGAACGCAGAAAAAACCCTCCCCCGCCCGAGGGCGATTTCATTACGGGCAAAATAAAACCCGAGGATAAAGAATAATTAAAGCCGCGGCGCGAATCAATCGCGCCGCGGCTCACTTTATATCATTCTGTTCGCCTGAATATAGTAGCTCCACCTTGTGGGGGAAATCTGCTCGATTTTAGCGTAGTCGGAGGCAGTGTGCAATATGTAGTTATCTCCGAGATAGATTGCAACGTGCCCTATACGCTCGACGCCCACCTTATCCTTGCGCGAGGCGTTGGTGAAGAACATCAGGTCTCCGCGTTTCAAATCGGACTTCGAGACCTTTTTGCCCTGACTGACCTGCGTGCGGGTGTTGACCTGCAAAAGCTTGTTCGCTCCCTTATAGAACATATACTGCATGAGCGAGGAACAGTCGAACGCGTTGGTTGAAAATCCTTTCAGGAAGTTCCCGTTACCGTCGTGCAGCCGCACCGCGCCGTAGACGTACGGCACGCCGAGCTGGCTTGTCCCCTCCGCGATTACCGCCTCGATGCGTTCATTATCGCTCTTCGTCATTTCGGTAACAACGCAATACTTCTTGGAAATGTAAACCGTCTTGTTTCTGTACTTGGTTTTGTACCAGCCTTCCTCTTCGCCGATATATTCGTACATCGTCGATTTTTCCGCCGTACCGACCGCCGAGTAGCCCGTACCGGCGCCCGCGCGTATGTTGACGCCGTCCCTCGTAACCGATATGTAGGACACCGTCTTTTTCTTCGGAGGCTCGGGAACGGACACCGACGGAACGTCGGGTTCTTCCGCGGGTGGAGCGGTAACCTCTCCGTAAATTTCGTCTTGGTTAAAATCTGCACCGTCACCCGACGAAGATGCGGCGCAACCGCCCAAAGTTGCGGACAATGTGATTGCGGCGAAAATTGCCGCCAGATTTTTAATCTTCATAAATTTATCTCCTCTGAGGATTATTATACATTACCCGAGCGGAGATTTCAATGCAAAGATTTTTACAGAAACGGCATAATATGGAAACCGCGCGGAGCGACGCTCCGCGCGGTTTTATCAGTCCTCTATTCCTTCGTTGAGTTTTTCGAGCAACACGTCAAGGTCGTTGCCGTGAGCGAACACCGCCTGCTCGATCGTCTCGTTATGAGCCAACGCGCAGCCGAGGCAGTGCATGCCGACCGCCTGCAAAATTTCCGCGCTGTCGGGGTTCATTTTAAGACAGTCCATAATCAAGGTGTCTTTCGTTATCTTTGCCATAAAAACCACTCCTTTATTTAAAATTTAATCTGCATTCTGCCGTCGGGATATTCCGAACGGTGCTTTAACGGGTAAACCGCCGTAACCGTGCCTATGCCGTCCTTTTTGAGCGGCTTACCGCGGAACACGCGTGTTTCAATCGGGATTTCCTCGGTATTCACTTCGGCGACGCCCTTGTCGCTGACTACCGCGAGCGAATAGGGAATTGTCACGTAGTTTGCGAACAGAATTTCGCCCTTGCCCTTGATATCCGCAATCATGACGCCCTTGCACGCCCTGCCTATCGGGTCGATTGTCGACGCTACGACTCGCTTGAACCCGCCGAGGGTTGTCACGATTATAATTTCGCCCTCGCCCGTGTGCTGGGTCGCATAGACGACCTCGTCGTCGCCGCCGAGCGCGATGCCCTTTACTCCGCCCGCAATTCTGCCCTGCGCGGGCACCTCGTCCTTAGAGGCATTGAGGCAAAGCCCCTTCCTGCTTATAAACAGCATGGTCGAATACTCGTCGTCGTCGAATTTCTCGACCGTAAGCACTTCGTCTCCCTCTTTGAGCTTGATAGCGGGGAATACGTTTTTGGTCTGGATGTATTCGCTCCACGGCGTGCGTTTGACAGCGCCCTGCTTTGTGAAGAAAAGTATATCCCCTTCCGGTATCTCGCCGCCCGGCAGCACGAACATTCTGACGGGGTATTCGCCCGCCGAAACGCCTTCAACCAGCTTTTCGAGCTTTATACCCGCCGACTTGAACTCGGAGAGGTCGGCGTACTTCGCGCCGAATTTCACGCAGTTGCCGAGGTTGGTGAACGCGTAAATCTCGTCGTCCGCGCCGCAATTGACCGCCAGCTTGTGAAGCTGGTTCAAAGACGACGACGCGGCGAGTTTCTTCTTCGAGGCGAACGTGAATTCCCCATGCTCCATAAACTTTATATTATTATTTGCGTTCACGCAGACAGCCCACTCGGAGACGTCGCGCGGCGTGCCCGCGTTTTTGACCGCGATTTTATTTTCGTCCTCTACTATGCGAGTCTTTCTCTCGCACTTGTATTTGCGCTTTATCTCGCGCATTTCCGACTTCACGATATCCCATTGCAGGCGCGTGTCGTCGATAATCGCTTTGAGCTTTTCGATAAGCTCCCTTAAATTGCGCAGCTCATCCTCGAGCTTTTTAACCTCTAACTTAGCAAGACGCGCGAGCCTTAAATCGAGAATAGCCTGCGCCTGCCGCTCGGTGAGGGAAAACCTTTCCATCAGCTTTCTGCGCGCGTCGGGAGTAGACTCCGCAGTCTTGATAATTTTGACCACTTCGTCGACGTTGTGCACGCCGATTATCAGACCTTCGAGTATGTGGCAGCGCGCCTGCGCCTCTTTCAGCTCGTAGCGGGTGCGGCGGAGTATTACTTGTCTTTGATATTGAACGTAATACCTTATTATATCCAGAAGGCCGAGCTGACGGGGCTTGCCGCCCGCAATCGCGACCATATTTATACCGAAGGTACATTCGAGGTCGGTATACTTCAACAAAAGCGAAATAATTTTGTTCGCGTCCGCTTCCTTTTTCAAGGTTATGACCGCGCGCATGCCCGTGCGGTCGGACTCGTCGACAATCTCGGCGATGCCCGAAAGCTGGTCCTTTTTGTCCTCTCTCAGAAGCATTATTTTTCTGAGCAGATCGGCTTTGTTTGTCTGATAGGGAAGCTCTGTGATTACAATGTGCTTCTTGCCGTAATCGCCTTGCTCGACGGTATATCTCGCGCGGAGGGTTATTTTGCCTCTGCCCGTGAAATACGCTTGCCTCAGCTCCTTTGCGATTACGTATCCGCCCGTCGAAAAGTCGGGACCGGGGATTATATTCATCATATCCTTCAAGGATATTTTCGGGTTGTCGATATACGCGCAGCAGCCGTCTATAACCTCGCCCAAATTGTGGGTCGGGATATTCGTCGCAAGACCTACGGCAATGCCGTTCGCGCCGTTGACGAGTAAATTCGGAAATCTGCCGGGGAGCAAATCGGGCTCCAACAATGAGTCGTCGAAGTTGAAGGAAAAGGGCACGGTCTCCTTGTCCAAATCCCTCAAAAGCTCCATGGCGAGGGGTTGAAGCCTCGCCTCGGTGTACCTCATTGCCGCGGCGGGGTCGCCGTCGACCGAGCCGAAGTTACCGTGACCGTTGACGAGGGTCATGCGCATATTGAAGTCCTGCGCCATTCTGACCATAGCGTCGTAAACCGAGCTGTCGCCGTGCGGGTGGTATTTACCCATGCAGTCGCCGACAATTCTCGCCGACTTTTTGTGCGGCTTGTCGGGGGTCAGCCCCATCTCCGCCATTGTATATAAAATACGTCTTTGAACGGGTTTCAAGCCGTCCTCGACCCTCGGAAGCGCCCTGTCCAGAATAACGAATTCCGCGTACGGAAGCATAGATTGGGGCATTACCTCTTCGAGGGGGGTTACGTAAATATTGCCCGTGGGTATGGAGGTCTGGACGTTGTTGTTATTGCTTTTCTTAGCCATAATCAATAACCTCCCGAGTTAGTTTCGGGTTTGAAGTTCACCTTTTCTATGAACCCGTCGACCTTGTTGAAGTTCGCGTTCTGCGCGAGAAATTCCTTTCTGCCCTCGACCTTGTCGCCCATAAGCATTTCTATAACGTTTGCCGCCTCCGCAGCGTCCTCGATAGTGACTTGAATGAGGTTGCGCGTCGCGGGGTTCATTGTTGTGTCCCACAGCTGGTCGGCGGACATTTCGCCCAGCCCCTTATAGCGTTGGAGCTGGTACCCTCTGCCGACCTTTTTAATCTTTTCGTCGAGCTCCTTGTCGTCGTACGCGTACTCGACGTAATCCTTCTTATATACCTTATATAAAGGGGGCATGCCGATATAGACGTAGCCCGCGTTGACGAGGTCGCGCATGTACTTGAAAAAGAAGGTTAAAAGTATGCAACGGATGTGCATGCCGTCCTGGTCGGCATCGGAAAGAATTATAACCTTTTTGTATCTCGATTTTTCAAGCTCGAACGAGCGGTTGAAGCCCGCGCCTATCGCCGAAACAAGGGTCTTTATCTCCTCGTTTTGAAGGGCTTGAAGCGCCGTCTTTTTCTGAACGTTCAAGGGCTTGCCCCTCAAAGGCAGAATGGACTGGTACTGTCTTACGCGCGCCTGCTTCGCCGTGCCGCCCGCGCTGTCGCCCTCGACTATGAACAGCTCGTTCATGTCGGGGTTTTTGCCCGAGCACGCGGCGAGCTTGCCTATTAAATTCAGTCCGTCGTTCTCGGAAGCCGCCTTTGCCACGTCGCGCTCGGCGCGGTGTTTAATTCTGTCGTCGGCGGCGAACTTCGCCTTTTTCGCTATCTCGTCGAATATCGCCTTGTTGGCTTTATTCGCCGCAAGTTCGGAAAGCCCCTCCACTACCGCCTGTTCGACGGGCGCCTTTACCTCGGGATTGCCGAGCTTGGTTTTAGTCTGCCCCTCGAACTCCACGCCCGTCATTTTGACGGTTAAAACGGCGGTGAGTCCCTCTTTGATGTCGTCGGCGATAAACGGCGCTTCCTTCGCCTTTAAAATGCCGTTGTTCTTCGCGTACTCGTTGACAATCTTCAAAAGTCCGTTATGGAAGCCCGTCTCGTGATAGCCGCCCTCGACCGTGGAAATATTGTTTACGAACGAGAAAAGACTTTCCGAGTCGTCCTTGGTGTGACTTATCGCGAACTCTATTTTTATCTTGCCCTCTTCGGCGCCTTTAAGCTTAATATCCTTGATTGCCGAGCAGTACTGCGGCTGCTGATACAGCGGCGCGCGGTCGCCGTTTAAATACTTTACGAAGTCTATAAGTCCGCCGTCGTACTTGAACGACACGGGCGCGCGCGGGGGCAGCGGCACCTGCACGGTCTGCATTTCGCCGAATATATCCTCTTCCTCGGAGGAAGTGAAAAGCTCGCGCTCGTCGAGTAAATTTATTTTAAGTCCTTTATTCAAAAACGCAAGCTCTTTGAGGCGTTTGAAAACCACGTCGTAGTTCCACTCGACCGTCTCGAACACCTGCTTGTCCGGCAAAAACCTTACGAAGCTTCCCTTTTTGTCCGTCTTGACCTTGGTATTTTCAAGCGGCCCCTCGGGCACGCCGCAAAGCCACTTTTTCCTTTCCTCGTCGTAGCGGCTCGTAAAGCCCATTTTATAGACGGTACTGCGGTACACCTCGACTTTCAGCCACTCGGAAAGCGCGTTCGTGACCGACGCGCCGACGCCGTGAAGTCCGCCCGAAAACGCGTAGTTGTTGGTGTCGAACTTGCCGCCCGCGTGGAGCTTGGTGAATATTACCTCTACGCCGCTCATTTTGGCTTTCGTGTTCACGTCGGTAGGCATGCCTCTTCCGTTATCCTCGACCGACGCCGACCCGTCCTTCCACAAGGTAACCGTAATCTCGTCGGCGTAGCCGTTCGCAGCCTCGTCCACGGCGTTATCCACTATTTCCCACAAAACGTGGTGCAAGCCTCTTACGCCCGTCGAGCCGATATACATACCGGGGCGCATGCGCACGGCTTCGAGCCCTTCGAGTATTTTTAAATCGTCTGCATTATATCCTTTTTCAGCCATATTTTATCCCGTAATTTGAGTTTGCGTACGGAAGAAGCCGAAAAGTGCGGACTTCCCCTATACATATATAGTCATTATAGCACGTCCGGAAAAAAATGTAAAGCGCAGAAAGTGTATTTCGGCGGACTAAATATTTGTCATATATATTGTTGACAGCAATTTTATAAAGTGATATAATATATTCGTTATGATTACTGTAAAACAAATTAGTTCCAGACGCGGAAAGAAGAAATTCTTTAAGTTTCTGATAGACTTGTATAAGGACAACCCTTATGCGTGCCCTAATTTATATATGGACGAATTCGGGGAATTTAACCCGAAAATAAACGACGCTTTCCGGTTTGCGGATTGCAAAATGTTCCTTGCATATAAAGACGGGAAACTCGCAGGAAGAATTGCCGGTATCTGGCACAGAGGCGCAAATGAAAAATTCGGACTGAAACAGCTTCGTTTCACCCGCTTCGACGTTATAGACGATTTCGAGGTTACAAAAGCGCTTTTCGACGAGCTGTTCAAATGGGCGGAAGAACTCGGCATGGAAGAGATTATAGGCCCTATAAGCTTTTCCGACCTCAACGAAGAGGGCATGCTTATCGAAGGCTTCGACAAGCCCAGCACATACATCGAAATTTACAACCACCCCTACTATGTCGAGCATATGGAAAAGCTCGGCGCGTACAAAGTGGTTGACTGGAATTGCTTCCGTCTTACAATGCCCGACAAGGTGGACGAAAAACTTCAACGCCTCAGCGACAAAATCGCGGCGAAGAACGGCTACACCATACTCGACGTAAGATACTATTTAAAGCACGACAAGAAAAAACTCAGCGAATATATCATGCAGTGTCTCGACATTCTCGACGAGGCGTACTCCCCCCTCTACGGCACGAGCCCGCTGAGCGAAAAGCAGAAACGGCGCGAAATGAAGGTTATCTATCAGGCGCTCATCCCCGAGTTTGCGGCGCTTATCATGAAGGATGACAAGGTCATAGCGTACGGCTTTTTAATTCCTTCCATGAACAAGGTTTTGCAAAAGGGTCGCGGACACGTTATCCCCCGCGCGCTCAAAGAGTATATCAACGCGTTCAAAAACGTCGAGGTTGCGGATATGATGAGTATCGGCATCACGAAGGAGCACAACAACAAGGGCGCGGTCGCCATGATTGTGACGCACTGTCTTAAAGGGCTTATTCAGCACAACGTCAAATTCGTCGAGGGCGGCCCTCAGCTGGAAAACAACAGACACATTCAGAATTTGTGGAAAAATTACGAGCACGAGCTGGTTAAACGCCGCCGCTGCTGGGGCTTAAAAGTTCCCCCGAAGGAAAATTAAACTTTTTCCCCGCCCGCTTTCGCGGGCGGGGTATTTTTGCGGCGGGATTTTATGGGCGTTCCCATTATCGAGGGCGGGATTATGCGCCGCCAAACCGCGGCGCATAATCCCGCCCAAGGTTCCGCACGAGGCAAAGTATTTTTAGCCGCGACGCTCCGCTCAATAAAAATTTTCGCGCCCCCGACGGATAATCCGTCGGGGGCGCCCCTTTGATTATTTATTTATTTTTCTTGTTTTTCTTCTGTTCGAAGCGCACGTCGATGTCGCCTTTATCCTTGGGTTTGATAACGAGCAGAAGCACGATACCTATAAGCGCGAGCGCCGCAACCGTCAGAAGTATTACCGAAGTCAGGTTGTTTTTGAGCCAGTCGCTTTCGCCCTTCAACGATTTCGCCGCTTCCGAAACAACTATCGCCAGCGAGCTTGTCACGGGATCGGTCTCGTATTTGCCGTCCCTGACCTCCGCTATCATATAGTAGAAGCCCGCTTCCTGAGGCGTGAACGAAGTGCCGCCGTTCGACCAGTTGTAATCCTTGAACTGCTCGTACTCCGCGTCGGTCTCCTCCATTTTGTCGAGCGAGATTATCTCGGTGAAGTATTTACGCGTTTCGGCGCTGTTGAACAAGTCGTCCTTCGCTTTTATAAACTCTTCATAGGTGAACGATTTGCCCGTATCCTTATAATATACGTCTCTGTTGAAGAAGAACAGTCTGTAAACCGTCGTGTAGTCGACGCCGTTAATCTTGAACGAAGCCGAGTCGTAAGCCGTTCCGACGTATCCCGTCGACTGCAAGCCGGGCTCCTCTTCGAATTCCGCGCCCGTGTACTGCACGTTGAACGTGAACCACGGCAAATAATCCTTTCTCTCTTTGTCGGAGAAAATCGTCCAGATATCCGACGCCGCGAATTCTACCTTTTGACCGTCCTTGGTGTAGTACATACCGTTGCCCGCCGCGTCCGTCGCGTAAAGTGTGAACGTGTAGGGACCCTGCTTGGTCACGTTTATGGAAAGGTTGGATGTAGCTAAGTTTGAGTTGTTGTTCTGCTCGGAATGGAAATAATAGATGCTTATTTTCATATCCGTGTATGCGGTTCCCTTGTCCTTGAATAAGTCCTCCGCGGAGGGCAGATAGAAGTAGTTCGACGAGCCCGCCGACAAATCCTTTGCCGCCTCGTTTACCTTCTCCTGATAATCGGCTTTGATTTTTTCCCAATTTGCGTCGTTTTTACTTTCGTAGTTATAAGTTACGCCGAGGCTGTCCTTCGCAACCGCTATGAACGGTTCGCCGTTGACCGTGGGCAAATAGTTGCCGTCAAGATACCAGTCAAGGTAAATATCCGCAGTTTCCTGCACCGAGGTCGAGGAAGTGTCGTAGATATGAACGTAAACCTTTACAAGCATATCCGCGTACAAGTTGCCCGTGGTGTTCTTGCTTCCGTCGTTAAGATAAATGGGATCGAACGCCGTGCCCGTCAAATCGCTTTCCGAGGGAAGATACGCGTCGTAGTCGGTTTCGAGCAAGTCGTTGTCGCCGACCTCTTTAAAAAGGTCTTTATCGCGGTAATCGAAACTTTCGCCCTTTTTCGCGGTTTCCGCGTCGAGTACATAGTAATTGATCTTGCCCGTCGCCGCCGTACGCAGTACGTCGATTACGACGTAGTCGAAGTTGACCTTCGAGCCCTGTGTAAAGAAAGTAAAGTCGTTGCCGAGGCAAAGCACGGGTGGCTTTTTGTCGTTAATGTCGCCGAGCGAGAAGTAGCCCGTATCGACGTCCTTCGTGCCGTTGGACGAAGCAAGCTCCTGCCCGTTGAGCGAGTAGAACACCATAGCGGTATTCGCGGTTTCAGCCGCGTCCTCTTTGAAGTCCGCGTCGAAAATGAGGGGGTAAACGGTTGTGCCGCTGGTAACCAGCTTGGAATAATTTCCGCCGATATTCTCGAAATTGTATTCAACCTTGTTACTTTCGGTCTTGTCCTCGGGCAATACCGAAGAAAGGTTCTGGTTGTAAATTTCCGCCTTGTATGCGCCCGAAAGCTTTTCGGTAAACTTAATTCTTATATGGTCCGCGTCGAGCTTGGTCTTATCCTCCACGTCCTCGACGGTCGCGTCCTTGTCCTGCGTTACGAGCACATAGACCTTGTCGTCGCCCGCGGGGAAGAACATTACATAGTTAAGGGTCTTGCCGTCCTTGGTTTTGAGGTACTGCTGGGACTCGAAGGTAATTACGAACCTCTCGAAGTTTGTGTCGTCGAAGCCGAATTCCATATTGAACAAGCCGGGGAATACGCCCTCGGTTTCGGTGCCTTCAACCTTTCTCTGCTCGTGCCAGTTATAAGCGAGCTTGTTGTTGTAGTAGACGTAGCTTCCGCTTTTCTTGTCCTCGTCCTTGACCTCTTCCTCTTCGCCGTTTACAAATCTGAAAGCAAGGTAATAGTTCTTTGCCGTGCCGTCGCTGCCGGAGGTGCTGGCAACCGTCCTCTCGGCGGTAACGAGCTTGACGTTGTCGCCCGAGGTCTTGAACGCGTTGCTCGCGGAAGTCGAGCCCGTCGCCTCCGCGGTAAAAAACTGCATTCCGAAGAATGCGGAAAGCGCGATAAGCAAAACCATCGCGAGGGAAATTAAAGATATTTTATATTTAGTAAGTTTCATAGATTTACTCCGAAATTACACCGTTAATCCAACATATTTTACTATATTAGAAAATAGTTGTCAAACGCTTTTGCTTTAATAACGAAATTTATCGGCCACGAACAGCCGATAAATTTTTTAAACGCCGTAATTTTCTATGTCGAATTTGTTCCAGGGCGCGCTTTCAACGGGAGGCTGCGCCACAAAGCGGAGCTTCTCGCCCGTGGTCGGGTGGGTAAATCTCAGCGAGTACGCCCAAAGCGCAAGCTTGCCCTTTACCGCCTTGTCGCCGCCGTAACGCATATCTCCGTAAACGGGCGCGTTTATCGAAGCGGTCTGCACGCGTATCTGGTGGGTTCTGCCCGTGTTCAGGTTTATTTCCGCAAGCGAAAGCCCGCACGCCTCTTCTTTTATTTCGTAGTCGAGCGAGGCAAACTTCGCCCCCTCCTCGGTCTGAGTGCAAACGTAGACCATATTATTCAGAGAGTGCTTTTTAAGATAGTTTTCAAGCGTCGCCTTCTTTTTCGAGGGCGAGCCGCACAGCACGGCGAAATATCTCTTTTCGAAGCCGCCCGTCTTCATTTGCTCGGAAAGCCGCGCCGCCGCCTTCGAGGTTTTGGCAAAGACCATGACCCCGCCCGTCGGACGGTCGAGACGGTGAACGAGCCCCGTAAACACGTTGCCGGGCTTTTCGTAGGTCGTCTTTATGTACCTCTTAACGCAGTCGAGAAGATTGTCGTCCTTCGACTCGTCGGGGCAGCACGCCGTGTTCTGCGGTTTGAGCACTACTATTATGTGGTTGTCTTCGTATAAAATTATAAGTTCTTTTTCGTCCATTATCTGCCTCTGAACATTCCGCTCGCGCCGCAAGGAAGGTTGATGCCCTCCTCTGTCGGTATCCCGACCTCGTACGCCTCTGTCACGCCGTCGAAGTTTTTTAGCGTCAGCGTCAATATATTTTTAAGCACCGCGGGCTGTAACCCCGTCGTGTAGCTGTTTATCAAAAAGAAAAGGGGCTTGTCCGTCAAAAGCAAAGCGCACGACGACACAAAGTCGAAAAGATTTTCTTCGATCTTCCACATTTCGCCGTTCGGACCTCTGCCGTAGCTGGGCGGGTCCATAATTATTCCGTCGTAGCGGTTGCCCCTGCGGATTTCGCGCGCGACGAACTTCATACAGTCGTCGACGATGTATCTTATGCCGCTGTCTATGCCCGAAAGTCTGGCGTTCTCGCCCGCGCGTTCGACCATGCCACGCGCCGCGTCAACGTGGGTCACCGCCGCGCCCGACTTCGCGCAAGCGACCGAAGCGCCGCCCGTGTACGCAAACAAATTCAGAATTTTAATCTCGCGGTCGGGCTTGTTTTTCTTCGCCCCGTCTATCATTTCGCGCATTGCGTTCCAGTTTACCGCCTGCTCGGGGAAAAGCCCCGTATGCTTGAAGCCCATGGGCTTTATTTTGAATTTGAGGTCGCGATAGGAAATCACCCACTCGGCGGGGAAGCTTTTCTTCACGTCCCAGCCGCCTCCGCCCTTGTCGCTACGCCTGTACACGGCGTGTATGCCGCCCCGCACGGAAAGGTCGCCTCCCTTCCAGATAACCTGCGGATCGGGGCGCAGAAGGACGACGTCCTTCCAGCGTTCGAGCTTCATTCCGTTCGCCGTCGCCAATATTTTATAATCTTGCCAGTCGTCAGCCGTTTTCATATAAGGAAATTATAACAAAGCCGCAAAAATTTGTAAAGTAAATACGCGCGCAAACTTAAAGGGGCGGGCGGCATACGCCGCCC
>CAJTOY010000020.1 GCA_910578195.1 uncultured Christensenella sp. | reverse complement strand
GGGAGCTGAAAAGCTCCCCGCCGCGCTTTTCTGTAAATAATAAACAAATTTTGATAAATATTAAAAATGTATTGACAGACGATATTTCTTATGATAATATAATGATAACGTTAACATTATGCAAATCAGG
Organism: uncultured Christensenella sp.; assembly: GCA_910578195.1. GTDB lineage: Bacteria > Bacillota > Clostridia > Christensenellales > Borkfalkiaceae > Coproplasma. The sequence goes on along the minus strand of CAJTOY010000020.1, from coordinate 18,535 downwards.
AGGAAAAGGGAAATGAAAATCAGGAAGATTATTTCGATTTTTCTTATGCTGTGCGCGGCGGTGTGCATTGCCGTGGCGGGCGCGGGTCTCGGCGGTTGTAAAAAGGATAAACCAAAGACCTACGTTTTAAGCTATGAAAGCGGCGCCGACGACGCGGAGGGAGTTGCGCCCGAGGCGGTAGGTTATGCCGAGGGCGAAAAGATAACTCTCGCCGCGGCGGACACTTTTACGCGCAGCGGATATACGTTTGAAAAGTGGAGCTACGGCGGCGCGGAGTACGCGGCGGGCGAAGAATTCGCCATGCCCGCAAGCGACGTGACCTTTACCGCGCTTTGGAAAGAGGAAGCGCCCGCGCCTTCCGAAAAAGACGAGCCGACCCTTACCGATCTTTCGGGCAAGTTCTACGGCGCGGAAAACTGGGTCTTTATGACGAACAACGGCGGTGCGGCGACCGACGCGGGCGAAGTCCCCTACACCCTCAACGACGGCTCGATAAAATTCCATCGTTTAAACCAGGCCGTAGAGGCGGGCGACTTCACCAACTCGACCGTATCGTTTATGCTGAAAGGCACAAACGATTGGAGCATCTGGTTCAATTCGAGCAGTAAAGACAACAACGACAATTACAGCTACCGTTTGGCTTACGCGAACGGCGGGCTGAGGCTTGCGCTGTCCTCCGCGCCCGACCTTGCGGCGGCGGTAGTCGCGGATTCTTCCTATGAAAAGGCGGAGTGGAACCGTATAGATATCGTTTTCGAAACGAAAGACAAAACCTGCAAAATCAAACTGTATATCAACGGCGAGCGCGCAAGCCTCGTCGCGGGCGACAACGTTTCGGGCGTGACCGTCTCCGAAAACGTATTGACGCACGCCCAGCCCGCAATGTTCAAAACGGGCAACTACATTGTAGTTAAAGTCTGGGAAGCGCACAACGTTTTACAGCTTAAACCCGTTGCGAAAAAGGACGTTAAAGACGTCCCCGTCGTCGCGTGCATAGGCGCGTCGATAACGCAGGGCGCGGGACTTCCCGACGAATACAGAGACAGCTATCCCGCACAGCTTCAACAAAAGCTCGGCGGCGGCTACAACGTATTGAACTTCGGCAACAGCGGAAAGACGGTTACCCTGACCCCCAAGGACGGCGAGCCCTGGCTCGAACAGTACCAGTGGGAGGGCGTTCAGTCGGTAGTTCCCGATTACGCGATTTTCAATATCGGCACGAACGACTCGAAGGAAGCCAACCTTACGGGCAGCACCCTCGAAGAGAGAAAGGCGGCGTTTAAGGCGGCGTTTGAACACCTTCTGGACGAAGTTGTTTCCGTCAACACGGAAATGAAAATATATATCTGCACCGTGCCCTACGCCTATTCGAACGTATGGGGCATAAACAACAAAAATATCGACGAGATAATAGCGCCCGTCCAGCGCGAGGTCGCGAAAGAGAACGGTTATACTCTAATCGATATTTACGAATACAGCAAAAACAAATCTCTTTTGTTCCGCGACGGCGTGCACCCGCACAAGAACGGCTTCACGATGTTCACGGAAATAATCGACAAAATCATGAAGGACGGCGAATTAACTTCCGATTACCTCGCCGCAATCGACGCGAAATATAACGACAAAGTCACGAATTTCACCGCCGCGATAACCAAGGAAAACGGCAAGCTTATGCTCGGCGTTTCGGGCGACACGACCCTCGCCGCGACCGCGCAGATTAAAGTTGCGGTGGGCGACGACAACGGCTATAAATACTTCCCCGCAACAATCGCGGACGGCAAGTTCGCCGCGGGCATAGATTTGACCGAATTCGACTACGGCAGCCGCTGGTACAACGTTCGGGTGTACGTCTATGACGAGACTTACTACCCCGAAGAAAACACTTTCTTCCACCTGATGCTTCTCGACGAAACCGACCATACGAAGGAGCAGGTTTTAACGCAGGGCGAAACCAAGCTCACCGTCAAGTCGTGGGACAGCAGCTGGGGCGCGACGTTCAGCTTCGCGGTAGAGGCGTATTTCGAAATTTCCGCGGAGGCGACAATCGCCGAGGTTGACGGCAAGATAATTCTCACCGTCAGCGGCGTTTCGAGCGTGAGCGACCTGACCTTGTCGATAGACGACGACAACGGCGGAATATTTTCCAAGGCAATAACCGTTACCGACAATAAATTCACGGTGACCTACGACCTCGACGAGGTTGCGGCGAGCGGACATTATTACTACGTTAACTTAGTTTACAACGGAACGAACTTCAAGGTGTTGCTCGAAAACGCAACCGACGGCGACGGTGCACCCCTTCAGGTGGACGACGTTTTCAACGGCGGGCACAGAATAATCACAATCAAGACCTGGAACGGGTACCTCGCTTTCTACGCCTCCAATCAGGCGGACAAAGCCGACAAGCCCGAAGGGGTTTTCGAGCTCGACGAAAAATTCTACTCCGCGAAAAACTGGGAGTACATGACCAACAATAACGGAGCGGTCGACGACGGCGGCGATATCGTGTATTCGCTGGGCGACGGCTCGGTGAAATTCCACCGCGAAAATCAGGCGATTAATATCGGCAATATTTCGAAAGCTTCGTTCATGCTCAGGGCGACCGACGAGTGGAATATCTGGTTCAATTCGAGCAGTAAGGACAACAACGCGAGCTCGACGGGCTACCGCCTCGAATACGCCGCGGGCGAAATAAGAATTACCGTTCACAACGGAAGCACGGACATAACCGCGGCGAAAGCGCCGTCGTCCGCGTACGAAAAGTGGCAGTGGAACAGGTTCGATATCGAATTTGCGGTTGAAAACGGGGTCTGCAAAATCAAACTCTATATAAACGAGGAGCGGGTTCAGCTCGTCGCGGCGGGAACGTTTGAGGGTATAGAGGTTGCGGACAATTACGTTTACCATACCCGCCCCGAAAACTTCGGCGGAAACTATATATGCGTAAAGGTCTGGGACGCGCACAAGTTCGTACAGATTAAGCCCGTATCGGCTAAGGATACCGAGGACGTGAAGATTATCGCGGCGATAGGCGCGTCGATTACGGCGGGCGCGAACGCGGACAATTTCTACACCGAAAGCTATCCCGCGCAGCTTCAAAACCTGCTCGACGGAAGCTACAACGTGATAAACTTCGGCAACAGCGGAAAGACGGTCAGACCCGACCCCGAGGACGGCGAAGCCTGGCTCAAACAAGACCAGTGGAAGGGCGTTCAGGCAATCAAGCCCGACGTTATAATCGTAAATATCGGCACGAACGACTCCAAACCCGCAAACTTCCTCGGCAAAGACGGCTTCAAAAAGGCGTATATCGACTTTATAAACACGATTAAAGCCGTTAACCCCGACATGGAGATTTATATCTGCACCGTGCCTTTCGCGTACAGTAATTCGTACGGTATCAGCAACGAAAACATACGCGACACGATTGCGCCCGTTCAGCGCGAGGTTGCGCAGGAGTTCGGATATCACCTCGTCGATTTGTACAAAATTTCGCAGAACAAATCGCTTATTTTCGACGACGGAATTCACCCGCACTCGCTCGGCTACGGCATGTTCGCCGAAATAATCGAAAAAATGCTCACCGAGGGCGACGGGGCGATTAACGAAGAATACCTCGCTTCCATTGACGCGAAGTATAACGACAAGCTTACGAATTTCCACGCGGAGATTGCAATCGACGGCGACAAAATCAACCTTGTGGTTTCGGGCGACACTACGCTTGAAAACGCAGGCATAAAAATCAAAATCGGCGACGGTACGGAAAATTATTACGACGCGGTCATAAGCGGCGGAAAGTTCACCGCGACAATAAATTTGGCTCAGCTCGAAAGCGCGTACTACAATATCCGCGTGTACGTCTACGACGAAGTTTATTACCCCGTAGAAAACAGCTTCTATCACTTGATGCTGTTGGCGGATACCGACGGCTACACGGCGGGGCAGATTTTCCGCTCGGACAGCAAGCAGGTCAAGCTCGCTTCCTGGAACAGCGGTTGGGGCGCGACGCTCAGCATTTCGTCGATAAGCGACTATCACGTTATCGAACTGACCGACGCGACCCTCGCCGAAGCGGACGGAAAAATCAACCTCACCCTTTCGGGCAGAACGGGCGACGATAATTTGAGACTTTATATCGGCAATGCCGAGGACAACGAAAGCTTCTACCACGATATCGCGGTAAGCGGGGGCGAGTTCACGGTCACTTACGACCTTGCGACCCTTGCGCCGGACGGCGACTGGTACAACGTGAGAATTTACTTTGCGGACAATTCTTACTTCACGGTGACCTACACGGCGGTCAAAAAGGCGGACGGCGCCGCGCTTACCACCTCGGACGCGTTTAAGGCAAGCGGAATAAAGATAAGCATAAAGACGTGGGGCAGTGAAAATCCTTTGAGCCTTGCGGTCGAGGCCTACGACGACTCTTACTCCATTGTTGCCGACGAGGTTAAAATGGAGGCGGGCAAGCTTGTGTTCAAAGGCACCGCGCAAAACGTGACCGAGCTTATCGTCGCGCTTGTCAACAACGCCGACGAGGTTTACGAAAACGGAACGGACGGAAAAGTCGAAATGGGCGCGGACGGCAAATTCACTGTCGAAATCGAGCTTTCGAAGCTCACCGCGAACGCGGGCAACTGGTACTACCTCAGAACGAAGGCGAACGGCGCCGAGGGCTGGTCTTACGTCGACTACGCAAAGACCGCCGACAAGTTTATTTTCGGCGAGAGAGTTTACCGCTGGGAATATGCGAATAACGGCATTGCGGTTGCGTATTCCGAGTATAAAGGACCTACCGTGACCCTCGACGGCGCGACTGTCGAGCAAAGCGGAAACAGCCTAATGCTGAACATATCGGGCTCGCTTACCGAGATAAGCGACTTGTACGACAAGACCCTTTTATACATCGGCAACGACGCGGGCAATGAAAGCAATTACCATGAAGTGACTAAAAACGGCGACGCCTTTACGGCGAGCTTCGACCTCGCCACGCTATCCTTCGGCAGCGGCATGCAGATAAGATTTTACCATTCGCGCACCGACGGCGGGGCGAAATGGGGCTGGTACACCTTGAAATTCGAGGAGGTGACGTGCGGCGGCGAAGCGCTTGCGGAGGGCAAAACCTTCGAGCTCGACGGCAAGAAAATTACATTTACCACATCGGCAAGCTGGAAGCCCGTTGAAGTCAAGGTCGAGGACACTACGTTCGAGTGGGCGGTAAACGACGTCAAATTCGAAAACGGTTCGCTTTTGGTCGGCGGAATCACCTCAAACGTGACCTCGCTCGAAGTTACGCTCAAAGAAAAGACGCAGACATTCAAAGAGACGGCGAATATTCAGCCCGACGGAAGCTATGCGGTCGGCTTCGACCTTACGGCGCTTACAAAGACGGGCGAGTGGTATAAGCTTTACGTTTCGGTCAACGGCGGAAACGAGGTTCAAGTCGAATACTACGAAGGTTTCGATACTACCGTAAAATATGTTTACGGAAAATATTCATATAAATTCACGACCGAGTGGAGTAATACGAAATTCGCGCTTGTAATGAGCAACCGCTCCTACAATTACGGTATAACTAGCGCGACTATATCCGAGGTCGACGGCAAGGCGACCCTTACTTTGGAAGGAACGATAGACGGCGACATTGCGGCGGCGGATATCGAGCTGTTGCTCGACAAGACCTCGGAGGTTAAGGAAAAGCTTACCGTGCGGAATACCGCGACGGAAGCGGGCAAGTTCAGCTTCTCTTATGACGTTTCCGGGCTTCTGCTGTCGACGAAAACCACTCAGACCAAGGAAGAGGGCTACTTCATGCGGCTTGTCGTTTACGGCGTAAACGTGAACATCAGCTCCGAAAAGGTCAAGGAAAAATTGTTCGAGCCGGTGGTGATCGGATTATAATTGAAAAAATGGCTACTATAAAAGATATAGCAAAAATTACGGGCTGTTCGGTTATGACCGTCTCCCGTGCGCTGAACAATCCAGAATTAATCAAGGAAGAGACGCGCAAAAAAATTCTCGCGGCTTCAGAAAGCTTGGGCTACGTCCAGAACCGCGGCGCGCGCGCGCTGGTCAAGGGGTGCACTTTCAATATCTGCGTGTACATACCCGCGTCGCTCGAAGCGACAGAAACTTTCGTCGCGCAGACGGTCAGCTCGATAGGCGAACAGCTCGGCAAGCGCGGTTACAGCCTTTCGCTGTGCCGCAACGTCGCGTCCGAACATCATTTCGACGGCGTTATCGCGGTCGGACTGCACATAGAGGACGAGGACGAATTTATCGCGCTTTCCAAGGAAAAGCCCGCCGTACTCTACGGCAACAGCGAAAAATTCACCAACTGGGTCGACGTCGACAACTACCGCGGACTGTACAAGATAACCGAGCTCGTGCTCGGTAAGGGGCACAAAAAAATCGCCTACATAGGCATGAACCACCACGCGCGGCACGTAGTACAGCGAAAGCAGGGCTTTCTCGACGCGCTTGCGGCGCACTCGGTAACTCCGTCGGAGGATATGATAATAAGCACGACCAACAGCGAGCAGGCGGGCTTCGACGCGTGCGAGCAGCTTTTGGAAAGCTCCCGCCCGACGGCAATCGTCTGTTCGACCGATTTGATAGCGGTCGGCTGTATGCACGCGTTGCAGAGGCGGGGCATAAGCGTGCCCGACGGAATAGCGGTGACGGGCTTCGACGGCTTCGGCTACGAGAACACGGTTTTCCCGAAGCTGACTACGGTGAAACAGCCTTTATACGAGGCGGGCGTGCGACTTGCGGACGCGGTCATAAATATCATAAACGGCAAGCGTCAGCAAGACGGAATTTACATAGAACCCGAAATAAAAAACGGCGAGTCTGTATGACTTGCCGTTTTTGTTAATAATTATAAAAATCTGTGAAAAAGTTAAATATTTATATTGACATACCGCAAACGGAGTGTTATACTATACATGATAACGTTAACATTTATAAAAACAGGAGGAATGTTATGAAAAAATCTTTAATCAAAGCGGGCGCGGCGCTTGCCCTCGGGTGCTGCCTTGCGGGAACGGTCGCAGGGTGCGCGGGCGGAACGGCTTCGGACGAAATTACTTTTTACCACTACGCCGTTACAAATTCGCTGACTACCCAACTCGAACAAAAGCTTGCGGGGTTTACCGAGAGTACGGGCATTAAGGTAAAGCGCGTCGCAATATCCAAGGACAACTACAAGGCGACGGTTTCGACCAAATTCACCAGCTCGAAAAAGGATATGGACGTTCTCTATCTCGACCAGCCCCTTTTGGCGCAGTACGCGAATTCCAACCTCTTATACAAGCTCGACGATTTCGTGACGACCTCTTCCGAGGACGCCGAGACGGTTGCAGACGGAAATTCGGTCGGCTTCAAGTTCAACAAAAACGCTTTCAACGAAAGCGCGTGGGCGACCACGGTCTATAAAAACTCGGTCTACGGCATACCCCTTACAATCAACACTTCGGTGCTGTTCTACAACGTCGCGACCATTAAAGAGGCGTGCGGGCTTTCGACCGACGGCGAAGCGGTCGCAAAGGTCGAGGGGATAAAGACGTGGAGCGATTTGAAAGCTTTCGCAAACGATATCAACGGCTTGGGCACGAAGTACGCGCTTTTCGGCGGTATGGGCAGCGGCGGCTACACCGGCTGGTACTCGCAGTGCTTTATCGGCGCGGCGGGCGGCAAGCTGTATGACGAAAACACCAAAACCGTGCTTCCCGACGAGGACGGCTCGGTCAGGCGCGCGTTCGACATGATTAAGTACATGTTCGACAATTCGCCCGAAGCCCTCTATAACTCGTCGTCGGGCTTCACGGGCACTACCACCGCGCCCGCGGGCAAGGTGCTGTTCTCGCTGTCGCACAGTTCGGATATAAAGGACTTCGACGTGGCGTATACGACCTTCGGCGCAATTCCTTTCCCCGGCGAGACGGCCGAAATAGGCTCGGTTTCCAACCTCGGCGGCGAAAACCTCGTCATCGCGAACAAGTCCGAGAAAAAGGAAGCCTCGCTCAAACTCATTAAGTATCTCGTGTCCGGAGACTGCATGTCGTTCTTCCAGACCTGCACTAACAACTTCGCGGCGGTGAATAAGTACGCCACGGTCGACACTTTCTCGACGGACAAAACTTCGCCCGCGTACAAGATGTATTCGGTCGTCAAAACGCAGCTTGCCTCGGCGCAGGTCCGCCCCGTTGTCGCGGGCTGGATGAACGTTAACGACAACGGTATTCCCGTAAACCTCAAAGCGTACGTCGACGGCAAAAAATCTTACGACGACGCGCTGGGCACAATCCGCGCGTATGCGGCGGAGCATTTAAAGTAAAATGAAAGCGCAGACCAAACAAAAACTGAAAAAGAACGCGGTCGGCTACGCGTTCATATTGCCGCTGTTGCTGTATTTTTTGGTGTTCCAGCTCGCGCCCATGCTCATAGCAATGTTTATGAGCTTTACGAATTATTCGATAGACCACCTCTTCGATTATACCTTCGTGGGCTTCAAAAACTATATCGAGCTGTTCACGAATTCGGCTAAATATCCGCGGTTCTGGTCGTCGCTGAAAACGACTTTTCTGTACATTTTGCTGACCGTGCCCGCGAATATAATTCTCGCGCTAGTCGTATCCTCTCTTTTGAATTCGAAGATAAAATGCGAAAAGTTTTTCAAGACGATTTTCTATATCCCCTCGGTCACGGTCGGGGTCGCGATAATGGTAATGTGGAAGCAGATGCTCGCGCCCGACGGACTTATAAACCAGATATTCTCGACCAACGTCGACTTTTTGAACAACGAAGCGACCGCGCTTGTAATGTTCGCGCTGATGAGTATCTGGGGCGGGCTGGGGTATAACGTGCTGATAATGCTCAGCGCAATGAAGAATATCGACCCGTCGCTATACGAGGCGGCGGAAATAGACGGCGCTGGCGCAGTGCAGAAGTTTTTGTACGTCACTGTCCCCGGCGTTATGCCGACGGTGCTTTTTTTCCTCGTGACGGGGCTTATAGGCGGGTTTCAGGTCGGCGAGCAAATGCTTATCATTTACGGCGACTCGACCGAAATCAGCAGCATATATACCTACGTCTACGGGCTGTACTACTACATGAGCAACAACGAATTCGCGACGGCTTCGGCAATGTCGTACTTCCTGTTCGCGATAATTCTCGTAATCACGCTGGTGCAGTTCCGTATTCAGAACGGACGGTCGGAGACGATGAAAAAGTTAATCGGCAAAATAAAGAAATCAAAGGGGGAAAAGAAAGTTGAAACAGTGTGAAAAACTTCGTTTCCCGAAACGGGTCAATATTGCGTCGGTTGCCAAAAAGACCGCGGTATATGTCGTGCTTATTGCGCTTTGCCTCACGTTTATTATCCCCTATTTGTGGATGATTGCGACCTCTCTGCGCACGGAAATGGCGTATAACAGCACGGGCTTCACCCTTCTGCCCATAGACGAATTCGGCAAGCTTTCCTTCCATTTCGAAAACTACGGCGAGGCGTTTAAGGCGCTCGATCTGGGCACGGTGTTTTTAAACACTATGATTGTGTGCGTCGTGAACACCGCGGCAAATCTGTTTTTGAACTCGCTCGCGGCGTACGCGTTCGCAAGGCTTAAATTCTTCGGGCGCAACACCGTTTTCAAGGTCTGTCTTTTTTCTATGATGGTGCCCGGCACGGTAATGCTCGTTCCCAATTATCTCATTTGCGACTTCCTCGGTCTGACCGAGAGTATCCCCGCGCTGATACTGCCGTTTATCATGAGCGTTTATAATATCTTCCTTTTGAGACAGCAGTTTCTCGGCGTCGACAAGGAGATAGAGGAGGCGGCGAAAATAGAGGGGGCGGGCGTGTTTCGCATATATTTCAGAATTGTCTTGCCCCTCGTCAAGCCCATGCTTATAGTTCTGGGCATAACGACGTTCATGTGGAATTACAGCAACTATCTGTGGCCATATATCGTCAACACCGACGAATCGCTGAGAACCCTTTCCACCTCGCTTGCAGGGCTGATGGGCGCGGACTACGATTTGACGGTCAAGCTCGCGGGGGCGGTAATAGTTTCCGCGCCAATGATAATCGTTTTCTTCATATTGCAAAAGTTTATAGTCGGCGGCACGATGGCGGGCGCCGTAAAGGGGTAAAAATGGCGAAAGTTTCATTAAAGCATATTTACAAGGTATACGACGGCAAGGTCAAGGCGGTCAACGACTTCAACCTCGAAATAGAGGACAAGGAATTCATAGTTTTCGTAGGACCCTCGGGGTGCGGAAAATCGACGACTTTGCGCATGGTCGCGGGGCTCGAAGAAATTTCGGCGGGCGAGCTTTGGATAGGCGACACGCTGTGCAACCACGTCGAGCCGAAGAATCGCAACATTTCGATGGTTTTCCAGAACTACGCGCTTTTCCCGAACATGAGCGTTTACGACAATATCGCGTTCGGGTTGAGAATGCACAAAGTACCTAAAAACGAAATTGACGAAAAGGTGCGCGCCGCCGCGGAGATACTCGGCATTACCGAATATCTCGACCGTAAGCCGAAGGCGCTTTCGGGCGGACAGCGGCAGCGCGTCGCGCTCGGCAGGGCGATTGTGAGAGAACCCAACGTGTTCCTCTTCGACGAGCCCCTTTCAAACCTCGACGCGAAGCTACGCGCGAGAATGAGAACGGAAATAACAAGGCTTCATAAAAGGTTGCAGACGACGTTTATTTACGTCACGCACGACCAGATTGAAGCCATGACCATGGGCGACAGAATAGTGGTGATGAAGGGCGGATACGTCCAGCAAATCGACACTCCGCAGAACCTTTTCCGCTGGCCCGAAAACAAATTCGTCGCTGGATTTATCGGCACGCCGCAAATGAATTTCTTCCCCGCGACGCTCAAAAGAGATAAGGGCGGCGTTACGGTCACGACCAAAGACTTTACTTTAACCGTGCCCGCAAGCGAGGCTTACCGCCTCGACGAAGAGTATCTCGACGGCGAAAGAAAAGTTACGCTCGGCATCCGTCCCGACGATATCCGCCCCGTGGCAAAGGCTAAAAGCGGCGCGGAAATCAGGGCGGAGGTCGCGTTTGTCGAGGAGCTCGGCACGCAGATTCTGGTGTACGCGAACACCGACAAAAGCCGGCTTATGGAAGAGAACAGCGAAACGGCGTTTTGCGCCGCAACTGCCGGTAACCCCGGCATATGCGCGGGTAAAGAGGTGTGTTTCGAGGTGAATACCGCAAAATTACACTTCTTCGACGAGGCTACGGGGCAGACCGTAAAGCACAGAATTCCGACCGTGACCGTCAAAGGGGCGGTCAAGGGCGGGAAGATAAAAATGCTCGGCGCGGAGAACGCGTTGCCGCCCGCCCTTTCGACAAAGCTTGAAAACGGCGAGTACGAAGTTACGTTGCCCGCCGAAGCGCTCGCGTTCGGAAAAAGCGGTTACGCGGGCACTGTCGAAGAGGTCGACGACCTCGGCAAAGGGCGGGTTTTATACCGCGTCTGTTGCGGCAAGGACAGGGTGTTTTTAATTGCGGAAGGGGGACGCGCGGCGGGCGAAAGCGTGTTCGTTGGGGTCGCCGCGGAAAAGGTTACCTTCAAGCAAAGCGGCGAAGTTATCGTCGGCGCAATTCCCGCGACTTTCCGCTTGGGCGGCAGATATGTGCGCTTCAAGGACGGTAAACAGAAAAAACACTGCATAGAGACCGACGGCGTGAGAATAGAGACGCCGTTAGAATTCAATCGGAAAATGTACGACCGCGGCAGGTCGGTTTTCAAGCGCAATCTTGCGTTCGAGGCTTCGGCGGATAAGGTAAAGTTCGGCGGGGATATCCCCGTGACGGTCGAGGAAGCGCTCGACTACGGCGACAAAAAGTATACTCGGCTGAGGCTGAACGAAACGACCTTCTGCATCGAGGGCGAGGGCGGAACGAACGTTATGTTCGATTTCGACGACGTCAAGGTCTACGACAGCGATATAGACATGCGCTTGTTTTAAGGAGCAACTATGAAAAAAATCAAACGATTGGCGGCGGTGATATTATCCGCGGCAATGCTCGCTTCGGCGGCGGCGCTCGCCGCGTGCGACAAGGGAGTTAAATATATTTATCCCGACAAGGTTTCGGTGTACGAGACCACGGGCACGAAGGCGAGCCTTCTGGGGCGGAAATCCTCGATTGAGTTCACCGAACTCGGCGGCGACTACACCCGCCAGAAAATTTACGTCGGCACGGACAACACATATCAAAGCTACACGGGTTACGGCGCGTCCATGACCCACGCGAGCGCGTATCTTTTAATGCGCGCGGACGAAGAGACCCGCTCGGATATTTTAAAAGATTTGTTTTCGCGGGAGGGCGCAAACTTCTCGGTGGTGCGTATACCCGTCGGCGCGAGCGACTATATCGCGGGCGAGGAATATTTCACCTGCGACGATTTAGAGGAGGGACAGACCGACCCCTCGCTCGAAAAATTCAACCTCGAAAACGATAAGGAACTGATTGCGGTTTTACGGCAGATTAAAAAAATAAATCCCGCCGTGCGGTTCATGGCAAGCCCGTGGTCGGCGCCCGCGTGGATGAAACAGAACAGCTCGCTTTTGGGCGGCGGTTCGCTAAAAGAGGATATGTACGAAACGTACGCGGACTACCTCGTCAAGTTTGTTTCGGAGTATAAAAAGCTGGGCATAGACATCTCGATGCTCACCCTTTTGAACGAGCCGAGCGTGGGCGCGCTTTCCTATCCGACCATGGACATGACGGCGACCGAGGCTTCTGTAATCACCGAATACACGGGCAAAAAGCTCGAAGAAGAGGGGATAAAAGCCGATATCGTCAGCTGGGATTTCAACTACGGTTCGTCCTCGTCGGCGTACGCGGACACCTACTTCGAGGCGCTGTATGAGGACGGCGCGAAAACCTCGGGCAAGTATACAAGCACGGTCGGCTTCCACGGCTACGACGGCGACGGATATTTCAACCCCGAAACCGCGTACGGCATGCGCAACGGCATACAAAAAATTTCCGGGTATAATAAGGCTTCGCTCATTACCGAAATCACCGAAAGCGCGGCGAGCAAGGACTTTGCAAGCAACCTGACCTATTCGTGCAAAAACGTAGTCGTCAACCCGTGCGCGGTGCAGACCGACGACGAGGACAACGCGTGGAACGGCTGCGGCGGGGCGCTTTACTGGAACTTCGTGCTCGACGGCGACGGAGGCCCCACGCCCGCTTCGCACGGCGGAAACGCGTGTTACGGCGTTATCACTCTGGACGAGGTTACAAGGCAGGGGCAGACGACCTTCAAATACGAAAAGTCCTCGGCGTACTACGCCATGGCGCACGTTTCGAGGTTTTTGTACGAGGTCGACGGAGTGCCTTGTCGCGCGCTCAAAGCCACGGTCGAAAACGGTATTCAGGGGCTGAGCGACGTGTGCGTTTTGTCCTATTACCGCAACGACGGCGCGATAATAACCGTCGTGTGCAATACCAACGACCAGACGGGCGCGGCAATCGACGTGGTTATCGGCGACAAACAGATTAGTTACGACATGGTTCCGCAAAGCGTCGTGACGTTCGTGTGCTGAGGAGGGGAGCAATGAAAAATTACGTAAAATTCTTCGGCGGCGCGCTTGCCGCGGTAAGCTGCGCATGCCTTTTCGGCGCATGCGCGGAGGCTGTGCGGGAGGGCGAAAGGGATTTTTCCGCCTATACTCTTTCCGACGTGGTCATGACCCAGAAGGGGGTCAACACCTATGACTTCGAGTTTTCCGCCGACTGCGCGGGGGAAAACGCAAAGGTCTACTTCACCGAAAACGACCGCATTAAAAATGGCGATACGCCCGTCGAGGTCGAAAGCAAGGAAAGTGGCGGGCTGGTGCGCTATTCGTTCACCCGCGACTTACAGCTCAGCGAAGAGTACTACCTCTGGGTGGTGGGCGGGGATAAGGAAGTCATGCTTCCCGTCACCGCGCCGAGCATGTTTCCCGCAATGGAAACAAGGCTTGCGGGCGGCGCGATATTCCACTTTAACTATACCGCGGGCGTTTCGTGGAGCTCGTTCTGCGACCCCGACGGTAAAGCCGTATATGCGGGCGACAACGACGTGTTCGACGAAACCGCGGCGGTAGTCGAAGAGGGGATTGCGATTACCTCGGGCAACACGATTATTCCCGCGGCGAAGTTCGACGGGGCGAAGTATTACTATTCGGTCACGACAGCGAAGAACGGGCTGCTTACAATTATCTCTTCGCCGGTGACGCTGTCCGAGGAGGTGTTCGGCAAGTTTACCGATATATCCGCAACTCTCGACGGCGCTTCGCTGAAAGTTTCCGTCAAGACCGAAGGCATTTCCGAAAAGTTACAGCTCGTCGTGAAAAGCGGCGCGGGCGACGAGATTTACAGCGTTAATCCCGAGTGGAAAAACGGCGGGGCAACCTTTAAATTCGATTGCACGCTTCTGCTCAAAAACGACCTCTGGTATGATTTGGCGCTGGCATATAAGGGGGCTATCGTCTGCGACGTGCCCAAAACGTTCAACGGAAAGGACATCGTCGGCAACTATTTTTCGACGGTCGAGGGCATAGATTACTGCCTTACCGAGTGGAAGCCCGACGGCGCGCCCGACGAGGAATACGCTTTAAAACTTTACTTCAAACACAACCTGACGAGGTACGCCGACGAGTTCTGTTCGGGCTATCTCGTGACCCTCGACGACAGTTTGACCCTCACTGTAAGGGCGGAGCTTAAAGACGGCGTTCGCCCGCCCGTGCTCGCATTGACCGGCGGCGACGAAGTCAAGCTCGTATCGGCGGAGGGGGTCGCCGACGGCAACGGATATGTTTACTCGCTCGATATTTCGTCGGCTTTGACGAACGAGGGGCAGTGGTACGACATAAGATTTTTCTTCGGCGACGTGTATGCCGAACTGTTGAAAGACTCGTGCATATCATACGGCGACTTTTCGAAAACCTATATTTCGGGGGAGAAAAAAGTTACGTTCTGCGAATGGAACGGAATACTGAAAATAACTTTTACGGTGTAATTATGATAAAGGCTTTTATAACTCAAAAATCAAGCGACAATTATTTCAAGGAAGCGAATATCCGTCCGTTAAAGGAAAATTTCGGCGGGGGCGGGTGTAACGTCGTTGTCGACACCTCGCAGCGTTTTCAAAAGCATATGGGCTTCGGCGGAGCGTTCACCGAAGCCGCGTGGCGCGCGGTGAGCGTCTTGCCTGAGGCTGAAAAACAGAAGGTTGTCGACGCCTACTTTTCGAAAAGCGGGCTTTGCTACAACCTTGCGCGAATTCCCGTGCACACGACCGACTTTTCAATCGGACACCGCACCTATATAGAGGACGGCGACAGGGAACTTAAAACTTTCGACACCGAATGGGACGGCGGGCGGTTCGAATTTTACAAGCAGTGCCGCGAGGCAAGCGGCGGGCTGTTCACGCTTATTTCGCCTTGGAGTCCGCCCGCGTTCATGAAGAACAACAACACGCCCCGGCACGGCGGGAAGCTTCTCGACGAATACAGAGAGTCGTGGGCAAACTATTACTGCAAATTTATAGAGGACCTGCGCTCGCGCGGGATTACCGTCGACGCGCTCACCGTCCAGAACGAGCCCGAGGCGGTGCAGATTTGGGAGTCGTGCATTTACACGCCCGAGGAAGAGGGGTACTTTATCCGCGACTACCTCTGCCCCGCGCTGAAAAAGCACGGGTTCGAAAACACCAAAATCGTGCTGTGGGACCACAACCGCGACGGAGTTATAAGGCGCAGCCTTTCCTCGTTTGCGATAGAGGGGGTGCGCGATCTGGTGTGGGGCATAGGTTATCACTGGTATTGCTGCGACAAGAGTGAAAACCTTTCCACCGTGCACGCGCTGTACCCCGAAAAGGCGCTTTTCCTCACCGAGTGCTGCGTCGAGCTCGCGCACGACTCGACCACGGGCGAGGCGTCCTACGCGGGGATTTGGGAGCACGGCGAGCGTTACGGCAGACAGATTATAAACGATTTCAACAACTATTCGCAGGGCTGGATAGACTGGAACATAATCCTCGACGAGGAGGGCGGCCCGACCTACGTCGGCAACTTCTGCGAGGCGCCGATTATGATTGACAAGCATACGGGCAAGGTTTCTTACATGTCGTCGTACTATTATATCGGGCATTTTTCGAAGTTCATAAAGGAGGGCGCGACCCGCGTATTCTGCGGCAACGACGCACCCTCGCAACTCTATTCGGTCGCCTACGAAAACCCCGACAAGAGTAAAATTATAGTCATACAGAACTCTTCGAGCCGCCGCCGCGAAATTACCCTCACGGTCGACGGCAAGGGTACGCGGTTTTCCATGCGCCCGCACTCGATAATGACTTTGGTGGCGGATTGAAATACGATAAAAAAAGAGTGGTTACCGCCGCGCTGGCGCTCGCGATAATCGCCGCGGTGGTAATCGGCGGGCTGGTCTGGACGGTAAGCGAGGGCGTGCGGTCGGCAAAATTCGTTAAGACGGTCGCCACGGTCACGGCGTGCGAAACAGAGAAAATCAACGACAGAGACGTCAACGTCAAGGTTACCGTCGACTACGAGGTCGACGGCGGAATATATAAGAACGCGACCTTTATCGGCGATTTGAACAGATGTAGCGAAGGTATGCGGATGTACGTCTATTATCAAAAGGACGGCGACAGAAGCTACGTCTATTCCAAGCCGGGCGATTTGGGCTTTGCGCTGATAATGCTTTGCGGCGGCGCGGTCTGGGCGGGTATAGCCGCGGTTGTGACGGTGTGTCTGAAAAACGCGGGCTATTTCCGAGGGACCGAAACATGAAAAAATTTTTAGCGGTTTTACTTTGTATAATTATCTCTGTCTGCGGGCTGTTCGGCGGGTGCGATTTTTTCGAAAGTATCCCCGAGAAACCGGCGGAAGGGGTGCAGCCCGAAGGGGAAGAAAAACCCGAAGAAAAACCCGAAGAGGAAGAGCCGCCGTGCGCGCACGTGTTGATATACTGTAAGCGGGTCAACGCGACTTGCACGGAGAACGGCACGGTTGCGCGGTGGGAATGTTCGGAGTGCGGCAAAAGCTTCACCCGTCGGGACGGCGAAACCGAAATAAAAAACATAGTGCTCGAAGCGAAGGGGCATACGTTTTCGGCGGAGTATACCCACGACGAAACCTATCACTGGCACGCGGCGACGTGCGGACATTCGGACGAGGTTAAGGATAAAAAGGTGCATACATATAACGGGGACAACGAGTGCGTGTGCGGAGTTAAAAATTTAATATGCGGGCAGTTCGGCGCGGGCGATTTTTTAAAAACCGACGGTAAGGACGTTGTGACCGAGGGCGGCGAAAAGGTGCTGCTCCGCGGTACCAACGCGGGCGGACTGTTCGTGACCGAGCACTGGATGACGGGCTTCGAAAGCGGAAGGACGGAGTCGGACGACTACAAGTCGCTGACCAAGAAATTTATCGAGAGGTTCGGCGAGGAAAAGACGAAAAGGCTTTGGGAGGAGTACCGCGCGAACTGGTGGACGGACGCCGACTTCAAGGCGTGCGCGGACATGGGCATGACGGTTATCCGCTTGCCGTTCACCTATATGAACGTCGACTTCGACGCAATATCGAGCTACGAAAACGCGGGCAAAAATTACGATTTTACCGCGCTCGACGAATTCATTACGAGGGCGGCGGAGTACGGGCTTTACACCGTGCTCGATTTGCACGGGGCGTACGGCTCGCAGAACGGTCAGGACCACAGCGGAGAAATTTTCGATAACGCCGCGGACGTGGATTTCTATTACAACGAAAAAATGCAGGCGCTTACGGTCAAACTGTGGGGCGCGCTTTCAAAGCATTACAAGGACAATCCCGCCGTTGCGGGCTACGACATTCTGAACGAGCCCGGCGAAAAGGGCGGGGCGACATCCGAAAGACACTGGAAGTTTTACGACAAGGTCTATAAGGCAATCCGCGCCGAGGGCGACGAACACATAATAATGTTCGAAGCGTGCTGGGAGTGGTACAATCTTCCCGCGCCCGCAAAGTACGGCTGGAAGAACTGCATTTATTCCTTCCACCATTACGTCGACGACAAGCTGAGCGTTGCCGAACACGCCGACAACTGGGAGAAAAAGCTGTCGGGAATAGCAGACCAAAACTTCGGCTTGCCCTTGCAGATGGGCGAGTTCACCGCGTACGACAGCACCAAAAAGTGGGAGCAAACGCTCGGACTTTTGAACGACGGGGGCTGGCACTATACGAGCTGGACTTACAAAACGTGGGGGAATATGTCGTGGGGAATCGTAAACGTGAACGGCGTCAAGGTGGACGCGGCGAAGGACGGCTATTCGGAAATTTTGGCAAAGTTCAAAAAACTGCGCACCGAATACGGCAGGAAATATTCGTTCAAAGACAGCGGTGCAACGCTTGAACAGATTTTGAAAGACAGCCTTGAATCGGCAAAACTCGAAACGCAATATTAAGTTGATTCGAAGTCCGCCCCGCGGCGAAAAGCCGCGGGGCGGACT
>CAJTOY010000019.1 GCA_910578195.1 uncultured Christensenella sp. | reverse complement strand
CTTCCGCGCGTAACGAAAAATTTTCAAATACTTTACAGATGACTTGACAGGTGTAAAGTTTTTGTGTAAACTTGAATATACTAAATTCAGGAATTGTATATGGAAAAAAAGTATGACGTTATAATCGTCGGAACGGGTGTCGCTGGTCTGAACGCCGCGCTTCATTTGCCCGCCGACAAAAAAGTGCTCGTTATCTGTAAGGGTACGCCCGACAAAAGCGACAGCTATCTCGCGCAGGGCGGCATCTGTAGGCTTCAAGGCGAAGAGGATTACGAAAGCTATTTCGAGGACACTATGCGCGCGGGTCACGGAGAGAACAACCCCGCCGCGGTCGAGTGCATGATACGCGGCTCGGAAAAGGTCACCGACGGACTTGTCGAACTCGGCGTGGAGTTTGCGAGAACGCCCGACGGCAGGCTTGCGGCAACGCGCGAGGGCGGACATTCGAGAAACAGAATTCTCTTTCACGAGGACTGCACGGGCAAGGAGATAACCTCGAAGCTAATGCAAAAAGTTTCCGCCTTGAAAAACGTGGAAATAATTCCCGAGGTCGTAATGCTCGACATAATCTCGTCGGAAGCGGGCTGCTTCGGCATAGTCGCGCACGAAAAGAACTCGGGCAAGACCCGCCTCATATTTTCCGACTATACCATACTCGCGACGGGCGGTATAGGCGGAGTGTTCGAAAAATCCACAAACTTCCGTCTGCTCACGGGCGACGGCGTGGCAATCTGTTTAAAGCACGGGGTCGCGGTCGACAACGTGAACTATATCCAGATACACCCCACCACGTTATATTCGGAAAAGGTTGGCAGAAGCTTTCTCATTTCCGAGTCTGTGCGGGGCGAGGGCGCGAAACTGCTCGATAAGGATTTCAACCGTTTCACCGACGAGCTTCAACCCCGCGACGTAGTGACCGCCGAGATAAAAAAACAAATGCGGCGCGACGGCACGCCCTTTGTCTGGCTGGATATGCGCCCCATACCGGAAGAAGAAATCAAAACCCATTTCCCGACGATTGTCAATCGCTGCGCCGAAGAGGGAATCGACGTGTTCACCGAGTGCGTGCCCGTCGTTCCCGCACAGCACTATTTCATGGGCGGCGTGCGCAGCGACTTGAACGGCAGAACCACAATGAGCCGCCTTTACGCCGTCGGCGAAACGTGCTGTAACGGCGTGCACGGCGCGAACCGCCTCGCCTCGAACTCCCTTCTGGAAAGTCTGCTGTTTGCGGAAAGGGCGGCGCTGGACATAACCGAAAACTACGAAAAAGCCGACGAAGCCGAAGCCGCTCGGGCGGCTGAGGGGCTGGATGCGGCAGAGTACTCGGACGCGGAAAAGCTGTTGGAAGGCTATAAAAAAATATTGCTCGGCGCAATAGAGGAGGCTGAAAATGATAAATCTTGTAACTAACGCGGTGCTCGTCGACGGGCTTATAAAATCCGCGCTCGGAGAGGACATAACAAGCGAGGACGTTTCCACCAACGCCATTTTCAAAGAGAGGGCGGTGGGTACCGTTCAGCTTATATGCAAGCAGGACGGCGTTATCTGCGGTCTGCCCGTGTTCGAGCGCGTGTTTAAAATTTTAGATAACTCCACCGAGGTTAAGTTTTATGTTGAAGAGGGCGCGCCCGTCAAAAAGGGCGAGCTTATCGGCGAGCTGAAAGGTGATATGCGCGTACTGCTTTCGGGCGAGCGCACCGCGCTTAACTATTTGCAGAGAATGAGCGGTATCGCGACCTATACGTCCGAAATAGTGAAGCTGTTGAAGGGCGGCAAGACCAAACTTTTGGACACCCGCAAGACGACGCCGAACATGCGCATTTTCGAAAAGTACGCGGTAAAGGTCGGCGGAGGGTGCAATCACAGATATAATCTGTCGGACGGAGTTTTGTTAAAGGATAACCACATAAGCGCGGCGGGCGGGATAACCCGCGCCGTGAAGCTTGCAAAGGAGTATTCGCCGTTCGTGAGAAAAATCGAGGTGGAGGTCGAAAACCTCGAAATGTGCCGCGAAGCGTTGGAGGCGGGCGCGGATATAATCATGCTGGACAACATGACCCCCGAGCAAATGACCGAGGCGGTTAAAATGATAGGCGGGCGGGCGCTGACCGAGTGCAGCGGCAACGTCACGCGCGAGAATATAAAGAATATTCTTTCCACGGGCGTGGACTTTGTGTCGAGCGGAGCCTTGACCCACTCCGCACCCATACTCGACTTGTCGCTTAAAAATTTAAAGCCGTTGGGGAAGCAATGAAAGCCGAGAAGCGCAGGCGGGAAATTTTAAGCCTTCTGGGCAATACGGACAACCCTATCCCCGCCAATACTTTGAAGGAACGGTTTAAGGTGTCGCGGCAGGTTATCGTGCAGGATATCGCAATTCTGCGCGTGGGCGGATACGACATAACTTCGACGAACCGCGGCTATGTTTTAAACGGCAAGGCGCAAGCCTCGCGCGTGTTCAAGTGCCGCCATACCTTTGACGAGCTGGTCGAAGAGGGCGCGCTGATAATCGAGCTCGGCGGGAGGATTGAAGATATTTACGTCAACCACCGCGTCTATGGCAGAATTTCCGCACGGCTCGCCCTTCACAACCGCATGCACGTTGAAGAGTTGTACCGCTCGCTCGTGTCGGGCGCGTCCAAGCCCTTGATGTCGGTTACCGACGGCTATCACTATCACACCGTCGTTGCGGACAGCGAAGAAATTCTCGACGAAATTGAAAGTAAACTGCGTGAACGCGGATTTTTGATTGAAATATAAACAGGCGCGGACGGCAAACGCCGTCCGCGCTGAAATTTTAGCTTTTATTTTTTGTTAAATCTCCGTCGGTACAATGCACTGTGTAACTTCCCGTATCAGAATTCCAATATCTCTCCTTATCAATAGCTTTCCATTGCTTCTTAGTGCCTTTGAAGTTAATTTCAGTAAGATTGATGCAATGGGCGAACGCAGCAAAGCCGATAGAAGTAACGCTGTCGGGAATAGTAACGCTTGTAAGCGCATTACAACTGTTGAACGTGTGGCTGTGGATTTCGGTAACGCCGTTGCCTATGGTCACGCTTGTAAGCGCACTGCAACGGGAGAATGCACCCACGTCGATAAAAGTAACACTGTCAGGAATGGTAATGCTTGTAAGCGCACTGCAATCGGAGAATGCGTACTCGCCGATAGAAGTAACGCTGTCGGGAATAGTAACGCTTGTAAGCGAATCGCGACGGCGGAACGCTTCTTTGTCGATAGCAGTTACCGGTAAATTATTAAACGTTGCGGGTATTCTTACTTCTTTAATTCCGTTCATAACGCGGGTAACTTTATATTCGTTATTTTCGATTTTTTCAAAATAAAAAGGATAACCGCAAACCGAACAATCGATATTGTGCGCTACGCTTTCAGAGAATTTTTTTTCGCAACGCGAACATCCTTGCCAGTGAAATTCATTATTAAATTTCCATTTAACGTCATGTCCTAAGGCTTCTATGTCCTCGGTTTTTATCGTTTGACTACAAACTGTACATTTTAACTTCTTACTGCCGTTTTCGGTGCAAGTTGCTTTTTTTGTTGTAATCCATTCTTCCGTATGTCTACCAACGCTTTTAATCTCTTGTGTTTCTTTAAGTCCGCACTCGCACTTGCGGGTCTTTAATCCGTCGGTAAAACACGAAGCTTTAATCGTGGTTTCCCACTCGCCGTAGCTGTGCTTGTGCTTTTCGGAAACGTAAATCTCTTCGCTGCCGCCAGCGCTTATTTTCAAAACTCCGTCCGAAAGCGTTCCGTCGCAAAGTTCTTCGGTTTCGCCGAAAAAGGTAACGTAAAAGGTTATTTTTTTGCCGTCTAATTTGTAATCGCCCGACGCGCCGTCATCGTCCTCCCATTTGCCCGATTTCAAAGTAAAGAAAGTTTTTTTGTCGAGCTCGCCGTTACCGCCGAGCTTGTAATAAGTGCCGTTCGGCTTCGCCGCAACGCAAGCGGGGATAGTGCAAGCCAGAACAATAACTAAAATTACGGCAAGCGCAACGGGAATTAAAACTTTCAAGTGCGCTTTTATCCATGCCCCGAAGGACGCTTTTTTTGCACCGCGGTTCGCCGCGGGCGCTTCGTTTTTCTCGAAGGAATAGCCGCACTCGGTGCAGAATTTCGCTTCCGGCTTTAACTTCGTTTTACAGTTGGGGCAGATTTTCACGGGGTTGATTTGCGCTCCGCAATTCGGGCACCAATTGCCTTCGAATTCCGTTCCGCATCTGGGACATTTGTTCATAGTTGTTCTCCTTTTAAATTTTTTTGCGGGCGGATGCGGATTGCCCGAAAACCGCTAAAAAAAATAAGGGCAACCATTAAAGGTTGCCCGCAGAGCGTACCCTTTAATGATTGCTAACTCTTTATTTTTTCACAACTAAAAATAATTGATATTCTTAGACGACAAAAAAATAGGATACAACTATGCCCTATAAGTATCGTCAACAATTCAATTATTATTGCCTTAAAATAAAAATTCAGTTGTGAAATAGTATCAAGGGCAGAGTACCCCCGATATTAAAGAGTTAGCGTCTTTATTTTACAATATAATTTTAACAAGTGCAACAAATTTAAAAGGAAATTTTAAAATAAGCCCCGCACGCTTCATGCGTGCGGGGCTTGCCGGTTAATATAAAATGCTTATGTAATAGAAGTAATTACTGCTTGTTGCCGCGGTGATAACGATTGTTTCGTCGCCCGACGCAACGTATTTCCAGCTTGTGTCGGTAATCACTTCCGCCGTTGATTGTTACCGTATAATTCGTATAATTCGGATAAGAGGAAATCGTAATCAGCGCGCCTTCGGTAAGCTTTATTTCAAGGTAGCCTTCCTTGATCTGCGAATTGTCCGCGCCGTTGTCGCCTACGTTCGCCGTGCCGCTTATCGTGCCGTTTCCGCCGTACTTGTCGTAAAACTCTTTGTAGTTCCCGCTTGTGCCGAAGGTTATCAAGTCCTGTTTATCGCCCGTCACGTTCCAGCCGTTGAGCGTGAGCACGTTTCTCAAAGTATAAGCCGCCGCGTCCGCTTCCGTCATGTAGGTGCAGGTGTTCGCTATGCTTGCGTCAATCGCGCCCTCGCCCGTGTTGTTGTATTCGAGCATTTTCGTCGGGTCGGGGTCGACGTCGCTCATGGTGCAGTAGCGCTGTCCCGCGGTCGTCCCAGCGGTGTGCGCCTTTTTCGAGTATTTGCCCGAAATGTAGCTGTTCATAACTACCATCTTCATTTCCGCGCCCCACGGTCTGCCGAGCGCGACAGTGCCGTCCGTCACGTTCCCGTCGCCGTCAAAGCGGCAGTTGTTGAAAACGTAGTAATAGTCGGAGGTTGAGGGCTTCTGCGCTACGACGTAGCCGCCGTTGGTTTTGTCGCCCGCGCCTATCGTCCAGATGTCGCAGTTTTCGAAGTAAGCGATTGCGTTCTGTCCGAAAACGTAATCCGTTCTGCCCTCGATCCAGCAGTTGTAGTAAAGCTGCATGCCGCGGTTCGCCAAAAGGGTGTCGTGGTAAGAGGTGACCTTGCAGTTATAAAAACCCGCGCGGTCGGCGTTTACGGCAAGCGCAACCGCCTGAGTGCTTGAAGATATTTCCAGCGAAGCGAGGTAAAGCTCGTGTGTGTTGTAATAGTTTTTAAAAGTAATATTTATTGCCGTGAAGTCGGTTGCATTGACCGTCACGCTCGCGCTTTTGTCAGTGCCGCCCGCGGTACCCGCAATATCGTCGTACCAAATGATTACTCCGTTATTGCGGGTAGCCGAAAGGCTTTCGCCTTTCGGCAAATCCGAACCTATAAGCCATACGTTCGGCGTGCTTATCGTAAGTTTTTCCTTATATTCGCCGTCGGCGATTTCGATTACCTTGATATCCGAAGCGGGGAGGGTCTTTGCGTATTCCAGCGCGGCGGTTACCGTCTTGTAGGTTTCGCTTGCGCCGACTTTTATTATCGTCGCGTCCGCGGGAATTTCGGGAACGCTGAGCGTCGGCGCGGCGGGAGGGGTTACTGAGTTTTTGCTCCATTTTGCTTTGAGCGTTATATCCGCGGTCACGCGGGCGTCGAAGTTGTACTGCGTTTCGCCTAAGTACCAGCCCGCGAAGGCGTAACCGTCTTTAACGGGGTCTTTGGGTCTTGCGGCTTTGCCGTCGCGCTCAACCTCCTGCGCGGATACCTTGCTGCCGCCGTCGCTGTCGAACGTGACTACGTAAACTTGCACGGCTTCCGACCATTTCGCGGTTAAGGTTATATTTTCGGTTACGGCATTGTCGAAGTCGTACGGGGTTTCGCCTATGTACCAGCCCGCAAAGACGTATCCGTCCTTTTCGGGTGCGGCGGGTTTAACCGCTTTGCCGCCCGAAACAATCTCTTGCGCAAGTACGTCGCTTCCGCCGTTCGCGTCGAAGGTGACCGTGTACGTCGCGGGGGCGCCTTCGACCCATTTCGCCGTAAGGGTTATATCTGCGTTTACCGCCGTATTAAAGTCGTAGGGCGCGCCGCCAAGATACCAGCCCGCGAACACATAGCCCTCTTTCTCGGGTGCTTCGGGCTCGACGGCTTTCTTGCCTTGTTCGACCTGCTGGGCGGTAACCCCGCTGTCGAACGTGACGGTGTAATAAACCGTTTCGGGCGTCTGGATTTTATTCCACGTCGCGTAAAGGGTTATATCCGCGGTCACCGCTTTCGTGAAGTCGTAAGACGTTCCGTCGGAGAGTATCCACTCTTTGAACGCATAGCCGTTTTTTACGGGGTCGGCGGGTTTTTGCGCGGTCTTGCCGCTTTCGACCTTTGCCGACATATATTCGTTTGCGCCGTCCATAAACCTGACGGTGTAAATCTCGGTCTTTTTAGTCCACGTCGCGTAAAGGGCGATATCCGCGGTCACCGCTTTCGTGAAGTCGTAAGCCGTTCCGTCGGAGAGTATCCACTCCTTGAACTCGTAGCCGCTCTTTACGGGGTCGGCGGGTTTTTGCGCGGGTTTGCCGCTTTCGACCTTTGCCGACTTGTACTCGTTTGCGCCGTCCATAAATCTGACCGTATAGTAGACGGACACGGCGGGGACCTCAGTCCATTTCGCGCTGAGGGTGAAATTCTTTTCCACCGCCTTTGTGAAGTCGTATTCCGTTTCGCCGTCGAACCAGCCGTCGAAGGTGTAGCCCTCGCGCGCGGGGTCGGCGGGTTTTTGCGCGGTCTTGCCCTTCTCGATTCTCTGGGAAGGCACTTCGCTACCGCCGCGGCTGTCGAACGTGACGGTGTAATATACCGTTTCCGCGCCCGGCGTACGGTCGCACGCGGTCAGCACCGCCAGCGCCATAGCCAAGCCGACGATGACGGCGAATATCAGCCGTCCGAATTTGATTTTTCTCATTTATTCCTCCAAAATCTGAAAATTTCAGCAATAGAATATTATCACAAGCTGTTTTTTGTGTCAATAACTATTTTAAAATAAAACATAAAACGCCTTAAATTCGTTTGACAATTTGTAAAAGGTTTGTTAAAATCATTTTCGCACTTTTAATTTGGTGTATTATGTAAATTTGCTTTCCCCCGACCGCTTTAAGGGTATGCGGTAAGGTGAATAAAATTCCACAGACCGAAAGGTCGAGTAAATCGAGGAGGAATAAAATGCCTACAATCAATCAGCTCATCAGACACGGCAGAGAAAAACAGGTTTTCAAGAGCAAGTCGCCCATTCTGGACAACTGCCCGCAAAAGCGCGGCGTGTGCCTTTCGGTAACGACCACCACTCCCAAAAAGCCTAACTCGGCTATCAGAAAGATTGCGAGAGTAAGACTGACCAACAAGCAAGAGGGTACCGTTTATATCCCCGGCGAAGGTCACAATCTTCAAGAGCACTCGTCCGTACTTATCAGAGGCGGAAGAGTTAAGGACTTGCCCGGCGTTCGTTACCACATTATCCGCGGTGCGTTGGATACCGCCGGCGTTTCGAAGAGAAAGCAGTCCCGTTCGCTTTACGGCGCAAAGCGCCCTAAGTAATCGGTTCACGAAAATCTGCTCGCGCATATTTTTCGTGAAATTAAGCGGTCGTAAAATCGCTTAACGGGCGAAATCAATCCGCCCTTGCGATTTTTCGGCACAAAATATTTTTCCTACTTGTCGGAATTTCATTTACCCTTACCGATAAAAGTAGGCAGTATTCGCGTTTACGCGGAGAAGATTTGCTGTTCCATATATATGGAAACGTGCAATAGCTTATTTAAGGTAGACCCTTAAACAACCTCGTGCAAATATCGCTTGCGAGATTTACGCGAAATAAAAAAATTAACGGAGGAAACTACTATGCCCAGAAGAGGCGGCGTTCCCAAAAGGGACGTATTACCCGACCCCGTGTACGGAAGCAAGGTTGTAACAAAGCTTATCAACCAGATTATGTACGACGGCAAGAGGGGAACAGCACAAAACATCGTTTACGATGCTTTCAATATCATGAGCGAAAAGCTCGGCAAAGAACCCATGGAAATTTTCAATCAGGCAATGAACAATCTTATGCCCGTTTTGGAAGTTAAGGCAAGACGTGTCGGCGGTGCGAACTATCAGGTTCCCATCGAAATCAGACCCGAAAGAAGACAGACGCTTGCAATCCGCTGGCTCGTAATCGCTACCCGCAAGAGAAGCGAACGCGAAATGGCGAATAAGCTTGCGGCGGAGCTTATCGACGCATTCAACAATGCGGGCGGAGCGGTCAAGAAGAAGGAAGACACGCACAGAATGGCTGAGGCAAACAAAGCTTTTGCTCATTTCAGATTCTGATTTTGAGGTTTTAATATGGCAAGAGAATACGATTTAGCCCATACAAGAAATATAGGCATCATGGCGCATATAGACGCCGGCAAGACCACCACAACCGAACGTATTCTGTTTTATACCGGCATCAACCATAAGATAGGCGAAACCCACGACGGTTCGGCTACTATGGACTGGATGGTACAGGAACAGGAGAGAGGTATAACCATTACCTCCGCGGCGACGACTTGTCACTGGACGAGAAGCGGTCTTACCAAAAAGGACGAGTGCAGAGTTAATATCATCGACACTCCGGGACACGTTGACTTCACCGTTGAAGTCGAGCGTTCCCTCCGTGTTCTGGACGGCGCGGTCGCGACGTTCTGCGCGAAGGGCGGCGTCGAGCCTCAGTCCGAAACCGTCTGGCGTCAGGCGGACAAGTACAAGGTGCCCCGCATCGCGTACGTTAACAAAATGGATATCAACGGCGCAAACTTTGCGCGCGCCGTGGAAATGATGAGGGACAGGCTCAACGCCAACCCCATTCCCATCGAGCTTCCCATCGGCAAGGAGGATACCTTTAAAGGTATCGTCGACCTCGTCGAAATGAACGCCGAAATTTACGACTCGGAGGACGGCAAGCAGTACCACAAAGCGGAAATCCCCGCGGACATGGTCGAGGCTGCCGAAGAGGCGCACATGAAGGTTATGGAAGCTGCGGCGGAGGGCGACGACGAGCTTATGGAAAAGTTCCTCGAAACTATGGAGCTCACCCCCGAAGAAATCCGCAAGGGTCTGCGCGCGGCGACTATCGCAATGAAGTGCACGCCCGTTCTCTGCGGTTCGTCGTATAAGAATAAGGGTGTTCAGATGCTCCTCGACGCGGTTATCGACTATCTTCCTTCCCCCGTCGACGTAGCGCACGTTACCGGTATCAACCCCGACACCGAGAAAGAAGAAGTCAGAGAGACCTCCGATGACGAGCCCTTCGCGGGACTTGCGTTCAAAATCGCAACCGACCCGTTCGTAGGCAGACTTGCTTATTTCAGAGCATATTCGGGCGTACTCGAATCGGGTTCGTACTGTTATAACTCGACGAAAGGCAAGAAGGAGAGGGTAGGTCGTCTCGTACAGATGCACGCTAACACGCGTACCGAAATTTCCAAAGTTTACTCGGGCGATATCTGCGCCATCGTAGGACTTAAAGACACCACGACGGGCGATACGCTTTGCGACGAAAAGCACCCCATAATTCTTGAACAAATGACCTTCTCCGACCCCGTTATTCAGCTTTCTATCGAGCCTAAGACGAAAGCGGGTCAGGATAAAATGACCATGGCGCTTATCAAGCTCGCCGAAGAAGACCCCACGTTCAAGACTTATACCGACCAGGAAACCGGTCAGACCATTATCGCGGGCATGGGCGAGCTGCACCTCGACATTATCGTAGACAGACTTTTGAGAGAATTCAAGGTCGAAGCGAACGTCGGCGCGCCGCAGGTTGCTTACCGCGAGACCATAAGAAAAGCCGTCGACTGCGAAGGCATGTACAAGCGTCAGTCGGGCGGTAAAGGTCAGTACGGTCACTGTAAACTTCACTTAATACCCGGCGAACCCGGCTCGGGCTACTCGTTCGAAGACCTCACGGTCGGCGGCTCCATTCCCAAGGAATATATCCCCGCTATCGACAAGGGTATTCAGGGCGCGGCAAGAAACGGCTTCCTTGCGG
The DNA here is from genome assembly GCA_910578195.1 of uncultured Christensenella sp. Taxonomy (GTDB): domain Bacteria; phylum Bacillota; class Clostridia; order Christensenellales; family Borkfalkiaceae; genus Coproplasma. The sequence continues at coordinate 8,776 of CAJTOY010000019.1, read as the reverse complement.
GTTACGAGGTTGTCGACTTCAAAATTCAGGTCTACGACGGAAGCTACCACGAGGTCGACTCGTCGGAAATGGCGTTCCAGATTGCGGGCTCGATGGGCTTTAAGGACGGTATGGCAAAAGCCAACCCCGTGCTTTTGGAGCCTATAATGAAGGTTGAGGTTATCACCCCCGACGACTATTTCGGCGATATTATGGGTAACGTAACCGCACGCCGCGGCACGATTATTTCCACCGACGACAGGGCGGGCGCAAAGGTAGTCGACGCGGAAGTTCCCCTTTCGGAAATGTTCGGCTATGCTACCGACCTTCGTTCGAGAACGCAGGGCAGAGGTCAGTTCACAATGCAGTTCGACCATTATGCGGAAGTGCCGAAGTCGGTTGCCGAAAAGGTAATCGGCGAACGCGCTAAGAAGTAAAAAGCAGTATTATAAAAAATTTAAAAATAAGCGCAAATTCGTTTGTCTTTTCAAAATATTTAATATATAATATAGGCAATGCGAAAATGCGCAAAAAAAGCAGCAAAAAAATGAGATAGCTGCGCCTTCCGCAAGGAAGAAAGTTATCATTTTATAAAATTTTAATTTTTCAAGGAGAAACAAAAAATGGCAAAGGCTAAGTACGACAACAGCAAGCCCCACGTTAACATCGGCACAATCGGCCACGTTGACCACGGCAAGACCACTCTGACCGCAGCTATCACTATGGTTATGGCATGCAAAGGTCAGGCAGAAAAAATGAAATACGACGAGATTGACAAAGCTCCCGAAGAGAAAGCGCGCGGTATAACAATAAACACCGCTCACGTCGAGTATCAGACCGAGAAGCGTCACTATGCGCACGTTGACTGCCCGGGACACGCGGACTACGTTAAGAACATGATTACGGGCGCTGCTCAGATGGACGGCGCAATCCTCGTAGTTGCTGCGACCGACGGTCCCATGCCCCAGACCAGAGAGCACATTCTGCTTTCCCGTCAGGTAGGCGTTCCCTACATCGTAGTATTCCTTAACAAGTGCGACCAGATGGACGACCCCGAGCTTCTCGAGCTTGTTGAAATGGAAATCACCGACACCCTCGAAAACCAGGGCTTCAAGGATTGCCCCATTATCAGAGGTTCGGCGCTTAAAGCGTTGGAAAAGGCTTCCTCGGGCGCTCCCGATGCGGAAGTTCTTGCGGCTCCCGAATGCAAGTGCATTCTCGACCTCATGGATACGATTGATTCGTATATCCCCACCCCCGAAAGAGATACGGCGAAGCCCTTCCTTCTTCCCGTCGAAGACGTATTCACTATCTCCGGCCGCGGCACCGTTGCTACCGGCAGAGTAGAGAGAGGTACGGCTCACGTCGGCGACCCCGCCGAAATCGTAGGACTTATCGAAAAGCCCGTTTCGACCGTTATTACCGGTCTCGAAATGTTCCACAAGAGCGTTGACGAAGCTATCGCAGGCTTCAACGTAGGCGCGCTTCTTCGTGGTATCGACAGAAAGGGCATCGAAAAAGGACAGGTTCTTGCTAAGCCCGGCACCGTTAAGACTGCAACGAAGTTCACCGCTCAGGTTTACGTTCTTAAAGCAGACGAAGGCGGCCGTCACACTCCTTTCTTCAACCACTACCGTCCTCAGTTCTTCATCAGAACGACCGACGTTACCGGCTCGATCGAGCTTCCCAAGGGCGTTGAAATGGTTATGCCCGGCGACAACGTAGAAATCTCCGTTGAGCTCATTAAGCCCGTAGCAGTAGAAGAAAAGCTCCGTTTCGCTATCCGTGAAGGCGGCAGAACGGTTGGTTCGGGTACTGTTGTAAAGGTTCTTTAATTTAAATAATTCACAAAAATGCAGACAGATGTCTGCATTTTTCGTGATTTGAGAAACCAAGTTTCTCTTGCCGCCATAATGGCGGCAATTCACTTCCGGTGAGCCTGCTGTCGCAGCAAATTGAGATGTGCTGCGGAAAAGCGCGGTTTTCCTTGCACCGTAAACAATTCATAAAAAAGCGTCCGTTTAAGGATATCTGTTATAGGGATTTCCTTGTGGGCAAGAAATAGCGCACTATCTTCGATTGCGAAGTATAGTGCGCTATACTTTATAAAAGATTATAAAGATAAATTGAAATTTAGCGGCGTGTCGCCGCAGCCGTATATCTTAATTACCAAACCGCTTAATCTGCTTTAACGCAAGTCAAATTGAATTTAGTATTCAAATCGTCATTGCGAGCGTAAGCGAAGCAATCCAGATTTAACGTAATATTTATTTTAGATTGCTTCGTCGTTACGCTCCTCGCAATGACGGGAGCTCCGAATTGTCTTTCGATGCGGTTTCCTCGAAATTGAAATTTATCGTTTCATTACCTTTTCAAATCTGAAAAAATAATCTCCGCCTATCATATCATCGGGGATACTCGTATCTTTATGGTGTGGATTGAAAAATTCCACAGCATGGAATCCCAGACGGTTGATATAAAAATGCACGTTTCTTTTTTCAAAATACGGTGTGCACGTTTCCCATATGTTTGTTTGGGGATATAACCTTTCGATTTCGTCCCATATCATTTGACCGACGCCTTTGCTTTGTGTTCCGACTTTTACATATAAAAAATCCAAATGATTATGTTGCGTGAGTTCGTCTATAACAACAATAGCCCCACCGACGATTTTACCATCAACTATCGCTTTATAAGCCACCGAACCTTTTGTAGATAAAGATTTGTCAATATCTTTTTCAGGCAATATTTCAACGTCTAAATCATTAAATTCGCGCAACGCGCTTTCCTGAAACGCTTCTTGCATATCTTTTTTGAATATAGCAACATCTTGGTTTTTGAGTGGAATAAGGTTAAAATTCATTTTCTATTCTCTCCGCTAAATTACTGTTTATCGTAGTTTCATTATAGCATAACCGTACTAAAAAAGCAAGGACTGATTATCGTCCTTGCTTTAATCTCTATGAAATACACCACTACCGGACGCCTTTTTAATTTGCTATTGACTAAGCGCGCAATTTATCGTATAATGCAATAAAAAGGTGAAAATTATGTTCTGTAAAAATTGCGGCTCGAACTTAGACGACAGGGCGGTTATGTGCCCTCACTGCGGCGTGCCGACCGACAACATGCTTCCGCCCGCGCCACCGGCTCCGCCAAAGACCAACAGTCTTAGCATTGCGGGGTTTGTTACGGCTATCGTCGGACTGTGCGGCGGTAACTTTTTAATCCTCTTGCCCGGAATAGCGGGAGCCGTTCTGTGCATTGTCGGCTTCGTGCAGGCAAAGAAAGAGAAGTCGTACATAGGGCTCGTGGTCGGCGGCTTAGCCGTCAGCGCGGTTTCGCTGGCGTTCTGGATTTACGTCTGGGTCATAGCGTTTCAAATGCTCGCCCAGCAAGGCGCGCCGTTGCCGCCCGTAATTTAAAAATAAAAGCTCCGCTTTCAAAGCGGAGCTTTTTTACGTCATGGAACGCAAAAGCGCGAGCACAGCTTTTTTCTGCGCGTCGGTCAGCTTGGAAAATCTGAAATTCAGCTCGTCCTCGGGCATTATCTCTTCGGACTCCTCGTCCGAGAAAAATTCCGCAAGCGTAATGTTGAACGCCGAGCATATCGCGCGCAGCGTCGACAGCTTCGGCTCGGCATTGCGCGTATACAGATTATTCAAAGTAGATTGCGTAAGCATCGCCTCCATAGCAAGATTATTCACCGACCAGCCCCGCTCAGCGCGCAGCTTGTCTATTTTTTCGATAATTGTCATGTCATTATTCCTTTAAGCTATTTTATAACCAAATTGAGTTAAATTAATAACTCTAATCGGTTGACATGCTAACCCAAATGAGTTATACTGTTAGCGATAAAATATAAACTAAGGAGCAGATATGAAAAGCAAAATCATTACACTTGCAGTAGCGTTTGTTTTGGGTGTGACCGCAATAGCTTTTTCCGTGCGTCCGTCGGCGGCGCCTTCGGGCAAGGGCAGCGGCAAAAACACCGAAATAACAGACCCGAAGGAGCTTGCCGAAATCGTTTCCAATCTTCCGTCGGCTGAGGATTATTACGCAATGGCGCAGAAAGCGGCTTTGGGCAAAGACCAAAAAAGCGTGTCGGCGGCTGCCGCCGCAACCGAAAACGACTTCCGCTCGCTTTCGATTTTCGACGAATTTTCTATGCAATACCGAGACAGTAGCTATGAGAGCCTTGAAGATAAGTATGCAGAAGATCATTATAACAATACAATATACCGAATCAGAACAAGCGAATATAGTAATTTCTATCAAGAAGTCAGCGCCTATTATACTTCCGAAGCAGTTTACTATAACATTAACTACACTTTGATTTCATCATACAAAAAAGAAGAGGATTACAACAGAGATTACGGCATAAAGAAAAAAGGCATTTATGAAACGATTTCAAATAAAAGAATAGACATTGATGCAGACTTCTATTTAGGCGTTGCCGGCGGCTTCATCAAATACAACAGCTACGATATAATCGAAGAGAACAAAAAAATCGCAAACGGTCAGCTTGTGGAAGATGACGAAAAGGATACCGAAACCTTAGCCAAAGAAGAAATTTACAATGCTTTAAGCAAAAGCTTCGGCAAGTGGCTGAATATTTTCGACTATGACGACGTCGATTTGGATACCCCGCCCGACGGCTTTGACAATATGTCCGAGGACGAACAGCTTACTTTAATGGCGAAAATGATGTGCAGTATAGTTAGCGCCGAGTTGGCGGATATACTTATAAGCTCGGTCAAAACGGATATGCAATCAATATTGAAAATGGCGGGATTGGCAGCGCTTGCGGAAGATAAAAGCAACGCTTATTACGATAAAACAGCCAAGCTTTACAAGATGACACCGTTCGGAAGGTATACAATGCTTTCGCGCTTCGGCTATGAGCCTTCGGAATATGAATTGGAGAAAGCAACCTCTTCCGACGGTAAAATAGACTATAATAAATTTTATCCCGTAAGAACAAGCTCGTTCCTGCTCGATATGAGTAAGGGTGATAAGCCCACCTGGTATATGGATTTCGACAACGTTGGTGATAATGGTCTGTCTATGCACGAAATCTTCTATGTAACGAATATCGACAACACGGTCGTTCCTAAGGTGAGTTCGACAAAGAACTTGTACGACTATCTCGGCAAAACAGCCAAAAACATTTTGAAAAAATTGATGGAGGAAAACTGATATGGAAAAGACCATTGAAAACAACGAAGATATTCAGTCCGTAATCCCTTCGGCGGAAAATGTGCCCGAGGCAAAGGTCAACAAGCTGTTCAATATCGTTACCCTCTCATATGCGGGGTTTTTGCTCGCGGCGCAGATTTTCCTCTTCATTGCAATGTTTACGGGCATTTTCGCGGTCTGCGGAATAACGTTCAATTCGCACGAAACCACTAAATTTATGTTGCTTTTAATCGAGAAAAACTTTGCGAACCTCGGCGACATAGCTCCTTTGACGGGGATATGCTTATTCTCGATTTTCTGGCTTGTCGTACTTATCACGGTCATTATCGGGCTTATAAAGGCGATAATCGGATTTTTTAAATTCATAAAGCTCGGCGAAGAGTACGAAAGCAGAGAAGTACGCTTCGGCAAATACGTCAGAACGGTTTCGAGAAGCTACGGCAACGCAATTGCGCTTATCGTCGGCTCGCTCGCGGTAACTCCGTCGTTCACGGGTATGGGCTCCGGCGTGGTCGCGTTGGGCTGTATAATTTATTTGCTCAGCTCGGCGACGGTTATTATTTTCAAGGACGTGTTCAACGGCAAAAAGCTTGACCTTTTCAATCTTCTGGTGAACATAGGCAAAAAGCTCGTTATGTTTATGCTCGCGTTCCTTTTGGTCGCTAACGTGCGCGAAAGCTTAAACGTCGGCTTGGAAAATATTGTGAATTTAAAGTATGCCGAGTTTGATGACGGAATGAAAGTGACGGGTGAAATTTATTTCGGTATGGCAAAGCCTATGGTAATGTTCTGTATGCCGTATCCCGCCGTCCTTGCGATTATCGCGTACATAACGAAATATTACCCTCTCAACAACGCGAAAAAGGACGTTAACGTCCTCCTTAAAAAATCGTTCATAACCCTTCTGGTGTTCACGCTGTTTCTGGGAATTACGGACTGCGTGATTTACGGCTTAGCTTACGGCGCAAACGCAGGCAAAATCGCAAATCTGTTTGCGGAAAGCTGGCTTGCGTTCCTGTTCGTGAGTGTTGCGGGAATAGTGCTTACACATACCTCCTCTGTTGAAAAAGAAGAGATAAGGGGCTGATAAAAAAAGCTTCCTTCGGTATCCGAAGGAAGCTTTTTATTTATTATAAAATTTGCAATATTCTTTCAACGTACAGTTCGGGCAGTCGGGCTTCTGCGAGTGGCAGACCCGTCTGCCGTGATAAATGAGATAATGATGCGCCTTAGACCATTCGCTTTTAGGCAGCACGGCGCACAGCCCGTCCTCGACCTTGTCCGGAGTTTTGCCCTCCGCAATGCCGAGTCTGTTCGAAACGCGGAAAACGTGCGTGTCTACTGCGATTGCGTCGCCGCCGAACGCCACGGCGTAAACCACGTTCGCGGTCTTTCTGCCCACGCCCGCAAGCGTTCGCAACTCTTCCAAATTGTCGGGCACGTTGCCGCCGTACTTCTCCAAAATGTCCCGAGAAGCGGAGAGTATGTGCGCCGCCTTGTTGCGGTAAAACCCGCAAGAGAAAATATATTTTTCAAGCTCGGGCGGGGTAAGCGAAAGCATTTTTTCGGGTGTGTTGTGTTCCTCGAACAAAACTTTGGTGACCTTGTTGACCCTCTCGTCGGTGCACTGCGCCGAAAGGATAACCGCAACAAGCAGTTCGTACGGGGAATTGAATTCGAGCGCGGGCTTCGCGTCGGGGTAAAGCGCGGCGAGCTCGTTTAAAATTTTATTAATATCCATACCCGAATTGTATCACACCCGCCCGCATAAATCAAGTTATCCGCCCGAATATAGTTCTGCCGTAATCGTTTTGCATTCTGTAATATCCGTAAAACGCGCTGTATCTGCCGTTTTTTATAACCACGCGCGCCCTTTCCAGCTTGTCGGGCGCAAGCTTTATGGAAAGCCCGCAACCTATGTTCGCCTCTCTCGGAGTATTGATAAGACTTGCGGGCACGCCGAAGGCTTTCAATCTTGCGTTGCAGTCAATCGCCTGCGAGCGCGAGCGGAATACTGCAAGTATATCAGTCATATTTTTCTCTCCTGTGTAAATAGAATATATTATTATTTTATGAAATTTCAGGCGTTAATGTTTTTATTTGTTTTCATAAATAATTAACGGCGCAAGCAAAACCGCGTTTTTGCGCGTGCTTGTTTCGCGAAGGAGGTATTTTTGATATATTTCGATAACGCGGCTACGGGCGGGTTCAAACCCGACAGCGTAATAACCGCCGCAACCGCCGCAATGAAGTTTTGCGCCAACCCCGGCAGAAGCGGGCACAAGCTTTCGCTTGCGTGCCTCGAACGGGTTTACAACTGCCGAAAGCTTATCTGCGAGTTTCTGGGCGGGTACAGCTACGACAGAACGGTTTTCACTAAAAACTGTACCGAAGCGCTGAATATCGCGCTGTTCGGTATTTTGAAATCGGGCGACGAGGTCGTGACCACGGTCGCCGAACATAACTCGGTTTTGCGCCCGCTCGAAATTTTAAAGGGCAGAGGGGTCAAGGTAAGCTACGCGCCGCTGGACGCGGAGGAGATAATCAAGCTCGTCACGCCGAACACCCGCGCGGTAATCGTGACGCTCGCGTCAAACGTCACCGGCGCTTCGACCGATATTTCGGCTATCCGCAAGGGCATACCCGAGGATACCCTCCTTATTTGCGACGGAGCGCAGGCGTGCGGGCACGTTCCCGTCGATATGCTGTCGAACGGCATCGACGCGCTGACGGTCGCGGGGCACAAGGGCATGCTCGGAATTCAGGGCAGCGGCGCGCTGCTTTTCTCCGAGCGCGTCAATCCCGACCCGATTATGTGCGGCGGCACGGGCAGCGAAAGCAATAATCTCAATATGCCCGAGTATTATCCCGACCGCCTCGAAAGCGGAACTTTGAGCTATCCCGCGATAGTTTCCCTCGGCGAGGGGGTAATGTATCTGACCGCGAATATGTATAAGAGCATGGATAAGGTCGTGAACATGACGAACTACCTTTGCGCGGAGCTTGAAAAGACAGACGGCGTAAAGGTGTATTCGAAGCCTAATCCTTTCGGCATAGTGGCGTTCGGGCTGGAAAAAATGCAGTCGGAAATCGTGGCGTATAAGCTGTCGGAGGAGTACTCTATTTGCGTGCGCGGAGGGCTGCACTGCGCGCCGCTCATGCATAAATCGCTCGGCTCGGACGGACTTGTGCGGGCTTCGGTCTCGGCGTTCAATACCTCGGGCGAGTGCGAAAGGTTTATCGAAGCGGTCAATGGTCTATAAGTCGATAACCGAGCTCGTGGGCGGTACGCCGTTAATCGAGCTTGTGAATTACGAAAAAAAACTCGGGCTGGACGCGAAGGTTCTGGCAAAGCTCGAATATTTCAACCCGACGGGCTCGGTCAAGGACAGGGCGGCGAAGTTTATGATTGAGGACGCCGAGCGTTCGGGCAGACTTAAAAAGGGCATGACCGTAATCGAGCCGACTTCGGGCAACACGGGGATAGGCATTGCCGCCATCGCGGCGGCAAAGGGGTACAGGGCGGTCGTGACCATGCCGAAAAGCATGAGCGCCGAACGCCGCGCGTTGCTCGCGGCGTTCGGCGCGGAAATCGTTT
>CAJTOY010000018.1 GCA_910578195.1 uncultured Christensenella sp. | reverse complement strand
GTTCCCGAGGGGCGGGGCGGTTCTATTTCAATTTTTTCGTTTTTTTTGCGTTGGGAGCTGCGCCGCAATTCCCTGAGCTTTCTGCTCTACTCTTTGAACTTCTTCAACTGATAAAACAGTCCACCTTTCCGGATTATTTTTTAAATAATCGTTATTAGGGTGAACAATAAATGTTACAGGTACCGTTATTGCTTCATTTTTATTTATTAAAAATAGATGCGCATACCCATAGTTTTTATCAGTTTTGGTAAGCATAAAATCCGCTTGAATTGAGTTAAACTCGCCGTGCAAAGATTTTATCATAAGCTCTTTCCCGTACAACGCTTCTTTTATTTCACAAAAATTATTTAATCGATTTTCAATTTCTGGAAAAAATTCGCTTTTCTTAATATCATCGATAGTGATTTTTCCATTTAATATTCTATTAAAAATATAAGCCTTCTTTCCCTGAACCTGAGTTAAATCTTTTAATTTATGTAAACCTGCTAAATGGTGAAAATGCTCAGAAGTAAATTTTATATCGAACTCTATAATGTTTCCCTTCTTCCCCGCTTTCAAATGGAAATTTCTACCATTAAGTTCACTATTATAAAATTGTGCTGCCGTAAGTAATTTATCCATAGTAAAACCTTTGATTTATTATAACATAAATTATTATCACAGTCAAAAGAAAAAGCCTTCCGAAGAAGGCTCGTTCTCATAAAAAAATGCTTTTCTTTTCGACCATAGGTCTATTCAAGTTTTGGCTCACCGCACTAACCGTATTTGCATCTCCACAAATAACTCGCTTGACCGAACTATTTGCTTCATAGATAGCACGGCAGACCTGCCGCCGCACCAAGGTTTTACCTTGTACTTATATTATACACCAAATTTAGAGAAATGCAACACTTTTTAAAAAAATTTAATATCTTTTTACTTTTTTTCTCTGTGTTCGTTAATAAAACTGTCATAAGCAGTTTTAGCAACGTCTTCGGCATTGCTTTAAAATACCCCGCCCCCCGGAAACGAGGCGCAGGTGAATTCGCGCGATTATATATTTGTGCGCCCTTATTATCGCGCGAAAAGGGCGAGCGGCCCTGAAATCACTAAAAAATGCCGACGTTGTCGAACGTCTGCATTTTTGTGAATTTTATCAATATTTTTCTCTTTCGTGGTAGGTCGTATGTAAAAGCTCGTGCGCCTTGTGGCTGTTCGGCGAGCCGAAATATTCCTTATACAATATATCCACCGCGGGGTTATCGTGCGAGGCGCGCATTTTGCTTTTCGCGTCGTAGTCGTACAGCGCCTTTGCGCGAACCGCCTTCAAGTCGACGTTGTTTCTCACCTCGTCGTGAACGTACGGCTGTCCGCCGCCGTTGATACAGCCGCCGGGGCAAGCCATAATTTCCACAAACGCGTAATTCTTTTCGCCGCTTTTAATGCTTTCTATTACCTTTCTCGCGTTGCCGAGCCCGCTTGCAACAGCTACCTTGACGGTCGTTTTGCCGACGATATATTCGGCTTCCTTTACGCCCTCGGTGCCGCGCACTTCCTTGAATTCGAGGGGAGCGCCGCTTCCGCCGAGCTTGTATGCCGCAGTCCTCAGCGCCGCCTCCATAACGCCGCCCGTCGCGCCGAATATCGCGCCCGCGCCGCTCGCTTCGCCGAACGGCAAATCGAACGCGCCGTCGGGAAGGTTGGCGAAGTCTATACCCGCTTCCTTAATCATTTTCGCAAGCTCGCGCGTGGTGAGCGCCGCGTCGGTATAATGCCCGAGCTCGGGGCGCGCGACCTCGTATTTTTTCGCCGTGCAGGGTATTACCGAAACGACGTACAGATTTTCGGGCTTGATGTTATGCTTTTCGCAATAGTACGTTTTGAGCACCGCCGAGAACATCTCCTGCGGGGATTTGCACGAGGATATGTTGGGGAGAATTTCGGGATAATAGTGCTCGGCAAACTTAATCCAGCCGGGGCAGCAGCTCGTGAACATGGGCGTTGCGCCGCCGTTTTTGAGCCTGTCTAAAAGCTCGTTCGCCTCCTCGATTATCGTCAAATCTGCAGTTATATCCATGTTGAAGCACTTCACGTCGCCGAGCTGTTTTATGGCGGTGACCATTTTACCCTCGACGTTGGTTCCCACGGGCAAGCCGAACGCTTCGCCGAGCGTTGCCCTCACCGAAGGCGCGGTATAGAACACTACCTCTTTGTCGGGGTCGACTATCGCGCCCCAGACGTCGGCTACCGCGCTTTTTTCATACAGCGCGCCTACGGGGCACGCAACGACGCACTGTCCGCAGTTTACGCACGGCGTGACCGCAAGCGAAACGTCGTAGGGCGAGCCTATCTCTTTGGCGTAGCCTCTGTTTTTCGGACCTATCGCGCTTATAGTCTGGTTTGCGCACGCCGCGACGCAGCGGGTGCACATTACGCATTTACTGTTATCTCTCACAACCGAAGCCGACATATCGTCTATGGGCTTCAAGTCGTGGTCGGTGCCGAACCTGTCCTCTTCGGCGTTGTATTCGAGCGCGAGCTTCTGCAATTCGCAGTTCATCGAGCGCACGCAGCTTAAACACTTTTTCTTGTGCGTGGAGAGTATCAGCTCCAACGTGGTTTTGCGCGAATGTCTGAGGCGCGGGGTGTTGGTCTTGACCTCCATTCCCTCGGAAACGGGATACACGCACGCCGCGACAAGTCCCCTTGCGCCCGTCGCTTCGACGAGGCACATACGGCACGACCCCACGCACTGCACGTCCTTCAAATAGCACAGAGTGGGAATTCTGACGTTGGCGACCTTTGCCGCCTGCAATATAGTTGAACCTTCGGGCACGCTGACCGCTATGCCGTTTATCTTTAAATTAACCATTTCGGACACCTCACTTTTTCACGATAGCGTTAAATCTGCAATGCGCTATGCACTCGCCGCACTTCACGCACTTTGCGGGGTCGATATAGTGCGCGCTTTTTACCTCGCCCGAAATCGCGTTCGCGGGGCAGTTGCGCTTACACAGCGTACAGCCGCGGCATTTGTCGGGTTCTATGTAGTAACTGAGCAAGGATTTGCACACGCCCGACGGGCACTTCTTCGCGTAAATATGCTTCATGTATTCGTCGCCGAAATGCTCCATTGCCGAAAGCACGGGGTTGGGCGCGGACTGTCCGAGCGCGCACAGCGACGAGCTTTTCATGTGTTTTGCGAGCTCGGTTATCTTATCGAGGTCCTCGGGTTCGCCCTTGCCCTCGGTGATTTTGGTTAAAATGTCGAGCAATCTTCTCGTACCGATACGGCAAGGCGCGCATTTTCCGCAGCTTTCGTCGGCGGTGAATTCGAGATAGAATTTCGCGATATCCACCATACAGGTGTCCTCATCCATTACTATAAGCCCGCCCGAGCCCATCATGGAGCCTATCGCGTTGAGGTTGTCGAAGTCCATTCCGATATTGATGTGCGTCGCGGGAATACAGCCGCCCGAGGGGCCGCCCGTCTGCGCGGCTTTGAAACGCTTTCCGCCGGGGATACCGCCGCCCACGTCGTAGACGATTGTTTTCAGCGGCGTGCCCATGGGAACTTCGACAAGTCCGACGTTTTTGATTTTTCCGCCGAGTGCGAACACCTTCGTGCCCGAACTCTTTTCGGTGCCTATCGACGAGAACCACTTCGCGCCCTTCAATATAATCGGGGCAATGCTCGCCCACGTTTCGACGTTGTTGATAAGCGTCGGCTTTTTGAATATGCCGCTTTGTGCGGGGAACGGGGGCTTGGGGCAGGGCTCGCCGCGCTTGCCCTCGACGCTTGCTATAAGCGCGGTTTCCTCGCCGCAGACGAACGCGCCCGCGCCGAGCCTTACATGTATATCGAAGTCGAATCCGCTGCCGAGAATATTTTTGCCGAGCAGACCGTATTCGCGCGCCTGCGCTATCGCTATGTTAAGTCTGTCGACCGCAATGGGATATTCCGCGCGGACGTAAATATAGCCCTCCTGCGCGCCCACCGTATAGCCCGCGATTGTCATTGCTTCGAGCACGGTGTGCGGGTCGCCTTCGAGCACCGACCTGTCCATAAACGCGCCGGGGTCGCCCTCGTCGGCGTTGCAGCAGACGTATTTTATATCCCCCTTCGCTTCCTTGGTGAACTGCCATTTCAGCCCCGTGGGGAAGCCCGCGCCGCCGCGTCCTCTCAGTCCCGATGCCTTGATTTCGGCAATTACTTCCTCGGGCTTCATGGAGGTGAGCACTTTTGCAAGCGCCTTGTAGTCGTCCGCGGCGATAGCCTCGTCAATGCTTTCGGCGGCGATTACGCCGCAGTTGCGGAGGGCTATTCGCATCTGGTGTTTGTAGAAGGGAATTTCCGCGAACGGAATAACGCTTCCGTCGGCGTGCACGGTTTCGGCGTACAGAAGTTCCTTTACGATTTCTCCGCCCTTGACGAGGTGCTTTTCCGCGACGGTCTTTGCGTGTTCTGGGGTCATTTGCGAGTAGAACGCGCCCTCGGGATACACTATCATTATGGGTCCGAGCGCACAGAGACCGAAGCAACCTGTTTTGACTATCAAAACGTCGTTGATGCCCAGCTCGTTAAAGCTCGTTTCGAGCTGTTCGATTACTTTGAGCGAGCTCGAAGAGGTACAGCCCGTTCCGCCGCACACGAGCACTTGCTTTCTGTAACCCGTGTTTTTGGCGAGCTTTTCCGCCTGCTCGCGCACGATTTTTCTTACGTTTATCAAATCCGCTTTGTCGGCGGCAATCTTGTTAAGCTTTTCGCAAGTCATTTTCACGCCCTCCTTAGTCCTTCATGTACTTGTCGAGAATAGCGGCAACTTCCTTCGGGTTGAGCTTGCCGTAGACGTCGCCGTCGACAATCATTACGGGCGCGAGCCCGCACGCGCCGACGCAGCGGCAGCTGTCAATCGAGAATTTCTTGTCGGGCGTACATTCGCCGCACGATATCCTCAGTTCTTTTTCGATTTCGGCAAGAATTTTGTCCGAGCCCTTGACGTAGCACGCCGTGCCCAGACAAACGCTCACTCTGTGCTTACCCTTAGGGTTTAAGGAAAACTGCGAGTAGAAGGTCGCAACCCCGTAAACCTCGGCAAGCGGTACGTTCAGCCCGTCCGCAATTACCGTCTGAACCTCGGCGGGAAGATAGCCGTAAATATTCTGCGCCTCGTGCAATACGGGCATAAGCGCGCCCGCCTCGTCCTTGTGCGCGAGTATGCAGGCTTTCAACTCTTTAAGCTGTTCCGCCGTACCCTCAAAAACGTTTTGTGCCATTTTATCCTCTCCTGAATTTTAATCGCTAAATTTTTAACGATATTATTATATCATTATCTTTCCTAAAAATAAAATATTTTCGACATGTTTTTTAATTTTTTTTAAAGCGCCCCCGCGTGAACGCGGAGGCGCTTTTTATTATCTTCGAAGTTTTATAATGCGCACGGGGCGCCGCCGTCTGCGTTTGGAAATTCCCAAGATGACGAAGCCCGATGCGAACACAAGCAGGCTGACCGCCCAGCCGAACGCGGCTTGCGCCCACAGCGGATAGCCGCCGTACAGCCCGCCCTCGACGAATATGAGGTGGTAAAATCCCCATAGCGTGAGGCACGACAGCGCCGCGGGGCTGAGATATTTCAAGGAAAAAATCAGCGGCTTTGCGGGCATTTTCAGCTTGCGGGTATATAGGTTTATTTCCCCCGCGAGGTTAACGGATTTTGCGTATTTACCCAGCAATATGCACTCGGCAACGCCCAAAAGCAAAATGTTGAAGTAGTTCGCGAAGTGATCTGCCAAATCGAGCGCGGCAGTGCCCGCGGGCGTAGCGAACACCGCACATATCGCCGCGCCTATTATGCAAATAACGCCCACTGTCTTTTTTTTGTCGATTTTAAATTTTTCGGAAAGGGGGTTTGCCGCCGCCTCTATCATGGACACCGACGACTGCGCCGCCATCATGGCGAGCGAGGTATAGAACAGCACGCCCGCAATCGAGTTGAACACCGTGTTGCCCGCGCCGAACACGACGCTTATCGCGGCGGGGTAGACCATAAACGCGGTGACTATGCCCGATTGGGAAATTTCGCCCTGCAAACCGCAGCCGTAGAGGGTTGTGAACAGCACCGCCGACGAAAGTACGGAAATAAAAAAGTCGGTGAACGCGATTATCATACTGTCGCGGAACACGTTGGTTTTTTCGGGCAGATACGCGCCGTACGCGGGCATAATGCCGACCAGCACCGACAGCGAGAAAAAGACCTGCCCGACCGCGTTCAGCCACAGCTCGGCGTCGCCCAACGCCTTTAAGTCGGGTACGAAAAGGGCGTACAGCGCCTCGCCGCTGTTTTCGTACAAAAGCCCGCGCACCGCAAGCAAAACGAGCAGCACCACGGGGATTAAAACGGTGAACTTCGCCGTCTTAGACAGCGAGCGGGCGCCGCCGCGCAGAAACAAATACATGATTACCCACGCGCATATTATGCAGACAAATACGAGGGGCGACAGCTTTTCGCCGAGCACGTCGGTAAAAAAGTACTCGCTCACCTCGGTGTGGGTCATCGAGGTCGAAGCCTTGCACAGCGGGATTATTTTAATGAGCATGGCGATTATCCAGCCGAGTATGCCCGCATACAAAACCGCCACCACCAGCGAATTAAAACACGAAGCCCAGCCTATCGGCTCGGCTTTTTTATTTAGCTGCGCCATACAGCGCGGCGCGCCCGCGCGGAACTTTCTGCCCAGCGCGATTTCGGCGTTGAGCACGGGGATACCGATAAATATCAGCGCGACGAAGTAAATGAGCAGAAACGTTCCGCCTCCGTACTTCGCGCAAAGCCCGGGGAACCTGAGCGAGTCGCCCAGACCCACCGCCGCGCCCACGCACGCCAAAATAAAACCGCCCCTCGATTTAAACCTTTCCTGTGCCATACGGTTTAATATATTAAGGGCAGTCGGGAAATATTAACGCCGACGGGCAGGCTTGCCCGTCGGCGTTGATTAATAATCACAACATGCTAGATAATATGGCTAAGTTCGCCGCAACGTCAATATGACGCACGACAACGCCTTCGGGCGCGTTTATAAGCACGGGCGCAAAATTTAAAATTCCCTTTATTCCGCACCCGATAAACAAGTCCGCGACGCTTTGCGCGTACGCGGCGGGAACGCACAGCACGGCAAGCTCCGCGCCGAGCCCTTTAACCACTCTCTCCGCTTCCGAAATATCGTAGACGGGTTTGCCCGCGACGCTTACGCCCGTTTTCGCGGGGTCGTTGTCGAACGCGGCGGCAACCTCTATGCCGTAGTTGCAAAAGCCGCCGTAGCCGAGCACCGCCCTGCCGAGCGCGCCTATGCCCGCAATCACCGCGTAACGTCTGCCGTTACAGCACAGATAATCTTCGAGCGCGGAAATAAGCTCGCCCTTGTCGTAGCCGACGCGCGGTCTGCCCACCGCCGAGGTATACGCCAAATCTTTGCGCACGAGCACTTCGCCCATGCCGAGCGCCTCGGCGATAAGCCCCGAGGAGACGTAAATTTTGTCCTCCGGAAGAGATTTTAAATAATTCAAATAGACAGGCAATCTCTGCAATGAGATTACGGGTATATCCTTGTTCATGTCAATCCTCTATAACCAGCGCCGCCGCGCCGTATCCGCCCGCGGCTGAGCCGAGGGTCGCCACGGTCACCTTGACGGGCGCATATTGCGGGGCGAACATTTCGCGGTCGAGCACCGCCTGCAAGGGCGCGGTAAGCCGCTCCTTCTGTCCCGATACGCCGCCGCCGAGCATAATCACCTCGGGACGGAAAATATTCGCGAGATTTACCAAGCCGCATGCAAGATATTTGACGTACCAGCTGACGACCTCGTTTGCGGAAATGTCGCTGTCCATGTATTCGAACGCAGTCTTGCCCGTCGCGGTTTCGGACGTGCACGACTGCCACATAGACGAGCCGGGGTCCTCCTCCATAGCCCACTTTGTGCGCTTAATCAAAGCGGTTGCCGACGAGTACGCCTCGAAGCACCCCCGCCTTCCGCACGAGCATCTGTTGCCGCCGCGCTCGATTACCATGTGACCAATCTCCGCGCCCGCGGACTTGTTGCCCTCGAAAAGCTTTCCGCCGATAACTATTCCGCCGCCCACGCCCGTGCCGAGCGTGACGAGGATACTGTCGTTATAAGTTTTGCCCGCGCCGAACTTCGCTTCGCCCAGCGCCGCCGCGTTGGCGTCGTTGGTGATTTTGACGGGAACGCCGCACCTCTCCTCCGCGATTTTCGCGAGCGGGAAATTTCTCAGCTGTAAATTGTTCGCCTGCACGACCGTGCCGTTCGCCGAATCGATAACGCCCGCACAGCCTATGCCCATGCCCTTGATTTTGCCCTCGTAGCCCGCGGACAGTTTGTTGAAAAGCAATATCACGCCTTCTGCTATCTCTTCACCCTTAGCGGTGGGTACGCTGCCCTCGCCGTAAAGCTTTCCCTTTTCGTCAATGACAACCCCCTTCAATGTTGTTCCGCCGATGTCGATACCTATATATAAAGACATGATATCCTCCTAATTGATAAATTTTTATTTATTATACTACACAATTTTCCAAATGTCAAGATTAAAAAAAAGGCACGGTTTGCGTGCCTTTTCAATATTTATTTACTTCCCGTCGAGCCGAACCCGCCCGCGCCGCGGGCCGTTTCGGAGAGGTTTTCAACCTCGTTGAAAACCGCGGTTATGTACGGGGTTATTACAAGCTGGGCGATGCGTTCGCCCGCGGATATCTCTCTACTGACCTCGGAATGGTTGTGAAGAGAAACCTTGACCTCGCCGCGGTAGTCGCAGTCGACGACCCCGACCTTGTTCGCGGGGGCAAGCCCTTTCTTGGTCGCAAGACCGCTTCTCGCATAAATAAGTCCCGCATATCCCACGGGCAATTCGAGCGCAATGCCCGTCGGTATCATGACCGTTTCGTGCGGTTTTATTTCGACCACGCCGTCCACGCACGCATATAAGTCCGCGCCCGCGGCATATTCGCTGCCGTATGCGGGTATCACCGCTCTTTCACTGAGCTTTTTAATGTTTATTTTCATACTATATCCTTTTCGTTCCAAAGCACCACTTCGTCTTTTTCGAGCGAGGGGCGCACTAAAATTATTCTCTGGTTCGACGAGCCGCGGAAAAGCAAATTCAAATCTTTCAGCTCCTCGAC
The DNA here is from genome assembly GCA_910578195.1 of uncultured Christensenella sp. GTDB lineage: Bacteria > Bacillota > Clostridia > Christensenellales > Borkfalkiaceae > Coproplasma. Next base: position 17,661 of record CAJTOY010000018.1, on the reverse strand, counting down.
GAACTTGCCGTCCACCAGCACGTCGAGCGTGCTTAAAAGACGGATATTCGTGTCTATATCCCCTTTCTTGCCCGTGAGCAAATCCGCCTCGTAGTCGTAGCCCGTAAAGCACCAGACCGATTTTTCGGGGTATTTTTTTCTGAGCCGCTCCATAAACGGAACAAGCGCTTCCGCGTTCTCGGGCTCGAACGGGTCGCCGCCCAGAAGGGTAAAGCCCTTGATATATTCGGGCGCGAGCGCGTTTATTATCTTGTCCTCGACTTCGCGGGTGAAGGGTTCGCCGTAGCAAAAGTCCCACGTTTCGGGGTTGAAACAGTTTTTACAGTGGTTGCGGCAACCGCTGACGTACAGCGAAACCCGCACGCCCGGTCCGTTGGAAACGTCGTACCACTTAATCGTAGCGTAATTCATAAAACCTCGTTCACGCAAATCTTTTGCGCGGCAAAATCTTTGCGTGAGTTTATTTGTCGTGAAAACGCTTAACGGGCGAAATCAATCCGCCCTTGCGTTTTCCGTCATAATTATTTTAGAGATGAAGCACCCTCGCCTTTATTTCTTTGGTCTTGCCGACGTTCCAGAAATTCTCGCCGAGGTAGCCGCAGGTACGGCGGGTTACGTTCATTTTGCGGTGGTCCTTGTTGTGGCACACGGGGCACTCCCACTCGTTGTCGTCGTTTATCATTATCTCGCCGTCGAAACCGCAGACGTGGCAATAGTCCGACTTGGTGTTGAATTCCGCGTACTGGATATTGTCGTAAATAAATCTCACGACGTCCTCAATCGCGGTAAGATTGTGGCGCATATTCGGAATTTCGACGTAGGAAATCGCGCCGCCCGAGGATATCTTCTGGAACTGGCTTTCGAACTTGAACTTCGAAAACGCGTCGATATTTTCGCGCACGTCGACGTGATAGCTGTTGGTGTAATAACCCTTGTCCGTCACGTCCTCGATTGTGCCGAAGCGCTCCTTGTCTATTCTCGCGAAACGGTAGCACAGCGACTCGGCGGGTGTGCCGTAAAGACCGAAACCGAGACCCGTTTCCTTCTTCCATTTTTCGCAGTGCTCGCGGAGGGTGTTCATTATTTTAAGCGCAAACTCCATGCCCGCGGGGTCGGTGTGCGACACGCCCTTTACAAGCTTTGTTACCTCGTAAAGCCCTATATATCCGAGGGATATCGTCGAATATCCGTCGTGAAGATACTTGTCGATTTTTTCGCCCGGCTCCAACCTTGCAATCGCGCCGTACTGCCAGTGCACGGGCGAAACGTCGCTGGTTACTCCCGTCAAAGCGTTGTGGCGGCACATGAGCGCCTCGTAGCAAAGCTGCAATCTCTCTTCGAGAATTGCCCAGAATTTTTTCTCGTCGCCCTTTGCGACAATGCCGCACTGGGGAAGGTTGATCGATACGACGCCCTGATTAAATCTGCCCTCGAATTTGTAGTTGCCGTTTTCGTCCTTCCAGGGCGAGAGGAACGAGCGGCAGCCCATGGGCGAGAAAACGTTGCCCTCGTAATATTCCCGCATCTTCTTCGCGGAGATATAGTCGGGGTAAAGGCGCTTGGACGAGCATTTTACCGCAAGCTTCGTAAGGTAGTCGTACTTGCCGCCTTTGAGGCAGTTGTTCTCGTCCAAAACGTAAATCAGCTTGGGGAACGCGGGGGTGACGTACACGCCCTTTTCGTTCTTTATACCCTCGTAGCGCTGCTTCAAAACCTCTTCGATTATCATTGCGTTTTCCTCGATGTACTCGTCCTTGTCGTCGAGATAGAGGAAAAGCGTGACGAACGGCGACTGACCGTTTGTCGTCATAAGCGTGTTAATCTGGTACTGTATGGTCTGAACGCCCGCCTTCAATGATTCCTGCAAGCGCATTTCCACGAAGCGGTTTTTGGTAGCCTCGTCTATGGAATCGCCGAACTGCTCCTTGCACTGGCTGATATATTTCTCTTTGGTGCGCCTCAAATACTTGCCGAGGTGCGCGATATTTACCGACTGACCGCCGTACTGCGAGGAAGCGACGGACGCGATAATCTGCGTGGTAATGGTGCACGCGGTCTGGAAAGATTTCGGGCTTTCAATCATTTTTCCGTTCATGACCGTGCCGTTTTCGAGCATGTCCTTAATATTAATAAGACAGCAGTTGAATATGGGTTGGAGGAAATAATCGGCGTCGTGGAAGTGCAAAACGCCCTCGTCGTGCGCCTTGGAAATTTTTTCGGGCAGCAGAATACGGCGGGTCAAATCCTTCGAGACCTCGCCCGCAATCAAATCGCGCTGGGTGGAAGCCGTGCGCGCGTTCTTGTTGGAGTTTTCCTCCATTACGTCCTTATTATCGTTTTTAATGAGGGCAAGTATGCTTTCGTCCGTGGTATTCGCCTTGCGGATAAGCGCACGCTCGTAACGGTAAAGGATATACGACTTCATAAGCTGATACTTCTGAATTTCCATCAGCTTTTCCTCTACCATATCCTGAATATCTTCGACGAGCACGCGTCTTCTGTGGCGCGAAGCGATATCGTCCACGATTGCGTTAATCTGCGCGTCGTCAACCCTGTCCTCGAAATCGACAGACTCGTTTGCCCTGCTTATAGCCCTTACAATCTTGCTCTTGTCGAAATCAACGGTAGACCCGTCGCGCTTAATAACCTTCATTGCCTCTTCCTCCATGATAATGTAAATTCTCGCCCTCCCCGGGCGTCGGTGAAGTCAAGTATAGTACTTTAAGTTTGCAAAGTCAAGCCTGAGACCACAATATCTTGTATGTTTTTTTTTAACAGCAACACAAGATATAGTGGTCGTCAAATTAACATTTATAATCGTCAACTGAAAAATTTTTGTAAATTCCTACAAAAATTTTTTAAGCCAGCCCAAATCGAGCTTCCATTCGGGCACAAGATTGCGTCTGCGGTGCGCCGCGTTCGCCTCGCCGAGGGCTTTTCGGTATTCCGAGTACGAGCAATTGTTGACCTTCATAAAATGCCCGCTCGCCCGCGCCTCCCCGCCCGTGAGCTGGGTTCTGCCGATATGTATTACCTCGTGACAGCTTTTGCATACCGCGACGACGTTTTCGAGCTTCTGGATACACTTCTCCTCGTCGTAGCTCCACTGTTCGTGCGCTTCGAGCCGCGCCGTCGGCGCGCCGCATATCATACATTTGCCGCCCGCGCGCGAATACGCCTCGCGGCGAATAAAGTCCCACTGCGCGGGGGATAAGAGGCTTCTTAAATTCGAGTACCAGCAGCTGTCGGGCACAAGTTCGAAATTCAGTTTCATAACCTTATATATTATACACCCTTTAAAAAATTTTTCAACAAAAATATTGACAACCGCAAAAATTTGTTGTATAATCAATTTGATATCAAAACGATATCAAAGGAGTTAATATGAACAACATCAATGAAAAAGAATTAAAGGGACTGAACGGCTGGCTCATGCTGTTTGTCGTGATTGCGGGGCTTATCGCGGGCATTGCGTTAATGGCGGCGGGCTTTGCGCTTGTGGGCGGAGACGAAAACCCCGAGCACCCCGCGTTTTTTGCAATGTCGGCGGCGGGCGTGATTATGTCGGTCGCGTTTGCGATATGCTTTGCGGGGTTCAAGGTACTTGCCCCGAACGAGGCGCTCGTATTCACGCTGTTCGGTAAATATCACGGCACGCTTAAAAAAGAAGGCTTTTATTTCGTCAACCCCTTCTGCGCGTCGGTCAACCCCGCCGCGGCGTTCGGGCGTTTAGGCAGAAAGGTCAGTCTCAAAGCAATGACCTTAAACAACGAAAAACAAAAGGTCAACGACGAAGAAGGCAACCCGATTGAAATCAGCGTCGTAGTTATCTGGCGGATTAAAGATACTGCGAAAGCCGTGTTCGCCGTCGAAAATTATATGACGTTTATTTCCACGCAGTGCGATTCGTCGATAAGACAGGTCGCACGGCAGTACCCCTACGACGTTTCGGAAAACGGCGACGAAAAGTCCTTGCGCGGTTCCTCTAAGGAAATCGCCGACGTGCTCAAAGCCGAGCTTCAAAGCCGCGTCGAAACGTCGGGCATAGAAATTCTCGACGCGCGCATCAACAACCTTGCCTACGCGCCCGAAATCGCGGCGGCGATGCTTCAACGCCAGCAAGCGGCGGCTATTATCGCGGCAAGACAGAAGATTGTCGACGGCGCGGTGTCAATGGTCGACATGGCGTTAAAGAAGCTTTCGGACAACAACATCGTCGAGCTTGACGACGAGAGAAAAGCGGCGATGGTGTCAAATCTTCTGGTCGTCCTCTGCGGCAACCGCGACGCCCAGCCCATAGTAAACAGCGGCTCGATTTATTAATATGAAGCCCGAAAATTTATTTATCGAACGCAGGCGCGGGCTAACCGCGCTGGCGGCGGTAATATTCGCCGCCGTGGGCTTGTTTTGCTTAATCGCGTTCCCCTTGACAATAACGAAATTTCCGTCCGGCGACCGCTCCGTCATGATATTTCTGTGTGTTGCCTTTCCGATAATTTCGGTGTACGCGCTGATTATCTCGGCGCTCAATATCCGCAACCTCTTTTTCCCGTACGTTCTTACGGCGGACGAGAAGGGAATTTACAATTACTCCGGCTTCTTCCACTACGGCTTTTTAAGCTGGGAGGATATTTCCTCGGTAAACAGGGAAGCAACCATTCTGGACTTCCTCGACAACGAGGCGGCGTGCATAAGAATTTCTTTGACCGACCCGAAGGCGTATAAACGCGCCCAACCGTTCGGCAGAAAGTGGCTGTTGTTCTGGGGCGGCGGCAACGTGAAAATATACACACTGTGTTCGCGGGTGAAAAAGAAGCAGCTTTGCGGGCTGCTCGACTACTCGCACGGATATTACAGACAACGGAAAGAAAATGACTGAAAAGAAAAACACGAAAAAACAAATACCTTTGAGAATATCCGACGAGCTTTACGCGGAAATCGAACGCTGGGCGGGCGACGAGTTTCGTTCGCTGAACGGGCAAATCGAGTATCTTTTAACGCAGTGCGTGAAATATCGCAAGAAGGGCGCAAAGGGCTTGACGGACGAGAACGAAAAGGATTAAAATGTTTTTATGGCAAACTTAAACGGCGATATTAAAAAATGGAAGCGGGGCGAAACCGCGGGCTTTGCCGCGACGGTATTCTGCGGCATAGTGCTTGTTGCCTTCGTGATATGCTACCCCCTTTCGCTTGCGCAGGGGCTGAAAATCTTACAGCTTGCAACCCTTATAGCCGCGCCCGTGCTGCTGGTCGCGGGGGCGGGGATTGCGGCGTTTTGCAACCTCAGATTCGGCGGGGCAATCGACAGGGCGGTGCGGAGATACGTTGTGGACGTGTTCGTCGAAAACGCGGTGCAAATGCTCCCCGAAAGAAATTCACTGACCTTCTATATAACGCCGACCGACGGCGGCGCGGAGCTTACCGTAAACGGCTACAAGGAAAAGATAATTTTCGATTTCTCGGCTTTGGGAAAGCTGTCGTTTATGAGAAAAGCATCAGTGCTTGCCGAAATAGAAAACAGACTTTGCGTGACCTATATAAGGCTTTTAAAGCGGGGCTCGAAGTATTCGGAAGTGAGTTATTGCGTCAAGGAAAAATCGGCGTTCATTATCAAGGACGGACAGCCCGACAAAAAGGCGTATAAAACATATGTAAAAAACGGCGGCGCGGGATAAAATCCCGCGCCGCTTCCGTTATTTAATCAGCGCCCGCTGTACCGCTTTGTGCCAGCCGTCCAAAAGTTGCGCCCGCTTCCCCTCGTCGAGGTCGGGCGAAAACAGCTTCCCGCCGCGCCCTTTTATTTCCTTCCAGACGCCCGCGCACAGCCCCGCAAGATACGCCGCGCCGAGCGCGGTCGTTTCCACAACCTCGGGGCGGAACACCTCGGAGTCCAATATGTCCGCCTGAAACTGCAACAAAAAGTTGTTCCTGCTCGCCCCGCCGTCGACGGCGAGGCGGTTTATTTTTATGCCCGCGTCCTTCTGCATTGACTGCACTATGTCGCTGACCTGATAGGCTATGCTTTCGAGCGCTGCCCGCACAATATGCCCGCGCGAAGTGCCGCGGGTGATGCCCGTGAGTATCCCGCGCGCCGACGAATCCCAGTACGGCGCGCCCAGCCCCGTGAACGCGGGAACGACGTATACTCCGCCGCTGTCCTCGACGCTCAACGCGCATTTTTCGCTTTCGTCCGCGGAGGATATCAGTTGAAGCCCGTCGCGCAGCCACTGCACTACCGCGCCGCCCACGAAAACCGAGCCTTCGAGCACGTACGGCGGCTTGCCGTCGACGCACGCGCCGAGAGTTGTTATCAGTCCGTTTTTGCTTTTCACCGGCTTATATCCCGTATTCATTAACAAAAAACAGCCCGTGCCGTAGGTGTTTTTTACGTCGCCCGCCTCGGTGCAAAGCTGTCCGAAAAGCGCGGCTTGCTGGTCGCCGACCGCCCCGCAGATTTTCACGGGCGCGCCGAAAACGCTTTTGTCCGTGTCGCCGAAATAATGACCGCTCGGCTTGACCCCGGGAAGCATTGACGCGGGAATATCAAAGAGTTTCAGCAAATCTTTATCCCATTCGAGGGTATGTATGTTGAACAGCATAGTCCGCGCGGCGTTGGTGTAATCGGTCGCGAATATCCTGCCCTTAGATAACTGCCACATAAGATAGGTGTCGACCGTGCCGAAGAGAAGCTCGCCCTTTTCCGCGCGGGCGCGCGCGTTCGGAACGTTGTCGAGTATCCACTTGATTTTCGTCGCCGAAAAATACGCGTCGGGGATTAACCCCGTCTTTTCGTAAATGGTTTCCGCGTGACTTGCTTTCAGCTCCTCGCAAAGCGCCGCCGTTCTGCGGCACTGCCACACGATTGCGTTGCAAACGGGCTTGCCCGTCTTTCTGTCCCAGACGAGGGTGGTTTCGCGCTGGTTGGTAATGCCTATCGCCGCGATGTCGTCCGCCGTAAGCTCGGCGCGCACAATCGCCTCGGCGACGACCGCCATCACCGAGCCCATGATATCCTGCGGGCTATGCTCGACCCAACCGGGGCGGGGATATACTTGCTTGAACTCCTGCTGAGCCATGGCGACTATCTTCGCATTCTTATCGAAGATAACCGCCCGCGAGCTTGTCGTGCCTTGGTCTATCGACAGTATAAAACTTTTCATACCCAAATTATATCACAGCCCTAAGCTAATTTCAAGCCCTTATAGTTTATCTTCCGTTTCTTACACTTTAAAACAAGCGCGCCCTTGCGGCGCACTTGTTTTATTTTTATCTATCCGCTGTTGTTCAATCCCAAAAGATAGTCGACGGTTACGCCGTAAAACAGCGATATATCCGCTAACAACGAAAGCGGCGGTTCGCGTTGCTCCTTTTCATAGTGAAGATAAGTCACGCTGTTTATTCCGAGTTGTTCGGAAAGCTGCTTTTGCGTTAACCCCCGCTCTTCCCTCAACTCTTTTAAGCGTTCGCCTAAAATTGTTTTCATTTTTTCTTCCCTTTTTGTTGACATATTACCATTTTGGTAATATAATCTTCATATAACTACCATTTTGGTAGTTTATGTAAAAATAAAGGAGTCCGTAATTATGAACAACGAAACAGTTTTGGAAGAAGAACAAAAGTCACGTTACACCGGCGGCGCGATAGTGCGAAGTCTTATGAAGTGGTTATCGGTTATCGTAAGCATTATCACGCTTTCGCTTGCCTTACCCGCAATGGTTTGCTGGCGCGAACGCTATGAGTGCCGCCATACTTACATAGACAACAAGCAACTGCGTTTCGACGGGCACGCGCTTCAACTTTTAGGTAAGTTCGTTCTTTGGGTGCTTTTGACCGTTATAACCTTCGGCATTTACGGATTCTGGCTTTCGGTAAAAATGAAAAAGTGGAAAACGAAACACACGCACTTTACCGACGAACCGCTCGACGCCGAAGCTTTGACAGCGGTTAAAAAGTCGAAAGATGAAGTTATCACCGCAATGACCGAAGAAGAACGCGCCGATTACGAACAAAAGCTTAACGGGCGCAAACGCACCGCCCACTCACTGGGATTGGTTGCTTTGATACTTACTTTCTTTATGCCTCCTTGGGGACTTATTTTAGGCGTAGCCGGAATAGTTTTCAGCTCGATTTATAAAGAGAAATTCGGTATCCGCACAAGCACTATTGCGGTAAGTATACTTTCATTGGCGGCAACAATTGTCATTGGAGTAATATGTGAATCAGAATTGGTTATATTCATCGTTGCGGCATGCTGCGTCGCCGCCGCCGCAATCGCAGCGATTGTGACAGTGTTTATAGTTTCAAGACGTTGGGAAAACGCGCCTAAGCCCGGAAATAATTAAAACCAAAAGAAAGAGGGGGAAATTATTCCTCCTCTTCTTCTATGAATTGCTTATGGAATTTTGCTATCTCGTCGGTGTCGAGCGAAACTTTCTGGTAAAGTCCCGTGCACTCGTTCGCGCTCGCCGTGCCTTCGAAGATATCTTCAATCATTTTTATCGTTCTGCGCTTTGCCATACTTTAAGTATGCGCGCCCGCCCGAAAATTATGTATCCAGCTTTCTGAAAATGACGACCTGCTCGCTTTTCATAAGCTTTACAACTTCATATCCGTACTGTAAAAGCTCCGCCTTGTTCGTCAGAAGGGAGCCCTTGACGGGAAACCCGAGCACCTTTTCCGCCTCCTCGAACGTAAGCTCCAAAAGATATTCGTCGCGCTCCTTGACGTATGCCCACAAAGGGTCGTATTTGCTCATAAAAATATTCCTCCGTTTTTCTTAAATTATAACACCGCCGACCGAAATTTGCAAGTCTGTCAGACAAATATCATGACGACGCCCAAAATTAAACCTATCAGCGCGCCGAGGTTGACTATTGCGTTAAGCTCCTTTTTCATTACCGACAGCACAAGCTTTTCAAGCTCCTTGACGTCCATCGCGTTTATCTTTTCCTCGACCACCGCGCAGACGTCCAGACTTTCCGCAACCGACGCGAACAAGTTATTCACCGCGCCGTCGAAAAGCGCGCACGCCGCTTTTCTCACGACGCTTTCGTCGATTTTTTCGGTCAGAGCCGTCGAAAAGCGCGCACGCCGCTTTTCTCACGACGCTTTCGTCGATTTTTTCGGTCAGATTTTTAAGGGGCGAACCCAGCGTTTTTTCGAACTCTTTTTCGACGGCGATTTCAATCAGCCGTCTGCCGTTCTCCTCGACGTATCTGTTAACGCCCTCGCCCAGCTTTTCGGCAACCGAGTAAATCAGCCCGTCGGACAGCACCATTGCAAGCATGCCGAGCGAGGCTTTCTTTTTGCTTATCGCTTTCGCGCCCTCTTCTGCCACGACCGTGCCCAAATTCATACCGCCGACCGCGGAATAAATTCTGTCGCTCAGAAACCCTTCGGCGGATTTTATCAGCTTTTCCCGCTCGTCGGGGATATACTCGTCCAGCAATTGCGCGGCGGTTTTTTCGCCCGCGCTTTTCCAGAAATTAACCGCGATATCGGCAACGTTTTGCTTAGCCGCGTCCGACGAAATCACCGACGCAAAATCTTCTTTGGTGAAAAGCTGTTCGCCGACCGCCTTGCCCACAGCTTTGGCGAGCGCGCCCTTTCGCTTTGGGATAATGCCGGGAGTAAACGGCAAACGCCACTTACCCAGCTTCTTCGGATAATACGGGCGGAACAGCATACGGACAGCCAGCCAGTTGGTGAAATATCCGATAGCCGCACCCAGAAGCGGCCCGCCGACGTATTTTAAAATCAAAAGAAAGGTTTCCATCAATTACTCCTTGAAAGCAGGACGAGCGTCTCGACATGGGAAATCTCTTCACGCAAAAGGTTTTTCCGCCCGTCCTCGTCTATTGTATCAAAAAACTGCGCAAAGTTCAATAATATTCGGTAGACGTTTTCAAGCGTAACCGCTTCTTTCATCGCCTTCTTTTAAACTTCGATACGAAATTCCGCTTAGCCGGAAATTACATCGAACTTTAATCTTCTGCGCAGGAAAAAGGAAGTTGGCAAGTTCCGACTTCCTTTAATTATTATCGAGTTGTTTTATTTAAATCCAATCGGATAAAATTAATTTACGGTTTTATTACCTTTTAAATATTCGAAACACAAATGACACCATCACCGCTATTAAGGATATAATGAGCGCAAGCACCAGAATACAAAGAAGATAACTCGCTATTCCCAACACCTCTTGCGTGAACGCCGTAAGCAAATTACCGTTTACAAATCCGAGTATTACGTCCACAACCAATACCACTATAAGCAAGAACAAAATGCCGCTTAACGCACCTTTAATATCCGCTTTGCTTAACGTCATATGCAAGGCAAGAAAAATGCCCACGATTAGGAACACCCACCACTGCCACGACAATGCGCACAAGAAAAACGACTGCAATACGTTGAACAAACTTGTAAATACGTTACCTATATCAGTTACAAAATCGCTTATATTAAAACTTCCGCTTATCTCGGCTACAAAACCCGGCAACAGCCACCAAGCAAGCAAATACAATACAGCCGAAATTACGATTATCGGCGCAACACCTATAAAAAAGTTACCGATTTTGTGATAGATGTTTTTAGGGTTATAGCTATGGTTTACATAACCGAGCGTTCCGTCTGCCGAGTTGATTTGAAATAGCTTAATCTCCGTTACCTTATGTCCGAAAATCACGCAGAACAGCGCGTGAGCGCATTCGTGCAAAGGCGTACCGATTGCGCCCGTAATGTAACACGCCGCCCTGCCGTAATTTCCGAAGTTTGCATAAAACCGCTTATTGCATAGCGCAATCAGAAAACCGAATAAAACAATCAAGCCTACCGTAAAAACTATCTGCAATAAGAAGCATACAAGTATATCGCCGATCATACGGGATTGGAATTAGTCCAAGTCCACTCAATCCATTCTGAAGCAACGGTTTTATTGCCATCGCCCTTCGCACGGATTTTAACGGTAATGGAGCGGTACTGCTTGTGACTGTTTACCGTGAAAGTGTTGTAACCCGTTGTTTTAACTTCGCCGAATCCTTCGCCGTTATACGAAATTTGATATTCGAAGCCGAACGAACCCGAAATAGCGTCCCATTTAACCGCACCGTCCGAAGTAATGCTAAACGACGATTCGGCGGGAGCTGCCAAAAGAGTGATGACGTCGGTCGTTGCGCCGCCCGCATACTGCGAATCGATGTAGTAAATATCGTTTTCGTCAAACGCGCCGCCGAGCGCCTTTACCCGAACGGAATATTTTCCGGGACTTTGTATAACCTTGCTGTAAGTCAATTCCGTACTCGTCAAAGATTGTCCCGCAATCTCGTACTGATAACCCGAACAGTTTTCCGACTGAGTTTTGACCGTTACGGTAATACTGCCGTTTGTTACGTAATGCTCATCGGAATACTTGTATTCGATAACGGGCGCTTTTAAGATACGAGCTTTTTGCGTATAGGTATAGAACGCGCTGTCGAGATTACCGCGTCCGTCGCCCACCGCTTTGAGTTTCACGATATGGTCGCCTTCGGTCGTAAATCTCGGCGTGTACGAATACTGCGTACCCGAAACGTGATAATCGTCGCTTACTTTCTTACCGTCGATTTCGAGATAATACGAACTTGCATTCGTCATAGCATTCCAAACGTACTGTCCGTCCACTATATCAAATTCGGGCGTATTGATTTTATAAGCCGTGATAACAACCGAATAATCGCTGTCGAGATACTTTGTATCGTTACCGATTGCTTTTACATAGAAATTGTAGTTGCCGCCGCCCTGCAAGTATTCTATATTAAATTTAGTACCGTTTTGATCGCCGCCGCCGATTTGCTCTCCGATTGCCGAATAAACTCTGTAAGTCGGCGTATATTCGGCTGTATTTATATTACTCGGCGCACTCCACAAAAGTTCAATGCTGTTGCTTAAAGCTCCTTCGGGGAACGTAGGCGCGGCAAGGCGGATAAACTGTTGCGTGGGCGAAGTTTCGCTCGTCATATAGTACAATGTGCCGGGTTCGTTGTAATAGTTCGCAACCGCAACCATAGAAAGCGTCGTACCGTCGGTATCTATAAACTGATACATATTGCCGTAAGCGTTTTCCGCAAGCGGTGTTTTAGACAATCCGAGATAAGTTTCATAACTCTTTGCGTTCGATACGTCGTCCCATTGCAAAGTGCCGTTACCGCTTGCCGAAATTTTAATGTTCGTCGGGGCCTCCAAACGCTGAATCGCTACCGGTGCGGAAGTATTGGACGCAAGCACATCGCTACCGTTGCCCCTTGCGCTTACCGTTACCGAATAACTGCCGGCTTTAATAGTAGAAAGGTCGAAGCTTTCCGATTGCGCAGTTACGCTCGTTCCCGCATAACCTACGGTATAGCCGTTATTGCCCGCAACCGCTTCCCAGGAAAGCGTATAGCCGCTCATTGTGGCATTTCGGGGCGTTGCCTGCACGGTTATATCGAAAGACAAAGCTTCCGCAGAAAGACAAGGCAAAGTAACATATTTACCGTTACCTACAGTTTTTACACCGCCCATACTGCGCACGGTATATGTATAGTGCTGTTCGGAAATATTTGCACTGTCCGCCACGTTATTATCCGTAAGCGCGGCGTTCGTCGTATACTTGCCGTTAAGCAAAACGCCGTCTTTATACAATTGATAACCGCTTGCGCCGTTTACTTGTACGAAGTTTACAGTAAATCCGCTTGCAAGTTTATCTCTGTTACTTACAATAAAATTACTGTCCGCGGCTTTGGGTGCGGCAAGTCTTTCTACCGTAATCGGCGCAGAATACTTGCTGTCGTAATAGTCCGAGCTTCCGTTTGCGGCGTTTGCCTTAATTTCTATCGTATACTTGCCTACGCTTGCATAAGCGTGAGAGAACGCGCGCTGAACGTCCGTATATGTACTTATCTCAGGTGTTCCGCCGTCTTTGATAAGTCTTGCCGTATAACCGTCTGCCGCGCTTACCGCGTTCCAAGTGAGATTGTTGTTCGCTTCGCCGTCAAGCTCCAGATCATTGTTCCACGAAACGGTGGGCGTATCGAGTATGTACACCGTCTTTTCAGCAGACCACGACGAGAAATAGTTGCCGCTTTCGTTATACGGCATAACCGCTATATCCTGCGACCTGCCCGAAGCAAGGTTTTCGTACTGCGTTGCAGTAACGCCTGCTTTCTGAACAACGCCGCCGATTTTGAGTTTATAGCCCTCAGCGCCGTTAATGGAATTCCACTTTAAAATACCGTCCTCCACAAAGATTTCGGTTACCGCGTCGAGATAATGAAACTCTTCCGAAACGCTTTTACTGTCGTATGTGCTTGTATGGTTGCCGAGCGACTTTACCTCTACCGTAAAATCTCTTCTTTCGGAGTTGTACGCAAAACTATTGCCTTTTACCTCTTTGGACACGCCGTTAATTGTAACCTCGTAAGAAGCCGAGCTACCAGTCCACGTTACCGTCGTTCCGTCGTACTTTACATTTGTGGGTACACCGTAGATATATACGTTTACCTCTTGACTAAACGCCGAATAGAACGTATTGTCGCCCGAAACGACAGGCTTTACCTTTACGCGGTTGCTGCCTTCGGGAAGCGTTGTAATGCGCGTATCGGTTACGGTCTGCGCCGTGCCGTTTACGCTTACCGAATAGGCGTTCGCGCCCGCAACCGCATCCCAACTCACTTCGCCGTTATCGCTCACCGTGATATTTTCAATTGTAGCAAGCGGCTTAAAAGTAACTGCCGCAGATTTTTCGGAATTATCGAATACCGCCGTTACCGTTACTTCGAACGTTTCGGTTGAAGTATAGGCGTATGTAGTTGAATTTGAACGCGCCGCGTCGCCGCCGTTTATCGAAACGGTATAGTGGTTTGCGCCTTCCGTCTTGCTCCAAGTTATATACTGCCCGTCGTAAGCTATATTTTCGGGCGCTTTGTAAATGATATCTTCAACCTTATTGCACGCCGAAAGCGCCAACGCTCCCGCAATGACCGCAATTACTGAAAGCAATAGTAATAATATTTTCTTTTTCATACTTTATCTCCTTTAAAGATTTTATTTAATATTTAACACTGCGGTGCAACGGTAGTTGACATAATCTTTCCACCATATGCCCATAACACCGGGAGCACCCGCAAATATTTCGTAAACTACTACAACACTGATTTTTTTAATCGTTTTGCCGGTATCGTTAGGAATATTCAAAGCCACCGAATCGCCTTGCTTTTTGCCTTTTAAAATATCCGTGGCGTTCTTTTCGTATTTGCTGCCGTCCGTATATTCTATACAAACGTAATATGCACCCTCCCCTACTGCTTTGCCGGAAATATTTGTGCCGTATATTGCGTTTTGGTACGTATCGGAAGAAATATTTTTTTTCTGTTCCGAGCCTGTAATTGGTAAAGAACCCGGATTTGAAACCAATTTAACGTTTAACGTTACGGGACGCCAAGCTGCGGCAACTGAATACGAAGAGTCATCGTTCTGTACCAGATTCTGCGTTTCCAGCTCTACAACCTCATAGCCGTTGTGCCACCAACCGAGATCACTTGTAGGTTTATATCCGTTATTATCATCACAGCGATTAATACTGAACTTTACGTTTTTAGTCTGCAAATATGCGAATGGGTAAAGTTCGAGATTTTCCTCCACCGCACCTTCAAACCTCGTCGTACCGCCGGGATATCTCGTCCAGCCGACAACGTTCTGTCCGTCTATCTTTATTCCCTTTGAAACGGTATCGATATCGTCACCGTGGTATGCCGTTACCTCTTTAACAACGTTATACTTGTTATCATAAAACGTTACGGTGTACTGTTGTTTTTCAAATCGCGCGTGAAGAACTGCTTTACCTTCGCTGTTTAACAGACCTGCAAAATCTGCATTAAACGTTTTATCGGAAACTCCATCCGCTCCGCTCACTTTAATTGACTGCGTGTTCCAATTACTGTCTGAATACCAGCCAATGAAATTCATATAAAGCTTATCGGGTACGTAAACGTCTGCGGGAAGAAGCGGGAACTGTGCGTCTCGTTCTATTTTAAATTGAGTTATACCCGTGCTTACGCCCTCGCCGTAGTCTAAAACAACGGTATATTCCTTAGGCTTGAACTGCGGAAAAAGAGTCATGTTCTTTTTATCGGTAAACGCCGAAACGGATACGCCGGAAGCCGTAACGTATTGAGTTCCGCCCGCTTCGGAATCATAAAGTCCCAAAAAGTCGTATCCGTCTTTTGAAGGAATGTCGCTTAAAGAATAAACCTGACCGTTTCTAACCTGAATAGTGCGCGTTTCCTTTCCATCGTTATACAAAATGGTATATAACGTATCTTCCTTTTCATCATCTGAACCGCCACCGAACAAGCCGCAACCTGAAAACATAACCGTAAACAGCATAACAATTACAAGACAAATGCTTATTTTGGATATGCTTTTTTTCATCAATGCCTCCGTTAAATTTTATAAATACAAGTTTGTGGTGTCGGGATAATGCACCGTATAGTAATAATCTCTGAGATTAGTATAAACGAAATTTCCTGACGCATTGGAGTACCAGCTACAATAAAATGCCTGACCGCAATAGAATGTAGTACTGAATTCTATTTTTTTATACACGCCTCCGTTTATATTGCCAAAAGACATCTGTTCAATCAAATACGATGAACTTATCTGTTTTTGGGAATAAAAGTTTACATAAGCATCATGATTAGACCCGTCTATCATTATAGTTATGTGCCAGTCAAACGTTAGTAACGCCGTATCGGCTCCGTTCAAATATTTCTCGCAATTAATAGTATAACATAAAGCAGAAACCGACGGTTTGATCGCGCTTGCATAACGGTCGTTCCTATTTGAGTCTATTATTACTTTTTTATCAATCAATTCCTTATACCAACCTGCTTTCAACACCAAACCTATTAAGGGCATGGTAGTGGAGTTATACTTTTCTTTATTGACCGTATACCACCCGGCAAAAATGAAACCTGCTCTTGTGGGTGTGGGTAAAGTTATTTTATTCCCCGCCGCAACCGAAATATCGTCCACATCACTACCGCCGTTTTCGTCAAACACCAATTTTGCTTGCCATACGGCTTTAAGCGAAATGCTCTTGCTCGGCATTGTTGTTGAAGTGTATTTATTGCCTTGCATATCTTCCCAATAGGCAAACTTCGCCATATCTTTTGTGGGGGTGGGCAATGCAATCGTAGACCCCGCACGAGCTACAACCGAATTTACTTTATTACCGCCGTTGCTGTCAAGCTCGATTACGGGCGCATACTCAACGGCATACAAAACCATATCGTCCTCGACTTTGCCGTTCCACACTTCGCCGCCCTGCGTTTTCGACCAAGTGAGCGGAGCGTTGCCGTTTACTCTCGTTTTAGGCACGATTCGATTTGCGGGAGTACCGTATTCCACCTGCAAGTCCTCGGTATCCATACCCGCCTCGAAACAGCAAGTTACCGTAAATTTTTCGATTTCAAAACCGGCATACAAATAAACGTACTCGCCGCTTAAATCAAAGTTAGTTTCGTTCAAAACGGAAACCACGGGTATAAGTCCGTATTCGTCGGAAATTTGCGTCCCATCGCAATTTGTTTTTGTATACCAACCCGCAAACTCTTTATGTTCGCCCGTTAAGTTTTTCGGCAATTCGGGTAAACTCGAACCGTAAGCCACGGTAAGCTGTCTTACACCTGTAACCGCCGCTCCTTGATAGTCCAAAATCACTGTATAGTCTTTTGCCTTAAACTGCGGAAACAATACCATATTTTTACCGTCGGTAAACGGCGAAAGCGATGCACCCGTAGACGATATGTACTGCGTACCGCCCACTTCCGCGTCAAAAAGACCTGTAAAGGTATAACCCGTCTTTTCGGGAACAACGTCCAACGCATACGGCATACCTGCGGTTACCGTTATCTGATGCGTACCCGAATCGTCCGTATACTGAATTGTATACTCTTTTGGAGTAGTATCCTCGGGCGTATTGTTACCGCCACCGAAACAACCGGCAAGAAATACGGTACACGTCATAAGCATTGCAATGACTGTACAAATTACTGAAAAAAACTTCCTCTTCATAAAAGTCTCCTTGTAAAAATAATAATTCATTTTTATTATATGAACTATTGCTTCATATGTCAAGTGAATTATTGCTTCATTGTTATGAATTAATAATTCATATAAAATATGAATTAGCTCATATTAAACAAGGAAAGGACGTATGAAAGACGTAAATATAATTTTAGGAGAACGAATTAGGCTTGGAAGAAAGACAAACAATTTAACCCGTGAAAAATTAGCCGAACTGATTGACGTAAGTCCGCGCTTCCTCGCCGAAGTCGAAAGCGGCAAGGTTGGTGTTTCATTGCAAACGTTAAAAAATATAAGCATTGCCTTATCGGCTTCCACCGACTATTTATTGGGCTTGGATAACGAATACCAATTAAGTCAACTTGAAGTATTGTGTTCCCAGCTTGTAAGCATTGACGAAAAGTATTTGCCATTGATTTCTGCGATTGTTAAAGAGATTAAAAATATTGATTAGAGTTGAAGCACGTTTAAAGCGCCGCCCGTCACGGGCGGCGCTTGCTCCTATATGATATGTCATAAATTCAAAAAATCTTTTCTGTAACTAAGCCCGAAGAGTTTTACAAG
>CAJTOY010000017.1 GCA_910578195.1 uncultured Christensenella sp. | reverse complement strand
GCGCCTGCCGTATCGGCAACAAAATCCGATTCGAACATTTTAAAGACGGTTGCAAAGATATTTATGCTTATAGGTTGCATAGGCACGGCGTTTGTGTTAATTCCCCTTTGCTGGACGATACCCATGACGGTGCATTACTGGAAGTCGGTCGAAAACAAGACGCCGGTAGGCGTAGGCTTCAAGGTTTGTACGTTGATATTCGTAAGCTTAATCGCGGGAGTTTTGATGCTTTGCGATAACGAAGAATAATCCGCGGCGGGCAGTTTTTAAACTGCCCGCCGTTTTTTCAGCTGATTCTGTAAAGTCTGCCGAAGCAGTTCGGGCAGACCCTGCCCCAAAGCTCGGCTTGGGTCGAGCAGATGTGGTTGCCGCATGTTCCGCACTCGAAAACGTTGTCCGAAAGTTCAAAATTATCCTTGATTTTACAGTTAAATTTTTCCATAAAACAAGCGTGCGCAAAACGCATTTTTTTATGCCCCGAAAAGTTAAATCCGCTTTCTTTTCCTTTACTTTATTATAATAATATGGTACAATAAATTAAAGATAATTTGAAGAGGAAATTGTATGTTTGGTAAAGTTAAATCAAGCTATGATGCGAACAGCCTTAAAGCGTTGAAGGGTCTCGAACCCGTAAGGGAACACCCCGGAATGTACATCGGACCTACCGATGAAAAAGGGCTTCACTGCCTCGTCAGAGAGGTTATCGATAACTCAATCGACGAAGCGCTTGCGGGCTATTGCGACAGAATCGACGTTGTAATTACGAAAGACGGCTCGTGCTCGGTAAAGGACAACGGGCGCGGAATACCCACGGGTATCAACAAAGAAGAGGGAATAAGCGGAGTTGAGCTTGCGCTTACCAACCTCAACGCGGGCGGTAAGTTCGGCGGCGGCAACAAGGCGGGCGGTTATAAAATATCGTCGGGTTTGCACGGCGTCGGCGTTTCGTGCGTTAACGCGCTTTCGGATACGCTTATTGCCGAGGTATGTCAGGACGGACGCGTCTGGCGTCAGGTCTATCACTGCGGTATACCCGAGCAGAAGCTTAAAGCCGTTGGCAAAACCGACGCGACGGGTACGACTATTTGTTTCCACCCCGACGCAACCGTGTTCGAAACCATCGATTTCAATTACGACACCCTCAAAACTCTTCTCCGCGAGCTTTCGTACCTCAACAAGGGACTTACGCTCACGCTGACCGACCAGCGCGAAGGCAGGGAGCGCGCCGATACGTTCTGCTACGAGGGCGGCGTAGTTCACTTCATAGAGGATATAAACAGGGGCAAGGAAGTGCTTTTCGCGAAGCCCGTTTATTTCGAGGATTCCGAGGGCGATAACACCTTTCTCGAAGTCGCAATTCAGTACAACGACAGTTACAGCGAACAAATTTTCCCTTTCTCGAACAATATCCGCCAGCCCGACGGCGGCACCCACCTCGACGGCTTCAAAGCCGCGCTTACCAAGGTAATAAACGACTCTGGTAAGAGGCTGGGCATAATCAAAGAAAAAGAAAAGCTTTCGGGCGACGACGTGCGCGAGGGTATAACCGCCGTCGTATCGGTCAAGATAGCCGACGCGCAGTACGAAAGCCAGACAAAGAGTAAGCTTTGCTCGACCTACGTCAGAACTTTCGTCCAGAAAGCCGTTACCGAAAAATTCGGCATATACCTCGAAGAGCACCCCGCCGAAACCAAGGAGCTGATTATGCGCTGTCTTACGGCGCAGCGTGCGAGGGAGGCGGCGAGACTTGCGCGTGAGGAAACCCACCGCAAAGGCGTGCTCGAAAGCACGAAGCTTCCCGGAAAGCTTGCAGACTGTTCGGACAAACGCCCCGAGCTTTGCGAAATTTACATCGTCGAGGGCGACAGCGCGGGCGGTACGGCAAAGCAGGGTCGCGACAGGCGCTTCCAGGCGATTTTGCCCCTCCGCGGCAAAATTCTCAACGTCGAAAAGGTAAGAATCGACCGCGCGCTCGGCAACGCCGAAATCAAGGCAATGATAACCGCTTTCGGCTGCGGAATACAGGAAAACTACGACGAAAGCAAGCTCCGCTACGACAGAATAATAATAATGACCGACGCGGACGTCGACGGTTCGCACATAAGAATACTTCTTCTGACTTTCTTCTTCCGCTATATGCGCCCGCTCGTCGAGAACGGACACGTCTACGCGGCTCAGCCGCCCCTTTACAAGGTGTCGGGCAAGGGTATTCCCGAAACGTATCTCTACGACGACAAAGCGCTCGAAGACTTCAAAAACACCTACAAGGGCAAGTTCGAGTTGCAGCGTTACAAGGGTCTCGGCGAAATGAACAAGGAACAGCTTTGGGAGACCACCATGGACCCCGCAAGGCGCACGCTGGTCAGAATTAACGTAGAGGACGCGGTCGAGGCGGACAAGTACTTCTCGCTGCTGATGGGCGAACAGCCCGAGCTGAGACGTCAGTTCATAGAAGAAAATGCAAAACTTGTAGAAGAGTTGGACGTATAAGGAGAGAAAGATGGCTAAAAAGGTAACCAGTGCGGAGCTCACCGAAGAGTTCAAAAAAACTCTCGAAATGACAAAAATGCTCGATGTGGAGGTCGAGCAGGAGCTTAAAAAATCATTCATAGCTTATGCGATGGCGGTAAACGTTTCCCGCGCAATCCCCGACGTCAGAGACGGCTTGAAGCCCGTCCACAGACGTATACTTTACTCGATGCACGAGCTCGGCTTGTATTCAGACAAGGCGTTCAGAAAATGCGCGCGTATCGTCGGTGACTGTCTCGGTAAATACCACCCCCACGGCGACAGCTCGGTCTACGACGCGCTCGTCAGACTTGCGCAGGACTTTACAATCAATTTCCCGCTCGTTGAAGGACACGGTAACTTCGGTTCGGTCGACGGCGACCCCGCGGCGGCAATGAGATACACCGAAGCGAGGCTTTCCAAACTTTCCTCGGAAATGCTTCGCGACCTCGACAAGGAAACCGTCGACTTCTATCCGACGTTCGACGATACGGGCATGCAGCCCACTGTTCTGCCGTCGCGCTTCCCTAACATGCTCGTCAACGGGTCTGACGGTATCGCGGTCGGTATGGCGACTAACATTCCCCCGCACAACCTCGGCGAGGTTATAGACGGCGTTATCGCAATGATAGAAAAGCCCGATATCGAAGTGGAAGAGTTGATGCAGTACATTCCCGCGCCCGACTTCCCGACCGGCGGTCTTATAATGGGCAGAAACGGTATCAAGAAGGCGTATAAGACGGGCAGAGGCAGCATAGTGATACGCTCGCGCTGCGAGGTCGAGGAATACACCAGCGGCAACCAGACGAGAACGCGCATAGTCGTAACAGAAATACCCTATCAGGTCAACAAGGCGAATCTTATCGAGAGTATGGCTGACCTTGTCAAGGACAAAAAAATCGAGGGCATTTCGGATATCCGCGAGGAATCCGACCGCGACGGTATGCGTATCGTTATCGAGCTGAAAAAGGACGCCGTTCCCCAGATAGTACTTAACAACCTCTATAAGCACACGAATTTGCAGATTTCCGACGGACTTATAATGCTGGCGCTCGTCGACGGTACCCCGAAGATTTTAAATCTGCGTGAATTCATATATTACTACCTCGAACACCAGAAGGAAATCATAACCCGCCGCACCAAATTCGATCTTGCCAAAACCGAAGAACGCGCGCACATTTTGCGCGGACTTGTTATCGCGCAGGCGAGCATTAACGAGGTTGTCGAAGTCTGCCGCAGCGCGATAGACAAGGCTGACTGCGTTAAAAAGCTCACCGCGAATTTCGAGCTCGACGAAAGACAGGCGACCGCTGTTGCGGAATTGAGACTGTACCGTCTTTCCCACCTCGAAGTCGACAAGTTAAAAGAGGAGCTGGCGCAGTTGGAGGCAATGATTGCCGACTACAAGGACATACTCGCACACGAAAGCCGCGTATACCAGATAATCAAGGACGACTTGCTTGAAATCAAGCGCAAATACCCCTCCGAGAGAAGAACGGAAATTGCGGTCGACCTCGACGGCGAAATAATCGACGCGGATTTGATACCCGTCGAGCAAGTGGTAGTTTCCATGACCCACACGGGCTACGTCAAGAGAATACCCGTTTCCGAATACAAAGCCCAGCACCGCGGCGGCATGGGAATTACAGCCCACCGCCCCAAGGAAGAGGACTTCGTCGAGGAAATGTTCGTATGCTCGTCGCACGACGACATACTGCTGTTCTCGGACAAGGGCAAGGTATTCAGAATAAGGGCGTATGAAATTCCCGAAGCACAGCGCACGGCGCGCGGCAGGGCTATCGTCAACATAATCCAGATAGCGCCCGACGAAAAGATAAACACCCTGATGCCCGTCCAAAACGGCGCGCACGGCAACATAGCGTTTGCGACGAAGCAGGGACTAATCAAAAAGACCAGACTCAGCGAATTCAACCGCATAAACAAAAACGGCAAAATCGCTATCAAACTGAACGACAACGACGAGGTTATATCTGTAGTGTTCACTACGGGCAGAAACGAGCTTATGATAGCTTCGCGTTCGGGTAAATGTATCCGCTTCTCCGAAAAGGGAGTGCGCTCGATGGGCAGAGACACCGCAGGCGTAAAGGCAATGAAGCTCGCGAAAGACGATTGCCTCGTCGATATGCTGGTAATCGACCCGACTAAGGACGTGCTGACGGTAACGTCGAACGGCTACGGCAAACGCAGCGACCTCGAAGATTACAGACTTCAAGGCAGAGCGGGTATGGGTATCAAAGCGGGTATATTCAACGAAGTCACGGGCTATCTTGTCAATATGAAGCAAGTGTCCGACAAGGACGACGTAATGATTATTTCCGACAGCGGAATTATCATAAGAATGCACTGCTCGGATATCTCGCACATAGGCAGAAACACGAAGGGCGTAAGGCTAATGAAGCTGAAAGGCGGTTCGGTTGCGACGATTGCGCTGACCGCGCGCGACGAAGAGGAGGCCGCCGAAGAAATGGCGCAGGCGGCGCCCGAGGTTGTCGAACAGCCCGCGGCGGTCGAGGCTGCCGACATAGGCGCGGGGCTCGGCGTGACCGACTTCAACGAGGAAGAGGTCGTCGAAACGCCCGACGAAGAATTGTAAAAAAAGAGTTGCACTTTAAAGCTATGAAAAGCTCTCGAACAGACTGTTCGAGAGCTTTTATCTACAAATCATTTATAAAGATAAATTGAAATTTATTGCATTAAATTCTCTATTTGAATTTTTAATAGAAAAGCAGTTACGAAAAAAATCGTAACCGCTTTCTCATAAAGTTAATGTCCTTTATGCTTTTCTTTTTTCTTTTTCTGCCGCTCTTGAAATTTATCTTCAAGCATTTGCTCTTTACGAACTTTTGAATTGACCTTCCTTTCAATTTTACGCTCTTCAATTTGCTTTTTTATTGCCTGTTGAGATTTTGTGCCTATTTCAATATTAGCAATAGTTTTTTTAATTTTGCGCTGTCTTGTTTTAGGGTTTCTTAAATCAATAGGCTTGCGTTCAATTTCGACAGTTGGACTAAACCGCAAACTGTAATATTTATTTAAGACCAATTCATATACTTCGTAATCTTTTGGTTCTGCACCAAAGATATATTTGCAAACAGATATTTTATTGTTTTCTATTCGTTCAAATAGTCCAATATAAAATTGACCGTCAAAATAAATAGTCAGTGTTGTATTTGTTGCCTCCATCAAGAAAAAACCTCCTTAAAATTTTTACTTGAAGAAGAGACAACCAAGGAGGCAGGTTACTGAATACCAAATAGGTATTGCCCACGACTACTCAACGGGGACTGTGTTTTTATCTTCGTACTATAAGTATATCATAGAAAAGTAATAATTTCAAGGGATTAATAATTATATTAAAACTTGCTTTCCACGCCGATAAAGATAGAGGCTAAATTACTGTTTATCGTACAATCATTATATCACAAAAAACGAAAGACCGCAACCGATTGAGTTTTGCGTGCTATATAAAACATATCTATCTTATTATGCTATGGTAGCATAGTTTGTCTATGAAAAAAGTACAGAAAAGGCACAGCTTAACGCTATGCCTAATTTTTTTATTTGCATCTTATTAAATTCCCTATGGTAACTACGGTGAAACCGCGGGGGGCTTTTTATTATTGATTTTCCTGATTGACATCTGTCTGTATAACGTGTTTCTTGCCCGTCGACGAGGGGAATATATAGTGCATAAGCTCAATCATCCAGCTCGATATAGGGAACGCCGCTTCGATAACGACAACAATCGTCAGTATCTTCGCGTAATCCCATTTGATTTCGTTCCAGTTCGCGTAAAGCAGCCTTGCAATCTGCGGAACGGCGTAAGCCGTAATGCACAGAGCAAGCATGCTCACGCACAGCACGGCGCGGAATACGTTTAGCGGTCGGCAAATTCTGAACACCATTACAAGTCCCGAGAAGGTCAGCGCAATCATACACATTGCAAGATAATGCTGTCCGAACTCCGTCGGGTCGATTACGTTAGCTAAATACATAGCCATAACGCAGATAATCATTACCAGCGCGCCGGACACAGCGCCGCTCATAACGTGCGTAATAAACTTGCCCTGCACTCGCTCCTTGTTCGGCTGTAACGAGAGGAAGAAGGAGGGGATTGCGATAATGCAAATTTCCAGAAGTAAAACGTTTTGCGGCATAAACAGATAGGGTATCTGCATCGCAATGCAAAGCACCGCGAGGATTGCCGTAAACAGCGTTTTCATAAGGTACAGCGAGGAAGAGTTTTTAATGTTGTTTATAACCCGTCTGCCCTCCGCAACGACCTTGGGCATATTGTTGAAGTTGTTGTCCATAAGGACTATATGGCTCACGTTACGCGCCGCCTCACTGCCCGACGCGACCGAAATCGCGCAGTCCGCTTCTTTCAGCGCGAGGATATCGTTTACGCCGTCGCCCGTCATTGCAACCGTGTTGCCCTCCGATTTAATCGAGCGCACCAAGATTGCTTTCTGCTCGGGCGAAACTCTTCCGAACACGGTGTACTTGTTCGCAACGTTTTCGACTTCTTTTTCGTTCAGCCCTTCGAGCGAGATATATTTCTCCGCATTCTTAATTCCCGCGCGCTTTGCGACCTCGCAGACGGTCACGGGGTTGTCGCCCGAAATGACCTTGACGTTGACGTCGTTTTCGCCGAACCACTTAATGGTGTCAATCGCGTCCTCGCGGATATTGTCGGCAATGGAAATAATCGCAATCGGCTTTAACACCGCGGGCAGCTTTTCGCCGACTATGGGCGTGGGAGAGTGCGCAAGCACTATCACGCGCAAGCCCATCTGCGCATAGCTTTTTACAATTCTCTCGACCTTCGCGGGGTAGGGTTTAAGCACGAACTCGGGCGCGCCCATACAGAACGTACCCACGTCCTCGAACGTTACCGCCGAAAGCTTTCTCTTCGAAGAGAAGGGAATTGTCACAAGCGGGCTCAGCTTGTCGCCCGTGCCGAAATGGTTGTGAAGCGCTATCGAGGTCTGGTTGTTGTCGTCCAGCGCGGATAGCATGCTTCCCATAATGTCGTTTAAGGAATATTCGCCGACCGTGTTCAAAATAACGCAGTCGTTGACCTTCATTCTGCCGTCGGTTATCGTGCCCGTTTTGTCGAGGCACAATACGTTGACCCTCGCAAGCATTTCCAGCGAGTACATATCCTGCACAAGCGTGTGGTTTCTCGCAAGTCTTACAATGCCCACGGCGAGCGCGACGCTGGTTAAAAGAAGCATACCCGAGGGTATCATGCCTATGACGACCGAGCAGGTGCGCTGTATCGCGTAATTGATATGCTTGCTGAAAAGGAAGTCCTCGACCCCCGACGCGGCGTCGAAGTTGCCCCTCGCGATAAAGAACATGCCTATCGCGATGGGAATAATTAAAATGGAAATGACCTTAATTATGAGCTTAGTCGAATTCATAAGCTCGGAATTCGGTCTCTTGTATTTTTTCGCCTTAGAGGTTAATTTCTCTATGTAGGTCTCTTTGCCTACCTTGTCGACGCGGCACTTGCCGCTGCCGCTCGAAATAAAGCTGCCCGCAAACAGCGTGTCGCCGACGTTTTTCTTGATTGCGACCGACTCGCCGGTGAGAAGGCTTTCGTTGACTTCTACCGAGCCCTCGGCGAGAATACAGTCCGCGGGAACCTGCTGACCGAGCTCGACTATAAGCACGTCGTCGAGCACGATTTCGTTTACGGGTATTTCCCGCGTTTCTCCGTCGCGTACGACCTTGGCGTTATTCGCGGCGAGAATTGACAGCTTGTCGATGGAAAGCTTCGAACGGATTTCCTGAATAATGCCTATGACGATATTCGCGCTGGTGATAAACAGCACGAGATAGTTGGTTATGCCCTGCGTGTTCGCTATAATCAGCGCAATGCCCGCCAAAAGACACAAGAGGTTGAAGAACGTGCAGATATTGCCGATAAAAATACTTGCGTACGAGCGCGAGTATTTTTTGTTCGTGTCGTTGAACAGAAACTGCGTGAACCTCGTCTGAACCTGCGCGGTCGAAAGACCCTTTGTGAGCTTGGGGTTAAATCTGTCGACTTTCGTATTCACCGCCTTTTTGGGGTGGCGCTTGAAGTACTTGACGATTTTATCCTTGTCGAAATCTTCTACCGGCTCAACCTTTGCAGATTTACTCTGTTTTGGCTTCGGCGCGTCGAAGGAAACTTCCGCTGCCGCGTCGGCGGTGGCGGCGGTTTCGTCGGAGGGCTCGGGTTCGGTGAGCTTAGCTTCCTCTTCGGGTATTTCCTCGTTTTCCTTTTTACCGTTTAGTTTAAAAACAATTTTACTCATAATACAGAAATAATTATAGCACGCCCGTATTTTTTTTTCAAGATATTAACGGTGTTTTTATTGCAATTACCAAAAATTTGAAGTATAATTTTGTTGAAAATTCAGGAGAGATACGAAATGATAGACATTAACCTTATAAGAGAAAATCCCGAACTCGTAAAAGCAAATCTGAAAAAGAAATTTCAGGATAAAAAGCTTCCGCTCGTCGACGAAATTTTGTCCCTCGACGTAAAAAAGCGCGAGCTTCAGTCCGAGGGCGACAGCCGCCGCGCACAGCGCAACACCTTCGCCAAAAGCATAGGCGCGTTGATGCGCGAGGGCAAAAAGGAAGAGGCGGAGGAGGCGAAGCGCCTTTCCAAGGAAAATAACGAGCGTATCGCCGCAATCGAGGCGGAAAGCGAAAGGGTCGAAGCGTCGCTCAAAATCGCAATGATGTCCATTCCCAACATTATCGCTGACGACGTGCCCATAGGCAGAGACGACAGCGAAAACGTAGAGGGCAAGGTATTTTTGGAGGCGAAGGAAAAGCCCTTCGACGTGCCCTACCACCTCGATATTCTCGAAAGTCTGGGCGGGGTAGATTTGGACGCGGCGCGCAGAACGAGCGGCAACGGCTTTTACTATCTGTTGGGCGACATCGCCCGCCTTCACTCGGCGGTGTTGACCTACGCCAGAGATTTTATGATTGACAAGGGCTTCACCTATTGCATACCTCCTTATATGATCAGAAGCGACGTCGTTTCGGGCGTAATGAGCTTCGAGGAAATGGAGGGCATGATGTACAAAATCGAGGGCGAGGATTTGTACCTTATCGGCACGTCCGAGCACTCCATGATAGGCAGATTTATGGGCGAGGTTCTGCCCGAGGGCTCGCTTCCGCAGACGCTGACCTCGTACTCGCCTTGTTTCAGAAAGGAAAAGGGCGCGCACGGCATCGAGGAGAGGGGCATATATCGTATCCACCAGTTCGAGAAGCAGGAAATGATTGTAATATGTAAGCCCGAGGAAAGCGACGCGTGGTACGAAAAAATGTGGAATTACACCGTTGAGCTGTTCGTTTCAATGGAAATTCCCGTAAGACAGCTTATCTGCTGCTCGGGCGATTTGGCCGACCTCAAATACAAAAGCTGCGACATAGAGGCGTGGAGCCCGCGCCAGAAAAAATATTTCGAGGTGGGCAGCTGTTCCAACCTCACCGATGCGCAGGCAAGGCGGTTGGGAATAAGATACAAAAACGCCAAGACGGGCAAGAACGAGTTCGCGCACACGCTGAACAACACCGTCGCCGCGCCCCCGAGAATGCTTATTGCGTTCCTTGAAAACCATTTGCAAGCCGACGGAAGCGTGTATATTCCCGAGGTGCTCAGAAAGTATATGGGCGGCAAGGACAAAATTTTACCTAAGAAATAATATAAGCGGCGGCGAGCCGAAAGCTCGCCGCCGCACATTTTATATCTTTAAGCATTTTTTGAATTTTCTCGCGGTAAGTGAGGAGATTTTGAAACCCTTGTCCCTCAGCTTTTGCAGTTTCGCGTATGTAAAGCGCTTGTCGAGCGCGAGGTACAAAACGATTTCCGCTTTAAGCTTGTTGTCGAACTCTATAAGCTTTTCCGCGGGCATGCTTCCGTCCTTTATCGCCAGCATCGAATAGAGGTAGTATGTAACCAGCTTCGAGCAAAGCATATCGAACGCGAACGAATAAATTTCCTTCGTCAGCTTCGCCTTCGCCTTCTTGAACTCGGCGGCGGCAAGCAAAATTCCCTCGGTATTCTCTTCGGTGAAGTCCTTCGCGCGCTTTACGAAAACGAACGGGTTATAGACCGTTTTCAAAAGGTTTTTACATTCCAGCAACGCAAGCACTCTGCACGAGAACGCGTCCTCGCAGTCCTTGACGGCGTTTTTCATTATGGCTGTTCTGAACACCGCTCCGCCCACGAAGCAGACAATATCGGCGGTATTTTTGTCGAGTATGTTCAATACCGACTGCACGTCCGCGAGTTTGAGCGTGTTTTCGCACACAAGCGAGTATTTGCCCTTTGCCTGCTTAAACGCCCTCGTCAAAAAGGTTTTTTCGTTTTCGCCCTCTTCGGGGAATATAAATTCAACGCCGTCGCAGGTAGCGATATCGTTATTATCGCTGTGGCATACGACAATAGTCAACAAATTTTTCATACATTGAAATTATATGACAAAATATTATATTTGTCAAGAGGCATTAACGGCATACGGTTGATATTTTGTGCGGAATATGATAATATAATAGCGTTATAATTATGAATTTTGTATTTTTCGATATCGAGTGCGCGAGCGTGAGCAAAAGTTCCGCGAAAATCTGCGCGTTCGGATATGTCTTGTGCGACGAAAATTTTAATATTTTGAAGAAAGAGGACTTGCTTGTAAACCCGCGCGGCGGCTTTCATCTGACCGACAGAAAGGGCGACAAGGGCATAGTCCTTCCCTACGAGTATACCGAGTTTAAAAAGTACCCGCCCTTTCCGAAAATTTACGGCTACATAAAGTCGCTGTTGGAGGATAAGGACGTAATTGTTTTGGGACACTCGACAATGAACGACGTAAAGTATCTCAACCTCGAAACCAAACGTTTCCGCTTGCCGCCGTTCAAATTTTCCTTTTCGGACAGCCAGCTGATTTATATGGCGTATATAAACGACTTTTCGCGCCAGATAGGGCTTGAAAAAATTGCCGCCGAGCTCGGCGTTGAATTCACCGCCCACCGCGCCGCGGACGACGCCTATGCCACAATGAAGATTGTCGAGGCGATGTGTAAGGCGAAGGGGTGCGGGTATGCCGAGCTTGTAAAGACGCTGGGCATAACCGAGGGCAGAATTAAAAACTACAACATAACCCCGCCCTCGGCGCACGGCGAAAAGAAGTACCACGAGGAAAAGCTGCGCGAAAAGCGGGAAAGCGCAATAACCAGAACGCAGTTTTTCAACTATCTGTCGCGCAAAAGAATAAATAAAAACGGACGACTTTACGGCAAGGTCTTTTCGTTTTCAAGGGCGGTCGAAAGCGATTTGCCACTTTCCAAAAGCCTTGCGGACAAAATTTACGCCCTCGGCGGAACCTATACCCAGCACGCCGCACACTGCGACTATTTTGTCGCCGAACAAGACGACGCTTCGCCTCGCACGGTAGCCGCGCTGAAAATGGAACATCTTACCGTCACAGACGTTAGCGGTTTGGAGAAGCTTTTGAATGAATTTACCGATTGAGTTTGTCGAACGTATGAAAAGCGGGCTTGGGGAAAATTTCGAAAAATTCCTTTCAAGCTACGACCGCCCCGCCGAAAAGGGGCTGCGCGTAAACACGCTTAAAATATCCGCCGAAGAATTCAAAAAAATTTCGCCGTTTTCTCTCGAACAAGTGCCTTGGGAGGAGAACGGCTTTTACGTCGCCGACGAAGGCTTGGGCAAAACCTTGTACCATGCCGCAGGCTTGTATTACGTTCAGGAACCCTCGGCAATGTGCGCCGCGCCCGAACTCGGCGTTAAAAAGGGCGAACGGGTGCTCGATTTATGCTCAGCCCCCGGCGGCAAGGGCACAAGCCTTGCGCAAAGGCTGGACGGAAGCGGGATACTGTTTTTGAACGAAATCAATTTCTCCCGCGCGAAAATTCTGTCCTCCAACGTCGAGCGGCTGGGCGTTAAAAACGCGGTCGTGACGTGCGCTTCGCCCGAAAAGCTGAGCGGGGAATTTTTCGAATACTTCGACAAAATCCTCGTCGACGCGCCGTGCTCGGGCGAGGGTATGTTCAAAAAGGAGGAGGCGGCTATCCCCGAGTGGAGCTTGGACAACGTGAAGCTTTGTGCGGCGCGGCAACAAGAAATTCTTGACAGCGCATACAAAATGCTTGCCTTTGGCGGCAGGCTCGTCTATTCGACGTGCACCTTCGCGCCCGAGGAGGACGAGATTCAAATCGAAGCCTTCATTGCTTCGCACGCCGATATTCGGCTTTTGAAAATGCAAAAGCTGTACCCGCACGAAATACGCGGCGAAGGGCATTTTTTCGCGGTCATGGAAAAGACGGGCGGCGGCAGAAGGGATTTAAAGCCCTTGAAACCCTCCGCGGACGAAAAGCTTTACAGACAGTGGGAAAGAGAAAATCTGAACGTAACTTTTAAAAATTTACACCTTGCGGGAAGCGTGCTGTATTCGCTGCCGCAGGACTGCCCCAAAACATCGGCGCAGACTCTGCGGGCGGGGGTGAGGCTGGGCGAGCTTTTAAAGGGTCGGTTCGAGCCGTCCCATTCCCTCGCAATGTGCCTTAAAAAAGAGGAGGCGCACTGTATCGACGTCGAAGAAAAAACCGCGCTCGGCTATCTTCGCGGGCTGACGTTCGAAAGCAACGAGAGGGGCTGGCGGCTTGTGACCTACAAGGGCTATCCGCTGGGCTGGTGCAAGGCTTCGGACGGCACGGCTAAAAACAAGCTTCCTAAGGGCGTTCGCATATAAATAAAAAATCCGCAAGCTTGCGCTTGCGGATTTCTTTTATTCTTCGGTGTCGGTTGTGTCTTCGTTTTCGGAAGGTTCAACCTCTTCGATTTCTTCGGGCTTTATTTTAAGCCTCTTCATTGTACGGATTGCTTTGTCGTGGTTGTAGGTGTTCTTGCCCAGCGTCTTGTTGCGGCGCTTCTTTTTCAGCATATCCTTGATAAGAATAGCAAGCATTGCGAACAGCATTGCAACTACAAGCAGAATGGAGGAGGCAAGCAGCCATACGTTCGTGTCGTTGTCCTCGGTTTCCTCTTCTTCGTTGTTGTCGTCGGCTGTTACGAATTCAATCGACTGGTCAACCGTCGCATAGTCGACGAATACCGTGTAGGTGTTGTCGGTTACGCCGTAGTCCTTGACTTCGAGGTAGGCAAGGCTTTCGGAATAGTCGGAAACTTTGTAGTTATAACCCGTCGTATTCTCGTCCGCGGTGTCCTCGTTGAAGGGGCGGAAGTTTGCCGAGTCGTAAAGACTGAACGTGTAGTAGTGAGCCTTGTAGTTATTGAGTATCTCGTATTTGTCGATATCCGCCTGCGAGAGTTTGCCGTCGTTTATGAAGCCGTTAATCACTTCGCCGTTGACCTTACCGCCGTGTACAAGCGCCTCGTAGTAGCTGATGTTCTCTTCGGAGGTGGCAACCGCAAGCTCGTCATACAAGCCCTTATCTCTCAAAAGTCTCTGGTAAGCTTTGATAATCTCGTTTTCGTACCAGTCTCTCAAAGTGTTGTCGGAAGCCGTCGCGTAGCTGTAATCGAATACGACCGCGCTATCCTCGGACATTTCGGTGTTTGCGTCCTCGCGCGTGCCGCTCCAAAGTTCCAGGCGGTAATTCTTTGCCGCGCTGCCCGTGTGGATTATGAAGGATACCGTAACCCACTTGCCCGCGACCAAATTACCGTCCGCGTCGTAGCCGAGCTCGCCCTCCATGAATTTGCCGTTTGCGCTGTAACGCGCGTCGACAACCGCCTGATATTCCGCCGAAATTTCGGTGTATCTTGCTTTGCTGATATCGAAGGGGGTGATTACGTCGCTTTTGGTCTTGCCCTCTACAATGTAGTAGTAAGCGCCGTCCTTGTATTCGAATATCTTGACGCCCTCGCTCGTTACGAGGAAGTGGTTGACTTGCTTCGTCTTGGTTGCGTCGGTGTAGTAAGTTTCGCCCTCGACGAGGTCCTCGAAACTTACGAGCTCGCCCGCTTCGTTGTAATAGCTGACGGATTCGTCTTTATATAATTTGGTATAGTTCCATGTGTTTGCGAAAAGCTTGCCGTCCTTGTCCTCGTACAATCCGTCGCTGCGGAGGGTGTAGAGTATGTTCGCCTTTCTTTCCGCAAGCGTCGCGTCGTCGTCGAGCTGCTTGTAAAGCACGTTTCCGTCCTCGTCATAGTAGAACGAGAGGGAAGGGGTTTCGAAGGACATTACCTTCTTGCCTTCCGCGGTGTCTACGAGGTAGACGTATGCAACCGCGCCCGCGCTGACCAAAACTCTTACGCTTACAACCGAGTAGCCGTCCGCCGTAGCCGAGCTTGCCGTGCCGATAAAGCCGTAGTTTCTTACCTGCTTGTCGCCGACCGTTCTCAGACTGTTTAAAATTACGAGGGGCTGGTAGGTCGTTTTGCCGAACATTTCCTCCCAGGTCTGTATTGCAGTTATCGAGCTTTTATCTTCGACCTTGAATGCGGATAACAGCGCCTTGTACCATTCGGAAGCGCGATAGTTTTCAACGTATTCCTTATTGATAAGACCCGCGTCGTCCTTCTGGTTGATATCGTCGTAGGGGAGGGATATCGAGCCGTTGTTCTTGATTGCCGAGCTTCCGCCGTTTACTCCGTAGTACTTGGAGGGGTCGACCATGCCTTCTTCGATTTCGTGTGCGAGGCTGCCGTAAGGCTCGTCAAACGCGCCCGTGTAGCTTTTGTCGTCCTTGCTGAGCGTGAGCTCCGCAGAATATGTGCCCGCCGAAGTGTAGGCGTAGGTGTCCTCGTTTACCGAGAGGGTCTGCAAGTTCGAAAGCATTGCCCAGCCCGCTTTGTACGAGCTGACCTTGGTCGCGCTCAGTTCGGTGTTGCCGAAGCTGAATTCGAACGAGAGGTCTCTCTTTTCGTCGTCGTTGTTCTCTACAAAGAAGAAGCACTGAACCCAGCCGTGGTAGATATCCTTGCGCTCGTCGTCGAGGTCGGTTACGACGTCGGTCGTGTCAACCTTGAAGTTCGAGGTTACGTCGTCATTGTTTTTGTCTTTGAGGGTGAGGGTGGCAGCCGTATTGCCGCTCATATCCGAGGTTTTGACCCAGAATGAAATTATCTGGCGGCTGTTCTGTTCGATTGAGAGGTCGAAGGAGGTGGTGTAAGCCGCGCCTCTTGCCGAAAGCATGACCAGAACCTTGCTGTCCTTGTCGGCTCCGGGTAAATGCTGTGCGTTTGTCAACGCGTCGTTGAGCTTAGCCGAATATTCGGAGTTGGCAAACTTTTTGTCTGCGGATACGAACGCGAGCAAGTCGCCCTGCGTATTGATGCCGACGGGCTTGTCGTTGCCGTCCTTAATGTTTTTAAGTTCGTCGGGAAGTTTTACCTTGCCGAGCGCGTTTTCGACGGTTATGCCGTCGGCGGTCGCGTTGTTGACCGCGGAGGAAACGTATTTATCCTTGTCTACGGTGAGGTTCGCTTTGAGCGAAGCGCCGCCGAAATCGAATATATCGTACTTGCTTTCAGACGCGAGGTCAACGAAGTAGTCGAAGTTTTCGGAAAATCTCTTATCGGTTACCGCGCCCTCGTTTCTGCTGTACTTGTCGGCAATGAAAACTTTCTCGTCGCCCTTCGAAGAGAGGTAGCAGATTGCGTCGTCAATCTTGTTTTCGTCGAAATTGCCGCTGTCGCCGAGGTCGGCGTACTTGGTGA
Organism: uncultured Christensenella sp.; assembly: GCA_910578195.1. Lineage (GTDB taxonomy): Bacteria > Bacillota > Clostridia > Christensenellales > Borkfalkiaceae > Coproplasma. Next base: position 11,506 of record CAJTOY010000017.1, on the reverse strand, counting down.
CCTTTACGTCGTCAAAGAAGGCGTAGCCCTCAACCGTGTAGTTCGTGTCGCCGAGCCCGAGCTTAATCGTAATCGTAGTCGAAGCGAAGTCGCACGCGTTCACGAATACCGAGTACTGCACCCAGCCGTTATATGCGTCGGACGCACTCTTGTCGGCGATAAGCTTTTCGGTATTGATGCTCGAAATCTTGAAATCGTCGAGGGTTGTCCCGCCGACCGATTGTGATACGGCGATATACGCGCCTCTGTCCTGAGTTACGGGCGTGCCCTGACGGAAGAGAAGGTCGCCGGTCTTTACCCAAAGCGAAATCTCGGCAGCGGTGTTTGCGGGCAGGTCTACGCTGATAGAGGAGTAGTTCTGCGCAATGCCGTTATGGTTCGCGGAGGAATAGTTGTGAAGCATTAAAACGTTTGTGAACGTTTCGGAATATTCCTTCGTGTTTTCGTCGTATTTAAGATAGAAGTCGCCCTTGTCGTCCTTATAGACGGTGACTTTATCTTCGCCGTCCATATAGTAATAGCCGTCGGTCGCGTCGCCCTCTATAACGTAGTGGGTGCCGGGGTTGCCGATTTTTTCTTTGAGCGGCTTAGTGAATTCGGCGTCGAAGTAGTACTCGCCGTCGTCCTCGTTTAAAAAGACTTCCTTGTCGTCGAGCTTGTACACCTTTTTGCCGTCGACTTCCTCGGATTCGATACTGCTCGTTTTCAGGGCGCTGTACGAATCTTTGTAGAGTAAGTCGCTCGACTTCATGCCGTTGTAGTCGACGTAATCTTCCTTATAGTTGCTGTCGCTGGAATTGAGCGCGTTGTTGATGTCCAGCTTTTCTTCGAGGTCGTCCGCGTTCAGTAAATCCCAGGCGGATTTATTCGTATCGATAATACCCGACATGGTGTAGGAGGAGGAACCGCCGTGCGACCAGTTGTTGGGCGAATTGATAAGATAGACGGGCTCGTTTTCGTCCTCCTCGGCTTTCGGCACGGTAAAAAATTCGAAATTGCCGTTTTTGAGAAGCTGATTGTCAACCGCCGAGGTCTTGTCCTCTTCCTTTTTGTCCTCGGGGTCTTTGGCGCAAGCCGAAAAACCCGCAGCCGAAAAGGAAGCTGCGCAGGTGAGCGCAAGCAGAACGTATTTTATTCTGCGTTTCTTTGAAAAGTGTTTTGACATATTATATAGTCCTTAATAAATAATCGTACTATGATATTTTAATATAAACGGCAATTATAATCAAGCATTTATTACCTTATAAGGCAAATTTTTTTATTATTTTTGAGTTTTTGCGCAAACTGTTTAAGGTGAAAAATTTTTTTAAACGAATTACGGCGGGAATACTGACGGGCGCCGTTAACGGGTTATTCGGCGGCGGGGGCGGCATGGTTGCGGTTCCGCTACTCGGAAAATTATGCGGCTATGAGGACAAGGAGGCGCACGCAACCGCGATATTCGTGATTGCGCCCGTGTGCGCGGCAAGCGCGCTGGTATACATTATAAACGGTTACGCCGCTTTGGACGTAATAATACCCGCAGCCGTCGGTTCGGTTGCGGGCGGGCTTGCGGGCGCGCTTATGCTTTCGAAGTGCCCGAAAACGATAATCAACTATATCTTCGTCGCGCTTATGTTCGCGGCGGGAGTGAGGATGTTGTTTTGAGCTTTATTCTGTTTTTGATTGCGGGCTTCTTTTCGGGCATGCTCGGCGGTATGGGCATGGGCGGCGGCACGGTGCTTATTCCCGCGCTGACAGTCTTTCTGGGGGTCGAACAGCACGTTGCGCAGGCGACTAATCTTATTGCCTTTCTGCCCATGGCGGCTTTCACGCTGAAAATCCATAAAGAAAACGGGCTTTTGAAAACCGAGGGCGTGTGGTGGCTGGTAATTCCCGCGCTTTTGACCTCTGTCGCGGCGGGTTTCGCGGCGGCGCTTTTGCCGTCCGCCGTGCTTAAAAAACTGTTCGGCGCGTTTTTGGTCTTGCTCGCGGTCAAGCTGTTGATAGGCTTGAAGCCGAGCGCTAAGCCTTTTTAAACAGCTTTTTAAAGGGCTTGAACGAGAACATTTCGAAGCACATCAGGAACGCGGAGGCGAAAATAAGGCACGCGGGCGCGCATATCACCATCTGCCAGACCGTCGCGACGTAGCGGCTTATAATTCCGTCGAGCATCATGCCGAACGCGCAAGTCGCTATAACAACCACAATCGAGCGGAGGATATAACTTATAAATTTTATTCCCTCGCACTTTTTGGCAAGCAGCCGAAGGTTGAACACGGCGGAAATTACAAAGCTTGCCGCAAGTCCAATCATATAGGAATATACGCCGACGAACCTCGTCAAGGCGACAATGCTTACAATCATCAGCGCCGCGCCGATAATGTAGTACAGCAAGGTTTTCTTTTCGCAGTTCATGGAGTTTAAAACGGTAGTCGTAATCATTGCAAGGCACATCGGCAAAAGTATGAAGGCGCAATTTTGTATAATTTCGCCGCTCATTTCGTTCGAATAGAGAACGGAGCCTATCTCGTCGCCCAGCACGAACAGAACGGGTATAATCAGCGTCGCTATAAAAATCGCGGCTTTGACGGATTTTTCGATATCGAACTTGACGAGCGCGGTCTTGTTTTTGTAATAATTTTCGGCGAGTTCGGGCGCGACCACGACCGAAATCGAGCCTATCAGCGCGGACGGTATAAACAGTATGGGCACGCTCATGCCGATAGCCACGCCATAGAGGCTTATCGCCTCGGAGTTGGTCAGCCCGTACGCGTTCATTAAAAGCACGGGCAGAAGTATCGCAACAGCCGAGTTGAGCACCGAGGTGGAGGTGCGCATGGCGGTAATGGGCATGGACGAGGAAAAGAGGGGTTTGAGCTGTCTTTTGGGGTTGGAAAATCTTCCGCCCTTTTTGAAGTACCAGAACAGCGAAACTATGAACGAGAATACATACGAAACGAGCACGGCGACAGCCGCCCTCTCCGCGCCCGCTACGGGGTCTGTAACTCCGTAGACGAGGATACAGCCGAGAACGACCATTACGGCGTCCTCCAAAAGCTCGATTATGCTGTAAGGCAAAAATTGCTTGTTGCCCCAGAACGAGCCGCGCATAACCGCGTAAATCGAAGTAAGGATAAGCCCCGGCAACAAAAGAATAAAGACGTTCATGCATCTGTCGTCGGTGAAGAGGAAGCCTAAAAGATTTCTGCCGAAAAACAAAATAATAGCCATGGGCACGGTGAACATAAGGGTTGCTACTACGCCCGCGGTCACCGCGGCGTTTTTGCCCTTTATGTCGTTTTTCGCGCCGTTTTTCGCCATAAGGCGGGAGACGGTAACGGGAATTCCGCTGGACGCGGCGGTCAGAAACACGGCGAACACCGAAAGACAAATCTGGTAAATGCCCAGCCCCTCCGCGCCTATAATGCGGGAGAGAACTATTCTGTAAAAAAAGCTTAAAGCCTTTTCGACTGTTGAAAATACTGTAACGAGTGCCGCCGAGCGGTAAATATTTTGTTTCATCAACAATATTCTACAATTTTCTTCGGGAGATTATGAACATTTTCCGCCCCTTTCGCCGTATAATATACAAATGTTTACGCTCGTTACGGACAGAAACAAATTTTACAGGGTGAAGCGCGGTCAGTGCGCGCGGGACGTCGAAAGTCATTTCGGGGTACCCGTGCTTGGCGGGGCGTTCGCGGGCAGAATTATAGAGGTGGGGGATAAGACCTACTCGCGCTATACCGCCGACGTCGGCGACACATACCGCACGGTGGCGCTGAAATTCGGCGTCGACGAAAAGCTGCTCGAAGAAGCCAACGGCAACGCGCCCGTTTACCCGACTAAAAAACTATTTGTACCTTTTAAATAACCGCGTGGCATATAATGTAATATAAAAAAAACGGAGGTCAATATGTCATTTTTTTCGAACTTTCAATCGGATAAATGCCCCGGCACCATAAGCGGCAATCCCCTCAACGGCTTGTGCGAAAAGGTATGTATACAGGCTCAGAAAATTTTCGACGCATGCATCAAACAAATCCAGATAGATAACTATACCTTGACGCTCGAAGACAAGATACCCGCAGACCCTACATACCCCTTGACTTTTATAAGCGCGAGGTCGACGTCGTCGACGGGCGTTATAACCAATCTCAACGTCGAGCGCCTTCACGACAAGCCCGGCTGCGCCCGCGTTCAGGCTACGGTTTCCATTCCCGTTGAAATCGCGTACACCGACGCAAACGGAGTCGAAGGGGTAGCGCAGTCTACCATTTCGGTATCGCAGGACGTACTGCTGTTCGTTCCCGCGCCGTCCATCATGCCCTATAAAATCACGGCGGAGGTCAGCGCGGTTTGCGCCGAGGGTACTTTCAATTCCGACGGCACGTTCAGCGTCAGCGCTTGCCTCACCACGATTATGAAGGTGGCGATAGACGTTGAAATTCTCGTTCCCAGCTACGGCTACTGCGCAATTCCGCCCGCACAGGAATATTCGCACGAAGTATGCACGGGCTTCTTCGAGCTTCCCCTTTATCCCCAAGGCAAAAACTGCTCGAAACAGTAACTTACCAACGACTACGTTCGGCGGAGTTTCGGCTCCGCCGTTTACTTTTATTTTTCCGTTTCCTTGACAACCGCGTTAAAAAATTATACAATGGTTTAAATACTGTATGAAAGTTTTCTCGATAAGCGATTTACACCTTTCGGGCGCCGCGGACAAGCCTATGGACGTGTTCGGCGCGGGGTGGGAAAACCACTTTGAAAAAATTAAATCCGACTGGCGCGAAAAGGTATCCGACGAAGATACCGTCCTTATCTGCGGGGATATAAGCTGGGGAACGACCCTTTCCGAGGGATTGTACGACTTGCAATCCTTAAAAGAGTTAAAGGGCAAAAAGGTGTTTATCCGTGGCAATCACGACTTTTGGTGGAACGGAATAACCAAGCTCCGCGACGCCGCGCCCGATAGCAGCTTTTACTTTTTGCAAAACGACTGCGTCAAGTTCGGCGACATAATTATCTGCGGCTCGCGCGGCTGGACATGCCCCGGAAGCTCGGACTATACCGACCGTGACGAGCGGCTGTACATGCGCGAAGCCGAGCGGTTCAAACTGTGTTTCAAGCAGGTCGAAAAAGTGCGCGAGGAGGGGGATAAACTGATAGTAATGATACATTATCCGCCTTTCGGCGCGAAATCGTCGAAAAGTCTGTTTACCGAAATGTTCGAAGAAAACGGCGCGGACAAGGTGGTTTTCGGACATATCCACGGCGAAAACTTTTTTCCCTTCCGCACGGTCAAAAACGGCATAGAGTACGTTTTAACCTCGTGCGACAAAGTCGGTTTTACTTTACAGAGAATAATTTAAAGGAGATAACAATGCTGTCCAAAAAAGACTTGCTCGGTCTGTACGACACGGGCGCGGAGGAGATAACCGAAATTCTCGACACCGCCGACGAAATGCGCGCGTTTCTCGACGGAAAAGAGAAAAAGTCCGACCTGCTCAAAGGCAAAACGCTGATAACCCTTTTCTATGAAAACAGCACGCGCACGCGCACCTCGTTCGAGCTTGCGGGCAAATACCTCGGCGCGAACGAAGTGAACATTTCCGCCTCGTCGAGCTCGGTTCAAAAAGGCGAAACACTGATAGACACGGGTATGACTCTCGACAGTCTCAAAATCGATTTCATAGCAATCCGCCACCCCATGGCGGGCGCGCCGAAGCTGCTTGCCGAGCACGTCAAAGCGAGCGTGTTAAACGGCGGCGACGGCATGAACGAGCACCCCACGCAAGCCCTTTTGGACATGCTCGCCATACGCCGCAAATTCGGCAAAATAAAGGGGCTTAAAGTCGCGATACTCGGCGACATAAAGCACAGCAGGGTCGCAAAATCCAACCTCTTCGGGCTCGGAAAATTAGGCGCGGAGGTGTGCATGTACTCCCCCGAAACCCTCATGCCCAAAGCTATCGAAAGGCTGGGCGCAAAGGTCGCGAAATCCCGCGAGGAAGCGCTTGACGGAGCGGACGCGGTAATGGGGCTGAGAATTCAGCTCGAACGCCAGAACGGCGGACTTTTTCCGTCGCTGTCCGAATACAGCAAGTTTTACGGCGTGAACGACGGGCTTTTGAAGTACGCCAAAAAGGACGCGATAGTCTTACACCCCGGACCCGTGAACAGAGGCGTGGAGCTCACGCCCTCGCTCATAGACGGCGAAAAAAGCGAAATTTTGGAACAAGTCACTTGCGGGCTGGCGGTGCGCATGGCGCTTTTAAAGCTGCTTGCCGAGTACAGGGAGGCGCATTTATGAAACTGCTGATAAAGGGCGGAACGCTCGTACTAAAAGACGGCGAAAGGAAAGCCGATATTCTCATAGAAAACGGAAAAATAGTTAAAATCGGCGAAAATCTCAAAGCCGACTGTAAGACGATTGACGCGGCGGGCAAGCACGTTCTGCCCGGTCTTATCGACATGCACGTTCACTTGCGCGAGCCCGGTTTCGAGGGGAAAGAGGATATCGAAAGCGGCTCGAAGGCGGCGGTTGCGGGCGGTTTTACGCAGGTCTGCTGCATGCCCAACACCAACCCCGTCTGCGATAACGCGGTCGTCGTTTCGTATATAAAGAACAGACAAAAAGAGGTCAACCTCTGCAAAATAAACCCTATCGGCGCAATCACGCGCGGACAAGAGGGCGCCGCCATGGCGGACATAGGCAAAATGAAAGTCGCGGGCGCGGTCGCGCTGAGCGACGACGGCAAGTCGGTAGCTAACTCTAATATTATGCGCCTTGCCATGGAGTACGCCTCGGGCTTCGGCTTGAAATGCCTTTGCCACTGCGAGGACAAGGAGCTTGTGGACGGCGGGGTCGTGAACGAGGGCTTTAATTCGACGCTCACGGGGCTGAAAGGCAGTCTGCGCGCCGCAGAGGATATTTTCATAGCCCGCGATATCGCGCTTGCGGAAAGTCTGAACGTTCCCGTGCATATCTGCCACGTTTCGACTTACAGCGGTGTGGAAATCATCAGAAGCGCAAAAAAGCGGGGAGTCAAGGTCACGGCGGAAACCTGCCCGCATTACTTCGTGCTCACCGACGATATAATAACGACCTACGACACGAACACGAAGGTCAATCCGCCCGTGAGAGAGGATAGAGACAGAAAAGAGATAATAAGGGGCTTGAAGGACGGCACGCTCGACTGTATAGTGACCGACCACGCGCCTCACTCGTTAAAGGACAAGCAAGTCGAGTACAACCTCGCGGCGTTCGGCATGAGCGGGCTTGAAACCAGCTTTCCGCTGAGCTATACCTACCTCGTAAAAACGGGAGTTTTAAGCCTTTCCGCGCTCGCGGAGAGAATGAGCTACAACCCCGCGAATATATTAAACCTCGACGGCGGCGAGCTGAAAGAGGGCGCGCCCGCGGATATAACCGTGGTCGACTTGAACGAAAAATACGTCATAGACGGCAAAAACTTTTTATCGAAAGGCAAAAATACGCCATTCAACGGCTTCGAGGTATACGGAAGAATAAAATATACGTTGGTAGACGGCGAAATAAAATACGGAAACTAAACCGCGAATATGCTTCGCAATACGGCGTTGCGCTCCGTTTTTCTTCGGGTCGTTTAGGATTGGTAAACTCCCCTCGTAAAGCCGTGCGCGCCTTGTCTTGCTTGCATCTTCGCAATTTAATAATTCAGAGGTAAAAAAATGATTGACAAACTCATTGACAAAATTATCGAATTGCAAAACCCCACATGCGTGGGGCTGGACACCGATTTTAATTACTTACCCGACGAAATGCGCGAAGGCGTTACGACCTTTGCGGAAGCGGCGGCGAAGATAACCGAATTCAACAAGCACATAATCGACAAGGTCTGCGATATAGTGCCGTCGGTCAAGGTTCAGATAGCCTACTACGAAATGTACGGGCCCGACGGCTTGAAGGCGTTTTACGACACGGTGAGCTACGCCCGCGAAAAGGGGCTTATAGTAATCGCCGACTGCAAGCGCAACGACATAGGCTCGACGGCGGGCTGCTATTCCAAGGCGTATCTCGGTTTTACCGATTTGAACGGCAAAAAGCTTACGTCATATCCTGCGGATATGCTCACGGTAAACGGCTACCTCGGCTCGGACGGCATAAAGCCCTTCGTAGAGGATATCAAAAACAACGATAAAGCTATTTTCGTGCTCGTCAAAACCTCCAACCCGTCGAGCGGCGAATTCCAGAATTTAAAGCTCGAAAGCGGCGAATACATATATGAGCATATGGGCAAGCTTGTCTCCGAGTGGGGCAAGGATACGGTCGGCAAATACGGCTATTCGGACGTCGGCGCGGTCGTCGGCGCGACTCACCCCGCGGAAGCGGAAAATCTGAGAAAGCTTCTGCCTTCGACCTTCTTTTTAATCCCCGGCTACGGCGCGCAGGGCGGCAACGCGGAAATGCTGAAAGTCTGCTTCGACAAGCGCGGCTTAGGCGGAGTTGTCAATAATTCGCGCGGGATAATCTGCGCGTACGGAAACGCCGCATACAAGGGCTTAAATTACGCGGACGCGGCGCGCGCGGCTTGCGTCGATATGCAAAAGGATTTGTCGGGCGTAATAGGTGTAATGGGAAGATAATGAAAGATTTACTTGCGGTTGTAAAAAGCAATTCTCTTATTGCCGAAAACATATATATGTTGACTTTAACCCTCCCCGAGGACGCGGGAAAAATCAGGGGCGGGCAGTTCGTGAACTTGGCTACGGGCGATAATTCCCACCTTTTGAGGCGCCCCTTGGGCGTTATGAAAGCCGAGGGAAGGGATATCGCGGTCTGCTATCAGTTGAAGGGCGAGGGCACGCAAAGGCTTGCAAAAGCCGAAGCGGGCGAAAAGCTTAAAATTCTTCTGCCGCTCGGCAACGGTTTCAATCTCGACGGCAAGAAAAATATCGCGGTGATAGGCGGCGGCGTGGGCGTGTTCCCGCTGATTGCGACCATACGCGAGCACTGCGCCGAAAAGAATTTCTATTCGTACATAGGTTTCAGAAATAAGTCCGCGGTCTGCCTTTTGGACGAGCTTGAAAAGTCCGAAAAGCTCACTGTCGTGACCGACGACGGAAGCTTCGGAAACAAAGGCAACGCCGTCGGCGCGTTTTTAAACGATAAAGACAAGCCGGATTTCGATTTGATAATCGCGTGCGGGCCGCCCGTAATGCTCAAAACGCTCAAAAAAGAACTTGCCGAGAGGAATATAGACGCGCCTTGCCTCGTCTCTCTGGAAGAGAGAATGGGCTGCGGAATAGGCGCATGTCTTGTGTGCGTCTGCAAAAAGACAGACGGAGAAAACGCGCGCGTCTGCAAGGACGGACCCGTGTTTAATATAAACGAGGTGGAATTATAATGGAAGTAATAGCAAGAAGATACCCGAGAAAAAGACAGTTTATCACGATTTTAATAGCCAGCGCGAGCTTGATTTTAATCGGCGCGGGGCTTTTGGTTGCAAGCGGAATGGTGGTGAATTTTCCCGACGCGCTTGATTATATCGCGTTCGGGCTTATAGTAATAGGCATTGCGTGCACGGGAATGATGGTATTCACCCTCGTGCGCTACTGTCGTCTGCCCGAAATTCTTATTTCGTACGAAAACGGCGTTTTCACGTTCCCGAAGGGCGTGCAGTGCCGCGCGTCGGAGATATCCGACATAAATTACAACGAAGCAAAACCCTACTATAAAGACGTTTCCTACGACTTCGGCTTCGGGCTTATCAAACTGACGGTAAACGGACGACAGATAAAGGTTTACTACGTCGCGGGCGCGGCAAACGCGGCCGAAAGACTTAAAACCCTTGTCCGCGAGGATAGGCTCAAAGGGGAATAAAATGGCGGATTTAAGCGTAAAAATATGCGGCGTAACGCTCAAAAACCCGATTATCGCGGCGAGCGGCACGTTCGGCTTCGGCAGAGAATACAACGAAATTTACGATATTTCAAAAATCGGCGGCGTGAGCACAAAGGGCATGACATTGGAGCCCCGCGCGGGCAATGCCGTGCCGAGAATTGCCGAGGGCAAGAGCGTTATTTTGAACGCGGTGGGCTTGCAAAACCCCGGCGTGGAGCACTTTTTAAAGCACGATTTGCAGTTTTTGAAGGACAAGGGCGTTTGCGTTGTCGCGAACGTCGCGGGCAGGTCGTTTGACGATTACGGCGCAATTTGCGCGAAACTGGACGGGTTGGTCGACTTTGTCGAGCTCAACATTTCCTGCCCCAACGTCAAGGCGGGCGGTATGGCGTTCGGCATTAAGCCCGAAAGCATAAAGGAGGTCACGCGCGTTGCGAAAGCCTCCCTTAAAAAGACGCCGCTCATGGTCAAGCTTTCGCCCAACGTCGAAAGCATACCCGTCAACGCAAGGGCGGCGGAAAGCGGCGGCGCGGACTGTATCTCGCTTATAAACACTCTAACGGGCATGGTCGTAGATATCGAAAGGCGCAAGCCCTTAATCGCCAACAATACGGGCGGAGTGTCGGGCGCGGGCATTAAGCCCATAGCCGTCAGAATGGTCTACGAGGCGGCGCACGCCGTTAAAATTCCCGTCATAGGCATGGGCGGAATAACCTGCGGCGCGGACGTTGTCGAGTTTATGATGGCGGGCGCGAAAGCCGTTCAGGTCGGCACCGCGAACTTTACCGACGCAAACGCAATGCCGAGAATTATCGCGGAAACAGACGCGTGGCTCGATAAGCATAACATTAAAAATATTAACGAAATAGTCGACGCGTTGACTTTAAATTAAGGAGCAGCTATGACCTACAAACAGCAATTTATAAAATTTATGGTGGAAAACGGCGTTCTCAAATTCGGCGAATTCACCTTAAAAAGCGGCAGAAAAGCGCCCTATTTTATCAATACGGGCAACTACAAATCGGGCGCGCAGCTATCCAAGCTCGGCGAATATTACGCGCAGTGCATAGCGGACAACGGCATTTCGGCAGACACGCTGGTCGGACCCGCCTACAAGGGCATACCGCTTGCGGTGACGACCGCGGTTTCCCTCTACAACAAGTTCGGCAAGGACTTGAATTACTGCTTCGACAGAAAGGAGGTTAAAGACCACGGCGAGGGCGGATTGTTCGTCGGCAAACAGCTTACGGACGGCGAGAGGGTAATTTTAATCGAGGACGTAATGACTTCGGGCAAGGCGCTTCGCGAAATGCTTCCCAAATTGAAGCAGGCGGCAAACGTTGAAATAGCGGGAATGGTCATTTCGGTCGACAGAATGGAAAGGGGGCTGGAAAGCAGTCTTTCCGCCGTGCAGGAGGTGTACAAGGAATTCGGCGTAAAGGTATATTCGATTGTCACCATGGCGGACATTATTTCCGCTATCGAGGACGGCACGATTGAGGGTAAAGAATACCTCGAAAAAATGAAGGAATATCGTAAAACATACGGTGTGGATTAATAAAAATCAGCCGCCGCGCAAACTGTGAAGTGAACCCCAAAGTTTGGACAAAAAATTAAATCATTAGATTTGTGAGTGAG
>CAJTOY010000016.1 GCA_910578195.1 uncultured Christensenella sp. | reverse complement strand
CGCGCCCTGCGCGGGCGCTCCTTAATAATTTTGAGTATTAAAATTATTTGTTGTCAGCCGAGCTGAGGTAAGTCCAGTAGCTCTTTGCGGTGGTCCAAGCGTTGTTGTAGAGGTTCTGTCTCGTCGCGGCGATGCCTTGAACGGTGAGCTTACTGCCAATATTCTTGGCGAGCAAATCGTCTATCGATGTATAATTTACAACGATTTCTTGCTGATCATATTTACTATCCGTTCCGTAGAGGATTATCCAGTTGAATATACTGAAAAAGTCTTTTTTACCGGAACCCTTGTTCGTACCCGTGAGATACATAAAGTTTTTATGCTCGATGCTGTCAAGCGTTGCCTGACTTGTGGTGTCGGTGGGAAGGCTTGTGGGAACGCAGGTATACCAGTAGTTGTTCGGGTCGATATTGAGCGACAAGCCCTTAACTACGCCCGCGGCAAGCGCCGTACCTACTTTGTTTGCGCCGTTCTGACCCATTAAAGAGGTAAGCTGGTTTTCGAAGGATTGGTCCTTGACTCCTACGGGAAGGGTCGAACCGATGAGATAACGCGCATAGTTGGTGAAATTGAGCTTTGCCTTGGTTACCTTAGTGTTGCTTGTTACCTTCCAGCCGTTAACTTCCTTACCCTTGAACGAATCGTAAAGCTTGCTTGTTATAGTGGGGGTCGTTCTGCCCTTGTAGTCGGAACCCGAGTATTTTTCGCCCTTGAAGGAGAAATATTTGTCAGCCGCAATTTCTTCCGCGGTAGCCTTTTCGTTGTACCAGAAGCCGCCGTTGCCCTGTGCGTCTGCCATGGGGCCGTAAGTGGAAACAATCTGTCCGTCCTCGGAATACAGATAGTCTACGAACTGTAAAGCCGCCTTCCTTTTCTCTGCGTTATCTTCGGATGCAAGCGCGCCGTTGAGCGCAAGTCCCGAAACCTTTGTCGAACGCCAGCTTTCGGTAAAGCGCATAACGTCGGTGTGGTCGCCGTCGCCGTCGACGTCCCACTTGGATATAGGATTGATAACCGCGCCGAACTTATAACCGTCGGGTACGTTACCGCCCGAAACCGCAGAATCCTCTACATAGAAGCCGTTCAGCGTCTGAGTCTGCGAATAGTCGTACATCATAAAGTATTCCGCGTGCTCGTTTTCCGTATTGACAAGTCCGCCCGAGCCGGTGAATTTATCCAGACTCGAATAGTTGGCAATAAGACCCTCTTGTTTGAGAAGATTTAATTTTGCGCAAGCCTCGTAAATTTCCTTCGATGCGCGCGCGTCCTTCATCGTGCCGTCGTTCGCGATATAGGTGTACTCGTTACGGGAATCCGTGCCGCGTACGCCGTAAAGCTGACCCGCGATACGAACCATATCGGGAGTTCTGTCGTTCAGACCCGAACGGGGCATAATGCCGCCGATGGTCTTGCCCGCGCCTACAAGCGCGCTTGCGTTTGTATTTACGCAGCGGAGCATTGCGACAAGGTCGTCTACGTCCCAGCAAGCGTCGTATCCTACGAAGAGGTTTGCCCTGTCGCTCGCGGTGAAGTGAGCGGTGCCGTCCTCGTTCTGATAGCACACGTCGATATACGCGCGGAAGAGGTCGACAAGCTGAGCGCCCGTAGCGTTAGCGTTTGCCGCAATTGCAGCGTTCATTAACGAGACGATGTTGCCGCTCGTGCCGCTGTATGCCGCGCCCGCGATTGCCTTGTAAGCCGTGCCGAGCGGGGTCGTATCGTTTTTAGCCGCAGCGAGCGCCGCCGTATAGTTCTTTTTGATTTTTATGGTGGATTTGCCGTCCTTGCTGAGGCTGTCGACGGTGTAATCGGCAGTCATAAAGGGTTCAACCTTGGTTTCGACGCCGAGCGTTGCCGTGCTTCCCGTCGTCGCCGAGCCGTTGAGCAGCTTTTCCGCCCAGTCGTGGCGCATGAGATTGTATCTTTCGATATCGTCGTTACCGTCGAAGTAGGGCGCAACGTAGATTGTCTGGTCCTCGCCCGTTTCGGTATCCATTCCCTCTTGCAGAAGGGAAAGATATACGACGGGGTTTTCGTTGAGGAATTTTCTGAAATTGGGCATGTAGTCGAGGTAGTCGGCAAGGTTGAGAATATCGGTGCCCGAGTTTGCCTTTGCTACCGCCTTCGAAAGGTCGGTGGTGAACATATCTACGACAGAATAAAGCGTTTTGTTACTTGATCCGTCATTTTTTGTAAGCAATTCTTCGAGGTTGTCGCTGGTCTTGGTGCCCGTCCACTTGTCGTTCCAGCTGATATTGAGGTCTTTGCCCATAGCAACCCAGGCGGGCTTCATATTGCCCTGCGAATAGGTAACGCCGTCGGGCAAGACAATCTGGTCGCCGATGTCGGCAAAGCTTGTGGACGTTACGGGCTTTTCATGTCCGATAGCGAGGTTTAAGGTTACTTCGGAGTCTCTCTTGTACGCGTCGTAGTTAAGACTTCCGTCGGGGTTGAGGATATCCCATTTGTCCGCGCCCGTGTTGTTTTCGGGTTTTTTATCGGGCTCTTTGGGTCCGCAAGCCGCAAGCGATAAAGCCATGGTACCCGCCATAACCGTCGAAACAGCCGCAATGGTAAGTTTTTTGAATTTGTTCATTATTTTCTCCTTATATATTAATTTTTGATTTTAAGCTTTATTATTCTTTGACGCCGCCCATGTTTACGCCCTTCGCGAAGTACTTCTGTATGAAGGGGTAAATGGCGAGTATGGGAATAACCGCGCACACAACCATCGAGTAAACGACCGAGGTCGCCGAATACGCATAGCTCACGTTCCAGGCGTCTATCTGTTCCGAGTCGCCGCTACCCGCTATCTGCGTGTAGGTTTTGAGGAAATCACGGATATATACCTGAACGGGCCACGAATACTTCTGTCCGATAGGAATTACCTTGTACGCCCAGAAATAGCCGTTCCAGCGGGAAATTCCGAAGAAAAGCGCCACTGTTGCAATTGTTGCCTTACTCATGGGTATATATACTTTCGTGAGTATCTGGAACTCGGTCGCGCCGTCAATTCTCGCCGCCTCCTCTATCTCCGAGGGCACGCCCTCGAACGAGTTACGGAGTAAAATTATGTTCGTCGCGTTCATACCCATTGCAAGCACTATCGTCCATTTAAGGTCTGTTATACCGAGCGTGCCGAAAATCTGCGCCGTGTTCATATAGTTCTGATACTGGGGGATTATGCCCGCCGAAAACCACATCGTGAACACGAGGAAGAAGTTGAAGCCGTGTCTGCCCAAAAGCCTTTTTTTGGAAAGCGCGTACGCGCCGAGTATGGAGTACACAAGCGCCCAGACCGTACCGAAAAAGGTTACGAACAAGGTGTTGGAATAGTTAATCCAGAATACGTTGTTTTTTAAAACGTGTAAAAACGCGTCGCCCTGGGGCCCGACGGGCCAAAGGATAACCTTGCCTTCGTTAACCGCCGACGAGGAGCTGAACGCCGCCGCAACCGCATATATAAGAGGATATATACACAAAAGCGCGAAAACGATAAGGACAAAGTAAGCGATTATTCTGAATATAAGCTCGGAAACTTCTGTTTTTCTTTTCATTTGCTTACCCTCCTTAATACAGCGACACGTCGGAAGCTTTTCTCGCAATCGCGTTCGAGCCGATGACGAGTATCATACCTATAAGGTTGTTCAGCATTTCCGCCGCGGTACCCATCGCCTTGTATGAAAGCGTTGCCGACAGCTCGTTAGCGAAGGTGGAAACAACGTGCGCAACCTCGTAGTTGCTGTCCGCCGTTTCGCCTACGCCGCTGCCCAGTAACAGGAATATCTTTTCATAGCCTACCGAAAGCAGTCCGCCTATCTTCATGATAAGCATTATTACAACGGTAGAGAGAATGCTGGGGATAACGACGTAGCGCATCTGCGCCATTTTGCCCGCGCCGTCTATCTGCGCCGCCTCGTACGAAGTGGGCGAAACCGCGATAACCGCCGCGAAGAATACTATGCTGTCATAACCCGCATGCTCCCACACGTCCGAAATTATATATATTGCCCTGTAATATTTCGTCGTGTACACAAGCCCCGCGTTGATAGAAGCCGCGTCCGCGCCGAACCACGAGAATACCTTGGAAACAACGCCGACCGACTGCGTGCCCGCCGCGTCGCCGCGGAAGAGAATTAGCACGAGCGAGGTTACGATAACCGTCGAAAGGAATTTCGGCAAGTATACGCAGACCTGCATTATGCTTCTCGCCACGTTCGAGCGTACTTCGTTGAAGAACAGCGCGAGGATTATCGGCATGGGGAAGCCGAAAAGCAGTCCGTAAAACGCGGTTATGAAAGTGTTTCTGAACGCGCGCCAGAACTGCGGGCTTAAAATCTGGTCGGTAAACAGCTGCTGGAAAAATCTCAAACCCGTCCAGTAGCTGGTGCTGACGTGCAAGCCGTCGCCCGTGGTGGGGTCTTTAAAACATGCCATAAGCTCGTACATGGGCATATACTTCCACAAGAAATATACGAGTATCATAGGTACGAGCATAATGTAAAGACGCCAATCTTTAAGTATCGTCCACCCGGTGGTCTTCCATTTGTTCCTCTCTGTTTCGTCCCTTACCTGCTGCTCGGGAGACATCGAATATGTACCCGTCGCCTCGTCGTAGATAAGGAAGTCATCACATTTGAGTTTGAACATTGAAACTTTCCTCCATATCACTTAAAAGTTTTAAGTAATTATTTGTAATGCGGTTGTCCGCGTATTACCGTTAATGATTTTCCGACTTGGTACAAGTCGGAAAGGGGACGTCCCCTTTGTATCGATTTCAGTTGCCGAGCCCGTCGTCCCAGCGCTTCAATATCGAAAGCGATTCTTCGTCGATTTCGACCGGCTCGTCGCCGTATTCGTCGCGGCGCATTTTTTCCTTGCGCTCGTCGTCGAGCCTTCGCAAATAGCTTTTCTGGTACTCGAACATTCCGTCGAGCTTTCTTACAATCAATATCGTCACACCCCCCGCCGCGAGGGACAAAAAGCCGTTCGTTCCGAAGCCGAAGTTGCCCGCAAGCAGTCCCGCGAAGCTTTCGCCGCATATCGCGCCCACCGCGCTCGCGCCGAAGTTCATCGCCGCCCAGCCGAGCACGACGAACAGCAAAGAGAAATACCATTTGCCGCGGATTCTGTCTCTGCCGAGGAACTTCGTCATTAACAGCAGCAGCGCGACAAGGCAGTAGCCTGTTCCGTAGCTTAAATAGCTTTGCCAGCTTCCGCCGCCCAGCGCGCACGCCAGCACGCCGCCCAGCGCCGCATAAACCACGCTCACCCAGCCCCAGCGCATCATAACTATCAGGACTATCGGGAGAAGAAAACTGACGTAATAATCGGCGCTGCTTTTAAACCAGTATTTCGAAGCGAAGAATATGATAAGCTCGGATACGCAAAGTATCAAAGCAAACATAAACATGTCTGTCAGCCGATACTGTCTGAATGAAATTAATCTTGAACCGTTTTTACGCATAAGTTTTCTTTCGGACACTTTTTATATATGCAAAATGTTACATATTTACACTTAGCTTAGCCATTATAACACACACTATTTGAAAAATCAATACTTTTTTTATTGTTTCATATTTTTTTTTGTGCTATACTATATTATAAGAAATACAAGGGGCGCAACTATGAATATCTTAACGCTTACGCCGTCGGACGACGTGGAGCAAGCGATAAACTCGCTTAAAGGACCCGCCACGGTCTATCTGAAAAACGGCGTGTATAAACAAAAAACAGAGATACGCGCGGACAACGTGACAATTATCGGCGAAAGCCGCGAAAATACGGTCATAACCTTTGACGACTACGCGAAGAAAATCCACGCCGACGGCAAAGAGTACAACACTTTCAGAACGTACACGCTTTGCATTTCGGGCAACGGCGTAAGGCTTGAAAACCTTACGGTGGAAAATTCCAACACCGACCCCGCAAACGTCGGACAGTGCGTCGCGCTGTCGGTGCACGGTCGGCTTTTCAGCGCCGAGAACGTGAACCTCGTTTCCACGCAGGACACGCTTTTCCTCTCGCCCTTCCCCGACGATTTGGTCATAAGATACAGAAATTTTATTCCCGCAAACCAGCTTTACCGCGAGGGAACAAGCTTGCACCTTTTTAAAAACTGTAAGATTAGCGGCACCGTCGATTTTATTTTCGGCTGTTCGGAGGCGTATTTTTACAATTGTGAAATAGTTTCGCTGAAAGACAGCCGCGGCACGGGCTTTATCGCCGCGCCCGCGCACCCGCTCGCGGAGGCGTTCGGGTTTAACTTTATCGACTGCGCGCTTATTGCGGACGGCGCGGGCGAAAACGAGGTCTACCTCGCCCGCCCTTGGCGGGATTTCGGCAAATGCACGTTTATAAATTGCCGCGCGGATAAGCACATTAATCCAGAGCTGTTCGATAAATGGAACGACACCGCCCGCGACAAAACCGCGAGGTTTGCCCACTTCGGGCTCGGCGGCTCGCCCGTCGGCTGGGCGAGGGCGCTCGGCGAAGCTGAGGCAAATAGCATTATAGCGCGTTGCAAGGCAAAATTTAAGGAAATAAAAGTTTGAATTTGACGAAGAAGCGCGGACGGCCTGGATGGGATGTACGTAGTTGTTGTAGTCGCCGTCCGCGCCTATTTTTAGCTTTCGCTTTTACTTAAATTCCCGTCCGTACAGAAAACGGTATATTCGCCCGTCCCGGAATTCCAGAAATCACTCTTTTCAATTGCTTTCCACTGTTCGATTGTACCGTTGAACGTTATGCTTGTAATTCCGCCGCAATTATAGAACGCATATCTGCCGATATTTGTTACGCCGTTGCCCATACTTACGCTTGTTAATCCGCTGCAACCATGGAACGCAGAATAGCCGATACTTGTTACACTATCCGGTATGATTACGTTTGTAAGGCTACTGCAACCACTGAACGCACCACCGCCGATACTCGTTACACTGTCGGGTATAGTTACGCTTGTCAATCCGCTGCAACCACTGAACGCACTTCCGCCGATATTTGTTACACTGCCCGGTATTGTTACGCTTGTAATCCCGTCGCATTCAAAAAATGCGTTATAATCTATTGTCTTGACGTTTTCGCCTATAATCAGCGATACGTCGGGCGTATCTGCACTTGTGAATGTAGCCTCTGCACTACACTCGCTGTTCCATATAACTTTTTTAAGATTTTTGCACTTCTCAAATATCGAATAATAATTACCGGCGGCGGAAAGCCCCAACTTTTTGAGACTGTGCGGTATCGTTATTTCGGTTAAAGCCGTGCATTGATAAAAAGCGTTAACGCCTATTTCCGTTAAACTGTCGGGCAAAGAAATGTCCGAAAGCGCAAAGCAATCGCCGAACGCGTTGCCCTCGATAATTTCTACGCCGTAAGGAATATTAACATTGTTGAGGACGTGACAGCCCGCAAACGCCGAATTACCTATAACGGTGACGCTGTTTGGTATAGTTACGCTTTCAAGCTTACGGCACGCATAAAATGCGCCGAAGGCGATACTTGTCACGCCGTCAGGGATTGTCACGCTCGTCATTTCAGACAATTTTTCATTGCCTATATATACTTTGTTGATTATTAAATTTTCCGTTAATCTATAAATACCGTTCACTGCGCACCAGTCGGCAATATCGCCCTCATAGTAAATACTTTCAAGGCTGTCGCAATTCCAAAACCCCCCGCTGATACTCGTGACACTTTTCGGTATGGTTACACTTTTAAGGCTATTGCAGTTTTCGAACGCCTTCCAACCGATACTTGTTACGGGCTTGCCCGAATATTCCTCGGGAATGATTACTTCCGTCAAAGTTTTTTCATATACTAATTCAAAGCAATAGCTTTCGCCGTCGTCATTCAATGTAAATTTGAAAACCTCGCCGTTTCTCTCGCAAACACAGCTGCCGTCGGTACGGTCGTGCTCGCCGTAATCAAGCCTTTCGTGACAACCCGACACCGTACAATTGTGCCAGTGGTAATAATCCGACGTTTCCCATTTTTCGGAAGGAATGTGGTTATGCCAACCGCAGGCGCATGCGCCCGAGTCTCCGCTTATGTTATGATTTTCGATTTTTCTGTCCCCGCACTTTTCGCAATAAACGTAATGCTGTTCGTCGTTTAAGGGCTCGTATTTATTGTACTCGTGCTCACACTCTTCACCGGGAGTAGGAGGAGTTATTTCTCCCGTACCCTTAACGTATGTAACCGTTAAGGTGATTTCCGCGTTCTCTAATTCGGGCGGGATTTGTTCGCCTAAATCAAACGGTCCCGTTACCGATATGCCATTTTCGGTTACCTGCATTTCCGAAGTTTCGCCGCCAACGGTTACCGTTAGCTTCGCGCCGTCTTGTTCGTACACGCCCTCCGAAGTAATGCCTCCGCTGACGGACGTACACTTCCCGCCCGCCGAAAACGTCATTGCTGTGCCTTTAAGCATTATGCTCAAATTCGCTTCAAGCATTTTCAGCATATCAAGCAAACTTTCGTCATTGCAATTCAACTTTACCGAATCGAAAACGTATGTAAAGCCCTCTACGCTCGGCTCGTCTTTTTCGACGGGAGGTTCGCCCTTTTTATAACCGCAGCCTTTACAGATATCGCCGTCAAAGCTATGAACGGTTCTGTCTATTGTCTTTGCCGTGCACCCCGAAACCGTGCACTCCTGCCAGTGATACGTTTCGTCGTACTTTAAAACGTAGTTATGCGTATGCGCCGTGTCGCCGTGGTCACCGCCGATTAAATCGCACGCGGCGAGCCCGAATGCGAAAGCCGTTGCAGCAACCAACGCCAAAAGCATTACCGCAAATTTTTTCTTCATATTTTGCCCTCCGAATTTTAGTATGGAACAAATTGTTCCATACTTTATCATACAGAACATAATGTTCAAAGTCAAGTAAATCGGAACATTTTGTTCTAAAATTGAGGTATGAACAAATTCGGACAGACATTAAACGAATTGCGTTTGGAAATGAATATTTCGCGCAGAGAGTTGGCGCGCAGGCTTAACGTTTCCGAAAGGCTGATAGCTTATTGGGAAAGCGGACAGCGCGAATGCAATTTCGACACGTTGATAGCAATTGCAGACATTTTTTCGACGAGCGTGGATTATTTGCTCGGGCGGACGGATTACTGAAAATAAAGCGCGGACGGCGTACGCCGTCCGCGCTTTCTATTATTCTTCACCGAAGTGGACCGTAACAGTTTTTAAGACGGGGTTATTAGTCCCCGAATTATAAAGCAATACTTCCCATTCCCCGCGCGTGCCCGTAAAGTAAACGGTTTTAAGATTTTCGCACTCGTAAAAGGCGTAATTCTCTATCTCGGTCACCGTTTTGGGAATTGTTATGCTTTCAAGCTTTCGGCACCACGCAAAAGCGCCGTTGTAAACGAGTTTGGTATCGCCGTGTATTTCGTAGCTCGTTTCCTCTTCCGTTGCAACGTCGACTAAAACCGTGTAAGGATTTTGTTCGTTGCCGAGATAAAGGCAATTTTTATATTCGTTAAATTTTAAATTCTCGTTGTATACGAAATTATTAAATTCGAACCGCGTAATGCTGTCGGGAATACTTATATTTTCAAGATTTCCACAAGAATCGAATGCG
Source organism: uncultured Christensenella sp. (assembly GCA_910578195.1). GTDB lineage: Bacteria > Bacillota > Clostridia > Christensenellales > Borkfalkiaceae > Coproplasma. The sequence continues at coordinate 19,986 of CAJTOY010000016.1, read as the reverse complement.
CCCGCTTCGACGGAGGTAACGCCGTTGCCCAGATTGACCGTTTTCAGCCGTTCACTCTGTCTGAACGCGTCTTTGCCTATTAATTCGACGCTGTCGGGTAAATTCACTTCGATTAATCCGCTTACGGCAAACGCGCTTTCGCCTATGGTCTTTAATACGCTGTCAGCTTCGAACGTGAGCGAGACGACGTTCACCAACCTCGACACGCTCGAAGCGCTCCAATCGAATAAATGTGCGGGAATTCTTTGAACGTACTTGCCGATTACTACCGAAATGCCGTGCTCGCCGCCGCTGCCGATGAACGCGTCGCTTCCCCAGCTTGCGAGGTCGGCGCAGTTTTCGGCATTGAAGTAAACTTTTTCAAGCCGAGTGCAATCGGAAAACGCAAACCTCCCAATCGAAGTTATATTGCGCGGTATAGTCACGCTTTTTATATTTAATCTTTTATTGTATGCTAATTCGCCTATTTCCGCAACGGGAAGATTATTATAAGTTTCGGGAATAATCAGGTCGACGTCCGTACACGTCCCCATTCCCTCTAATATGTAATAAGTTCCGTCGGCGCTCAAAGTGAATTCAAGCCCCTCGCTGTAAGTTTTTCTGCCGCAGTTCGCGCACGTTCCGTTCTCGAAGCTGTGCCCGATTGCGGGAACGGTTTCAGCCTTTACGGCGTTACAGTCGTAACAAATATACTGCTTATATCCGTCCTCGGTACAAGTTGCTTCTTTGAGGGTAATTCCCCGGTCGAAATAATGCCCCTTTGCGCGGGTGAACTCGTAATCTTTATAACCGCACGCGCTACATACACGGATACCGTAACCTATCGAAGTGCATGTCGCCTCTTCAATCGTCGTCCACTCACCGTAGATATGGGCGCAGTCGGGTATTTTACCTATGTTCTCGCTCGTTCCGTCGGAATAGGTAAACACAACCTCGCCGTTCGCGTTGAACTCGGCTTTGATTATGCCCCTTCCGTCGGCGCTGTTGATTTTGCCGAGGTGACACTCGTCGCCATTGGTGAGCACAATAACAATTTCACCGTCTGCGTCTACGATAATATTTTCCACGCCGACGCCATCTATACCGTCCTCGCCTTTGTCGCCCTTGTCGCCCTTCTCGCCTTTTATTGCAATAATAAACTCGTCAAGCGTTCCGCCGTAGCCCAACTCTGTTGCGACGTTATAAGCCTGATTTATATTCGTAATCTCAACGTTCGAATTTTTTTCGCCTTCCTTGTCGCATGCAACGAGCCCGAAACCGCATGCCGCAACGGTCAAAGACAACAGCGCGATAAGCAATTTTCTTTTCATATTTTTTACCTTTCGGGGCGGACTTGAAAAGTCCGCCCCGCATTTAATTATATTACTTGTGCGGAACGCAACACAGTTATGCGCCGCTTATATGCGTTTTGTACTAAAAGCCGAAGTATTCCGCCGCGTTATTATAGCAAACGTCCTCGACGATTTTGCCGAGCGTTTCCAGCTCGGAAGCGGGGTACTGCCCGCTTTCGACCAGCCTGCCCAGCATCTGGCAGAGTATTCTTCTGTAATACTCGTGCCTCGGGTAAGCGAGGAAGGAACGGCTGTCGGTGAGCATGCCGACCGACTGCGCGACAAGCCCGACCTGCATCAGCGTTTCGAGATTCTGGCGCATGCCGTCCTGCTGGTCCAAGAACCACCACGCCGTGCCGACCTGAACTCTGCCCTTGACCCCCTCCTTCTGGAAGCAGCCCGCAAGCACCGTGAGCGCGTAATTGTCGCGCGGGTTGAGGCAGTATAAAATAGTCTTGGGCAAATTGCCGTCCTTGTCGAGCTCGCCCAAAAGCGCGGAAAGCTTTTCCATATACACCGCGTCCTCTATTGCGTCGTAGCCCGTGTCGGGACCTATCTTTTCAAGCATACTCTTCGAGTTATTTCTCAGCGCGCCGATATGGTACTGCTGAACCCAGCCGTATCTGGCGTACTCTTTGCCGAGGAACACGAGGATATAGCCCTTGTATTTGTCCTGTTCTTCGTCGGTGATAACCCCGCCCTTCATGCCTTTGAGGAAAATTTTGTTCGCCTCGTCGTAGGTCGCGGGCGCGTAGTGCACAACGTCCAGCGCGTGGTCGGAAAGTCTGCTTCCCATTTCGTCGAAGAATTTAATTCTGTCGGCGAGCGCGCCGCACAAATCGTTCAGATTTTTAATGGGCTTGCCGTTTACCTCGGCAAGTTGGTTTACCCACGAAGCGAACCACGACAGCTCGACGTTGATTGCCTTGTCGGGGCGGAACGCGGGGCGGACGGTAACCTTCAAGGTCTTGTCCGCGTTCATTTTTTTGTGCCATTCAAGACTGTCGACGGGGTCGTCGGTGGTGCAGACCGTCTTGACGTTGAACTTATACATCATTTCGCGCGCGGTCAGCGTTTCGAGCACCTTGTTCGCCTTTTCCCAGATGGTTTTCGCGTTGGCGGGATTGATTACCTCCTCGATTCCGAAATATCTTCTCATTTCGAGGTGCGACCAGTGATAGAGAGGGTTGCCGACGAAATAGGGCATACTCTCGACGAACTGCGAATATTTTTTGTAATCGTCGTCGGGTCCCGAAATGGAATCCTCTTCGTATCCGCGGGCGCGAAGCGCGCGCCACTTGTAGTGGTCGCCGTATCTGTCGCCCGCGCCCAGCCAGACTTCGGCGAGGTTTCTGAACTTCTTGTCCTCGTAAATCTCCTTGGGTTGCAAGTGACAGTGATAATCTATTATAGGCATTTTCTCGGCATGGTCGTGGTACAGCGTTTTAGCCGTTTCGGTGTCGAGAAGAAAATCTTTATCCATAAAAGCTTTCATTATAACGTTACTCCCGTTTTGAAAATTGCTATTTCCTTTGTATTGTTTATTTCGTTTTTGGTCATTTTGCCGTTCGCGATATCCACGACGAGGTCGATAAGTTTGTCGAGCTGGGTATCGAAATCGCTGTCCAAAACCGCGCCCGCGTTGAAGTCAATCCAGTTACTCTTCTTTGCGGCGAGCTCGGAATTGGTCGCAATCTTTAAGGTGGGCACAAAGCCGCCGAACGGCGTTCCTCTGCCCGTCGTGAACAGCACAATGTGACAGCCCGCCGCCGCAAGGTTTGTCACGGCGCACATGTCGTTGCCCGGTCCGTTCAAGAGGTTGAGCCCCTTTTCGGTGACGTAACCGTCGTCGAAAACGACGTCCTGCACGGGACCCGCGCCCGATTTCTGGGTACAGCCGAGCGACTTGTCTTCGAGCGTGGTTATTCCGCCCGCCTTGTTGCCGGGCGAAGGATTTTCGTATACCGTCTGTCCGTTTCGGCGGAAATAGTCTTTGAATTCGTTAATGAGTCTTACGACCTTTTCAAACGTTTCCTCGTCCTTGGCGCGGTTCATTAAAAGCTGCTCGGCGCCGAACATTTCGGGCACCTCCGTAAGAACGGTCGTGCCGCCCGCCGCGACGATGTAGTCGCTGAAACGACCCACGAGCGGGTTTGCGGTAATACCCGAAAGTCCGTCCGAGCCGCCGCACTTCAAGCCGACTTTGAGGCAGGAAATATCCGCCTCCTCTCTGACGTCGTTCGTCATTATGTCGGCAATGCCTTTCAAAAGCCGAACGCCCGCCTCTATCTCGTCCTCCTCGTCCTGACAGACAAGGAATTTGATCCTCTTTTCGTTGACCTCGCCCAGCGTTTCTCTGAACGCGGACATCTGGTTGTTTTCACAGCCTAAACCGAGCACGAGCACGCCGCCCGCGTTGGGGTGGCGAACCATTTTCTGCAAAATGAGCTTCGTGCGCTCGTGGTCGTCGCCGAGCTGGGAACAGCCGTAGGGGTGCGTATAGGTGAAAATTCCGTCGAAGCCCTTTGTGCCGTAGCGGTTTTTAAAGGTTTCGAGAATAAGCTTTGCCTGACCGTTGACGCAGCCGACCGTGGGGATTATCCAAAGCTCGTTTCTTATGCCGACGTTGCCGTCCGCGCGGCGATAGACGTTAACCGTGCGCGGCTTAGCTTCGGGAAGGTCGGTTTTGACCTTGTTGTAAGCGTATTCGAGATTTTCCGAAAGGTTCGTCCGCGCGTTGTGCGTGTGGACGTGCGCGCCTGCGGGGATTGTCTGCACCGCGCGCGCAATGGGGTTGCCGTACTTGATTATCTGTTCGCCCTCGGCAATTTCCGTAAGCGCGAATTTGTGACCCTTGACGATATCCTCGGCAAGCACCACGCCCTCGTGCTCCTCGCCCGTACGCAAATCGGTAAGGGCGACTGCAACGTTGTCAAGTCCGTTTATTTTAATTGTTTGTTTTGACATTTAAATCCTCTTTTCTGATTTTCGTAAAACGCGGAAATGCAAGCAAGACAAGGAGAGCGGGAAAAACCCGTGGACGTTTACAATGAAGTAACCCGTGGGTTGCCGCAGTCCGACGATGTATTGCGCCGCAGATACGCGATTTATTTGCAGTTGCAGCCGTCCCCTCTCGTTACGACGCACTCCACGGCGCAAGGCATACCCTTCGTATCCATTGCTTTGAGATACTTCGCGACCGTCGCCGTGATTTCGGGGTGAAGCCCGTTCATATCCATATCCCACGCCTCGGTCCAGCCGAGCGCGTCCTTCGCAAGCTTATTATAGTCGCCGCCGAAGCCCGCCCAAAGCTCCTTCCACTTCGCAAGGTATTCGGGGTCGTCTTTGAGCGCGATGTCCTCGTTTCCTCTCTTGCCCTTGTGGAATTCCACAAGCGCCGCAAACGCGAACAGCAAGCGGTTGGGAAGCTTGCCCTTTATTTTAACGTAGTCGACGAGCGTCGGCAAAAGCCTTGTCTTGAACTTGGTCGTCGAGTTGAGCGCAATCGACATAAGCTCGTGACGGATATAGGGGTTGCGGTATCTCTCTATTACGCTGTTTGCAAACGCGACCATCTGGTCTTGCGGGAGATTTATCGTAGGGTTGACCTCCTCGAAAACGAAGTCGCGCACGAATTTGCCGATAATAGGGTCGTTCACCGCCTCGCCGACGGTGTCTATGCCGCACAGATACGCGACGGGCACCATTGCCGTGTGCGAGCCGTTGAGTATCTTGACCTTTCTCTGTTTATAGGGGTGGATATCGTCCGCGAAGATTACGTTAAGCCCCGTTTTGTCCGCGGGGAAAACCTTTTGTATATGCGGTTCTTTCTTCAATACCCAGAGGTGGAAAATTTCGCCCTTTACCACGTTGTTGTCTATATAGCCCGTTTCTTCCTGAATTGCCTCGATTTCGTTTCTGGGATAGCCGGGCACTATTCTGTCCACGAGCGTGGACGTGAAGTGGTTTGCATTCTGCATCCACTCAATGAACTTTGCGTCCATTTTGTTGATTTTCGCAAGCTCGGTTAAGCATCTGTAAAGCTCGTCGCCGTTGTCGTCGATAAGCTCGCAAGGGATAATCGCAAGCCCCTTGCCCATGTCGCCCTTGAAATGGTCGTACCTTCTTTTCAGCAACGCGAGAAGCTTGCCGGGATAGCTTTTGGGACAGTTCGTAAAGTCGGTGTCGTCGGGGTCGACCGCGATACCCGCCTCGGTAGTGTTGGAAATTATTACCTGCAAGTCCTCGCTTTCGCCGTACTTCAAGAATTTTTCGTACTCGGTAAAGGGGTTAACGCAGTCGCCGATAACGTCGATTACCTGACTTTTTTTGACGTTTTCGCCGTTGTCGATGCCCTCTAAGCGGAGAGTGTAAAGCCCGTCCTGCGCGGCGAGCTCGTTAACTCTTCCGAACGGCATGGGCTGCACTACCGCGACGCCCGCGTCTATCGCGCCCTTATCGTTCAAATCCTGAATTATCCATTCCACGAACGCGCGGAGAAAGTTTCCCTCGCCGAACTGCATAATTTTTATCTTTCTTTCGGGCTTGTTGAATAATTTTTTGCTTATTAATTCCATATATTTCTCCTATATTAATCCGTAAACCGTGGATATGCAAGCAAGACAAGGAGGGCGAGGAAAACCCGAGGGAATTTACAATGAAGTAAACGACCGAGGGTTGCCGCAGCCCGACGATGTATTGCGACGCAGATACGCGGTTTAGCGTCTTTCGATGTCGTTTTCGACGATTTCCTCGGTCTCGGCATCGTAAACGTATGCCGCCGTATGGGGAACGTAGAAAGTGAAGTCCGAGCCCGTTTCGGGTGCGCGGTGCGGGTTGACCTTTAATATTATGTTTACCTTTTCTTCGCTGCCGACCGTCGCATACACGTTGGTAGTGTCGCCCAAAAGCTCGGTGAGCTCGACCTTGGATTTGATTTCGTAGCTTGCCGCGCCCTTGTCGGGCTTGATTGCCTCGGGTCTGAACGCGAACACAACCGCCCTGCCCTCGATAGATTTCACGTCCTTTACGACGGGCGTCAAATCGATATTAAGACCGTACGCTTCCAGCTTGCCGCCGTTCACCGTGCCCCTTATAAAGTTCATGGGAGGCTCGCCGATAAAGCCCGCGACGAAGAGGTTCTTAGGATAGAAATACAGCTCGTAAGGGGTGCCTATCTGCTGAACGTAGCCGCCCGATTTCATTACGACTATTCTGTCGGACATGGTCATAGCCTCGGTCTGGTCGTGGGTGACGTATATGGTCGTCGCGCCGACCGAGCGGTGTATCTGCTTGATTTCCGAACGCATGGTAACGCGCTGCTTTGCGTCGAGGTTGGACAAAGGTTCGTCCATGAGGAAGATATTAACCTTTCTGATTAGCGCGCGCCCTACCGCGACGCGCTGACACTGACCGCCCGACAGCGCGCGGGGGAATCTTTCGAGGTAGTCGGTAAGTCCTAAAATTTTCGCCGTCGCCTGTACCTTTTCTTCGATAACCTCGGCGTCGACGCCTTCGAGGGTCAGACCGAACGCGAGGTTTTCGTATACGGTGAGGTGCGGATACAGCGCGTACGACTGGAACACCATCGCGATACCTCTGTCGCGCGAAGACATCTGGTTTGCGCGCACGCCGTCGATATAGAAATCGCCCGACGTGATATCTTCCAGCCCCGCAATCATGCGCAGAGTCGTCGATTTGCCGCAGCCCGAATCGCCGACCAGACATATGAATTCGCCGTCGCCTATCTCCATATTGAAATCGTGCACGGCGTGATATCCGTTCGGATATACTTTGTTTACGTCTACAAATTTAAGTTGTGCCATTTTTTCACCCTTTTCAAAATTTTATTTATTTTTGCGTCAAACTGCGGAGATGCAAACCGCAGATACGCAGTTTACCTAAGGTCGCGCGTGGCGATATTATCCATATCGTCATAAGTCTGGTTTTCGCCGCACATGCCCCATATAAAGGTGTAATTGTGCGTGCCTACGCCGCTGTGGATTGACCAGCTCGGCGAAATAACCGCTTGCTCGTTATGCAGGATAACGTGACGGGTTTCCTGCGGCGTTCCCATAAGGTGGATTACCGCTTCGGTTTCGGGAAGCTCGAAATACATGTAAACTTCCATTCTGCGCTCGTGGGTGTGGCTGGGAAGAGTGTTCCACGCGCTGCCCTCGGCGAGCTCGGTCATGCCCATTGCGAGCTGACAGCTTTCGCATACGTCGCCGACGATAAACTGGTTTATCGTGCGCTTGTTAATCCCCTCCAACGTGCCGAGGTGCCTTTGAACGCAGTACCTCACGCCATCGGGCGCGGGCTTGCCCTCGACGGGTTTTACGATTTTTACCGTGGGGCACGTTCTGTGCGCGGGGCTGGAATTGAGGTAGAACTTCGCGGGGGTCTTTGCGTCGACCGACGAGAACTCGACCTGCTTCGTGCCCATGCCTATATAAATTCCTTCCTTGTGTCCTATCTCGTAAACCTTGCCGTCGAGCGTGATTTTACCCGCTCCGCCGATATTGATTACGCCCATTTCGCGCCTTTCGAGGAAGTATGCGGTTGCAAGCTCCTTAAAAGTGCCGAGGGAAAGAACCTTCTTTACGGGCATTGCTCCGCCCGCGATTATTCTGTCCTGATGCGAATACGTCAACAGAATTTCGTCCGCCTCGAAAAGATTTTCAATGACGTATTTTTCTCTCAGTTCCTTTGTGTCGTATTTTTTGGAATCATCGGGGTGATTCGCATATCTGATATCAAATTTCATAATTTCTCCTTCCCGCTGTTCACAAAAATTTGCCTTGCAAATTTTTCGTGATTTTGTTTTGTCGTAAAGCGGCTTAACGGCAGAAGTTAATTCCGCCTTGCCGCTTTTCGGCATTAAATTTTTTAAATTTGCTTTTGTCTGAATATGCCTTGAAAAGTCTTAACGCGCAAGCCGTTGCGCTGACTTTTCGTCGGCTATACTCTGTCCCAAACTTTGCGGATAAAAGCCGTGCTTGTCAGAATATCTTCGCCCGTCGTGCCCTCCAAAACGAGGGTCGCGTCCTTGTCGTACGCCTTGATTTTGCCGAGCAGCTTTTCAAAGTCGAACATGCCCTTGCCGGGGGCGACCTGTTTAAGCTTGCCCTCCTCGAAAACGCAGTCCTTGATATGGAAAATACGGATATTGCCCGCGAAGGTCTTTAAGCCCTCGTCGAGAATTTCAAGATAGTCCGCGTAGTTCGAGCCGTCAAGATAATTGTAAATATCGAAAATAATCCGCACGTTGTCGGCGTTTATCCCGTCGCAGGCGCGCTTCAAGGTCGCAACGTTCCAGCAAACGTGCCCCGCCGCGCCCTCTATTCCGATAAACGCGCCGACGCTTTTTGCATATTCGGCAAGCTCCTTAAAGGTTGAAATTACCGTTTGAAGCGCCTCTTCGGTGCGGTTCAACGGGTTGTAAGTCCACTTGTCGTCGTTGAAACTGCCCGTTTCCGAGCCGACGGTATCACAGCCGAGGTTTGCGGAATATTTTAAATATTCCTTGAAAATCTCCTTGCACCGCGCAACCTTTGCCTTGTCGGAGTGCACGGGATTGAAGTACGCGCCGATAAGCCCGACTTCGATACCCGCGTCCTTTAAAGCTTTGCCTATATATGCGGTATTCTCCGCGTTGAGCCGGTCGGGCGCGTACTTTATTTCGTCCATAAATTTGTACGCGACGAGCTGAACAGCGTCAATGCCCGAGCTTTTGACTTTTTCGATTGCCGCATCGAGCCCCTTTACGCCGAGGTCGTGCGTGCGAAACGCTATCTTCATTTATCTCTGAACTCTGCCCGAGCCGTCTCCGCCCGCCAACGCCTCGACCTCCTTGCGGGAAACGAGGTTGAAGTCGCCGGGGATTGTGTGCTTCAAAGCGGAAGCCGCAACGCCGAATTCGAGCGCGGACTTGAAGTCCTTACCGTCGAGGAAGCCCGTAATTACGCCGCCCGCAAACGAGTCGCCGCCGCCGACGCGGTCGACGATGGGGTGAAGCGAATAATTTTTGGAGTGATAGAATTCGCCCGTCTTGCCGTCGTAAATGCACGCCGACCAGCCGTTGTCCGAAGCCGAACGGCTTACGCGGAGGGAGCTTATGCAGTACTTGAAGCCGAGGTCTTTGACCATTCTCTTGAAAATGTCCTTGTACCCTTCGAGCTCCAAATCGCCGCTGGTTACGTCAGTCTTGCCGGGCTTGTAGCCGAGCACCAAATCCGCGTCCTCTTCGTTGCCGATACATACGTCGACATACTTCATAAGGTTGGTCATAACCTTTTTCGCCTTCTCGCTCGACCAGAGTTTTTTACGGAAGTTGAGGTCGACCGAAACGGTTACGCCGTGCTTTTTAGCCGCCTTCAACGCCTCTTCGGTGAGCACCGCCGCGCTGTCGGAAACCGCGGGGGTAATGCCCGTGAAGTGGAACCAGTCCGCGTCCTTGAAGATTGCGTCGAAGTCGAAATCCTTCGCGGTAGCGGTCGTTATCGAGGAATGAGCCCTGTCGTAAACAACCTTGGAAGGTCTTACCGAAGCGCCCGTTTCGAGGAAATAAATGCCGAGCCTTTCGCCGCATCTTGCAATGTGCGACGTTTCGACGCCGTACTTGCGGAGCGCCGCCACGGCGCACTCGCCGATTTCGTTGTCGGGAACGGCGGTTACGAACTCGGCCTTGTGCCCGTAGTTAGCGCACGACACGGCAACGTTAGCCTCTCCGCCGCCGTAGTTGATATCGAACTCGTCGGCTTGGATAAACTTCTCATTCGAGGGGGTTGAAAGGCGAAGCATGATTTCGCCCATAGTGACAATTTTTTTCATGTGATAAATCTCCAAAATATATTTTCTTTATTTAATAAACGGTTTTGGTATCGAACGCAGAGAAACAAGCAAGACGCGGCGCGCGAGTATTTGCGAGGGCGCATACAAAAAAGGTATGTAACCGAGCAAACACACAGCGCAACAAAGTATTGCGAAGTTTATATGCGTTCAGCCGTTAATTATTTTTTAAGTACAAGGTGCACGGCGAACCCGCCGAACTCCTTTTCCAGATACGCCACGTTCATTACGCCGTCGGCGTTGAACTTCTGCGAGCCCTCCATAACCTTGAAGCCCCGCTTTTCAAGCTGGTACAAGGCGCGCGTAACGCTGTTGGTAGCAATGGCGATATGCCCGTTTTTGCCGTGGAAGGGCTTTTTCATCATCTCCATGTATGTGGACGAGAACACCGAGCTGTTGCCGACCTTCTTTTCGAACCCGAACGCGCTTTCGAATTCGTCGGCGACGCTCTCCGCCTCCGCCGCGTCGGCGCAGTTGAGCCCGACGTGAACCATAGTAAAGCCGAGCATTTTGTCAACCGCTTCGCGGCAAAGCTTTGTTATGCCCGCCCAGTCCTCCGCCGCAAGCAGATTGTTCGGAACAATCCAGCTTCCGCCGCAGCAAACCACTTTGTTATATGAAAGATAGCTGTTGAGGTTGTCCGCGGTGACGCCGCCCGTGGGCATGAAGCGCATTGTCGTATAGGGCCCGCAGACCGACTTAATATAAGGAAGCCCGCCCGCTTGCTCCGCGGGAAAGAACTTCGCAAAGTCAAGTCCGAGTTCGAGCGCTTGCTCGATTTCGCTTGCCGACGAAAGCCCGGGCGCAAACGGCACGCCCTTGTCGAGGCAGTGTTTGACGACCTTCGGGTTGAGCCCAGGCGCAACACAGAATCTCGCTCCCGCCTTTATCGCCGCGTCGACCTGCTCGCAACTGAGTACCGTGCCCGCGCCGACGAGCATATCGGGATAAGCCTTCGTCATGCGGCTTATGACCTCGTCCGCACCCTTGGCGCGGAAAGTGACCTCGGCGCAGTTTATCCCGCCGTCGCGCAAAGCCTTTGCAAGCTTTTCCGCGTTATCAACCTTGTCGAGCTTGATAACGGGCACAATGCCGACGTTGCCGAGCTCGGAAACAAGCGCGTTGATTTTATCTTTTACAGACATTATAAAAACCCCCACATTTTGATATATTTTAACATTTACATTATAATTACCGTCAAACGACAAGTCTATTCAAAATACGGATAACTTTATGTATAATACGGATAAGGGCGCAGTTTTTGCAAAACCGCGCCCTTACACAAAATTTTAAGTTTTATCTGCCCAGCCAGCCGCCGTCGACCGCCAGCGTAAAGCCGTTGACGTAGTCCGACGCCGCGGAAGCGAGGAATACCGCCGCGCCCTCCAAGTCGGCGGGAGTGCCCCATCTGCCCGCGGGAATGCGCGCGAGAATATCGGCGCTCCGCTCGCCGTCCTGACGAAGCTGTTCGGTGTTGTTCGTAGCCATATATCCGGGGGCTATTCCGTTTACGTTTATACCGTACTTAGCCCACTCGTTGGAAAGGGTCATGGTAATTCCCCTTATCGCCGACTTCGAAGCGGTGTACGACGGGACTCTTATTCCGCCCTGATAGGAAAGCATGGACGCGATATTGATAATCTTTCCGCCCGTGCCCTGCTCCACGAACCGACGCGCGACCGCCTGAGTCAAAAAGAACACCGTCTTTAAATTCACGTTCAAAACCGTATCCCAGTTTTCCTCGGAAAATTCGAGCGAATCCTGCCTCTTGATAATCCCGGCGTTGTTCACGAGTATATCTACCCTCCCGAACTTTGCGACCGTCTCTTCGACAATCGAGGGGATTACCTCGCACGAGCTCAAATCGGCAATCACATTGTGGAACGCCTCGCCGATCATTTCCTTCGTTTCGTCGCTCGGGCGGCGGGATACGCCGACCACCTTCGCGCCCGCCTCGGCAAATGCGCGGCAGATGCCTTGCCCCAGACCCGTGTTGCTTCCCGTGACGATTGCCACTTTGCCCTTTAAACCGAATAAATCCAAAATCATTATTTTTCTCCTTACCATAACGATTGTATCACGGTTTTCGAAAAAATCAAGAGTTGTCCGAAAATAAAATTTCTTTGCCGCTTTCTATTTTATAGACCTTGCCGCGGATTTCAATCCACACGTCGCGCGCCGAAGGGTTATAAACCCTCTCGCCGTCGAGCGAAAAAACAAGGCTTTCGTATGCCTTGGCATATTCGTAAATTTCGCCGTTCGTCGCGAACCATATTTCCTTATTGCCCGCAACCCCCTTCGCAAAACTTTCGATAACCTCCCAGTTGTTATCGTCGTCGAATTCGTAGCTGTGCCCCCAGATATAGAAAAGCCACGGCTCGCGGTGCTTGAACTCATCCTCTGGCGAGCCCGCTATAAACTTGTCCGCAAGCTTTTTAAACTCGCTGTCGTTATGGTGGCAAGTCGGGCGAAGCCTGAGCCAGTCGGTCGGCATATCGAAGGCGTGCGTTTCCTCGGTCGTGCGGGCATATGCCACGCCCAACCCTTCGAGCATGCCTACAATCTTGTCGTTATAGCCGTTGTACGCATACGCGAGCCCGCGCACGATACGCCCGAATTTCCCTTCGAGGTAAAGTCTGTTCTGCACTATCTCGTTCGCCGCCTCGGGGAGGGGCACCTTGTTCATAAAGATATGCCTTGCGCCGTGCAAAGCCACCTCGTGCTTGCCGCCCGAATACAGCTTGAACGTCTCCTCCTCGTTAAGCCGGTTGTGCCAGTTTACGCAGTCGAACAGAAGGCTGTTCAGATTGAACGTGCCTTTCAGTCCGTATTTATCGAAAATGCCGATAAGTTTTTTGTCCGCGGCGACCCCGTCGTCGTAGCTGAAAGTGAGCGCCTTAGCCCGCCCCTCGGGAAACCGCATATATTTTTCTTCGAACATCTGACGGAACATATTAACCCCCTACCCGCTTGTCGGTACAGACCACGCGGAAGAATTTGAACGTGCCGCAGCCGCGGCTTACGCCGTTCGCCCGCGCATATATGCCTATCTTTGCGCCCGTCCACACTCCTTTGGACGCATAAAACTTGTGCGTGAACGCCACTTTGCCGAACGTGAATTTATAAGTCAGCTTATTTGCGGGCTCGTACTTCGCCGACATCTGGAAAGTGACGTAAGGCTCGTCGTAAGGCTGGCTTTTTGCAAGCGTTTCGTCGCATTGCCCCCCGACTATGCCCTTGCGAATTTCAAGATAGTTCTGTCCGTCGCGCCTTACCACGCAGATATAAGAATATTCCCTGCCGAAAACGACAAACCCGACCTCGTCGCCGTCGTTTACGAGATTTAGCTTGCACTTCGTCTTGACCGAAAAGTTCAAATGCGGCACCTTTTGCATTATAAGCTGGGGCACGTCGGACAGCGCTTCCCCGCCGTGATACACGCAGTTGAGCTTCAAGCCGCGCTTGAATTCGTACCACCCCTCCGCACGGTTTGCGGGGGTTTGCCAGATTAAAGACAGCTTCTCGCCGTCGAACTCGTCCGACGGGTCGAGCTTGAAATTCGTCTTGATATCCAGCGGATATTCCCCGCCCGACACGGGCTGACCGGGCAGATTATCGTCCTTGACCTCTCCGCACAAAACCCAGTCGCCTACCCATTTCGCGGGCTGTAAATGCACCACTCTGCCGTACGCCTTCATATCCTGAAAATGCAAAAACGCCCATCTCTCGCCGCTGTCGTCGAGGTCGACCAGCGCGCCCTGATGGGGTCCGTTGATTTCCGTGTCGCCCTGAATTTGTATAACCTTGGTTTCGTACGGACCGTAAATATTTTTCGAGCGCAGCGCGACCTGCCAGCCCGACGACACCCCGCCCGCGGGCGCGAGTATGTAATAAAATCCGTTGCGCCTGTAAAATTTCGGACCCTCGATATTCGGCGCGATATCGTGCCCGTCGTAGACCGTCTTATAATCCTCGGCGGGAGTTTTCAGCTCCTCGTCGGTTTCGAAAACGGCAAGCTTCGAGTTAAAGCCTATTCTGCTTTTCACGAACGCAAAGACGACGTAGCATCTGCCGTTCGCCCATATCGGGCACGGGTCCTCGTAGCCCCTGCCTTTCAAAAGGGGACGGAGGGGCGACCACTGCCCGTAAATATCCTCGGTTTCGGAAACGTAAATTCCCTCGTCGGGGAAAGGAATAAGGCAGTAAAATTTTCCGTTGTGAAAGCGGAGCGAGGGCGCCCACGCGCCTTGTCCGTGTTGCACCTCGTCGAAGCGCGGAAAGGGGATTCTGTCAAAAACGTAGTTGACAAGCCTCCACTCCGCCAGATTTTTCGAGTGCAGAACGGGCACGCCGGGGACGTGGTTAAAGCTCGACGCAACCATATAAAAGTCCGGTCCGACGCGTATAACGTCGGGGTCGGAATAGTCCGACTGTATTACGGGATTCGAATACCGCATACTTCCTCCTATTTTTCCTTGGGTTCTCTTATGAAAATTTTATATCTGAAAACGTACAGACAAATGCCTATCACCGCCGCAGCCGCGACCGCCGAAACAACGCCGTAGACCGCGGGGGAAATATCCTTCAAATCGAGGCAGCGAACGTTTATCCACATACGGTTAATCTCGCCGAGCTTGTCGCCGAAGTCGAGCATTACCACGCTTCTGTCGATGACGTTCTGCGGCGGGTACTGCGCGAAAAGCTGGCGCCCCTTGTTTATGTTTTCGCCCTCGACGACAAAGTCTGCGGCATCGACGCTCAAAATTTTATCTTCGCCGAAGAAATAACCGAGGTCGTAATTCATATCCCCGTCCTCCGCGCCGTAATTCCACTCCATATATTCGAACACGGTCTCGGCCGCAATCGCGGAAGTGTAGCCGATATAGTACATGTTCCTTACGGCGTTGTCGGGGCGGGACAAAAAGTTTACAAACGCCTCGGCGGCGATACTCCGCTTCTCGTTCCACTCGACCCCTTTTTTAAGCTTTATCCAGCCGTCGAACCACAAATTCGTGCACTCGTCGGGCACCGAATACCAAAGCTCGACGGGATTGTTCTCGTCGCCGTCCGCCTCGTCCATTATGTAGACCGCGTCGCCCGACCACTGATAATTCGCAACGACCTTGCCCGTCACCATGTCCGCCTTGCCCGAGTCGGTCTCGAAGGAATATACGTTTTCCTTAATGGCTTTCAATACGTCCTCGGCACGCGCTATTGTTTCGCCGTCGGTGTCGTTTAAAAGCTTGCTCCTCTCTTCACGGATGAGCTCGCCTTTCAGCGCCTCGGCGTTGATTATGCCTAGCGCCGCAAAGTACGCGTCGCGCACGTTGTCTTTAATCGTGACCTGCCTTTTGTAGTTTTCGTTCATAAGCAGCGCCCAGGTGGAAACGTCCGTCTCTTCGGCTTGTTCGGGATTGTAGACCAGCCCCGTTGTGCCCCACATATAGCACGCCGCTTTTTTGTTCCAGCCGTTTTCGGCGAAGATGCTTTCTTCGGCGCCGTCTATATATCGCGAAACGCCGTTCGCGTAATAATTTTCTTCGTTTCCGGTATCCAGGAACCCATCCGAGAATTCGACGTAATTGCCCTCGGCAATCAATTTCATGAGCATATAGTCTGAAGGACAGACCAAATCGTACACGTCGCCGAGGCTCAGACGGTTATATAAATCCTCGTTGGTGCCGAACGTGGAATACTCCACTTTGACGGAAAAATCGTGCGTGGAATTGAACCACTCCGTGAAGTCGTCGACCATCGAATTTTCGCCGAAAATATTTCCGCTTTCCAAATCGATTACCTCGTCCTCGCCCCAGCCGCCGAGGTCGATATACTCCTCCCAGTTGCAGACGCGCAAGACCACTTCTTCGCCGCCGTCGGCACAGCCCGAAAGCGCCGCCGCCGAGCCGCCCGCAAAAGTTAACGCAGCGGCAACCGCAAGTATTCTTTTAAACCTTTTCATTTTTACCCCCCTTTCTGACGGAAAGCAAATTCATTGTGACGACCGCCGCTATAACAATCACGAATATCAGCGTGGACAGCGCCCACAGCGCGGTTTTAACCTCGGTCTGGCTGCCCTTCGTCGCGTTCACGACGTAGGTGCTTATCGTGTCGAACGTCGAGGGCTTGGTGTAGGTAGTTATGAAATAGTCGTCTAGCGAGAGAGTCACCGCGAGCATGAAGCCCGAAAGTATGCCGGGGACAAGCTGCGGGATTACCACCTTGAACAGCGCCTGCGCGGGAGTTGCGCCCAAGTCGAGCGCCGCCTCGTACAGACTGTTGTCGAGCTGTTTGAGCTTGGGAAGTATGGAAAGATACACAAACGGCGCGGTCAGAACTATGTGTCCGAGACCGAGCGGAATAAACGTATCCTTGTTAATGCGAAGTATGACAATCAACAGTATACAGATGGAAAAACCCGTGACTATGTCGGCGTTAACTACGGGAATCTGGTTTGCGGCGCCTATCAGCGACTTGGGAATTTTCTTGGAATAGAACGAGCCTATCGCCCCCGCGGTCGCAAGCGCCGTCGAAATCGTCGCGCACACGATTGCAAGCAAAACTGTGCCGAATATCATGCCCCTGAGCTCGTCGTTTCGAAAAAGGTTTATATAGTTTTCAAAGGAAAACCCGCCTATTCCGCCGCCTACCATAGCCGCGTCCGTGAAGCTGTAAACCGCAAGCACGAGCACGGGCACATATATGAACAGAAGCACGAGCGCAAGCCAGCCGATACGCAAAATCTTTTTCAAAGCACCGTCCTCCTTTCGTCCGCGTCCTTGTCGCTGAAACGATTTGTAACAAGCGTGACGATAAATATAATCACAAGCAGAATAAGGGATATCATCGAACCGTTGTGCCAGTCGTACGCGCTGAAATAGCTGCCTATCAGACTGCCCATTATGTACGTGCTGTTATACAGCATGTCCAAAACGACGTAGTTGGTCATAGAGGGCAGAAGCACCATGGTTATGCCCGAAACAATCCCCGGAACGGACAGCGGCAAGGTTACACGCATAAACACTACCGCCTTGTTTGCGCCGAGGTCGGACGCCGCCTCCAAAAGAGATTTATCCAGCTTTAACAGCGAGGTATAAAGAGGCAGAATCATAAACGGCAGAAAGTCGTACGTCATGCCTATCACCGAGTTTAAAAAGGGATAGGCGGAAATATTGCCCTCGATAGCCGAGAGAATTTCTTTAAGCGCGGTAATTCTCAGCGTGAAGTTTATCCACATGGGCAACACGAACAGCATTAGTAAAACGTATTTCTTTTTGAAGTTGCTTCTCGCTAATATATATGCCGTGGGATACGCCAGCAAAAGGCAGACGAGCGTGGTCGTTATCGCGAGCGCGAAGGAGTACATGAGTGTGCCGAGCGTGTTTGTGCTCGCGAAAAAGTTGATAAAATTCGCAAACGAAAACTTGCCCTCGCCGTTCGTAAACGCGTAATAGACTATGACTATGAGGGGGGCAATGACGAAAAGTATCAAAAACACAGCATACGGTATGCATAGCTGTTTCCTGTTAAAACGCAAGACGTTCATTATTTGTTTTCCGCCTCCGATTTAAGCGAAAGCTTGATTTTTTCCTTGGGTATGATTATACCGACGCGGTCGTCCGTGTTCCACATATCGGGGCACGAAAAGACGTAGTCCTCTTCGTTTTCGTCCGTTCTTACTATGTAGCGGTAATGGTCGCCCTTGTAAATCATAGAAATGATATTGCCCTGCGCCCCGCCCGCGTTTATATCGTCGGTCATGGTTATGTCGTGGGTGTCGACCTCTACGTCCACCTCCACGCCCGTAAGGTCTATCTTCTCGCCCTGCGCGGTGATAAGGTAGCCCTCCTCGTCTATGTGCGAGCCCGCGTAAAGCTGAGTTACGTCGCACTCGAATTCGCCGTCGCCGAACTCGACGGTGTTGTTTTTGGTGATAACGCCGTCATACTTGTTTACCGTATAAACCTTTTCCATGAGGTGGATACCGTCGGGCTCGATTCTGAGCCCTATCATACTTCCGACGGGCGCGGTCTGCGTACTCTGGATTACGATTTCGAACTTGCCGTGCGCGACTGTGATTTCGTAGTGAACGCCCTTGAACACCGACGAAATTACCCTGCCTTTTAGCTGTCCCTCGCCAGGCTCGCAGATTTTGATATCCTCGGGGCGGACGACGACGTCGACGAGCTGGTTAATCTCGTAGTCGTCGAGACAGTCGAACGTTGCGCCGCAGAACTTGACTTTCAGCTTGCCGACGACCGTGCCGTTAAAGATGTTGCTTTCGCCTATGAAGTCGGCAACGAACGTGTTGACGGGCTCGTTATAAATCTCCGTGGGCGTGCCCGTCTGCTGAATTTCGCCGTCGTTGATAACGACGATTTTATCGGACATGGTCAGCGCCTCCTCCTGGTCGTGAGTGACGTATATAAAGGTTATGCCCAGCTTTTCGTGCATCTTTTTAAGCTCGATTTGCATTTCTTTACGCATCTTCAAGTCGAGCGCGCCGAGGGGTTCGTCCAGAAGAAGAATTTCGGGCTCGTTGACGATTGCGCGGGCTATGGCGATTCTCTGCTGCTGACCGCCCGAGAGAGTGGAAACGCTGCGCTTTTCAAAGCCCTCCAAATCGACTATTTCAAGCGCCTTTCTGACTTTCTTGTCCAGCTCGGACTTAGAAAGTCTGCGCTTTTTGCCGTTACCCGCGTCCAGCTTTTTAAGGCGCAGACCGAACGCGATATTCTCGTAAACGTTGAGGTGGGGGAACAGCGCGTACTTTTGGAACACCGTGTTTACGGGGCGCTTGTTGGGGGGAAGGGCGCTTATGTCCTCGCCGTTCAGAAGTATCTGCCCCGAACTCGGAAGCTCGAAGCCCGCTATCATTCTCAGCGTTGTCGTCTTGCCGCAGCCCGACGGTCCCAGAAACGTGACGAACTCGCCTTTTTTTACTTCGAGGTTGAAGCACTCCACCGCGACGGTCTCGTCGTCGAAAACCTTTCTTACGTCTTTAAGTTCGATTATATTTTCGCTTTTACACATATTTTTTTTCTCCTGTTTAGAATAAATCGCGTTGCCGCCCAAAACCGTGGTTTTGCTTGCGCCGTTAAGCGTTTAAAAATTGGGCGGGGTGGAAATCCACAGAAATTTCGCGGTGTTCTTGCCCGTATTGATAATGCTGTGCGACTTGTCCGCGGCGTAGTAAAAGGTTTCGCCCTTCTTGCAGGGGTATTTCTTTTTGCCGAGCTCGATACAGACCTTGCCTTCCAGAATATACCCGAACTCCTCGCCCTCGTGCGGGAAGTCGGACGTGACCGCCCCGGGCAGAAGCTCGACGAGCACGGGCTCCATTTCGTTTTTCTGCGCGTTGGGGATTATCCATTTCAACAGCATGCCGTCCTCGTGCTTTTCGATAAAGTCGTCGGTTGAAAACACTATCCGCTCGTCGTCCTCGCGCTTGAAAAACTCCGCAAGGTCGGTGCCCAGCGCCGATAAAATATCGCACAGCGCCGAAATGGACGGCGAGGTCAAATCGTTTTCGAGCTGGGAAATATAGCCCTTCGTAAGCTCGCACCGCGCGGCAAGCTCCGCTTGCGAAAGGTTGAGCTGCAATCGCAGCCTCTTTATTTTGTTGCCTATCTCCATAAGTTACACCTAAACACAAAGTTTAATTTTGCTAAACGGTTAGAGATTTTAAACAAAAAGTTTAATAAAATTAAACCGCAGGCAAAAAAAATTATATATGCCCCGCGCCCCGCTGTCAATTATTTTTATTTGTTATTTTATATGTTAAAAAATAACAGTCCGCCCCGCGGCT
>CAJTOY010000015.1:23604-36531 GCA_910578195.1 uncultured Christensenella sp. | reverse complement strand
GTATAACAACAAAAAACATAACCCCCTCCCAATCGGGAGGGGGTTGTTTTGTTAAGTTTGTACGGATATAACCCGTTACTTTTCCGCACCTGCGCCGTTCGAAAGCGCCGCAAAGTTTTTGCACGGATTTTCAAGCCTGTTATTTGGAATTACAATAAACCTTATTTAATAATAGACAACCGAAAACATTAACCTCGGCAATAAACCGTATCTTTAACCTGACAGAACTTCATTCTGTAACAAAAATATAGTTTGTGCCCGAATCCGCGCGGGAAAAGATTTTTAAATTTCTATCATAGTCGTAAGGTTAGCTCTGTCAATAGCAACTTGCAGCTTACCTATTTTCGTGTGAAGGGATTCCATGTCGGATAATACTTCGTCGGGGTCGTAAAGACACTCGGTGTATTCGAGAACGCCGTTTGCGGTTATCCGCCTCGACAGCTTGCTGTAATTCGATAAAACTTCCATTTGACTGTACTCTTTATTCAACTGGGCAAGATAAACAAGCGCTTCGCCTATCGTAATTTTGAAGCCGTCGATAATGGCGGTACAGTTGCTTTTGGCAAGCGCGTGCTTAATTTTGCGGATACGCTCGTCTATTTCGGCAATCTTTTTGCGCGTTTCGCAGTAATTATATTTGCATATAACTTTTTCTTCACCTTCCTTATACGAAAGGCGGCTGCGATTATCCTCGTTATAAATAATGGCTTGTCTTTTTTGCTCCAAATCCTTAATAATTTTCATAGCCTCGCTATTGCAAATTTTCATTATCCGTTTCTCCCTGATTTTATTGCGCAATTATTTTAACACATCAAAAATTAAAAGTAAAGCAGTAAATTAATTTTACAGTTCAACCGTATTTAAGATCTATTAATCCGTTTTGAACCTGAGAATGACTTAGTCAGAGGCTTAAAAACAAACTTTACAACCACAATATATAGTGGTTAGTGAGCAAACAATACTACAATATCTGCTAATTTCGATGATTTTCAATTTTTAACTCCCATGTTGCTCCCAAATGATTTTATGTCATTTGGGAGCATTTTTTACCTTAATTTTGCAAGTTTAACTGCACAAATTTTGAATGACGGACAAAAATCACTTTTGTCCGTCATTCAATGCCAATTTGGGAGCAACTCCCAATTTCCACAACGCCTTGTTGCTGATTTTTGGGAGTATAACTCCCAAATTTAGCGTAACTCCCAAAAATATATAATTTTGTTATAAAGATTTATTATAAACCTAAAAACTTCTCGTATTTTTCTATTTCAATTTGAAGTTTAGCAATTATAGATACTTCCGTAGCATCTTTTAATTTTTCTTGCCTTTTTAAATATGCTTGAGCAGTAAAATATTCATACTTGATTGTCGGATCTATTAAATCAGTCAAAAAGTTAAGATGCTTATTAAATCCATTTTTGATAAATGCAGCAGATTTCAATTTATATATAGGTGCTATGTCTTTTAGTCTTTGGTCATATGAAATAAAAAATGGAATGATGAAGTCAGCATTTTTAGGTATTATAAATAAATTATTAAAAGTATTTTGCAAGTGGAAAATATCCCAAGCCATATTTTTTAAATTCTTTATAATATCTTTCCTGCCTTTTTGTATTTTTCCAAAAAATTTAATATTTGTGCCGTAATTAAAGAACAATTTAGCTAAATTAGTTTCTCTATCAGAAAGAATGCCTATTTGTTCGTGAAAATATTTAACAAAAGATAGTTCCTTTTGATAGAGAGGCAGATTTTTATGATTAATGTTAATATCGGTCATTACTAACAACGCTAAATAATAAAGCAAATATTGATGTCTAAACCAATTAGAAAATTCATCATTTAATATTTGATTATCTAAATCTAAAATATTTTTTGAATAAGATTCAGCTTCTATTTTATTTTTAAAAAAATAGGTTTCAAAAGCATATGTATTATCTTTAAAAATTTGAGAATTTAAGTATTCAGGATTAAACAGTGTATTTTCAAACGTGTAAGCTAATCCATCAACCATACATCTACGGCTATCAATTATTTTTTGTATTTCGGCGATATTATTCGGAATTTTATTTTTGTTGTCGATATAATTTCTATATAAATAGCTTTGGATTTGAGTATCCAGAGATACAAGAGATGCAATTTTAAGCTCATAATCTTCCCCCAACATAATTGAGGTAAAAGACCGTGAATTTAAGCAGTATAGAGTTTCACTTCCAAAGAAATAAATTACATCTAAGTCATCAAGATTCAGATTACGAAATTTTTGGACATAATTATTTCCTTCCGGATGTGGAAAAATAAAAGAATACTCTTGTACATATTCAAAATTTGCGGCATAAATTTGAAATGCTTCTTCAAGCGGAGCTTCTAATATTTGCCTGATTATATATCCTTGATAAGCTAACTTTTCTTCTTTTGTCAATTTTAATTTTGCCTCAATCTAAACAGTTTATTTTTTGTAAGTCTTTATGACTTTTAAATTTTTCAAAAAACACTTTGCTTAATGACATAATATCGAACGGTAAAGTGAATATTTTTTGACTACGTACATTTCTTAATTTTAAAGATATAATTTTGCCGTTAATGAATTAAATATATAATACATAGCAAAATTTTTAAAAATATTTATCACTCTTACACGTATTTTGATATTATGACATAACAAAACTAAATATCTACAAACTGTTCTTTCTGATGTTGTGTCTTGCTTTCATCAAACCAAATTGTTATAATTTTAAACTTTGGTACACCGCCATAGTGAATTGCAGAAACTTCAAATCCTTTTTGTGGTTCAAGCATTTCAAACGGCATTTTTTCTTCTAATATTACAATTCCTGCTTCTTTATCTATTTCTGCTGATACATTATAAACCACAGTATTCCCAGAATTCCAAATTTTAAGTCTATAATGCTTGCCGACTTTAACGATTCTTGCTTCTACGCGAGAAAAGTTTTTCTCAGCTTCAACTTTTGCAATCTTTTCCAGCTCGTAGCTTTTTAACTTTTTATCTAATTCATAAATTTTGTTTTGTAGCCACTGGGAGTGAAATGATTTTATTAAAGAAACTATAGCGACGATTAAAGATAAAGCTGCTACGATTAAAGCACCCCAATCTTTTAAAAACTGTAAAAATTGTTCCATTAGATTACTTCCATTTTTTTAATGATTTTTTTAGCTCCGCAATAAACTCATCTTTAATATTGTCAATAGTTGCCTCAATGGCTTCTGAATTTTCCTCAAATAATGCTTCCTTTGTAAAAATATTTTTACAGTCAGCACATTGTACCCTTACATTATCTGGTGCATCATAGAGTTCATCCATATCTACATCTAAAGACCCAAATTGGTCATTTCCACAAATAGGACATAAAAGCTTTAAAGTTCTATCTAAATTTTTCATGAAACCTCTTTTTATTATCAATCTTTCAATTATGAATTTAATCAATAAAATAACTTATTCCGGCTTATCCTCGTCATCATTGCGCAGGCTTTTGTAAATCTCGTCTGTAAAGATACCAAGCACTTGACGCTTCAATTCTTCATTATTCAAGAGCAAAGAGAAGAAGTCCTGATTCTGTGATAATCCCTCAATTAATGCATCGTCTATATCGTCAAAATAAGAAAACTCAAAATCTTTAATCGTATTGTTCTTGGCACTTGTACGGAGCTTATCAGACTTTAACAACAAATCTCTTATTTGCAACATTGCTTTGATTGCTACGTCATTATCATAAGATTTTCCTGTGCGGCTGTTAATTTCCGCAATAATAACTGATAGTTTTTCCTGCTTATCTTCGGGGAGGACTATCATGTCGGCAGTAGGTAATTTTACGACAGGGTTAGATGTAATTTTCTCTTTAATATGTTCGGCTTCCTTTTTCTGCACGAAATTGGAAGCTTTAATTTTGCCGTTAAGGTCAAAACCACCGCCAGGATGTTTAATATTGATATACGCCATAAGATAGTTGACAAACAAATACTTTTTATGTAAATCGACATCCTCAAAACAAGATACCTGAATTAAGAACTCATAGAAACGTATGAAGTGCCGCATAACCGCAACTATTTCAAGCTGTTTCATTAATTCATATTGTTCTATACGGTTTTTTGCCCGAGTGAAATAATACGTTAATTTCTGCTTTGTCTTTGCGCTTGAATCGCCATTATATAATAATCCAACTGCGCTTTCAATATCGGAAGGGTCAAGCACCGTATAACCTTCCAATCTTGCTTCCAAATCGTAAACAGCGGAAGGCGTTACTGAATTCGCCAACAGCGTAGTCGTATAATACGGCTCGAACGCCTTAACGATGTCCTCATATTTGTTTACGAAGTCAAGAATAAAAGTTTTCTTTTCAAAGGGAGGGAATATTCTGTTTAAACGGGAAAAAGTTTGTACAGCATTTACCCCGCGTAACTTTTTAAGAACATACATAGCACAAAGTTTCGGCTGGTCGAAACCCGTCTGATATTTATTAGCTACAAGTAAAACCCTATTGTCGTCCTTTTCAAATTCTTTTGTCAGCTTATCTTCCGAGAAACCGTTAATAGAACTTTCGGTATATTCTTTTTCGCCGTCAGGGAGTTTCACTTTGCCGGAAAAAGCAACAAGAGCGTGAATATTTTTATATCCTTTTCTCTGAATATAATCTTCAAATGCCTGACGGTATTTTACCGCACTTGCGCGTGATTGAGTAATTACCATTGCCTTTGCCATACCGCCAAGCTCATTCATAACGGTAGTGCGAAAATGCTCGATTATAACCTCGATTCTCTGTGCAATGTTCGTTTCGTGAAGTTCAACAAAACGAGCAATTTGTCGTTTTGCCTCAACCGTTTTGCAATGCGGGTCTTCTTCAATCTCTTTGTTAATCTGATAGAAGGTTTTATATTCCGTAAAGTTCTGCAACACGTCAAGAATAAAACCTTCCTCGATTGCCTGTTTCATCGAATAGATATGGAAAGCTTCCCTTTGACCTTTTGCATTTACTTTTCCAAAGAGCTGCAAAGTGGTAGGTTTTGGCGTGGCGGTAAATGCAAAAATAGAAACATTAGGCTGCTTGCCATTACGGGAGATTTCGTCAACTATAATATCTTCGGAATCAAGCGCACCTTCCGTATCGATATCAACGTCTCCTGCGCCGAGTGTCATTGTAATAGCGGACATATCCTTGCCCGAAGTAGAAGAATGCGCTTCGTCAATAATTACCGCAAATTTTTTCTCTTTCAGTCCCGACACACTATCAACGATGTAGGGAAATTTTTGAATTGTCGTAGCAATTATTTTTGTGTTGCCTTTCAAAGCACTTGCAAGGTCGGCAGAGGAGCATTTGTCATCCATTACGCGGATAAGCCCCGTTTTATGTTCTATACCAAGAATAGCGGACTGCAACTGTCTGTCAACAACTATTCTGTCGGTAACCACGATTATATTATCGTATATAATTTTATTATCGGCGTCATGTAAAGAAGAAAGTCTGTGTGCAAGCCAAGCAATAGAATTGGTTTTTCCGGAACCGGCACTATGTTGAATCAGATAGTTCTGAGACGTTTTATTGATGCCAACGTCGGCAAGCAATTTGCGGATAACGTCAAGCTGATGGTAGCGTGGAAATATAAGCGTTTCTTTAATTTTCTTCTTGCCCGTAAGCTCGTCTGTGGATTCTTTCGTTTCAATAAAAATAAATTTATTTATTAAGTCGAGAACGGTTTCTTTTGTGAGAATATCTTCCCACATATAAGAAACGCTGTACTTATCTTCGTAAACAGGATTTCCTTTACCTGCATTTATGCCTTCGCCGTTACCCATATTGAAGGGCAGGAAGAAAGTAGCTTGTCCGTCAAGTTTTGTCGTCATATAAACTTCGTTCAAGTCCATAGCAAAGTTTACAAGACAGCCTGCTTTAAAGAGGAATAACCTTGTTTTAGGGTTGCGTTCCGTACGGTATTGATAGATTGCATCCTCGTACGACTGCCCGGCAAAATTACATTTTAACTCAAAGGACATAATTGCCAAGCCGTTTAAAAAGATGACAACATCAACACGTTCCTTATCGCTTGCCCAAACTTCTTCAATAACGGAAAAGATATTTTTATTATAGTTTTCAAGTAACTCTTTATTGAAAGTGGTAGCGGGCTTTATGTACATTAAATTGAGTTTGTAATTTGCAAGTTCAACGCCGTGTTTTAGAACGCTTAAAAGACTTCCGCGCGACTTCGTCATTTCGGAATTTATAAAGTTGACGATAGTTTCTTCCAGCTTGTCTTTAAAAATCTCTTTCAGCGCATCCATAGTAGAGGGTTGCGTATTGTTCAGGAACTTGAACAGCAACTCTCTGTCTATCGCAAAACTTTTATCAAAAGTGGTTGTGGGGCGAACAATGTAGCCGTTTTCCTGCAACCGCTCTAATATGTATTTTTAATAATCTTTTTCCGAAAGTATGTTATTCATTTATTTCTCCTGCTTAATTGTATTTTGTAATTATAATTTATTTGTATTAAAAATCAAGTTGAATGGTATTTGGAGAATCTAGATTTTCTCCGATTTTAACTAAATAATAAATAGTATAATCGTGTTTAGGTTTCGGACAAAAATATTCTGATTTGACTTCATATTCATTCTTGCACTTAGGGCATTGTATACTTACATTTTCCCTAAATTGTGACCAATCGTTTTCTTCGCAAACATATTGAATGACCCCTTTACCACAAGGACAGATATGTTTCTTTTCATTTACAACTTCATAACTCATTAATAGGTACTTCCTTTTTGCCTGTAACGTATTCGTAAATAAGCGATTGTTTATAATCGTCTAAAGTTTCAAATTGAGTTTTTCTATCAGCTATTATCTGCTCTATTTCAGCACACTTATGATCAATATATTCGGCTATTGCTTTTTGTTCGTCAAGAGGAGGAACAGGTATCGTAATTCTTTTCATCTCTTGCCAGTTTGTTGTCCAAAGATCATCAACAATTCCATGTCCCCATTTATAAAATTCATCTGCAAATATAGGTGTATGGAAAAGCCAATTGTAATAATTAGCGTTCATAATATTTCGTGGCTTGAGTATTGTGTTGATTAGTGAAACTGAGCCGTCATAATTCGAGATACCACAAGAGCCACGTCTGTCAGAGCGACTGTTTATAGCAAAATCACCTTTTCTGACAAGTTTTCGATTATCACCGTCATTTGTTTTGGCTACAGTATCAAGTTGGGGCAGTATGCCTTTCATTGTAACTGATAAAGGCATATATTCTTTATCGCTCACCTTCTGTTTTCTTAATTCGTATAAACCGCCAATGCGTCCAATAGCCCAATTTGATGGAATTTGTCCTATCCATATAATACCACTGTCTTTCATAGGGGCGGAAGGATTAAGACCATGTGTTACTGCTTCGGTAATGACAGACTTTTTATATTCTTCAAGTGAATCTATCTGCGCTTGAATATCTGCTTTTAACTTGTCAATCCTTTCACATTCTCTATCCAAAAAATCCGCAATGCATTGCTGTTCTTCAAGAGGGGGGACAGGCGAAAATAATCTATTAAATTCATCCGCATTAAGAGTATATCTTAAACTCTTAGAATACTGCTTATAATAACGTTTAGAACTCACGTAATTAAACCAGTAAGCATAATAACGTTCATCCGACACTGAATTGTCTATTTTCAATATTTTATATGCGGGGGAAATCATTCCGTCATAATAGCTTAATCCAGAAAATACAGCCGAGCAATCTAAATCGAATAAACACATTACCAAATCATGTTTTCTGACAATTTGATAACCATCATAGTTTTCAGGGACCTTACCACTGGTATCATCTTCATCTTTTTCTTTTATGCCATTAGTAGTAAGAGATAAAAGCTGATAACTCTTAGTGGGCAAAACTATACCCTTTTTAATCTTAAATATATATTTATTTCTTTGAATTTCCCAATCTTGCGGTATCTCTCCAACCCAAGAAATTCCGCTATTTTTCATTTGTCGCACTTCACTTATCCCCAAACAACTTGTCTATTCTTTCGCTTACGCTTGTTTCCAATTCAATAAATTTTACGGCAAGTTCATCGCTCGGCGTAGGATGCGTGTATTTATAGAAATAGCGTGTAAACGGTATCTCTGCACCGATTTTTATAACGGGCTTCTTTGCACCAAGATTTTCTTCCCAAAACCATTGCGCATCAGGAACGTATGGGAGGACCTCGCGCGCCATATAATCTTCGATATTTTCGGTGTACTTTACGATTTCTTTATCGTATGTTTCTTTATCGTAAATAATATTGCCCTTTTTGTCGCGTTGAATTTCGGCGGTTTTATCTATGACCGAAAGGCCGTCGGCAAGCTTATCTATCAGCTTTTTATCTACTACCAAAAGGGATGACAGCAGGTTAATAAAACTGTTCGGCTCTTTATAAACCTTATCTGAAACGTTTGCTCTAAGTGTTTGCAAAATACTATCGTAAATCGATTTATCATTGAGCATTGCTTCATACTTGCGCTTATCTTTATCTTCGATTGATACACCAAGATTTTCGTATTCGGCAATCTTAGCTTCGTCGTAAAGCGCAGACAAAGCTCCTTTTACCAGCATCTGTTCAATACGCTCTTCGGTAATAGCATAACTTCTTTGCAGAGGTTGCATGACCGCATATTCACGATATAAAAATTCTGTGTTGTCGTAAATCTTACAATTCTCCGTGGGGACGAAGTCCGCATATAAATGAACGATAGCTTTTCTGTCGTCCTTGCTGATTTCGTTCTTTTTATTGCCCAATGCTTTACGCAATTTGTGATAGATTTCGGCAGCGTTTATAAGCTGGATTTTGCCTTTACGTTCAGTACGTTTATTCTTTGATAAAATCCACACATATGTCTGTATGCCTGTGTTATAGAACAAATCTGTAGGCAATGCTATAATTGCTTCAATTAAATCTTTTTCCAAAAGCCAGCGACGAATTTGACTTTCGCCAGAAGCGGTATCGCCGTTGAATAAAGGAGAGCCGTTTTCAATAATGGCGGCACGTCCGAAGTCATCGTCCATTTTGTCAATGGCAGACTGTAAGAATATCATTTGAGAGTCGCCGCCACTCGGGAGACCGTGTCCCCAGCGTCCTTTTCCGCCTTTTTTGAATTCTTCACGGACTGCAATTTCCTGACCTTCTTTTGCGTCTTTCCCGCTCCAGGGAGTACCGAAAGGAGGATTCTCTATTACGAAACGCATTTTTTGATTGCTGAAACAATCTTCCTTGAAAGTATCAACGTGTCGAAAGTTTTCTGCATCCTGATTTTTAATAAGCATTTCGGCAAGACCGACAGCATAAGACTGACCCATAAATTCCTGTCCGAAAAGGCGCACATCGGCTGTGGGATTAAAGTGCTTGATGTAGTTATATGCTGTGGAAAGCATACCGCCCGTTCCGCAGGCTTGGTCGCAGACGGTAATAACCTTTCCATCATCGAAAATGTCGTCACAGCCTTCAGCCATAAGAATTTCTACAAGAAGCTTAATAATGTCGCGCCCTGTGTAAAACTGTCCGGCATCAACGTTCTGATAAAATCTACCAATTAAGTTTTCAAATATGTAGCCCATTCGGATACTGTCAAACGTTTGTAAACTTAAATCAAGCTCGGAGAACGCTTTTACAACGGTATATAAACAACCATCTTTATCCATTTTGTCAATATGCTTTTCAATTTCAAGTTCATTGAGGATGTCTTGTACATTGGCTGAGAAACTTCTTACATAAGATTTGAAGTTTTCTGCAATGCTTTCGGAATCATTACAAAGTTCAGCCAAATCATATCCGCTTGTATTATAAAACTGATATTTTGAAATGCGACATAATGCTTTGGGAGGGTGGTTAGGGTTTTCGTCGTATTTCGCTCTAACCTTATCTTTTGTTGCCTCCAATGCACACTCGAATCTTCGTATTATTGTCATAGGAATAATAACATCGCCATACTTATCAGGCATATAAGAACCGCGAAGCTTATTTGCAATTGCCCATATAAAGTTCGCCTCTGCGGTTACGTCAACAGGGGTGTCATCCCAAACATTGTCTATTATTTTGTTTACCATAGTAAAAACTCCTTGCTAAAATCATTTTGATTTTAGCATACTAAATATGACATAAATAGTCATATTTGAAAAATTTTTTATAAATTTTTTTTGTATTTATAAGTTATCTCTTTAACAACAGGAATCAATATTTCTAATACTTGCAAGTATTCGTTTATTCTATTTCCAAGATAGCCAATAGCATAATTTTTCTCGCAAATATAACGCCAATCGACAAACACGTTATTTAAATCTTCCAAATACTCTTCAAATTGCTTGCCCCAAGCTAATTTAGTTAAGTGAAAAGTAACTGCGGCTTTAATTTCACATTTTATTTCACTTGATAGATTGTCATACAGTTCCTTTAATTTATGTCCCCATGTTTTTGGCGGCAACATAATTTTGAAG
This sequence comes from uncultured Christensenella sp., assembly GCA_910578195.1. Lineage (GTDB taxonomy): Bacteria > Bacillota > Clostridia > Christensenellales > Borkfalkiaceae > Coproplasma. The sequence goes on along the minus strand of CAJTOY010000015.1, from coordinate 26,063 downwards.
TATAACTCCAAAGCAAAAGATCCGTTCACTATAGCAGGAATATTGCAAGCAGAATATTTTATTGCTCCATCAAAGTGAACTGGGTTTTTACCTTCACGACATCTTTTATATGCATCATAAAAGTCATCTGCAATTAAAAGTATATCAGTACGAAAATCATATTCCATAATAACCCTAAATCACTTATTTTCCGTATTTCCCTTCTGTTTCTAACCTTGCTCTTAAATCTGCTAGAACTTCACCGTTATATGTAAAGTACAAAGTGCCTTGTACGGGGTGGTTGGATTTCAATAATTTTTGTGCCAAAGCACTTACTGAGGTTATTGTTCCTTGATAGCTAATTGTTCTGTCGCCAGCAACGGTACAAATGATTGCAGGATTATTCTTATAAATAATTTGTTCCCCTTTCTTAATTCCGCAAGCGTAAAAAGAAAATGGTGAACGGCGTTCAATGCTTTCTTCTTTAACCTCATTCGCGGTTTCGGTATCGTTGACTTCACTTTGAGTGGGAGTGTGCAATTTCAAATTTTTCGTAAGCCCGTTGATTTTTGCTATGCCCTCCAAAAGTTTAAATGCATCCTCTTTTGTCATAGCGTAAAACTCACGCACACGCTTTTTGCCCTCGAATGTCTCAATTGAACGAAGATTAGGGTTTAAACTATCAATTATGTTATGTATTTGAATATCGGACAGTCTATCAGCTACATCATAAGTGGCATAAACTCTGAATGCGAAAGGAACACATTCGCTACGGTTAAGCTGTTTTAACCTTCTCTGAATGTCGTCGGCATACCCAATTTTCACATATTCGGGGAAGGACGGGTTTGTTAGAATGTAGATAACGCCTTTTGTTTCCAAAATAATTTTCTCCTATATATTTAAGATTGTTAAACCGTCAAGTTTGTGACAAATTCTATTCCGTTTTCTTCGCAGAACTTTTCAAAACGGTATAGGGTCAGTTTCTGGGGAAGGGCTTTGCCGTTCTCCCAGCGGTTGATTGTTGCAAAAGAAACATCGAGCTTTCTTGCCAACATTTCCTGACTTAAATTGAGCTTTAGCCTTGTTTCAAGGCAGAATTTTGAGAATTCCATAATACACCTATCAAATTATAACATATTATAGCATACTTTATTGTCTATTGTCAATAAAACCAGAAAAACATCTTCTTTGGAAATGCGTTTGAACAGATTGCAAGAATTTAATTTTTATGGTAGAATATAAAAAAGCGCACGGATTGAATTACTATGTTAAAAACGTCAATCAGATTTTTTGAAGATATTCCAGTGAGAGCCGTTTGGGATGACGATACTTCCAAATGGTGGTTTTGTGCTATGGATATTGCCGAAGCCCTAACCAAAAGCAGTAATCCCCGTGTATATTGGGCAACTATGAAACGCCGAAATACTCAGTTGATTGCAATTTGCAAACAACTGAAATTGAAGGCAAACGACGGAAAGTCTTACCTTACCGACGTCGTGGATGAAAACGGTGTTACCCTTATTACCGCCCTTATCCCCGCAAAGAACAAAGAGAACTTTTCCAGATGGGTAAAAGGAATCGGAAGCACGTTAGACGAAAAGAGCAAACAAAAGGCTTACGAACTGTTTGAAAACGGTTTGATAGACGAAATCGAAGTAGGTACTACGAAAGGTTTACAACAAATTCACGGATATATTTTCGGCGGACTTTACGATTTTGCGGGAAAAATTCGCGGTTGCAATATTGCCAAAGGCGGCTTTGCGTTTGCCCCGTCAATGTACCTGAAAGAAAATCTTGCAATAATTGACAAGATGCCGGAAGATACAATTGAAAACATTGTGAAGAAGTATGTAGAAATGAATGTCGCTCATCCATTTATGGAAGGCAACGGCAGAAGCACGAGAATCTGGCTTGACCTGATTTTGAAAAAGAATTTGCGCAAATGCGTAGATTGGAGCAAGATAGACAAACGAGCGTATCTTACCGCAATGCAGAAAAGTCCTGTGGATTATACTGATATTCTTTCGCTTATCAGCAATGCGCTTACAGACGAAATTGATAACCGTGAAATGTTTATGAAAGGCATAGACTATTCCTACTACTACGAAACAGAAGATTAAAAAGGTTAAAATAGCATTAGCCGCCGACGGAATACCGTCGGCGGTTTACTTATTTGAAATTCGACATTTTAAATATAAAATAGACAATAAAACACAAAAAAATAACATAAACAAATGTTTGTTTTCTCTTGACATCTATAAAATTTATGATATAATAAACTTATACGATAGAGTTCGTATGATACCCTTTGAAAAAGGTTAGAGTTCTGCGGTGGACGTTAGGGGCATTGTCCATTAAGCGCAGAAAGTTTTTTTGAACGGAAAGAGACCGTTCCTGCCTTAGCTTGCGATTTTGAACGCGAGATGTTTTTGTTGTACGCAAAAATCGTGAGCCGTGATAGGCTTTTGTTGTTGTACAAT
>CAJTOY010000015.1:0-23596 GCA_910578195.1 uncultured Christensenella sp. | reverse complement strand
ATAGGCTTTTGTTGTTGTACAATTTTTTACGACAGCAAATTAAACGCAGCCGGAGTTATCCGAGATTTCTATGAGGATGTGAAAGTCGGATAATGTTGAGGGTTAGTTTCAGCATACAAAAAATTTCATAGAATGGTTAACCACCATAGAGCAATCAGAAGTTGCTAAACACGGTTAAGTCGGTGATTACGTTGAGCGTATCAGCGGCTTTTTTGTACTCTTTTTTCAGCTATCGTACTGCGCTGTTTTGCGTGGATGAAGATATAAATTCTTATGGAGGTATATATGGATACAAGCTAACAAACAATTAGAAAGACTTATGCCGCAAGTCGGTAAACAAGCGGCAAAATAAAAATTATCGGAGGAAATTATTTGATTAAACAATTCATCTTTTACAAGTCCTATATGGACAACATCAGCAACTTAACCCACACCGAAGCAGGACAATATCTTAAAAAACTGCTTGAATTTATGTTTCGCGACAAGGAGTTTGACGAGCTTGCAACCGACAAAATAACGAGTATGTTATTACTACTCTCGGACGATTTGAAAGCCGATAAAGAGCGTGAACTTGCGGACAATCATACCCCCACAAGTAATGAACGCCGCTTTGCTTTCCGCTCCATTTACGCCAACATTTTCTTCTGTCTGAAAGATGCCGATGCGGGTATTTTGATTAAGCAAATCTGCGACTATATGTTCGGAGGAAGTCTTGTTACGGCTGAAGAAACAAAGTCTGTAAAAGTTATTTTTCGGCAATCAAAATACCGCTTTCAAAAAGCAAAGCGCAATCAGAAAGAGCAAAAAAGAACAATAAAAAGCCGACAAACGAGCCTGCTACTCTTGATAAAATCCGTACTGATTTTCCGTTTATAACAGGTTATTTACGAGCGGAAAACTCAGTCTTGGAAGGCGTAAATCTTAACGAACTTTACGCATACATTAAAGACAAACAGTCAGAACTTCAAGGGCAAAATATGTATTCGGTAGTTTTAAAATTCAAGGAACATTGCAACGCCGAAGTTGCACCGAGCTAATACCGATTCTCGAACGGCGCAAGGGGAACGCCGTTCTCGGCCATCGCTCGCGCAGACGTGCGCTTACTCATTTCGTTTCGCTCAAACAGCGCACTGTGCTGTTTGGAGAATGCGAAACTCATCCCGCAGGGCGAACGGAACTTTTGAAAAAAGTGTAGTGAGCCTACACTTTCGCAGAAAGTTAGCTAAAAAAATCTACAATATATGGAGGAAAAATTATTTATATCATTTGTAATTTAAAGAAATTTCACAAGAACGACGTTGCCGACATCGAAAAGGGAAATGAACGCGACGAAACCTACGTAGGCGATAACAAGAACATCGACCACGAAAAAACCAACCTGAACTATCACGTAGTTAAGCCCGAAACAAGTTATTGGGACAAAATCAACAAGGAACTTGCCGCTTTTCAAACTAACAGAAAGATACGCAAGGACGCCGTTTATATTTGCAGTTGCGTTCTCAAAGCAAGCTCCGAATTTTTTGAGGGCAAAACACTTTCCGAACAGCGGCAATTCTTTACGGACTACGCCAAGTTTTTTGCAGATAAATACGGTGAGCAAAATATTGTTTCGGCTGTCGTTCACATGGACGAAACAACGCTGCACATGCATCTGAATTTTATTCCCATAACGGAAAGTCGGCTATGCGCAAAAGAACTGTGCAACAGAAAACTTGCGCAGTCACAGACGGAAGTCTGGAAAGCAAGCAACGGACAAGCCTATTCCCAAAAAGAAAAAGGACGTTGAAAAAGAGATTACCGCTTTGCGCGCTAAGACCGCTATGCAGGAACAAGAAATTAAAATCAAGTGGCGCGACCAGTCAGACCTGTTCAAACAGTTGCAGGAAGCTAAAAAGACGGACAGCCGAAAAGAAACGGCGTATAAAGTCGTTGTAGATATGATGTCCGCTTATCCTGACGAGTTTAACGAGCTGCTTAAAAAATCGCGCGATAAGAAAGCCGGCGTAAGCCACACTCCCGTCCGTAAAAATAATAGCGATTGGAGTAAATAAATTTTAATGAATCTATTGCAAAACATAAAAGGTTGTGCTAATATTTTACGCACAGTTAAACAAAGGGAGGAACATGCGATGGAAAGAGAACATAGTATTCAAAGCTATAAGGACGCGGATTAATTCCGTAATATAAGTCCGAATAATGATACTTGAAACAACAAACTAACACATTACAAACGGACAATTCCGTACAGCAACTACTTGAAGCATTGCAAAAGCAAAACGAGCTTTACAAGCAATTGTTGGCGGGGTTAGTTCCGATAGCAGAAAAGAGTAAAATTGAAAATCGTCGGGGTAAGCTGAAATTTACAAAAAAGGAGATTTCACAGATGCCGACACAATTCAAAAATATCTTTGCGGCAAACGATTTGATAGTTCACTACCGTTTAAGAAAGGACGGTGTGTACGAAGCGAGATTCCACAGACAGGGAATCGACATTGAAGTTTCGTCCAAAGATTTAACTAAACTCAAACAGAAATTTATCGATAAACTTAATCACAAAGACGAAAAGCCCGATAAAAAGGACAAGACCTTTGCGGAATACGCCGACGAGTGGTTGAACATTAAGAAGGTTACGACAAAGCAATCAACTTGCAACGAATACATACGATTGCTAAACCACGACATTCTTCCCACATTCGGAGAAATGAAGGCAATAGAGATAGACAGATGCATGTTGCAGAACTTCCTTTTAACATACGTTCAAAAAGGCGTTCTGCGTACGGCGCACAAACTATTTCTCTTACTGCGTTGTATCTTCGATATGATTGCGGAGGATTACAATATTCCCACACCGATGAAAAAGGTTGTCGTACCCAACTACCAAAGCAAGAGCGGCTGCGCGTTCACCTACGAGGAAGAAAAGAAGCTTGTCAATCATTGTCTTGCACACCTTAACAGAGACACGGCTCACGCATTTCTCGTGCTGTTGTACGCAGGACTCAGGCGAAGCGAACTTGCAAGCCTGAACGTAATTGACGGCGTTTGGCTCGAATGCGAAACGAGCAAAGAGCGTATGGGCAAAAACGTAGTCAAGCGCAAAATACCCATTACGCCAATGATGAAACAAGTATTGCCGTATATCGACTTTGAAAAGGCGAAGCGCGTCAACCTGAGTACGTTGCAAACTACAATGAAAAGGTTGTTTCCCAATCACCATTCGCACGAGCTAAGACATACGTTCATCAGCAGGAGCAAAGAAAGCGGCGTTTTAAGCGAAGTCGTCAGTATATGGGCGGGGCATTCGTTAAGCGGAACGATTACGACTACCGTTTATACGCATTATTCGGAAGAATTTCAGTTGCACGAAGCGGAGAAAGTTAACTACTTAAAATTGGATTTCGGGGTAAATTAAAGGTTTAGTCCCCGCATTAGTCCCCGCAAACTCCCAAATTTACTCCCAAATCGGGGTTTCCAGCCATTTTTGCTAAAAAATAAAACACTATATATTGTGTTCTTGTTTTTAGAACCTACAATATATAGTGTCTATGGCTGGGGTAGCTGGATTTGAACCAACGAATGACGGAGTCAGAGTCCGTTGCCTTACCGCTTGGCGACACCCCATTGCTTAATTATTATATATAATATGCCCGAAAATTTCAAGCGTTTTTATGCTGTTTTTTTATTAATTTTAAAAGGAAGTTCGTGAGAACTTCCTTTTATTTATTCGCCAGTGAGTAGGGAGTGGGGGGATATTTTTTTGACTTTCAGCGACAAAACGCACGCGAACCCGAACGTAAAGGCTATCAGTGCGAGCCCCGCGGCGGTTGCGAACCCGAAGGGAATGTTGAACGTGCACTTCAATATTCCGATGCCGCTTAAAAACAGACCCATGAGCGGGTTGATAACAAGTCCGCTGACAATCAGACCTATGACCGTCGAGAGTATTACGGCGGGCATAAGCGATGTTGCCGTCTGCACTATAAGCTGACCCGTCGTGAATCCGAGCGATTTCAAAATTCCGTAGTCGCGCTTCTTGTTGTTGAGCATGGTTCGAACGAGCAAATACAGCACGAACGCAATGATAATTACCGACAGAACGAGTATGGCGATTACTATAATAGTTATCAGCGAAACGTAAACTTTTGCCGCTCCGTCAAAGGTTGTGCGTATGTTTATTAAGCCGTTTACGTTATCGGTGAAAATACTTTTAACTTCATCGTTGAACAAATCGATTTCGGTGCCTTCCGTAAGATTTATATAATAGGTGACGTTCGTCAGCTCGCCGAGTCGCATATAGCCCGCTCTTGTCATGAGGCAATCTTTGCCGAGGTTATTGGAAATCTGCGTAAACCCGCTTATCAAATATTTTTCGGTTTTGCCGTTCGCGGATATTTCTATTTCGTTGCCTATCTTGAAGCCGTTTTCTTTTGCGTATTTTGCGGCAATCGCAATTTCATTGTCGTATTTGGGGAATCTGCCCTTGTAAACCACGCTTTGGTTATTTACCTTTGAAAAATCGTCGCAAAAGGTTGCCATAAGTTCGGCGCCGCCGACGTGGGAGACGTTTAAAGAGGTATACAGGTAAAACTTTTCTACGCGGTTATCCGAATTCAGCGTCTTTTTAAATTCGTCCTCGGTATCGATTTCCACGTTGATTGCGCTGTCCGCCGTTTCGCCCACAATTAAATTCAGAAACGGCGTTATATCGACGATAATATTTTCCGCCATTAATCCCGAGAACATTACCACGAGCGAAAGCACGAGCATGGTGATACAGACCGTAATATTGTGCTTGATTTCCGAAAAGGTTGTTTTCAGCGCGAGCGCGAGGTTCAGCGGCGCTTTCGTTTTTTCGAGCGGGACGCGGTTGCGCTTAAAGTTATGCGTCTGAATACCCGTCCTCAGTGCGGCAATCGGTTCGATTTTCTTTATTCTGCGCGCCGAAAGCCAGACCGCGAGCGCGACCGCGCCGCCCAGAACGACAATCGAAATCAAAAGCGGAAGCGGCAAGAAACGCATTGCGTAGGGTATACCCGTCTGGGCAATCATCATTCCGTTTATCGCGGGGAATATGCAGTACGAAAGCCCCGCGCCGAATATGGCGGTAAGTACTGTCAAGCCCGTAAACTGCAACAAAAGCGATAGGACAAGCTGCCGCGAAGTATACCCGACGGCTTTGAGCGCGCCTAAATTTTTCAGGTTGACCTGAATATAATTGATTATGTTAGACGCGATTACTACGAGCGCGATTATAAGCACGAGGAACGCCATTACGCTCATTATGGCCGAACAAATCATTTGCGAGATATATCTTGACGACGAAACATTTTCGTAGCAGTTTCCGGTCATGCGCGCGTTCGGGTATTTTTGTGACAAGATCGACTTAAAATGCGCTTCATAATTGACGTTGTCGGCGATATCGTTCAGCCGCACCGAGCACAGCGTTGATTTAATCGCGTAATTGAGTTCGCCGAGCTCGGCATATTTATCATCGGTAAGTACTATTTGCGTTATTGTGCAGTTGTGCGAGCCCGTCATTACATTGTTGAAAAATCCGCAAACGGTGTACGTCACGGTGTGGCTGCAGAGGGATATTTCTATTGTTTTACCGACGTCGATTTCGTCCGATTGATACAACAATGGCATATATACGCCGCTTTTAAAATCACTGTCCTCGACGATTTCGGTCTTGCCGACTGTGCGCGTCGTTGCGGTTTGTTTATCGATAAACATGAATTCGCCGTTCATGGTTCCGCCGTTGTATGGGAAAGTGCCCACCATATAAAGACACTCGTCAAGGCGGAATTCTTTCACCTTTGCGTCGGTCGACAGCGTTTGCGTCAAAAATTCGCGCTTTTCGTTTGCGCGGTCTTCGACCACGAAAGTGACGTGTTCGGCGTTGAGCTCGTCATGATATCTGTCGAAGTTGGCGCGGTAATCCATTGACAGCATGAGCCAGAGATTTAAAAGCATTGCCGCGAATAGAATAAGCACGATAATAGCCACGGTCTGCCCCTTGGCTTTGCGCATATTCGCGCGGACGATAAGCAGGGTCTTTTTCATTTTACCACCCCATATCTTTCAAAAAAGCGGAAAGCTTTTCGTGCCGTGCGGCGTCGCCGTGCGAATACTTGCCCAAATCGCATTCGCCTAAAATGGCGCCGTCCTTCAAATAGAGGATACGGTTGCCGCGGAGGGCGGAGCGCATGTCGTGCGTGACCATAACGACGGATTGACCTTGTCCGTTGAATTTGGTGAGCGTGTCTAAAACGTCGAGCCCCGTTTTCGAGTTGAGCGCGCCCGTCGGCTCGTCGGCAAACAGTATTTCGGGGCTGTTTATGAGCGCGCGGACAATCCCGACGCGCTGCGCCTCGCCGCCCGATATTTGCGAGGGGAATTTCTTTTGGGTTTCCTCGGAAATGCCGACCGCCGCAAATAGCTCCTTAGCCCTTTGAACGAGCGCTTTTTTATCCTTGCTTGCAAGAAGCCCCGCCGCGAGCACGTTGTCCATGACCGACATGCCGTCAATTAAATAAATTTGCTGGAATACAAACCCGCAGTGCTCGCGGCGGAACATTGCAAGTCCGTCCTGCGACAATCCCGAGATTGTTTTGCCGCCGAACATGATTGTGCCGAGGGTGGGGGTATCCATACCCGAGAGGGCGTATAAAAGGGTGGATTTACCCGCGCCGCTCGCGCCCATGATTACGGTGAAGTCGCCGCGGTAAAGTTCGAGACCGATGTTTTTAAGAACGTGTTGCTGCAAGCCGCCGTTGGAAAAGGTCTTGCTCAGGTTTTCGGTTTTCAGTAATATTTCTGACATTTGTTAGCCTCCTTATGTCACGTTCATTTTAACCCTTTTAATTCTTAACGGTCTTTAAGCTTTTCTTAAATAATTCTTAAATTTTGGCGAGAGCTATCGTCACTTTGAGTCCGCGCGTTCCGTTTTCGACGCTCAGCTCGCCGTGCATTTCTTTCATGAAGTAGTCGGAAATGTAAAGTCCCAGCCCCGCGCCCTCGGTACCGACGGCGTTTGCGCCGCGCCTGAACTTCTCTTTGAGGGCGGGCAGCTCGCTTTCGTCCACGCCGCCGCCCGCGTCCTCTATTACAATATATATATAATTGCCGTTTTCGCGGGCGGAAACGAGGATTTCGGTTTTGGCGTATTTGTACGAGTTTGCGAAGATATTGTCGAATACCTGTTGAAGCCTCAGTCCGTCGGCATACAATATACAGTCGGGAATATCGGGCAGCTTTGCGCGGCGGAGATAGTCGGCGTTTTCGAGCATAGCCTTAACTTGCTTGCTTTCAAGACTTGTCGGCGTTACCGTCAGTTGCTGCAATTCTTCGAGCGTGGCGGTAAAGAGGTTGGTCACAAGCGTGTTAATCTGGTCGGCTTTGCCGATTATGCGGCCGTAATTTTCTCTGTCTTTGCCGTTTTCAGTCACGGCGAGCCCGACCTCGGAAACCGCCTTGATGCTCGCGACGGGGGTCTTGATATCGTGGGAAAGCTTGGCGACGAGCTCTTTTTTGCTTTGCTGCGCCTGCGCTTCGGCGAGGCGGGCTTTTTTCAGTTCCGAACGCATAATATCGAAGCTTTCGGTGAACGCGCCGAAGAGGTTGCGCCTGTCCATTTCGAGGGGTATATCGAGGTTTCCGCCCGCGACCCGCTCGGCAAAGCCTTTCAGCTTTTTAAAGGGCTTGACTACGCGGCGGTCTATATAAAAAGCGTATAATACGCATGCGCAGCATTGCGCTGCGGCGGCAACCGAGAAAATTATTATTGCCGTGCGTTTTTGCGCCCGCAAGGTCTGCGCGCCGTCGTTGAATATGATTATTTTGCCGACCGTTTCGCCGTCCTTGACGACGTCGAGTATAGTGTCGCGGTGCGCGATTGCTTCGTTTAAGCTTTCGGAAAGATTGGGCTTCGTAGCGAACAGAACTTTTCCGTCGGCGTCTAAAACCGTGTAGTCTGGACCGCCTTGGGGGGCTTGAAAGGAGGGGAAGCTTTGGGTTACGGATTGCACTATTTCGTTGACCGCGACGGTGTCCTGCGAGAGATCGGGCGCGGTAACCGCGAAGAGCGCGAGCGCGATTATTTCGGCGATAAACGCAAGTATCAATATCGGGAAGAGTATGCCTTTTTTCATTTTTTCACTCCCGAAAAGCGGTAGCCGTCGCCCCAGACGGTGATTATATATTCGGGCGCGTTGGGGGTGGTTTCAATCGCCTCGCGAAGCCTGCGAATGTGCACGTTAAGCGTGCCGTCGCCCGTGAATTTGTCCTCCCAGACGTCGCGAAAAATTTCGTTTTTGGTTATCGCCTTGCCGCGGTTTTCAATGAGATATGCAAGAAGCTTGAATTCGAGCGCGGTGAGTTTAACCGCCTTACCGTCGACAAGGACGCGCTTTGCGCGCGTATCTACGGTTAGGCGCCCGTCAGAATAGTCCGAGGGCGTGCCGTAGCGCTTCAAAACCGCCTTGACTTTCGCAAGCAGAACGCCGAGGGAGTAGGGCTTTTGTATGTAGTCGTCGCCGCCTATGTTCAGCGCTACGATTTTGTCGTCGTCGCTCGTCCGCGCCGAAATGAACAGAATGGGTATGTCCGTGGTTTCGCGGAGTTCGCGGCATAAGTCGAAGCCGTTGCCGCCGCTGAGGTTAATGTCGAGCAATATAAGCTCGGTTTGATTTTCGCGCAAAAAGGCGCGGCAGCCGTCCGCGCCGTAGACGGCGGCGGTGCGCACGCCGAACAAGTTAAAATACTCGGCTGTGCTGTCCGCAAGCAGTTTTTCGTCGTCTACTATTAAGCAATTATATTTCATAATCATATTATATCACTATTTCGGACGAAAAACTTTAATAAATTCTTAATTTTTTCGGCTGAGGGGCAGAAAAGGCGAGTAAAGGTATAAAATGGAATATAGAAAACGAAATAAATGTTGACATGACAAACCGTGTGTGCTATAATCACTAACGGTAGAATAGGATTTTAGTATGTATCAGTGTCGGCTTTTTTCGTTCGGCGCGGAATTTTACCAAAAAAAACATAAGAGAGAGGTACAGTATGAAAATTACAAGTACTAAAAAATTAATAATAATCTTATTGACGTTAATCTGCGCGTTGGCGGTGGGATTAGGCGTAATGTGGAGTGCGGCAGAGACGCCCTCCGCTTTAAGCGCGACCGCGGCAAGCGCGGAGGACGCGGCGGAGCCTGACGAAGCGGAACTGCCGGAAGAAGAATCCGAAGAAAAAGAATACGAAGAGTACGACCCCGCCTACGACGAGGGCGAACTTCGCATAATTGCGGACATACTTGGTCATGACTATAAAATAATAAATTTCTACGCCCACGCTTTCGGAAAGAGTGTAGACGATATTTACGAAATGCTGAAAGCCGAACCCGAGGATAGTGAGGAAGAACTGTATCCCGACGAGGCGGCGTTCGAGGGCGAGGAAGACCCCGGCGAAATGACTAACGCGCAATCGGGCGCGCAGCAGATTTCCAATCTTATGCAGTCGTATGCGGAAAGAAAGTGGTACGTCGACGAAGCCTATGAGGACGAGGACTGGTTTATCTCACCCGACGAGGCTAATTCATTTACTTCTTATTATATTGCATATGCCTTACCTCATGATAGAGAAAGTTATGTTTCTTTTTCGAAGAACGGCGAAGCAATGCAGGCTACGAGTGAAACAAACCTTTGGGGTTCTTCTGCTTATGCGTTGGGGGTTTATGACCAATATATAGGCGGTGGTAAGAAAGTTGGTGACGGTAGATGCTTCTCATACTGGTTTGTCTGGCTTGACCCCGGTGACGAATTAACAATGGGGGTATGTAATTATGCTAACCGAAATCAGGTAATAGTGGGGGCACAGGACGCACCTTCGTTTTTCGATACATATCTAACATACAAAAACCCCGCCTTTTACAGTACCGCCACACATCTTCAAGGTTCATACTCCTATTGGTTCAATAATCCCAATATTACATATACAGACCCTAACTGGAATGCGGACGTTGCGGACGGTACTAACTGGATAAGCAGAGACCCTTATAAGCGCTCTCTGAAATGGTACCGTGACGAATATCATTCGGATATCGCACCGTCGACGGCGTTTCTTTCCAAATCGACAACGACAACGGCAAACGGCGGTTGGAGCTATCTGAGAATAAGCGGCGACGCGCCCAGCGGCGTATACTATCTGCGCCATTATCTTCCTTATAATACAGGTAATGGAGCGTTTTTTGGTGGTGCCGGTCAAAATTGGGTATCAGGCAGCAGTACATTAATACATGGTTCTTACAATTCCATTTCAACTAACTGGGAACAACAAACACAGTGTTCATATTATTATCAATTTAAAGTAATAGTTAAAAGGAACAGCGTCGAGCAACCCGTAATGAAATTCGACGACGGCGTTTCGAGCTCGCGTGATAAGAGAGAGGTTACCTATAACGGCGAGGACCAGACTATGGTCTTCGAAAAGGACTGGGGCCCCGGACTTATTACTTATAAGTTATATCAATTCTCAGACGAAACAAATAAATGGTACCGCTACGACGATATCAACAAAATCTGGTACGAGCAGGACGGCAACACCGTAGGGACCGATAAATACAAGTGGGTACCCGCTTCGAGTATATGGCAAGAATACGACCCGACCACAAAGGCCTGGGTTACGGCGGCGGTCCAGCCCGACCCGCTACCGTTTACTAAACCGGGCATATGGCTCGTTTCGCGACCAACGATAGGTTCGGGCAAGCAAGGCGACATGACTGTCGCCGCGCAGGAGTGCGGAAAATACAAAGTCACGCTCGCCCCGTTCAACTTATGGAAGCTCGACGGAACGAACACCGTACTCGAACGGGATTTTATAATCAATAAAATCGAGATGCGACGGCCGGAGCTGATTAAGGAAAACGGCGTCGACGGCAATAAAAAATACGTAAACGCGACCACTAAGTCGGACGGCTCGGGTCAGTACGAGAACAAGTACGTATCCATAAGCCCCGTCATCGTCAAGTACATGGACCTCGATATGGGCGGGCTTGCCGAGTTCGCATCTTCGTCGGACGGTCTGTTCACGCTTACTGCGGCAAATATCGGTAAGTATACTATGACCGTTTCGTTAAAGAATACGGCTACGGAGACTAATATAATCTGGGCGACGCCGAACGAGGACGGTGAAGTCACCGACGACATGACGTTCGAGTTCGAGATAGGTCCCGAGAGAATTACGGTCGAGTCGTATATAATCGGCTATGACAAGGGCGTTTACGAAAAGCGCGTGACCTATAACGGCGCCGAGCAGACGCTTAGCATAATGCACGTTTCGCGCGATAAGATGGACATCGACTCGGGCGGACTCAGAGACAACGTTGCGGATAACGTACTCACCGTCTGGGCGCTGAACGCGGGTACTTACACCATTACGCTTACGCCTAAGAGTATCTACTGCTGGGCGGACGGAAGCAGCGACCCGCTCGAATTTACGTTCATAATCGACAAACAAAAAATAACCGCGCCGTACCTTGTGGACAGCGGCGACAACGTAAAGGACAACGTAAAAACCGTCACGTACGGCGGAGAAACCGACGACAACGGCGAGAAGTGGTACGAAACCATGACGTTCGCCAACGCAGACGAGGCGAAGGTAATCTGGCGTGCCGACAACGGTATCAACCAGTATATCTGGTACGATCAATCGGTTGTCTTGTCGGGACGAAGCGCGGGCGAGTACAACATTTACTTCGAGTGTCTCGACAACTATGAGTGGGCGGACGGAGTGGATACCCCGCACTGCAAGCTTATAATCAACAAGCGCCCGATAGATTTGCCGTACCTTATAGAGGACAACGACGGCGACGGTATGTTCAAAAACGGCAACCAGAAAACCGTTCCATTCGACTTCCAGGACCACACAATTCACCTCAACGTAGGACTTTCGGGTTCGGTTACCATCTCCTACAACGAAGCGCTTACGCGTGTCTGGAAAGACGAAGGACTCGACCCGTACGTAACATTCACGGGTAGAGATTCGGCAAATTATGAAATCGTAATAACGCCTACGGCTAACTACTGCTGGAAGGGCGACGTGGATATTCTCGGCTCGAGGGTGTTCATATTCAGAATTGCGCCCATAAGTCTTGCGTCGCTCGATATGGAGCTTCAATCCATAGGCGCGTCGACGGGCAACATAACATGGCAGAAAGTTCCCGATTACAGAAACGGCGCCAGCGCAACCTATGACGGTAATGCAAAGACCGTCAGAGTGGGCGGCGACCCGACGGGCGACCCCGGCACTTACTACGACAAGTCAAGATGGCACTTCTATCAGGTCGTGGACGGCGCGGGCAACCTCATACTTCCGCAGGATTACGCGGAAAAGCAAATAACCGTAACCGACACGAACGGATACGTTACTTTCTCCGCGATAAATGCGGGCACGTATTTTATCAGAATTAACTTACAGGACAACAACTATACCTGGGACGACGCCGACGAGGCGGACGGAACAAGCGTTACCTATAAGTTTGTTATCAACCAGCGCGGCATAGAAGCGCCGACGGTCAACAAACCGCTTTGCGTGGGCAACCAGCTCACCGTTACGGCAACGGGCATTTACGGCGTATTCTACAATCAGGACTTCACGCTTGCGCTCAGTCTGAAAGGCGACTATTCGCCGTTTATCGGCGTGGACGTCGACCTCAAGGGCGAGGGCATGACCTACGAAGGCTGGGTTGACGGAGTGCTCAGATTTAACGCGTTCCACGCGGGCACGCACACAGTCGTGCTCACGGTTACCGACCCCAACTACAAGTGGAGCTCGGGTCAGGACACTTACGAATTCGATATCAGAATAGCGTTCGCGCCTATATCGGGTATCGAGCTGTGGTATGTTTCGGGCGACACCGAAACTCAGGTCGGCGCAAAAGACCTCAGAAACGGCGCTTCCGAAAGCTACAACGTAACGTTCAGCGAAAATGACGAGGTTATCTTCATCAAACGTTCTGCGACGGCGGGACTTATCTTGACCGACTTTTCGGACCAGCTCGGCTACGAGTTCACGGCGGAAGCGATTGAAAGCGGCTTCACCGTCAACATGAACGAGCTTCTCTACAACGCCGACGAACTGCGTCTTTCGGCGTTCGACGCGGGCGTCTACACGATAGTTATCACGCCCAAGGCGGACTATTGCTGGAAGGACTCGCAGGAGTCGAAAAAACCGGTAACAATCACGTTCACGATTGAAAAGCTCGAAGTTGTGCTTCCCACGCTTATCGCGGGCGACGGTACTATTGTAAACGGCTCGACCAAGAAGATAACTTACAGCGGAGCGGCGCAGACGCTCGACCTCAACTTGTACGCGCACCCTCTCGCTTATTCGGCGCACAGCTGGACGGCGGAACCCGACAACAGCAAGTCTGCGGGTATGGTCGAGCCCGTTGTGGACGAGGAAGCGAGCATGATGACCGCGAAGGCTACTTCGAGCGGTATCTACAAGCTTTTAGTCGTACTTTCCAACAAGAACAACTATAAGTGGCCCGCGAACTTCGTGGGAGAAGAAACCACATTCTATTTACAGATAGTTCCTAAGGGCATTAAGCTTCCCCAGGCGTATCTCGTGGACGACGGCGTCGATTATACGACGGTTGCCGACGCGCTGAAAACGGGTGCGACGGGCAGCCCGCTCGACAGACCGCTCGGCCCCGCTCAGCTTTACGAACAGCAGCATATCTACGACGGCTTCAAGCACATCGTCTACGTTCTTGGCGACACCGTATCGGACGGCGCGTTCAAAATAACGTATTCGGCGGGTAAGCCTTCGAACATGCTCAGCGGCGCGAGCAGCGGCGAAATGCTAAACTCGGGCGACGACAGATACTTCAAGCTCACGGCGACAAACGTCGATACCTATACCATAACGGTAGAGTTTATTACCGACGCGAACAATGCCAAAAACTATTTCTGGGACGACAACAGCGGTACGGAAAACCGTACGTTCAAGTTCTCGATTTCCAAAAAGCTTATTCAGGTTCCCGTATTCAAGGATTATGCTAACCAGCAGCTCGAAAACGACAGCCGCTTTGCGCACTACACGTTTGACGGCAACAACGTAAGCTTCGACATTATCAACTGCTTCCTCGGCGACAAGGTTTCGGCGACGGAATACAAGTATATCAACGTCAAGATAAGCGACGCGGCGACGGGCGCTTACACGAAGTTCAAGATAAGCGACGCGGCGGACGCGAACGGTTCGTACACGGTGACGATGTCCACGAACGGCTCGCCGAGCGGCAACTATGCCTCCGTGCCCGTCACGTACTGCATTGAGTTCTACATCAACCCGGCAAACGAAAGATGGGATACCTCGGGCTCGGACGACACGGTCAACAAGAAATTCTTCATAACCGTGGAGAAAATGAAAGTTCAGATACCCGAAATTCAATCGACCTCGATACTGATGAATCAGTTCTCTAAGTCGGTGACGTACACGGGCGACGTCTGGACAGACGAGCTTGTTTTGACGGGTATCAAGGACGAATACATCGACTGGCGTCTTGCAACCCCCGACACGATGGAGGGAGTTTACGACGGAAACGGCACGCTTTCGGTCAGCACGAAGGTTGCGCTTGCCGACACGTATACCGTAATATTCAGCCTTAAAGACTCCGACAATATGGAGTGGGCGCACGATGCGAGCATCGACGATTTGAATTTCAGTCTTATCGTTGACCCTTATACGATTGCTAAGCCCTATATCCTCGTTGAAAACAATGCGGGGCAGGAGGGAGTTGTCGGTCTTACCAAGACGGTTACCTACAACTACGAGCAGCAGTATATAAAAATCGGCGGCTACTGGAACGATGACGACGAATACAGATGGATGAATCAGGTCGAAGTCACCTCCGCGGTGCCGTTCGACTACGAGGACTATATCGCGGGCTACTTTGCGGGTATGACCCTTCCCTCGCCGTACGACGTTTTGGATTATATCTACAACGGACTTCTTATCTACGGCGCGACGGACGCGGGCACATACACGGTCAAATTCTCGCTCACCCGGAACGCAGTCTGGGCGGACGGAACTACCGACGACGTAACCGTTACGTTCGTTATCGAAAAGCTTCAGTACGAAACACCCTATATCAAGGACGACGGTACCGGAATAATTTCCGGACTTACCAAAACCTTCACTTACAAACTTGACGCGTCGGGCAATCCCGATACGCATACAATCGAAATAGGCAATTTCAACTACGACGATTTGAACAACACGCCCGTGGTCACCCCCAACGGCGACCCTATCATGTTCCTTAAATCGGTTACCGAGACTACGGGAGCGGATACGACGATTGCCAACGCGGGAATTACGACCGTTGCGGACAACGAGTTCACGGCGCAGAACGCGGCGACGTATGAAATTATCTACGCGCTCACGGATTTTGCAAACACGCGCTGGAAGTATGCGGACAAAGAGACGATAACTTTCACCTTCAAGGTCAACAAGCTTTCGCTCGACAAGCCCGAAACGGTCAACACCTACCGCCTCGAAAACGAGACGATAACCGCGGATTCGCTCAAAGTCGACTACGACACGAGAATGCACTCGATAATGATTGATAATATCGTGGGCTTGTACTCGCTGTTCACCGACACAAATCCCAGAGTAAGCAGCAGCAAGACGCCGCCTCAGTTCACCGACGCGAGCTTCTATCTCGGCATGACCGACGTTACGGTCTATAACGCCGATATGGATACGCTCATCGTGAGCTGGTACCGCGACGCCAAGGCGGACACCACGGGCAAGACGGTCGGCGATTTGTACGACTTCGGCTCGTACGTTTACGAGGGCACACTCAGGTCGGAGCACGTCGACAGAGAAAACATTCTCATGTTCACCGCTTCCACGCCCGGAACGTATTCCATGAAGCTGAATATTGTAGACAAACACAATATGCAGTGGTCTGACGCAACCGACGCGGACGCAGTATTCAACCTTATTGTTAACAAAATGAAGCACGACGCGCCTCGCGTCGCCGCGGGTACGAGCGTAACTCAGCAGTACAACGGCGAAAACGGCGTCGACTTCAAGATAAGAAACGTCTTTAACGGCATAGAGGAAGAAAACGGACCCAAGGTAAGCTGGCAGTACGAACAGTACAAGATAGAGTATACCGACAGAGACGGCGTCACCACGACCGTGATTAAGGACTTCACCGACGCGGCGACCGCAGAGGAGCTGAGCTGGTTCAACGGCGAGCTTACCCTGCACTTCAAGGACGTCGGAACGTATACCGTAACCGTCCGTATTGACCCCGCGCTTGCCAAATTCGTAGAGTGGAGCGACGGCGAGGACGAGTGGTCACAAATGTTCTCGGTAACCGAGCGCTCGCTGTCCACGAAGGTTTCATTCTCTTCGACGGACGAAAAGACCAACGCCGAGCTTCAAATGGGCGCGACGAGCTGGTGCATAAGCACGCCCGTCACCGCTACGGTCAGAATTTCGGGACTGGTATTTACCGATTCTTCGGCAATGCCTCCCGCAATCGACAGGGCGTTGAAGCTTAAAGTATACTTCAAGTTCAACGACACGGGCGTCGTAACGCAGATGCTTCCCGAAAGCAGTCTTGTAAACGGCTATATACTCGGTCAGAACGAGGACGGCACTTTCTATATCGATATTGCCGGTCTTGCAATACCTCACGGGCAGGGAAATATCGACAGAGGCGCTTACACGATATACGTCGAGCAGTGCTACGACGCGGATATCACGCCTTTGACTTGCAATTACCTTTTGGGTACGCCTACGCAGGACTTCACGATTAAACCCGACGAAGCGCCCTTCGACAAGAGTCTGCTTCAATGGGAAATTGCGACGACGAGCGCGCCCGACAATTTCAGACCCGCTTCCGAAGGTCTCGGCGCGACGACCGAGAACAGAATGGTGCTCGACTATATTCAGGACCCTTCCGTCAGCTATATAATCCGCGTATCCCTCACTCCCGAGGGCTACAAGGGACCTAACGGCGACAAAAACCACACCTATGCGGAGTTCAACCTCGCGCTCAACGAGTGGTGGGTAAACCAGGTAGGCAACCTCGGCGGCACGACTACGGCGCAGGCGGTAGGTCAGTACACGGCTTCGATAACTCTCGCCGCGCTCGACCCCGAGCTGTATTCGTTCGACACGCAAACCTTCAATTTCTACTATGAAATTTCCGCGGGTAAATACAACCTGTCGGGACTTAAATGGGATTACGTTGAAAACGGCTCGATACCGTTCAAACACGACGGCACGGCTAAGGCGGTAGCCCTTACGGGTACATTCCCCGACGGACTTTCGGTTTTGAGATACGAAACGACGGTGACCTATGTTTCGGGCGGCGTGACTTACAGCAATGTAAACGCGGGCAGCTCGGCAACGGCGAACAACCAGACTTACGTCGGAATTTATACCACGACGGTAGTATTCACTAAGAACACCAACAACTACACCCTTCCCACAAACGGCAACACGGCGACCTACGACGGTACGTTCGAATGGTCGGTAACGTGGACTATCGAGAAGGAAAAGATTCAGGTAGGCTGGCAGGAAGGCGAACGCGATTCGAACGGTACGGTTATCAGTTACAGACCCCAGATAGGCGGCGACCATGCCAACAAGTTCGACTACACGCTGAGAAAGTGGGATGCGACCGCAAACGACGGCGCGGGCGACTGGGTAGAAGTCAGCTCGATGACGCGTAAACCCGGCGAAGTCGCGAAGTTCGAGGTAACCCCCATACTCAAATCCACGCCGACGAACGGCGCGACCGACTATGACAGAAACTATGAGTTCGAAGTCATAGGCGAGGAAAACCCGCTTATTTACGAGGCGGGCGGCGACGACATAATGATTGCCAACCACGTCGAAATAAACGGCAAGACCGATAAGAGCTACGTTTACACGGGCTCGGGCTTCGACGTAAGCGTCGTAATCGACGTCGACGAATCGGGCGGCGTTATAACCGAAAGCAGTCTTATAGTCAACGTTTACTCGGAGGTCAACCTCAGTCTGCCTCTGACCTACAAGCCCTATGCGATAGGTCGCTATGTGGTCAAAATCCAGCTTTCCTACACGGGAGCGAGCGCGGACTACTATCTCACCGTAGACGAATTCGAGTTCGAAATCACGAAAGCTTCGTTTGACGAAAAGGCGTTCGAGTGGCGTTACTTCCACGAGTACGCGGACGGCACAGAAGTTGTCGCGAAGTGGGACGACGCGCGCGGCGAGTGGCTCAACGTCGACACCAACGACGTTGTGGACGTTGTGTTCGACACAATCGCGCACAGAGTAAGGCTTGTCAACACAAACCCCGACTACGACAGCATTATCACAATCAACACCTCCAACGGAGTGGAATCCGACGCGGGAACGTACGAGGCTCTTGCGGGCTTCAATTACGACGCAAGCTTGTACTACGAACCCAACGTTCAGAAGACGTTCCCTTGGACGATAAAGAAAAAGTATCTCGACCTGTCTAAGGTCAAGTGGGAGTATGAAGGCGACTACGTATATACCCGCGTAAACAACACCGAGAAGGAATTCTCGGTAAAGGTTGTCAACATCCCCGACGAACTTTTGGATTACGTCGTGTACGTTACGACCTATACGACCCCCGACGGACTGAACACCGAGCAGATTGAAAATGCCGCGGGCACGAAGGCGGGCGCGTACTACACGATTTGTACCATAAGCGGTTATGCCGAGAACGAATTCTTCGTCAAAAACTACGAAGTCGGCGCATGGCCGAGCGACGTTGTCAAGAACATTCTCGACTGGGAAATCGCGACTAAGGTCATCAAGACCCCGAAGCCCACTGCCGAAACCAACTGGGATACTTTCGACGGAAAACTTCACAACCTTATCAACGTATTCAATATCGACGTTGACTGGGAAGAATATTTCACGATTGCAATGACGTACACCGACACGTCGGCAACCCCCGTAACGGGCGTTTACGACGGAACTAAGGCTTACGGCGGCAGGTTCTTTGCGTACAACGCGGGCACGTACACGCTCACGCTTACGCTGAGAGGCGATTTGAACACCGAAAGCATTACTAACGTCATTTGGGACGACGGTACCGGAATTTCGGCGCTCACCCTCACGCAGTCCGATCAGATTATTTCGCTTGACGTCGCAAAAATGGCGCTCAACGTAACGGGTTGGGACAGCGGCAAGCTCGAATCCTCGACGGTAATTCTGTCTCAGACGAATATCGAGGCTTCGAAGTTTATCGACTATATCTTCCACCAGGGCACGACCTCGGGCGGTAACCCGAACGGTACAATCGTATCGCTCGACGATATTCTCGAAGCGATGGAGGGCGCGTGGTTCACTATCGTTCCCGAAATCAAGAAGGAATTCAAGGCGAATATCGACTTGTCCTTCTCGACGGCGGGCGAGGGCTGTGAATATCTCTCCTTCCAGGCTCCTTCGCTGAGCGACAGAAACGTTACAATTGTAAACGGCAAGCCCTATATTTACGGCTATACCGTAAACGACAATTTCTATCCCGTCCTCAACGAGGACGACGGCACCCCTTACATCATTTACACGGGCGAAACGGTAACCTTCCAGATATTCAACTGGGACGGCTACTACAAGCGCCACCTCGAAGTATGGGGCGGCACGATAGACGACCTAACGCAGACCGACGCGGGCACTTACTCGATAACCTTGAAGCTTATCAACGATTCGGACGACGCCGGCAACGGCAGCGTCAGAATCTGGGGCTACAAGGACGACAGCATGACTCGCTTCGACCGTGCTTCGGTAACGCTCACGTTCAAGATTAAGTACCTCATGCTCGATTTACCCGAAGAGATTCCCGAAAACATCGAATATTCGGGCGACGAAATCGACATTTTAAAAGCTTCCGTAGCCGACGAAGCGGAATACGAAAAGCTTATGGAGCAGTACGGCATGTACGAGGACGCGCTTGGCAACAAGCTGTTCAAGTACGTTGAAATTACGGGCGTTTCGGGTACGGAAATAGGCAGCTACAAGCTGTATATGAAGATTAAACCCGAGTACGCGTTCGCGGTAAGATGGGATAACGGTACGACGGACGGACTTGCAGACACGTTCACGCACGTCTGGAACATTACGCCGATTTACCTTCTCAGACCCGAGTTAAACACCAACGTTTACCTCACCTACGACACGAACGAACACAGCGTGTTCGAAGTGCTCGTCGGTTACAACGGCGGCGAAATGTCCGAGGAGCTGAAAAATCTTTTACAGCACGTAAGGCTCAGCCCCGACGGCAGCAGAAGCGTCAACGCGGGCACGTTCACGGCAGTGTTCTCTCTCCCCGACGGCAACTATGCGTGGGTAGACGCGGCGGGTAACCCCTACGAAAGCGCCGACAGCGTTAAAATCAACTGGACAATCAACAAGTGCGTCCTCGATTTGACCGACGGCGTCGAGTGGAACTACACCGAGAAATTCGTCTATAAGCGCGTAAACGGTCAGGCGTACAACTACACGGTGGAACTTGTCGGACTTCCCGACGTGCTCAAAAACTTCGTAACTTACCGCACGGACGGCTTCGCGGGCAACAGCGCAAGCAGCGTGGGCAAGCACACGACGCAGGTAATTTTAAGCACGGGCAGCCTCAACGCGAACAACTACACGATAGGCGAGCTTCCCGAAGAATTGCGCGAGCTCGAATGGGAAATCGAAGGCAAGTGGTTCCAGATACCCGAGTACGACGGAAGCTGGGATAACTTCGACGGTCAGATGCACGATTTAATGGTGCTTCTCGGCTACGACGAGGATTGGTTCAACTACTTCGATGTAGAGGTTCTCTACGACCCCGCAGGCGGCACGAACTTCGGCAAGTACGACGTTTCGAAGGACCCCAACGTAGGATATTCGATATACAACGGCTTCTACGTAGGCTCGTACAAACTCATAATCAACTTAAAGGCAAACATCAACACCGATGTTTTACAGAGTATCGGCTGGAAGGACGCGGACGGCAACTTAATTCTCACCACGCAGGAAGCGGTTATAAATTGCAGAAAGCTTGTAATCGAAATCACCGGCTGGAACGAGGACAGAGAGGAGTCGACCGTATTTGACGAAGTTCTCGAAGACCTTCCCCAGCACGTTCGCGACTTGTTCGAGTATGTAATTTACGACGCGGACGACGAGAATAAGACGCCCATCGCGAAAGAGGATATCGTCGACGGTATCACCTACCGCATAGAATTCCGCGTGAAGGCGGGCTTCGAGATAGGCATTACCATCAAGGGCACGACGTTTATCGAGTTCGGTAAATACGACTTCGGACAGCAGCCCGTTATATGGCTTCCTCTGCCGACGCTTGAAAAAACTCAGTCCGAGTATACGGGCGCGGAGCAGACGTTCAAAATCAAGGATTGGGATACGGCTTACAGCTTTACCGATGAACAGAGATACAATCTCAGAAACCAGTACAGCGTAATCATTCCCGACGACGTAAATAAGTATGTTTACGTCATGAACGGCGATTCGATGCTCACCAAGACGGCTGCGGGCACCTACAAGGTTTCGCTGCGCTTCCTTAACGGAGTAAACCTCTCCTGGTACGACCCGAACGTTTACAAACTGAACAATCTCGGTCAGCTTGTGGATATTGTGTCGAACACGATTGTTGTCGACACCGACGCGTTGCTCAGACGTACTTCGCAGACCCTCGAATTCGAAATTACCGTCAAGGAAGTAGAGAAATTCGAGCCGAGCGATTTGGATAATTTCCTCAGCGAAATAGAATTCAACGGCAAAGAGCAGGATATCACCGAGTTCGACACCAACGCGCAGATATTCCAGGCCCTCAAAGACAAATACGGTTCACTGATAACCATAGACGGCAGCAAGAACACCGACACGGGCGAATACGAGCTTGTGATAAGACTTACCGACGAAAACAGCAGTTACTGGGCGACGGGCGACGTCGACTACAAGACGGTTGCCGCGGACGGATATGAATACGTCTATATGAAGAACGGTTCCGAGTATAAGCTGATGCTCGTCAAGTGGGACAGCGAGCAGAACACCTACGTCGAATTCGACGGCAACTATACCGAAAAGGGCATAGTTTACGAATACGACTATGTCGTGAATTACGTTGCGGCGGACGGATTGCTCGATACGAACGGCAAGCCCCTTGCGGACGCGGATAATTACGTGTTGAACGTAGACGGCACGGCTGTCAAGTACACCGACAACGGCGACGGCACGTTCGCCAAGGATATGGACAACGGAACGCACGTCGCGAGATACGCGCTCGACAATAACGGCGACAAGATTGCCAAGGTCGAGGACGTTGTAAATTACGTTGCGGCGGACGGATTGCTCGATACGAACGGCGCCCCTCTTGCGGACGCGAACAAGTTCGTGCTTAACGACGACGGCACTGCGGTCAAGTACAGCAATGTCGGCGGCAAATACGTCGAGGACGCGGCTGGTACGTTCGTAGGACAGTACGAATTCGACGACAACGGCAAGAAGAAAACTCAGTTCGTAATTGCAACCGACGAATTCGGCAACCGCATAATCGACAACGCGAACAGCACCGTTATAGTTGCAGACCCCGTAAAGGGCTATGATAAATATACTTACGACTGGAAGATTACCCCGAAGGGTATCGACAAGCCTTATATCGACCCGGATAAACCTATTCTCTATACGGGCAGCGTAATCAAGCTTGCGGACACCGCGGCTACGGGTTCGCTCAAAGGCTTCGACGGCAAGTACATGGAGGTAACCCAGAACGGAAGCGCGACCGAGGTCGGCACATACAAGGCGGTTATCAAACTCAGCACAGACAACTATTACTGGAACGAAAATCCCGATTTGGATTATGTTACGGTCGATTGGTCTATTGAAAAAGCCGCGCTCGATTTGAGCAACGTAGTCTGGGGCTATTCGTGGGATACGGCAAACGGCGACCCCGTTTACACCCGCGAGAACGGCAAAGCGGAAGTATTCTACGTTTATCTCGATAACCTTCCCGAAGCGGTTAAGCCCTTCGTCGAGTACACGACCAACAATAAGGTCGGCGCGTACGCGGGCAGAGAGGCGGGCAGATACGAAACCTCGTATAAGTTCAACATCAACGAGGACAACTACGAAGAAATTATCTGGCCTACCGCGCTCGAAGATTCGGTTGTATGGTATATCAACAAGCGCAAGCTCGAAATGCCCGAAGTCAACCAGACCTGGGTAGTGTTCGACGATGGCGTGCACGATTTGAGAAACATGCTCAAACTCCCCGAAGGTTGGGAAGAGTACATCGAAGTTGCAGTCGACTATGCAAGCGATTTCGTCAATTTCAGTATGTACAAGGGCTACGACGACGGAGACGGCTTGAAGTGGTACCTCGCTCACGGCGCAGGTGCGTACCAGTTCACAATCAATATCAAGCACGGACTGAACACAAACCCCGACAACCCTAGCGTAGTATGGCTTAAAGACGGTGGCGCGGACGACAACAACAAGCCGGGTACGCCCGACGAGATATCGGTACTGTTGAACTTCATAAGAGAACTCGAAGAGGAGG
>CAJTOY010000014.1 GCA_910578195.1 uncultured Christensenella sp. | reverse complement strand
GCGGCGCTCGGGTGCAGGGACGTCGCGAGGAGGAAGAAGTGACGAAGCCGGGGCGGATACCGACGCGGCGGACGGCAACGAGTTCGAAAGCGGCGACGACGACACTTTCGTATAACAACAAAAAACATAACCCCCTCCCAATCGGGAGGGGGTTGTTTTGTTAAAGACAAACGATAAATTGAAATTTATCTCACAAGTTGGAATTATAAAAAGTTACAATTCTATCAAAAAGCTCATTATCTAATCCATTGCAATAAATTTCTCTGTCAAGGTGCTTTTCGACATACTCAATTCTTTCTTCGAGCGACGGCGTTCGTTCCCCGAAATAATTACTGAAATCCTCATAAAAACGATCCATATAATTTATGTATTCATCAGAATGGACAATGTTCATATGTCTTTTGTTTTCATATCGGATAAATTCAAAGCGTTCATCGCTTGCGTAATGTTTATAATAGATATCATATCCATATTCAATAGGCACAGTGGTGTCATCGCTACTGTGCGCAATCAATACGCCGCACTTTGAGTTTGAAAATCCATTAAGAGCATTGGCTGATGAATATTTTCCGCACTTAATTCGTTCAATAGAATTGACATAGGGCATCATAAAATCAATAAGCCCGCCAACCATCTCTTGTCCTTGCGCTCTGATAAGATCGCCCGAACGATTAAATCCCGCAATAGCGGCAACAGCTTTAACTTCGGGGTGATAATTTAACACTGCGCTTACGCAGTAACCGCCCCAACTATGTCCCCACAGCATGATGGGCAAATCTTTTAATTCATCTACCCTCTGTAAATAGTCAATCGCACAACTCAAATCCGCAACACCTTGTGGAATACCATTTACCCCGTTACCTTCGCTTTCATCATTTCCCGTTGCATCATAGGCAAATACATCGTATCCGTGCTTCGCAAAATAATAAGCAACATCCATATAACTGTTATGTCCGCCTCCGCCAAGCCCATGAGAAATGACGACAAGACCTTGTGTATCGACACAATCTACATAGTAACGATATCCGACAAGCTTTATCCCATTATTTGAAGTAAATTCGTGCCTGTCAGCTTTAAGTCCGTCAAAATCTTCAAGATGAAATTTCCAATATTCCTTAGTTTCATACCTAACATGAAAAACACTATTGTATAGAATTGCCCCTATCGTGAACGGTGCAACCAAAAATATAATCAATATCAATATTGTCATCACGATAGATGCAATAATGATTTTCTTTTTTGTTTTCTTCTGAATTGACATAATATACTTCTTTTCTAAATTACTGTTTATCGTACAATCATTATATCAAGAAAAATAGAAGAGCGCAACCGATTGATTGAATTTTGCGGGAAATATAAAACATATCTATATCTCACTTGGCTACGAGTAGCCTAATTCGTCCACGCTTAAAATACAATAGAAAAGGTATGGCTTTATGCCATACCTTTTGCCTGCGGCTTGCCTGAAATTCCCTATGGGAATTACGTTAATCGGGAGGGGGGGTTATTTTACGTTTTTATTTGTAAACGACAGAATTTTGTCGGTCGCACCGAACACGAGGATATGGTCGCCGTCCTCGAAAACGTAGTTCGGTCCGGGCGAGGGTACGATGTTTTTGCCTTTTTTTATTAATAGCACGTTCAGCCCGAACCGTCCGCGGGGGTTGGTTTCGACAAGCGTCTTGCCGTTCCACTTCGGCGGTACGGCGATTTCGAAAATGGAGTACTCCGCGTCGATTTCGATATAATCGTAAACGTTTTTCGAGTGGAGCTTGACGGCGAGCTTTTCGGCGGTGTCGCGGTTGGGGTAGACCACCTCGTCCGCGCCGACGCGGAAGAGGAATTTGCGCTGTATGTCGGTGTCGGCGCGCGATACAACGAATTTCGCGCCCAAATCCTTCAATATCGAGGTTATTTCGAGCGACGACTGGAAGTCGTCGCTTATCGCAACGACGCACACGTCGAAAGAGGGCACGTCCAAAGCCTTTAAATTATCCGCGTTCATACAGTTGGTAATAAGCGCGTTGCTGTATCTGGGCGCAAGAGAATTTATGACGTCGTCGTCCTTGTCGACAATCATAACCTCGACGCCCATGTTTATAAGCTTTTCGCCGAGCAGCTGTCCGAACCTGCCCATTCCGATTAATAAAACCGATTTCATTTTTTTCTCCTTCGCCTAATTTTTTTGTTTATTAAAGTAATTCCAAACCGCGAAAATAATACCGCCCGTACCAACTGATATAAAGCATATTAGTATTATTAAAAATTCCGTGCCGTACGTTCCTATTTTTACGTCATAAGGGTTGTTTTTATTTACATAAATATTTTCAATATACCATTGATGAGTACTGCCGCCATGTCCGGTAGAATAATTTTTAATTATTACTTCGTAATTTTGTTCGTTTATAGTATATCTATATAAACAATTAAAATCACCGTTAACAAATTCAAGTGTTCCCTCAGCCTCGGTACACTTGAATTTTTGCCATGGCACAAAAGGTCTGTATAAGCCAAACAGAAGTCCGAATCCTAAAATAATAAAGAAAACTCCGAAGGCTAAAATGATTGCAAACTCTGTTTTTAATTTCTTACTATTAACTCTGACAGCTTTTTTCAACTTAAATAATTTTTCCTTGTCGACATTAACCGATATAAAGCGTGTCTACGGGTCTGCGGATTTCCGCCGCGGTCTTTTTCGAGCCGAGCGCGAGCGCGAGGGTAAGTATGCCCACCCTGCCCGTAAACATTAAAAGTATCAAAATTAATTTGGAAGCAATGCCGAGCTGCGGCGTGAGCGAAATGCTCAGCCCCGTTGTGCTCAGCGCGGATACGCATTCGAACAGAACGCTTCTGAACGTTTCGTCGGGTTCGATAGCGCAGATTGCAAGCGTCGAAACCATAATCAGAATAAGGCACGACGCAAAAATCGCGAGCGCCTGCGATAGCAGCGCGCTGTCTATGCGTTTTTTGCCGATATTTATATCCTTGCGCCCGCGGAACACCGCAAGCATACCCATAAATATGACCGCCATGGTCGTGACCTTAATGCCGCCCGCGGTCGAGCCCGAGTTGCCGCCGATGAACATGAAGATAACCATTAAGAGATATCCGCTGTTCGAAAGGGAAGCAAGGTCAATCGTCGAGAAGCCCGCCGTGCGGGTCGTAGTGGCGTTGAATATCGCAACCAACAGCTTTTCGCCGAAGTTGAAGTCCGCCATGTCGGCGTTTTTCCGCTCGAACAACAAAAACAGCAGCGTGCCCAGCAGGAGAATCAAGGCGTTGACCAAAAGCACGACCTTTGTGTGAAGCTGGAACTTTTTTATGTTCATTTTGCAGTCGATACAGTCGCTCCAAACGCAGAAGCCCAGCCCGCCCGTAAGTATCAGAACGGTGAGAGTGAGCGTCACGAGAGGGTCTTTCGCGTACGCCGCGAGCGAGACGAATTCGTTCCCCTCGCTGCCCATCAAGTCGAAGCCCGCGTTGCAGAACGCCGAAACCGAGTGCCATACCGAGTAGTACACGCCGTTTCCCGCGCCGAAGTCGGGGATAAAGCGTATCATAAGTATAAGCGCGCCCGCCGCCTCGAAAATCGCGGTGCCGAGGATAATGCGCTTTACAAGGCTTTTGAGCCCGTTCAGCTTGCCGCTGTTCGCGTCGTGCATCAGCACGTTTCGGCTGTAAATGCCCATTTCGCGTTTGAAAACGATAAGCGCTGCCGAAACGAAGGTCATGAACCCGAGCCCGCCCGTCTGGATTAACAGAAGAATAACGAGCTGACCGAACAGCGTCCAGTGCGTAGCCGTGTCGTACGGGGCGAGCCCCGTGACGCAGATAGCCGAAGTCGCCGTGAACAGCGCGTTTATATATGAAGTTGTTTTTCCGCTTTTCGTCGCGAACGGAAGCATTAATAAAAGGCTTCCTAATATTATCGCCGCGAGAAATCCCAGAGAGAGAAACTGCCAGACGGAAAGCTTTAATTTCTTTTTGAATTTAACCATATGCATATTTCACCGCGCGCATATGCGTGGGTAATGAACTAATTATATGTGTTTGCGCGGCAGATGTCAAGCTAAATCACCTTTTTGCGCCGCCGCGCATATGCTTTAAAGTAATAATAACGGAGGTTACGGCTACGGGAAAATATTTCGGAACGGACGGCTTCCGCGGCGAGGCAGGCGTTACAATCACCGCCGAGCACGCATATAAGGTCGGCAGAATTTTGGGTTATTTATACGGCAGAAAAAAGGGCAGATGCCGTATGGTGATAGGCAAGGACACGAGGCTTTCGTCGTATATGCTCGAATACTCGCTCGCGGCGGGGTTGACCGCCTCGGGCGCGGACGCGTACATACTCCACGTTACCACGACCCCGTCGGTTTCGTTCATCACGCGCTGCGACGGCTTCGATTGCGGCATTATGATTTCGGCAAGCCACAACCCCTACTTTGACAACGGCATTAAAATCATGAACGGTCAGGGCGAGAAGCTCGAAGACGAGGTTATCCGCGTTATCGAGGAATACCTCGATAACGACGCGGCGCTTCCCTTTGCGAGCGGTGCGGACATAGGCAGAACGATAGACTACGTTTCGGGCAGAAACCGCTATATCGGGCACCTTATCGCCCTTTCGACTTGCTCGTACAAGGGATTGCGCGTCGGGCTCGACGCGGCGAACGGCAGCGCGTTCATGATTGCGAGAAGCGTTTTCGACGCGCTGGGCGCAAAGACCTTCGTAATAGGTGATTGCCCGAACGGCATGAACGTAAACGACGGGCTCGGCTCGACGCACATAGAAAAACTTGTCGAGCTGGTTAAAAACAATTCGCTCGACATAGGCTTCGCGTTCGACGGCGACGCCGACAGATGTATCTGCGTAGACGAGCGCGGCGAGGTCGTGACGGGCGACGAGCAGCTTTTCGTGCTTGCAAGCTGGCTGAAAGACAAGGGCGAGCTTGCGGGGGATAAAATAGTCTGCACGACCATGTCGAACGGCGGGCTTATAAAAAGCCTTTCGAAAAAGGGAATTTCGTGCTCGGTCTGCGAGGTGGGCGACAAAAACGTCTGCGACGAAATGACTAAAACGGGCGCTGTGCTCGGCGGCGAGCGGAGCGGTCACGTCGTTTTCTCGAAGTACGAGACCACGGGCGACGGACTTGTCACCGCTATAATGATGATGGAAGCGCTGGTTGAAAATAAGTGCAGCGCGAGCGCGCTTTTAAAGGGCTATACGTCCTATCCGCAGATACTTTTAAACGTGTCGGTCAAAGACAAAAATTCGGTTATGCGCAAAGTTAAAAAATTTGTCGAAAAATTTACCGTAGACACGGGGCTGAGAATCGTCGTGCGCGCTTCGGGCACCGAGCCGCTGATAAGAATTATGGCCGAGGGCGAAAGTTATGAAAACTGCGTTGCGGCGTGCGGGGAAATCCGCGCGCATATAGAGAATTTCGGAGGCTGAGCATGTGCGGAATCGTTGGTTTTGCGGGCGCGAGACGCGCTTCGGACATAATTTACAACGGGCTTAAACAGCTCGAATACCGCGGATACGATTCGGCGGGAATTGCAACCCTTTCGGACGGAAAAATTTCCGCCTTAAAAAGGCGCGGAAGAGTGTCGGTTTTGGAGAGTGAAATCGAAAAGCTGGGCGGTGTTACGGGCATAGGGCATACGCGCTGGGCGACCCACGGCAAGCCCTCGGACGAGAACGCGCACCCGCACGTTTTCGGGAAGTTCGCAATCGTGCACAACGGCATTATCGAGAACTACTCTGATTTAAAGGAAAAATATTTCGGCGGAGTTAAATTCAATTCCGATACCGACAGCGAAATTATCGTGCGGCTGCTCGATAAATTTTACGGCGGCGATCTGGTCGGAGCTTTGAAAAAAATTTCGCTTATTTTAAAGGGCTCGTATGCAGTGGCGGTCATATGCGCAGACTTTGAAGGAATTGCGGTTTTGAAGAGGAACAACCCCGCGATTATAGGCTACGGCGACGGCGAAAACTTCGCGGCGAGCGACGCGCCCGCGCTTGCGGGGCTGTGCAGTGAAATTTCGGTGCTCGACGACGGCGATATCGCGCTGATAACCAAGGACGGCGTGAATATCTTCGACGAGAATTTGCAGGGGGTCGTGCGCGAACGGCTTGTAAACCTCGCCACGCCCGCAAGCCTCGATTTGGGCGGCTGCCCTCACTATATGTTAAAAGAGATACGCGAGGTTCCCGCTTCGGTCGAGAGAACGCGCCTTGCGTACCTCACGGTCGAAAGCAAGGTTAAAGAGGTCTTGCGCGGAGTAAAGCGTGTTATAATCACGGGCTGCGGCACCGCGTACAACAGCGGGCTGGTCGCGAAGAGATATATAGAAAGCTTTGTGAAAATCCCCGCCGAGACGGAGATTGCGGGCGAGTTCAGATATAAAAACCCCGTCATAACCCCCGAAACCGCGGTTATCGCGATTAGCCAAAGCGGCGAAACGGCGGATACGGTCGAGGCGGCTAAGCTTGCCGTATCCTGCGGGGCGAAGGTCGTTGCGGTGACCAACGCGCCTTACTCGCAGCTTACGCGCATTGCCGACGTGGTTGTGCCCGTCGGCGCCGGCTCGGAAATCTGCGTCGCCGCGACCAAAAGCTACACGGGGCAGATTGCCGCTTTGTACCTTATTGCAGGCACTCTTGCGGGAATCGACGCTTCGGAGAAACTTTTGAAAATTCCCAAGCTTTGTAAAGAAACCCTTGAACATATAGACATAGATACACTTGCGGATATGTGCGCGCGTTCGGGCGGGGTGTACTTTCTGGGCAGGGATATAGATTATGCCGTCGCGCTCGAAGGGAGTTTGAAGCTCAAAGAAATTTCGTACGTGCCGAGTGAGGGCTACCCCGCGGGCGAGCTGAAACACGGCACGCTTGCGCTTATCGATATAAAGACGGTCGCGGTGGTGATAATTACCGACGAAAGACTTGCGGGCAAGAGTGAAAACGCCGTCGAACAAGTGCTTTCACGCAAGGGCAAGGTTGCGGTTATCAGCAACGTTGCCGGGATAGAAAAGCGGCTGGAAGGTCGGGCGGAGGTCATTAAAATTCCCGCGTGCGACGAGTTTTTGTCGCCGCTGTTGTCGGCAATCGCCGTCCAGCTTTTAGCGTATAAGACCGCGCTGCTTCTCGACCGCGACCCCGACAAGCCGCGGAATCTTGCAAAAAGCGTTACGGTTGAATAGACGGTCATATGAGGCGGCGCGAAATTCGCGCCGCCTTGACAATTCTTCCTTTTTATGGTAATATTTTTAAAAAGGAGGAAAGAATGAAAAGTAAGGTATATTTTTCAAGGGAGATAACTCCCGAAAAGGTCGCGCTGATGTACAAGCTTGCGGGCGTCAAGCTCGGCGGGAAGGTGGCGGTTAAGTTACATTCGGGCGAGGTCGGCAATCAGAATTTTTTGAAGCCCGATTTCTGGAAGCCCGTCATAGAAGAGGTGGGCGGCACGGTCGTAGAGTGCAACACGGCGTACGACGGTGGGCGCGACACCACGGCAAAGCATCTTAAAACCATACAAAAACACGGCTGGACGAAATACTTTAATGTGGACTTGCTCGACGCGGAGGGACCCGACCTCGTGCTCGATATCCCCGACGGCAAGGTCATAAAGAAGAATTACGTCGGCAAAAATCTGGCAAATTACAACTCGCTTTTGGTGCTGTCGCACTTCAAGGGTCACCCTATGGGCGGCTACGGCGGGGCAATCAAACAGCTTTCGATAGGCATTGCCTCCTCGTACGGCAAGGCGTATATCCACGGCGCGGGCGTGCCCGAAGAAAAATGGACGTCCGACCACGACAGCTTTCTCGAAAGCATGGCGGACGCGGCGCTGTCGATTGTGCGGTATTTCGACGGAAAAATAGTCTATGTCAACGTTATGAAAAATCTTTCTGTGGACTGCGACTGCTGCGCGGTCGCCGAAGACCCGTGCATGAAGGACATCGGTATTCTGGTTTCGACCGACCCCGTCGCAATCGATATGGCGTGCATAGACCTCGTCTATGCGGCTAAGGACGACCCCGGACAGAAGCACTTTATTGAAAGGGTGGAAAGCCGAAACGGCATTTTGACAATCGAGGCGGCGGAAAAGATAGGCGCGGGCTCGCGCGGGTACGAGTTGGAGGAGGTTTAAAATGTTGGATTTGATTTTGAAAAAGCGCAGTCTTGCGTTCAGAATTTCGGTAAAAAGCGGGGTGTCGGCGCTGATGATAATACTTGCAGTCGGGCTTCCGCAGATCGCGCACGCCGCGGGCGGAACCGCCGCGGCTTCGGTATGGATGCCCATGTACGCGCCCGCGCTGCTCGCGGGGTGTCTTTTGGGCTGGCAGTGGGGGCTTGGCGTGGGAATTGCCTCCCCGCTTATAAGCTTCGGATTCACGACGCTTGCGCTCGGTACGGGCATGCCCCGCGCGGCAAGTCTGCCGTACTACGTTTTGGAACTTGCGGCGTACGGACTTGTCAGCGGACTTTTCGCAAAGAAAATTCAGCAGAACGCAGCCCTTGCGTTCCCTGCGGTGCTTGCGGCTCAGCTTTCGGGCAGAACGGTGTATATCGTCTATAACCTAATAGCGGGCAGAGAATTCGCCGCGCTGTGGCAAAACGTTCAGACGGGACTTACGGGGCTTTATCTTCAAGCGGTTATCGTGCCGCTGATTGTAATCGCGCTTGCGTTTGCATTGAAAAAGGAATAAAATAAGACCGCCCGCGCTTTACAAAGCGCGGGCGGTCAACTTGTTGACATTATTCGCGCGCGGTATTATAATTACGGTACAGAGGTGAAAATTATGAAGAAATTAATTGCGGCGTTACTGCTCGGCGCGGCGCTCGGCAGCGCGTCAGCGCCAGAGACGGAGGAACCGGATAAACCCACCCCGCCCGAAACGGAGGAACCCGACCCGACACCCGATGCCGACGGCATAAAGTCGGCGACCGTGCAGCACCTGAACGGTTTCGGCAGCTATCTCTTTGACGGGCTGGGCTTCCACCGCGGACAAAGACGGCAACGCGTATCAGGTTGCGGGCGTGGAGTACGTCGCGACGTGGACTTACGGCTTTTACGACAACGAGGCGAGGTTCGTGCTCCGCTTCGCGGATAAAAATATGTGGTTCGCGATTGGCGACAATAACGAGCTTACTTTAATGGATTTGTGAGGTGACAAATGTTTCGGAAAAATTTATTGACGCAGTTAATTTACAGAATGGTGCTGTGCTGTGTGTCCGCGCTTGCGGTATTGCTTACTTTCGGCATATTTTACGTCGGCGAAGGCCCCTCGGGGCTTACCTGGGAGTTTTTGAAGTACTATACGAACATAAGCAATTATTTCGTGTTCGCGGTATCCGTTGTTGTGCTTGCCGACACCGTTAAAAAGGTGCGCGCGGGCGAGACGGAAGGGTTCTGCGATAAAATCAGAATGTTGAAGTTTATGACCACGGTCATGATACTCGTAACCTTTCTCGTGTATTTAATTCTTTTAGGCGAGCCGTTCACCGCGGATTTCTGGCAGAATTTGGGGAACATTACATACCACGTTTTCGCGCCATTGCTTTTCATTGCGGATTACTTTTTGTTCGAGGAAAAGAAATCCGTGTCGGTGTTCGCACCCCTTTTCAGCATAATAATTCCGCTTATTTACGTCTGTTATACGTTTATTCTCGGCGCGGTAATCAAGGACTTCGAGTATCCCTATTATTTCCTCGACGTGAACGATTTGGGTTACGGCGGGGTCATGGTCTGGGTGGTTATCCTCGTTGCGGTGTTCACCGTGCTCGGCTATCTGCTTTGGCTGTATAACCGTATCGAGATAGTTGACGGTAAGTTGAAAATCGACTTTAAAAATCTGAAATGGCTTAAAAAGCCGTAATAAAAACCCGCCGATTTTACGGTAATTCCCGGAGGGAATTTAATAAAACGCAAATAAAAAGATTTAGGCATAGCGTTAAGCTGTGCCTTTTCTGTACTTTTTTTGTGTACGAATTATGCTACTCGT
Organism: uncultured Christensenella sp.; assembly: GCA_910578195.1. Classification (GTDB taxonomy): domain Bacteria; phylum Bacillota; class Clostridia; order Christensenellales; family Borkfalkiaceae; genus Coproplasma. Next base: position 30,315 of record CAJTOY010000014.1, on the reverse strand, counting down.
AGCATAGTGAGATATAGATATGTTTTATATTTCCCGCAAAATTCAATCGGTTGCGTTCTTTCATTTTTCGTGATATAATAATTGTACGATAAACAGTAATTTAGAGGAGAAACACTATGTCATATTCATTAAAGAGCGTAACGATACGCACAGACAATTCCGAGAGAGGAATGGCAAAAATCAACGAACTTTGGGCGGATATTATGACGGGCAAAATTCCGCTTGACTTTATAGAAAACGGCGTACCAGTAAAAGATCTGTCGCCTATATCGGCATACAGCGATTACGAGAGCGACGAAAAAGGTAAATACAATTTATCCGTTATGACCGTAACCGTAGATTTCTTTGCAAAAATGGAAGAATTGGTCGCACAAAGAAAATACATCAAAATAGACGAGAGCGGCGAAACGATTGCCGAATGCGCAAATAAAGCGTGGTCGAAAGTTTGGGGGCTTACCGCGAGCGGCGAAATTAAACGTGCATTTACTATCGACTACGAAAGCACCGTACCCGCCGAATATACCAAAGACGGTAAAGCGCATTGCTATTTGTACATAGCAATAAAATAACGATTATAAGATAAATTACAATTTATCGTTATTAAAATGTTTAGTTAAAAGCTCTCAAACAAATTTGTTTGAGAGCTTTTTATAATCGTATGACTGATCCATATGGGAAGTGCGCATTGTCGGCGGGTATTTTATTTAAGCTTGAATTCGTAGTATTTTGCGAGCCCGCCCGAGGAAGTCTCGCGGTAGCTGTTCAATAAATCCTTGCCCGTGTTGTACATTGCTTTAACGACGGTGTCGAAGCTGATTTTGCGGGTGTCGGCGAGGAAGTTCGCAAGCGACAGCGCGTTTATCGCGCGCATTGCCGCGACAGCGTTTCTCTCTATGCATGGGATTTGCACAAGCCCCGCAATAGGGTCGCACGTCAGTCCGAGATGGTGCTCCATGGCGACCTCGGCGGCATATTCTATTTGTCCCAAGCCCATACCGAACAGCTCGGCAAGGGCGGCGGCAGCCATCGAGCACGCCGAGCCGATTTCCGCCTGACAGCCGCACTCGGCGCCGCTTATGGAGGCGTTTTTCTTTATGAGGTTGCCGATAATTCCGCCCGTCGCAAGCGCGCGCACAATCTCTTCGTCTGAAAAGCCGCGCGTCTCCTGCATATAGTTTAAAACCGACGGCACGACTCCGCACGCCCCGCAAGTGGGCGCGGTAACGATAACGCCGCCCGCGGCGTTCTGTTCGCCGACGGCGAACGCGTACGAGCAGACGAGGCGGTTTTCCCGCGTCTGGGCGGACTCGTCTATATGGCGCTGGTTGTAAAGCTTTTGCGCCCTTCTTTTGGTGCCGAGAATTCCGGGGAGGGTGCCCGAGGTGGTCAGCCCCTGATGTATCGAGCGTTTCATGGTTTCCCAGACTCCGCCGAGATAATCGAAAATTTCCTTGCCCTCGTATTTTTCGACGTACTGCCAAATGCGCAGATTGTGCGACTTGCAGTATTTCGAAATCTCGGTATAGCTGTTTAAAGGATAAATTCCGTCGTCGGCGTATTTTTCGTAGCGCTCGGCGGGTTCGCCGTCGAAGTATACCGTGCCGCCGCCTACGCTGTAAACCCGCTTTTCGGCGATTTTTCCGCCGCCCTTCAAAACTTCGATATCCATTGTGTTGGGGTGCACGTCGCATGGCGCGGTTTCGTTCCAGACGACCTCGCAAGGCAGGGGGGAAGCGGTCTGGATAATTACCGTATCGGTGTTGTGACCCTTGCCCGTCAGCGCGAGCGAGCCGTAAAGGGTTACCTTTAAGGCGTCCGCTTCGGGGTAAAGCCCGCGGATTATTTTTATTGCCCTTTCGGGACCCATCGTGTGCGAGCTGGACGGGCCTTTGCCCGTCTTATAAATTTCTCTCAGTGATTGCATAACTGAATTTTATACTTTATAGAGTCAATTGTCAATATTTTTTTCAAAATGCGGGACAAACGCGCGGGTTAAATCGTTTATTTTTTAAAGAGGTGAAAAATGTTTAATTTAAAAATAAAAGCTTTTGCCGCGCTGTTTTTAAGTTTTGCCGTATGCACGGGTGTTCACGCGGGCATATCCGCTTCGGCGAATTCGGCTATGCTCGAATGGGAGGGCTCGTATGCGGCGGGCTCGACCGTGCTGGACGAAAACTGCCCCGTCACGGTGAAAAGCGAGCTTCTGACATTTAATATAAACGAGTTCCCCGAGCAGTATTATTCTGACAACGACGAGGACAGATTTTTGAATTACGGCGGCAGAGTGACCGCGAGGTACGACTTTTACAACCCCGCCGACTACGACGTGGAAATGTCGCTCGCGTTTCCGTTCGGGTATAAGCCAAGATACGTCGATTTTTACGAGGATTGCGACGATACGGTCAAATACTCGGTGACGGCGAACGGCGAAAAGGTTTTAACGAAGCTTAGGCATACGTTCGCGCTGTGGGATTTCGAAACCGACGTCGACGTCGGCAGACTGCGCGACGGGTTCAAGGAGGACGGTTTTTATACCGAGAATTTGCCCGTCTACGTCTACCGCTTTCGAATAAGCGGAATTGCGCTCGGCAGCGATTACTACGTTCAGACCGAGCTCGGTATCAATGATTTGGAGGGACGTATAATACTTTCAAACGCCAACGGGTACACGAATAACAACGGTTGTACGGTGTCCTGGGCGGTGAGAAACAACGACGAAATAGCGCTGTATTCGGTCGGCAAGCCCATGAGTGAGGACGAATTCGGGTTCAGATTTTTTTATTACGGAAAAAATCATAACAAAAAATACATCGACGGCAAAGCCGAGCGCGGCAAGGACGGGGAAACGACCTTCAAGCAGCTCGCGCTCACCTACCGCGAAGAGGGGAGCGTTGTGTCCGAAACCGACTGGTGCAACGCGGTTACGGACGCGCTTTTGCTCAAAGAGGACAGAGGGGGTTACGCCGATTATTACTCGCTGAACGTCGGCGCCTCGCTTATGCGCTGGTACGAATATTCGCTGTCAATCCCCGCGGGCGGAAGTTTGATAAACGAGGTCACTGCGCCGCTGTATCCGCACATTAACGGCTACTATGAGCCGAGCATTTACAGCTACGAATATCTTCTGTCCCCCGCGAAGGGCTGGGCGGAGTTCGGCTCGCTCGAAGTGAAAATCAATACGCCGTACTTTATGACCGAAAATCCGTTCGGCTTCAAGCGCACCGATTACGGCTATCGTTACCTTTCGGACGGATTGCCCGACGGGGAACTGAAATTCACGCTGTGCGAGGTCGAAAACCCAAAGCGCACGAACACGGGCTGCGGTATGGCGGTTTTCATTATAATCCCGCTTATGTTGTTTTTCGGCTTAGCGGCGGCGGTTGTCACTGGGCTGGTTGTCCTCGTTGTGTTTATAGTTAAAAATTCAAAATCCAAACGGCAATAAGGTTGCATAAACGGGGTTTTGGGGGTATAATATATAAAAAACGTCGGAGGATTTTAAAATGAAGGGTAACGTGCTTGTTACGGGCGGAGTGGGCTATATAGGCAGCCACACCTGCGTCGAGCTTTTGGAAAACGGCTACGGAGTGGTCGTCGTGGACAATTTTGCCAACTCGTCGGAGGAAAGCGTAAAGAGAGTTGAAAAAATTACGGGCAAAAAGGTTGCGCTGTACGAGGCGGACGTGCGCGACAAGGCGGCGCTTGATAAAATTTTTACCGAACACAAGATTGACTGGGTAATTCACTTCGCGGGGCTGAAAGCCGTTGGCGAATCGTGCGCGAAGCCCGTGGAATACTACGATAACAATTTAAACGGCACGCTTGTTTTGTTGCAGGCAATGCGCGAGCACGGCTGTAAAAGCATAGTGTTCTCGTCGTCCGCGACCGTTTACGGCGACCCCGAGGTGCTGCCGCTTACCGAAAGCTGCAAGACGGGCGGCACGACCAACCCCTACGGCACAAGCAAGTACTTTCAGGAAATCATGCTTTCCGACGTATACAAAGCCGACAACGAGTGGACGGTGGTTCTGCTCCGCTACTTCAACCCCGTCGGCGCGCACGCAAGCGGGCTGATCGGCGAGGACCCGAAGGGTATCCCCAACAACCTCACGCCGTATATCGCTAAGGTTGCGATTGGCGAGCTGAAAGAGGTAGGCGTGTTCGGCAACGATTATCCCACGCACGACGGCACGGGCGTGCGCGACTATATCCACGTCGTCGACCTTGCGAAGGGTCACGTCGCGGCGATTGACAAAACCTCGAAGGGGGGCGTATATACCTACAACCTCGGCACGGGGATAGGTTACAGCGTGCTCGACGTAATTCACGCATTCGAAAAGGCTTGCGGGCACTCTCTCGCATACTCTATAAAACCCCGCCGCGCGGGCGATATCGCGGCGTGCTACGCCGACGCTTCCAAGGCTAAAAAGGAGCTCGGCTGGCAAGCGGAGCTCGGCATAGACGATATGTGCGCGTCCCTTTGGAACTGGCAGACCAAAAATCCCAACGGGTACAAGGGTTAAAAAACGGCGGTTGCCGGTTAAAGCAATATGCAGATAGAGAAATCACTTACTTCTTCGAGGATAACCGTACGAAATTATCAAAAGTCCGACTTGCCGTATCTTACTGCAATGTGGTTTGACGGGGAAAACGGAAAATACATGAGTGACCCCACGGCGGAATATGTGGACAGCGATTTTCAAAAAGCGCTTGACGATCTTGAAAACAATCCCGACGGGTATTATTTGACGGTTGTTTTAAACGGTTCCGACAAGATAATGGGTTCTGCTTGTATATTTCCCGACGGGAACAGGAAAATATTCGATATAGGATATTGTATTCATAAGGACTATTGGGGAAAAAGGTTCGGCTCCGAGCTGTTGGCTTTAATCGTTGCATGGATACGCGGCAACGGCGGAATTGAAATTACCGCGGAGGTTGCGCAGGATAATATTGCGTCGAACAGCTTGCTTGCAAATAACGGCTTTAAGATAAAAAAGTAATCGCAATTCAAAAAATATAAAATGGATATCTGTTTTAACAGCTACATTTATTCCTTTAATTGCGCCACTCAAAAATAAAAATACAGCCCGCGGTCTTAGGACCGCGGGTATGTTTTTTAATAGTCGTATTTGTCGTCGATTTCGCCGACCAGTTCCTCCAAGATATCTTCCATAGAGATAAGTCCCGTAATTATGCCGTCGTCCTTTACGATGGCTTGCGGGACTTGCCGGTCCTGCAAGGTTTCGAACAAGTCGGATATGACCGTGTCCGAGGTCGTGAAAAGCACCGGCTTCAATATTTTGTTTATGTTCGACTTGTTGCTTAAAAGCATTTCGTAGAATTCGGCGCGGTACAAAATTCCGATTACGTCTTGTCTGCCGTCGTCAAAGACGGGCACTCTCGAATAGTTGCTGTCGACGAAAACTTTTTTAATCGACTTGAAGCCGTCGGTCACGCAGACGGCGGTGATGTCTTCCGCTTTGGTCATGACCTTTTCGACCTTGGTTTCGTTGAACTTTATCGTGTTCTGGATTATTTGCGCTTCCGATTCGGCGAGCACGCCCTCGTCGGCGATGTCGTCGACGATTATCGAGAATTCCTCTTCGGTCATGGCGGGGCGCTTGCCGTCGAGTCTGAATATCTTGTTGACGAGCTTTTTCCAGCCCTCGAAGATTATGTTGAGCGGCGTGAAGATAATTTGGAAAACGTAGAGTATCCTCACCGAAAACATTGCGAATTCTTCGGGGCGCTCCTTTGCGATGCTTTTGGGCGTTATTTCGCCGAAAATGAGCACGAGCACGGTCATTGCCGCGGTGGACAGCGTCACGCCCAAATCGCCGAACCAGAAAGTAAAAACTATGGTCGCAATCGAGGCGGACGAAATGTTGACTATGTTGTTGCCTATAAGCAGTGTGGAAAGAAGTTTGTTGTAATTTTCGCTGAGCTTCAATACAAGTCTTGCCGACTTTTTGGTCTGGGCAAGTCTTTTTATTCTGATTTGGGATAAGCTTGTAAATGCCGTTTCCGATGCCGAAAAAAATGCGGAAAATACAAGCAGAATAAATAGTACGGCGGCAAGTATGATTGCCGTGGCTGTATTCATTGATAATATTCCTCCGAATTAATTTTTTGCGATTAGAAAATGCCGAGAATTACACGCCGGTGCACCTCCGCATTAAAGCAAAAAAACACAGTCCGTATTTTTCATACAGACTATGCTTCGAAGTTAAATTTGAATTGTCGGCGGCGTCACTACTTGGGCCGTCAGTCATATGTTTTCACTCCTTGGAAAGTATATTTTTATTTTATCAGATAATTTTTTTGTTGTCAATAAAGTTGCGGGATAATTTCGATAAGCCTTATTTCGAGGGGTTGCAAGCAGACGCTTAAATTTACTTCGTCCGAAATTTCCTTTATTATTTTCGGCTCGGTCACGTTTTTGAGATACGCGGCTTCCTCAGAAGAGAGGGGCTCGACCGCGCCCATGGAAATAAAGTTGTCGAACGCGGAGCCGTGTTCTCTGTTCACAATGCGCTGTACAATCAGCTTCTTGCCCGTTGTCGGGAGGGAAAAGCTGAATTCTTTTATTCCGCTGTCGGGGAAAACGGAGTATCTGTCGGTATAGCTTACGTTAATTCCCACCTCCTCGGAATATGCGGCGGAGTAGTGCGAGTAGTTATACAGTAACATTATGACTTTGCCGTCTTTTTCGGTTACAAAATAGCCGTCGCCCTTCGCCAGAAGTTTGTCGCCCAGCTTCGAGAGGAAGAGGTACGCGAAATATGCGGGCTTTTTTATGCCGTTAACCGTGAACATTCCCAGCCCGCCGTGGAAAAGCTTGTCCTCCAACAAGCTTTCTTCGTGCAGGTCGGTCAACAGCCAGTATCCGCCCGCGTCAATCTTGTCGTAGTTGTCTAAAATGTTTTTTACTATATACGCCGACTTGAAGCATGTGTCCGAAAGCAAATCGCGGTGCGATGTGGTGGAGTTCCACTCGGTGAGATATATCGGCAAATCCTTGACCGACGCCTTTATCTTGCCCATTTCCTCCCCGAACGTGCCCGCGCGCGGGGATAGCTGGGTGGAAACTTTTATTCCCTCCTTGTCGAGATACAGCCTTGTCATATCTGTGTCGTAATAGTGCAAGTCGATAAAGTCGGGCGGACAGCCGTTTCTTATCGTCCACTCGATAAACTCTCTTAAAAGTCTGTTGTCCTTTCCGTACGCGGCGAAGTGCGAGGGTCCGCCGACTTTTATTTCGCCGTCGACGTTTTTAATCGCGTTGTAAGAATTCACGAAGAGGTTGAAATATTCCTCCTTGCGCGCGAACCCGAAAATTTTCTGCGAGGTGAACGGCTCGTTCCAGACCGCGAACGGCCAGCTTTCGACCTCGCTTTTTCCGTATCTGTCGATTAAATGCCGTACGAATTTGTCGACAAGACAATTCCAGCGGTTTATATCCTTGGGCGGCGAGGTGATTACGTTCGCATAGAAAGTAGTCTTGTCCTTTTGCGCCGCCAGCGCCGAGGGCATAAACGAAAGCTGGACGAAGGGCTTCAAGTTAATCGAGAGAAGGAAGTCGAAAACGTTGTCCAAAAGATTGAAATTATAGTGCGGCTTGCCGTCGAATTCGCTGTACACCATCATGTCGTCGTCGAAAATAGAGTGCATTTTGACGAATTTGAACTTGACCTCTGCTTGAAGTTCGGCAAGCATTTTGCGCACGGGCTCGAACAAAAGCTCCCTCGCGCGGCTGACGCCTATGAACGTCCGCTCGACGCTGCGTATAGGTTTTTCGCCGTCGAGGGCGATTACGTTCTCGGGGAATTTGACGGGCGGAGGGGTTGGGGAGACGGTTGCGTCGGCGTACTTCATAATGAAGTCGGTCACACTGCTGTAAAGTATCGCGGAGTTGGTGACGCGGTAGCCGATAGACCGCTCGGGGTCGTCGATTATTTTCGAGCCGCCCTTGTTCTCCTTGCGCCAGCGGCTGGGTAGAGTTGCATATTTTTCCTTGAACGCCGCCAAAAACGAGTGGGTGTTCGGGAAGCCGCACTTTTCGCAAATCAGCTCGACGCCGTCCCCTGTGCCGCTTAAAAGTATGGTCGCCTGGTGCAACCTTATGTTCTTTATGTAGTCGCTGACGGTCATGCCCATTAACTGCTTGAAGGACTTCGAGAGGTACGCGGGCGACACGTTGACGGTTTCCGCCAGCTTGTCGAGGTTGAGGTTGTCCGAAAAGTTTTCGTTGATATAGCCGAGGAGCACGTTCAGTCGCGAAAGCTGTTCGGTCTGTCCCTCGGTCGTTTTGCCTTGCGGGTTTATAAAGTTGTTATACAGCTCGTACATCAGCTTGTAGCAAAGCGAGACGTTTATAAGCCCCGAATAGCTGCTGCTTTCGACGTTGAACTTCAGAAGGCTGGCTATGCAGTGCTTCACGGTCAGAAATTTTTCCTTATCCTCGCCGTCGGAGGCGCACTCGAAGGAATAGTTTTTAATCTTGTCGGGAATAACCGATAATAAGTCGAGCTTGATTTGCACGGCAATCATGGTCGCGTCCTCGGCGTAGAGGGAGTGCGGAACTTGCGAGTTAATTAAAATGACATCGTCGTCGGATAGCGTGTGCAAATTACCGCCCGCGGTCACCTTAACCTCGCCCTTGACTATGTACAACAGCTCGATTGAGCGGTGCCAGTGCATGTTCACGTCGCCGAGCTTATGTATGAATATTTTAACGGGCGAGTTGTCGGGGAAGTTGACGACCTCGTGTCTGTGTTCCATAATTGCCTCCGTATATAAAATTTAACATATTTTGAGTAAATTTTACACAATTTTAGCGGTAAAGTCAAGCGTCTGATAAAAAATAGCTGTTTATAGCGTGTTTAAGATAAAAATTTTACATAAAACTAAACTATAAAATGTATTTTTTTGTTTGGATATATCTGGTACAATAATTACAATAACAGAGGTACGGACATATGGGGGAAATTTTCATTGAAACCCGTGAACTGACAAAGCGCTTCGGCGAGGTTGTGGCGGTTGACGGCGTAAACATCAAAATCGAGCTCGGCAAAGTGCTCGGGCTGATAGGCGAAAACGGTTCGGGCAAGTCGACCGTGTCGTCTATGATCAGCGGAATTCATTCCATAACCTCGGGCGAAATGTTTTTGAAGGGTCAGCCCTACAAGCCCTCCGACCCCGGCGACGCGCGCAAGCACGGCGTCGGCATGATTGTGCAGGAGGCGGGTACGGTCGACTACATTTCGGTCGCGGAGAATATTTTTCTCGGCGAGGAAAGCAAGTTCGCGAGGTTCGGGGTGGTCAACCGCGGTAAGCTGGAAGAGGAGGCGCGGCGCGCTTTGGCGCTTGTGGGGCTGGATATAGACGTCACCCTGCCCGCGGCGGCGTACAATTTCGAAATAAGAAAAATGGTCGAAATTGCGAAAACGCTTTATTACGACCCGCAGCTTCTGATTGTCGACGAGACGACGACCGCGCTTTCGCAGGACGGCAGAGACAAAATCCACGAGATAATGCGAAGGTTTTCCGAAGAGGGAAAGGCGGTGCTGTTTATCTCGCACGATTTGCCCGAGCTTATGGAGACGTGCGACGAGCTGATAGTTCTGCGCGACGGTCAGTATATCGCGAAGATGGACAAAAGCGAGTTCGACGAGGACAAGATAAAGCAGACGATGGTCGGCAGAAAGATAGAGGGGAATTATTACCGCTCGGACTACGACCCGTCGTGCAGCGACGAGGTCGCGCTTTGCGCCGAAAACGTCACGACTGCGAATTTGAAAAACATAAATATCAAGGTGCACAAGGGCGAAATAGTCGGCATAGGCGGACTGTCGGGCAGCGGCATGCACGAGATAGGCAAGCTGTTTTTCGGCATGGAAAAGCTTGTTTCGGGCAAGGTCACCGCGTACGCGCCCGAAAAGCCGAATATGCGCGAGAGGCGGGCAATCCACCTCAAACGCTTTAAGGACACCGTAAAGCTGAGCGGTTACAGAATAAAGAAGCTGTTCGGCAAGGGCGGGGAAAAGCCGCAGACAGACCTTGCGGGGCTGAGCGTGGACAAGCCCGTGACGAGCTACGAAATCAAAAATATCGGCTCGGCATTCGCCGCGGGGATAGGCTATATCGCGAAGGACCGCGACAAGGAGACGCTGATAACCGCCGCGACCATACGCGAAAATCTCTGCCTCTCGGCGTCGGGTCTTTTGAACGTGTTCGGACTGATACCCTCCGCGCGCGAAGGGGTGTTCACCGACGAGCAGGTCGAGGGACTGAAAATAAAGTGCTCGTCGCCCAACCAGCTCGTGCGCGAGCTGTCGGGCGGGAACAAGCAAAAGGTTTCCTTCGGGAAGTGGATTGGCAACCGTTCGAGAATACTCGTTTTCGACTCGCCCACGCGCGGGGTTGACGTCGGCGTGAAAACCACGATGTACCGGCTTCTCTACGAGCTCAAAAAACAAAATTACGCTATATTGATAATTTCCGAAGAAATGCCCGAGCTTATCGGCATGAGCGACAGACTTCTTATAATGAAGGACGGAGAAATCACGAAAGAGTTCGTCCGCAATGAAAATCTGCGCGATACGGATGTTATCAACTATATGATATAAGGCGGTGCGATATGGAAAAGGAAATGAAATCGACGGGGAGAGAAAAGCTCGGAACCGTTCTGCGTTTTGCCAAGACCAACAGAAGCACCGTGATAAGATACGGACTTTTAGCGCTGGTAGTGATTATATTCGCCGCGGCGACGGGGGGAAGAATTTTTTCCTCGTTCAGCGTGAATTCCATTTTGAGCCAGCTCACCCCGCTGATAATCCTCTGCGTGGGAATGACGTTCATATTCGCGCACGGCAACTTCGACATATCGTCGGGCGCTGTGCTCGCGCTCAGCGCGCTCGTTTCGATATTCGTCATAAACGGGCTGGGCTGTACGGCGGGCGGAGTGGCGGTCGCGCTGTTGACCAGCGTCGCGCTGTGCCTCGCGTTCTATCTGTTCAATATCTTCGTGTCGATAAAATTCAAGATAATGAGCACGATAGGCTCGCTTGCGATAATGTTCACGGCGAGGGGAATCGTAACCTACCTCGTTTCCAAAACAATGAGCGGCTATAAGCTGGACGACACCTCGGCGCTTGCGCTTTTCCGCGAGCAGTGGTTCATGATAATCTGCGTGATTTTAGTCGCCGTCGCGGGCTGGGTGGTGTTCTCGTACACCTCGTTCGGCAAGTACGACAGGGCGATAGGCGACAACCCGCTTTCGGCGGTTCAGTCGGGCGCGAAGGTTAATAAGGTCAGATATATAAGCTACGCAATCGCGGGTGCGTGCGTGGGGCTTGCCACAATGTTCTACCTCGCGCGCACAAACAGCGTAACCCAGAATTTCGGGCAAGGCAGAGAAATGGATATAATGATAGCTTTGATTCTCGGCGGCATGCTTCTTTCGGGCGGCAGTAAATCGAGAATGAGCGCGGCGGTCGTCGGCTCGGTAACCTACGTTATATTGACAAACGGCTTGTCGCAGCTCGGGCTTGCGGACGCGTATGTGCTTATTATCAAGAGCGTTATATTTATAGTTATGATTGCGACGACCTTGCGCCGTCCGTCGACCATAAAAGCTATGCCAAGATAAAAAATAAATAAGGAGATATATTATGAAGAAACTTTTTGTCAAACTTGCAACTTTAATAGTTGCCATTGCGTGCTTCGCGTCGGTTTTCGCCGTTGCGGGCTGCGCGAACAACGCCAAATACAAAATCGGCGTGCTTCTCTATAACTTTACCGATATTCAGGGTAAACAGATTAAGGAATACGGAGACTATCTCGAAAAGGATTTCGACGTCGACTTCGTATACGTTTCGGTCGGCTCGGACGACGACGCGCATATCCAAGGGTTGGAATCCTGTCTCAATCAGGGCTGTAACGCGATTTTCAGCGGCTATAACACCGCAATAGACACCTGCATCGAAAAATGCGAGGCGGCGGGCGTATATTACGGGCTCATTCTCGGCGATACGCAGACCACCCAGATTTCCGCCGCAAAGCTTCAAAGCAAGTATTACCTCGGCGGCGTCAAGCAGTTCGGCGGCAATCCCGCGGCGGCAGGCACGATATTCGCAAACGTAGTCAACGGCACCGAGTACACGAAGATTGCGGGCATTTCCTTCCCGCCCTTCGCATTCGTAGACGGCACGACCCTTTTCAATCAATTCACAACCGATTTAAACGAAACCAAGACCGTTTATTCCGCGGGCAACGAGCCCATGGATTTCCCCTTCAACTATAAGGGCGATTACTGGTACTTTATGTTCACGCAGGAAATGTGCGAGGCGACCGTGACCGCAATGTTCACCGCTCACTCGGATATCGAAGTGGTTGTCGGCATGGGCTCGGGCATGGATTACGTTCTTCCCGCGCTCCGTAACGGCGGACACAACGACGTCAAGCTTCTCGCCCTCGGCTACACCGACGACGTGGCGACCTATATGCAGAGCGGCAACCTCCTTGCCGCGGGAACGAACAACTACGTTCAGTGCATGGCGAGCATGTTCGCAAGGGCTTACGACGCGCTCGAATCGAACGGCGAAGCGTGGTACAAGGACAGAGCGGCGGCAAACAGCGAGTACTATCAGTACAACGGCGCGGACGGCGCAGCCGATTACTCGATTTTAACCACCGTTGCGGAAGTGGACGACTTCAAGACCTACGTCGTAGGCGACAAGGCGAACGGACCCATAACCAACGAAGAACTCAAACAGTGCATGCTCACCTTCAACGAGAACGCGACGTGGGAACAGCTTACCAAGCTGACGACCAAAAATCTTGCACAGATAAAGGCTGCAAGAACCGCTTAATTAAAAATATCCGTCGGCGCATATCCGCAACTGCGGATATGCGTGTAAGGCGGAGGGGGAACCGTTATGAAAATTAACGTTAAAAAGTTAAAGAAAAAAGCCGTCGGGTATTCGCTGACGCTAATATTTCCCGCGGCAATGTGGTTGCTGTTTTTAATAATAACCGCCGCGTGCGGTAAAACGGGCTTGTTCGTTTCGGCAAACGGCTTCGACAACATATTCAGACAGAGTATTCTTTCCTCGTTCGTCGCGCTTGCGATAGCAATTCCCCTTTCGGGCGGAAGGTGGGATTTCGCAACGGGAACGATAGCGGTGCTCGGCGCAATCATAGGCGGAAATATCGGGCTTATGATAAGCGAAAACGTCTTTGTCGTGCTTTTGAGCTGTATAGTCACGTGCGTGGTTTTAGCCATGTTCGAAGCCGCGCTGTATATATTTCTGCGCGTGCCGAACATGATTGTTTCGCTCGGCGTGGTAATGCTTTACGAGGCTATTTCCCAGCTCGTGTTCGACGGCGGCGGCGTCAAGCTCAACCGCTACGACGGCATTATAGCAATTACGCAGGCGCCCTGGTGCTATATCGTGCTCGTCCTCGTGCTGGCGGTAGTGTATTTCCTCATGGAGCACACCAAGTTCGGCTATGACACGAGGTCGCTCGGCACCAACTCGATGCTTTCAATCAACTCGGGCGTAAAAGAGAAAAAGAACATATTTCTTACCTATATTCTCGTGGGAGTGCTGCTCGGCTTCGCCGCGCTGTTCAACGCGTGCAAGGCAAATCTGACGCCCGCGTCCAATTTAAGCTCGACCTCGCTGATGTATTCCTCAATGGGCCCCGTGCTCGTCGGCTTATTCCTTGCAAGGTTTTCATCTATGCCGTGGGGCGTATGGGTGGGCTCGGTCGGCATGCAGGTCATGACATACGGAATGGTGTGCACGGGTATCGACGGGTCTATTCAAACGATAATTACGGGCGTTGTCATAGTCGTTATAATGGCTTACACTTCCAATCAGGATTTGATTATATCAACGTTTAAAAAATTATTTTCGGGAACTTTAAAAAAGAAGAGCGCATAATATGATTGATTTCAACAAGTTTAAAGCTAATCCGTTTTTCTTAAATGATAGAGACGTGGAATGGGTTCGCGGCACGCTCGAAAAAATGTCTACCGAGGAAAAGACGGGTCAGTTGTTTTTTCTGATTGCGTACGAGCCCGACAGAGAATTTATCGAAAAAGTAACAAAAAATATAGGCGCGGGCGGCGTTATGTGCCGCGCGATGCCCAAAGAAAAGGTGATTGAAACCGTCCGCCTTTTGCAGACCGAAAGCAAGCTTCCCATGCTCATTTCGGCAAATCTCGAAGCGGGCGGAAACGGTATTTGCAGCGACGGAACGAAAATCGGAAGTCAGATGATGGTCGCAGCCACGGGCAAAAAGGAATATGCCGCGGCGCTCGGCGCCGTGTGCGCGGAGGAGGGGCTTGCGGTCGGCGCAAACTACGCCTTCGCGCCCGTTGTCGATATCGACTATAATTTCCGCAACCCCATAACCAACACCCGCACGTTCGGGTCGGACGCGGAGACGGTTTTAAGTTTCTCAGCCGAATACATGAAGGAGTGCCAGTCGCGCGGCGTGGCGTGCTCGGTAAAGCATTTTCCCGGCGACGGCAGAGACGAGCGCGACCAGCACCTTTGCACGACGGTGAACGACTTGTCGGTAGAGGAGTGGGATAAGACATACGGCAGGATTTACAGGTCGCTGATTGACGGCGGCGCAAAGACCGTGATGGTCGGGCACATAATGCAACCCGCTTACTCCAAACTACTTAACCCCTCGTTGTCCGACGAGGAAATTTTGCCCGCTTCCCTTTCGAAGGAGCTTTTGTGCGGTTTGCTGAGGGAAAAGCTCGGGTTTGACGGACTTATAATAACCGACGCGACGACTATGGCGGGCTTCGACGCGGCTATGCCGCGCGAAAAAGCCGTGCCGTATTCCATTGCCGCGGGTTGCGACATGTTTCTGTTTACGAAGAATCTCGACGAGGATTACGCCTTTATGAAAAAGGGCGTGGAGGACGGCGTGATAACCGCCGAAAGGCTGGATAGCGCGGTCGCGAAAATTCTTGCGTTGAAGGCGTCTTTGGGACTGCACGAAAAGGACAATATCCCCACCGCGGAAAAGGCAAACGCGCTCGGCTGTGCGAAGCATAAAAAAATAGCCGGAGAGGTCGCGGATTGCAGTATCGCGCTCGTCAAAAACAAGCAGAACATACTGCCCCTCGACCGCGCGAAAATCAAAAATATTCTCGTTTACGATATCGAAAGCGGGGAAAACGCGATAGGTTACGCGCGCAGCTCGGGCGTGTTCGAACAGATTAAACCCCTGCTCGAAAGAGAGGGATTTTCGGTGACGCGCTTCGTGCCGAACGACGGCAAGGAGGGCAGAACGGCGAAATACGCCGAGACCGTCGACAAGTACGATTTGATACTGTATCTTTGCAACCTCGCAACGAAGTCCAACCAGACGACGGTGAGGATAGAGTGGCTCAACCCTATGGGCGTGAACGTGCCGCGGTTTGTAAAGTCCGTGCCGACTGTTTTCGTTTCTACCGAAAACCCCTACCATTTGCTCGACGTGCCTATGGTCAAGACGTATATCAACACCTACGGCATGAACGATTACACGGTGAAATATCTTGTGGAAAAACTGCTCGGAAGGAGCGAATTCAAGGCGAAGGAGCCCGTCGACGCGTTTTGCGGCAGATGGGACACGCGGATATGAGGAATTGATATGAAAATAAAATGCAACTATATTTCCGGGGCGCTCGGCAGGGCGGTCGATATTTGTATCGCCGTGCCGTCACCCGTATATCCCGAAGTTTTGGGGTACGCGGGCAAGGCGGAATTTATGCCTAAGGCGGACTATCCCGTGCTGTATCTTCTGGGCGGCATAGGAAACGACTGCAACTCGGTTTTCGACTATACGCGGGCGCAGCTTTACGCGGAGGAGTACAATATCGCAATCGTTTCGGTGAGCGGAGAAAATAAGTTTTACGCGGACGCGGGCGGAGAGAAGTTTTCCGGATTTTTGGAGGAGGAGCTTCCGCTCATGGTCGGCGGGTATTTCCCCGTTTCGAAGAGGGCGGAGGATACTTACATCGCGGGGCTGTCGATGGGCGGCTACGGCGCGCTTCTGCACTTTTTGAAGCGCCCCGAAAGATTTCGGGCGGTAGGCTGTTTTTCGGGCGCCGTCGGTAAGTTCGAATTCGCAGAAACCGAGGCGGGAAAGGATTACAACATATATAAGCTGTTAGAGAAAAAGGGCGGAATTTCGGGCGACATTTATCTGTCGTGCGGAAGCGAGGATTTTATAAAGGATTGCAGCTATAAGCTGAAAAATTACCTCGAAGAGAAAAATATTGAATTCAGCTGGAAGGAAGCGGCGGGCTACGGTCACGAGTGGCGTTTCTGGGACGGCGAAATCGAGGAGTTTATAAAGTGGCTGCCCCGAACGGATTTTTATAAGGATAAGCGCAGAAAGGTATGAGATTCAAGGGTATAATTTTCGATTTGGACGGGGTGATTTGCTTCACCGATAAGTATCATTACAAGGCGTGGAAGGCGCTCGCCGACAAGCTGGGGATTTATTTCGACGAAGAGATAAACGACAGACTGCGCGGCGTTTCGAGAATGGCGAGCCTCGATATAATTCTCGAACGGAGCGAAAAGAAGTATTCCGAAGAGGAGAAGCTGCGCTTTGCCGAAGAGAAGAACGAGCTGTACCGCGATTTACTTGCCGAAATGTCGCCGTCCGATATTTCGGACGAAGTGCGGAAAACCCTCTCGGCGCTCAGAGAGAGGGGGTTGAAGCTTGCAATAGGGTCGTCGTCGAAGAACACGCCGCTCATACTCAAAAAGACGGACACCGCGAAGTATTTCGACGCCGTGAGCGACGGAAACAACATAGCGTTTTCCAAGCCAGACCCCGAAGTATTTTTAAAAGCCGCCGGGTTTCTCGGGTTGAAGCCCGAACAGTGTCTGGTCGTGGAGGACGCGTTTTCGGGCATCGAAGCGGGTGTTGCGGGAGGCTTCGCCACCGCGGGCATAGGACCCGCAAGCCAATACGAAAAGACGGATTACCCGCTGAACTGCTTTGCGGATTTATTGAAAACGCCGATAGAGTGACTCTCTGTCGGCGTTTTTCAAAATAAATTTTTAATACGGGCTTAGCTTAACATAAGGTCTTGCTAAAAGCGTTGCAAAAAAAGTCGTAAATATGGTATAGTAGTTGTGCGATACTTTTTGATATGGAGGAAGTTATGAAAAAATTTTTACTTAGTCTTTCGCTTATAGCAGTTATGTTATGCGGTTTGTGCGCCTGTTCAAACAATGGTACGTTCTTCTCGAACGAGATTTTGCAAGACAATCTCGTTCCCGATTTACCGAAAATTTCTTATGATAAGGCAAAACAAAAATACAAGAAAATGTATTATTATCATACAACGGAAGACAAATTTAATTCTTATGCGTCAAAAGTATATGAATATCTGAAATCTCTTGATTTAGAATATTTAGGAACGCGCGGTGAAGTTATAACTACGGATTTCGGCGGCTGTCCTACTTATGAATTTGTCGCAGGCAACGAATTATCGGATTTCTTATATGCAGAAAATAATTATGTCTTTGTGTGGGCAAACGAAAAATATGCCGATAGTCCTTACAATTTACATTCCTACTGGCTTGAAATATCGTATTACCTCGAAAATATACCGGCAGACGATAAATATAATCTTTTGTTAAATTTGAATTTCGAAATACAATCATATCGCTTAGTTGACGATAACTAATTTTGCAAATAAGAAAAACACAACCTTATCCGATACAATTCGGATAAGGTTGTGTGTGGTGCACCAAGACAGACAGAGTTTGAACCTTAAATACGTATTTGTAAACGGGGTTGCGGGCTTTGTCGCAAAAAGACGAAGTATTTTTGTGGGAAGAGGAAACGCAACGGAGCAAAATTGCCGTTTGAAATAACAAACGGCTTAAAGCGGAGTTTGCGGTGACGAGGTTGCGCCGAATATCATAAACCTAAACAACGGCACAAAAGGCTTGCGGTATTTCCGCAAGCCTTTTGTCTTTGTAAAGTATTACTCTTTAATAAACTCAATATTTATATCGCCGTTGTTACAGTTTACTTTTAACGATTTATCGCCGCCAACCTTTTCCGCAGGTAAATTGCTTTCGCCTTTTTTGATAGTGCAGTTAATAGCAAAATCATCCCAACCGCCGATAACTGAGCCTTTTATATCGCCGTTTTTAGTAGTAAGACTTACCGCTTTACCGACAGACATTTTTTCAAATTCGATATTGCCGCCGTTATTTGAAATAATAACGCTGTCCGCTAATGTAAGCGGCTCGATATTTACTTTTTCATTAGTTGTACTTACGGAAAGCGTTTTTACGGTTGCGGGTAATTTAACGGTCATTTTTCTGTATTCTGCTGCCGCTTTTGTTCCTATAAAGTCCGTCCATTCTTTATTGAAAGTCAATTTAACGGCTAATTCATTATTTTCCGAAAAGGATATGTCAAAATATTCCTTTTCTCCGTCAAAATACTCAATATGCACTTTCTCATCGTCCGAAATGCCTATGTTAATCTGTCTATCGGACACATCCATAGATACACTTTCAACTACGCTTTCGCCCGAAGAATAAGACTTCGCCGTAAATGTATCGTTGTTTGAACAGCCCGTGAGTGCGAAAAGCGTTAAACTCACTATAACGCACAGTAAAGATAAAAGTTTTTTCATAATAAAATCTCCTTGCTTTTGATTATTTGACAAACCGATTTGTCATTGTTATAATGAGTATAAACCTTTGTGCAACACAAAAGTCAAGAGGTTAAACGCGATTTATGGAAAAATTTTTTACGATAAGCCAAACGGCAAAAATGGTTGATATGACAACCGAAACTTTACGGCACTATGACCGCATAAATTTGGTTAAACCGTGCAAAACGGACGAATGGACGGGGTACCGTTATTATTCGGTACAAGAGATCGTGCGCCTAAATACAATAAAAGCATTGCAATGTATGGACTTAACGCTTGCCGAGATTAAAGAAATTTTAGAGTACAGCGACTTTGATAAAATCATTCAGTTATTAAAGCAAGCCGAAATGAACGCTGAAAGTAAAATCGTCGAACTTGAATATTCAAAAGCCAAGATACAGCGTGCAAGAAAATTTTATGAAAGTAAGTTACAAGGCGAACAACAACCGAGCGACTTTTTTGTAAAAACTTTTCCGCAAAGAGTGATATTGCTTTCCGATACAATGGAACAACCTACTTTGAATAATCTTTGGGATTATCATCGCCATTATTACGACCAAATAGGCGAAAATGATAAAAGCAATTTTGTTTTTGAAGATTTGGCAGGTATCTATGAAAGCGGCGGCATATCCCGCTTATTTGCGGTATGCACAAGATATAAAAAGATAAACGGCTTAAAAGTCTTGCCGAAAGGCGAATATCTATGCGCCGACTGTACGGAAGAAAACCGAGAGCAAATTTTGAAAGCATTACTTGATACCGCCAAAACACAATACGGCGTAATTCCAGAATTTACGGTACACCTAATTGTGTTATCGGGTATTTTACAATGGAATTATCAAATACAAATACTACTAAAATGAGAGTTGTCTAAATTTGACAACTCCCATTTTGTTTATTCGTTCCCGAAATAAAAAGTAAATCCGAACCACTCACTTGTAACAAGTAAATAATTCGGATTATACTCTTTTGGTGCACCTTCAGGGACTCGAACCCTGGGCCCACTGATTAAGAGTCAGTTGCTCTACCAACTGAGCTAAAGGTGCATCTTATATATAAACGGCGGAGCCGTTTTTTGCTGTCTTGCCGCGGATAAGCTTGCCGCGGCTTGGTGATCCATCCGAGACTCGAACCCGGGACACCGTGATTAAAAGTCACGTGCTCTGCCAACTGAGCTAATGGACCGAAATGGCTGGGGTGGCAGGATTTGAACCTACGAATGCGGGAATCAAAATCCCGTGCCTTACCGCTTGGCGACACCCCATCGACAAAAAAACATGGGGCGGGCGACAAGTTTCGAACTTGCTACCTCCAGAGCCACAATCTGGCGCTCTACCGATTGAGCTACGCCCGCCATATGTTGGTGCGCCTGGAGAGATTCGAACCCCCGACACACGGCTTAGAAGGCCGTTGCTCTATCCTACTGAGCTACAGGCGCATGTCGCATTGCCCGGCGGTGCGCTTACCTTAAAAGCGTTGGAGCGGGTGATGGGAATCGGACCCACGCAACCAGCTTGGAAGGCTAGTGTTCTACCATTGAACTACACCCGCATTGTTTACGAGCTTCCGCACAACTCAATGCTAAAAGATTATATCAAATCATATTTTGACTGTCAACTTATTTTAAATATAAAAGGGATAAATTTCTAATAAAAATAATTTGCGCCGCGCGATATTTTCGCGCGGCGGTGTTTATTTGTTTTCGGGCTCGGGCTGAGTCTTTTTTTCTTTCTTGTTTTTGCGCTTGTCGCTTGTGGCGGTGAATGCAAGATATCCCACGGCGGCAAGCACCAAAATGACCACCGCGAAAACTATGAGGATGGTTTTCGTATTGCTTTCTTCGGTGTAGTCGGGGTCGGTTACCGTGTCGGGCTTTTTGTCGTCCTCCGCGACGTGGTCGACTTTAATGAGGAATTTTCCGTTTATATAGCCTTTCGCCGTCGTTCCGTCCTTGGCGGTGAATTCCACCTCGAAAAACGCGGTGTCGAGCACGGTATGTTCGACCTTGTGCAAGACCTTTACTATGAGCCCCGCGGCGCCCGTCATTATCGCCGTTCCCTCCGAAACGTAGGGTGAGGAATAAATTCTGTCGCCTGCGGCGGTTATTTTCGCGTATTCGTAATCGGGCGCGGAGTAGCAGCTTTCTTCTGTCAATTCAACGTTCGAGCTAAGAAGTATGTAGCAGTCCATTCCGATTGCTATGATTGCGGCGTTGCCCGTCGTGCAAAGAAGTATTGCGGTCGTATTTTCTTTCGCCGTCACGGTATCGCCCGCGGCAAAGAATTTTTCGGGTACCGACGTCAAGTCGGTTTCGGTCATGAACGCGCCCGTCTTGACGGTTACGATTTCGGGCTCGGAATAAGCTTTTAATGCAGTTGCGGCTTGTCCGACGGCAATGCTTTGCGTGCATGAGTAGTCGGCGTACTTGAAAATCAGCTTCTCGCTTTCGGCGCCGTTAAACGTCCAGACCGCATTTTCACTGATTGCGTAGACTTTATCGTTGAATTGTTTAAGATTTTTGAATTCACCTTCGAATGTGTGACCTTTAACGTCGCTCGGGTCGGAGAAGTCCGCAACCATAAGCGTTGCTTCGGTCAATCTGTAAGTATAATTGTCGATATTGAGTACGGTTTCGGGTTCGGGCATGACGTGTTCCGCCGCGTTTTGCCCTTCCGCGTAGGGGAGGGAGTAGACCGTACCGTCCCCGACGGCGCAATAAAACGTGTCCTCTGCGCAGTCGACGGCGGTTACTTTCGCTCCGAATTCGTACTCGGTGAGGTTGCCGCCGTTAAACACGCTGACCTTTTGCTCCTCGGCAAAGGCGAAAACTCCGTCGCAGACGGCGTAATCGCTCAAAGCCCCGAATTCGAGGGCTTTTATAAAATCCTCGTCGGAGGGATATATTGTGTCGCTTTCCGCGGCGTAGGCGGCAACGTTGCCGAACGCCGTTATTGCGGTAAGAAGCGATATTGCGAGTATTGCTAAACGTTTCACGATAAAATTATACCATACCTTTAAAAAATTACAAAATATTTTGATAAATAATTTAATTTAATTTTTAATTTGTACGCCAACTGTCATATTTAACGGTTATTATATAAACAAACAAATGTTTAAATATGGTGACTGTTTTGAAACTGAAAAAAGTATTGCGGTTCTATTTTTCCGCGGATAAACTCGAAAGAACAATCAACGGACTTATTATGAAATACGCCTGCGCGGCAGACTGTCAAAGCTCGGCGGAGAGGATTTGCACACTGATAGAGGAGAAAATCGAGCTGTCGGTTTTCTGGAACTATATCGACGGGATAATGCGCGGACTTTCGGACGAGGAAAGAAATTCTTTGCGGGAATACGCGTTTATGCGCGTCGCCTTGAAAAAGCAACCCGACGATATATATAAGAGGATTAAGCGCGCCGCCGCAAAGCTGAAAAGGCGGGCGCCCCGGATTGAAAGCTTTACGCGCGGCGCCGAGCTTGCGGACAAGTATAACTGCATTTTATCTGTCGGGGTGGAAGTATCGCGATTTACGGCTTGCGAAATATAGAATTATCAGCGCCGCGGCGGCGACCGCCGTAAGCGCGAGCGCGATAACGAGCTTGGAATTCTTTTCCTTGGGGGCGGGGGCGGGCGTAGGGTCGACGGTTTCGTCGGTCTTGTTGAGGGGGTAGTCGTCGTTCGCGCCGTAGACGTAGCCGAAGTTTCCGTCGTAGAGAACGTACGAATAAGCGGAAGCGCCCGCGTAATAGGTGCCGTAATATGCGGCGGTTACGGTCATGTCGCCGAGCACGGGCAGCGAGCCGACGGGCGGGGTGTCCGCCTTGAAGGTTACCGTCACGGTCATATTCAGATATTTGTTTTCGGGCGGGGTTTCGACGGGCGTCAGATTTTCGGCAAGGCAATAGCCGTAGAGGGCGCGGTACAGTCCGCTGTCCTCGGCGTATTTGACGTAATACCATTCGCCGTCCGAGGAAAGTATATCCACGCAGTATGTATACGGTATTGTGAACATCGCGTATTTGAGGTCCTTTCTCTCGCAGAAGTAGACGTCTTTCGCGTCGGCTCGGGCGTATCGGTAGGTTGCAGCCGCGCCCGTTTCGCCGCCGAAAACGCGGAAGGGAAGAAAAACTATTAACACCGCCAAAAGGCAGCAGATTAAAAATTTTGCGGCTTTCATACCCGAACATTATAAAACGTCGGGTCAAAAAAAATTTTTGTTATTTTGTCATAAAAGGTCTTATGTTAAGGGAAGAATTATTGGAGCGGCTTGCCGAGGTTGAGCGCGAGCTCAAAGCACGGCGAGCCGACGGCGGGAAGATAGCCGCCTACAACAAGAAAAAGAGGCACAAAAAACAGCTTGCCTTTCATAAATGCAAAAAGCGCAACCGCTGGGTGTTCGGCGGTAACCGCTCGGGGAAAACCGAGTGCGGCGCGGTCGAGTGTCTGTGGATTTTAAGGGGGATTCACCCCTACCGCAAGAACAGAAAGGACGTGTTCGGGTGGGCGGTTTCCCTCTCGACGCAAGTCCAGCGCGACGTCGCGCAGGCGAAGATTTTGAGCTATCTGCCGAAGAGTTGGATTGCCGGTATAACCATGCTTTCGGGGCGCAAGGACAGCCCCGCGGGCGGGGTGGTCGACCAGATTAAAATTAAAAACGTGTTCGGCGGGATTTCCACGCTCGGGTTCAAAAGCTGCGACCAGGGGCGGGAAAAGTTTCAGGGTTCGTCGCTTGACTTTGTCTGGTTCGACGAGGAGCCGCCGCGCGATATCTACGAGGAGTGCTTAATGCGCGTTATGGACAGACGCGGCGAGATATTCGGCACCATGACCCCGCTTAAAGGCAAGACCTTTATCTACAATGAAATATTTTTAAACCGCCGCAAAAACCCCGAGGTATGGCATGAGTTTATGACGTGGGAGGACAATCCCTTCCTCTCAAAAAAGGAGGCTAAGCTTTTAGAGGGCGCGCTGGACGGCACGTCGTTGGACGCGCGGAAGTACGGCAGGTTCTCCGAGGGCGCGGGGCTCGTATATCCCGAGTTCGAGGAAAGCGTGCACGTCATTCCGCCCTTTCATATCCCGCCCGAGTGGCAGGACAATATTTCAATCGACCCCGGGCTGAACAACCCGCTTTCCGCGCACTGGTACTGCGTGGACTGGGACGGTAATATTTACGTCGTCGCCGAGCACTTCGCGGCAGGGAAAGACATAGATTTCCACGCGGGCGCTATCAAGGAAATAAGCCGCAAACTCGGCTGGAAAACCGACGGGCGGGGGAGGCTTTGCGCGTTGATAGACAGCGCGGCGGGACAGCGCACTCTCGCCTCGCCGAAGAGTGTCGCCGAGCTGTTTTACGAGCGCGGGATACTCGTCGACACGAACGTGAACAAGGACGTCTTTTCGGGGATTTCGCGCGTCAAGAGTTATTTGAAAAGGGGCAACGGCGAGGGGGACATCTATATTTTTTCGACGTGCGTGAACATGATCGAGGAGTTCAAAACTTACGTCTGGGCGGACGGCGACGCGCCCAAAAAGACAGACGACCACTGCATGGACGAGCTGAGATATTATATAATGTCCCGCCCGAAGCCCGCCGACAAACGCGAGGAAATTTCGGCGATTGCCGCGGACAAGCTGAGGCGGATAAGGCGTAAAAAAACGGGGAGGTGAAAATTTGGAGGAAGAGATAAAGGGCGCCTTGAAAAAGTGCGCGGTAGGGTTCGGTACGAGCGAGGTCGTCGAGGAGTTTTGCATGGAGGACGGCGAGTTGAAGCTCGTCAAAAAGAAGGTCACCAAAAAGGACGTTCCGCCCGACATAAAGGCGGTAAAGCTTTTGATGGACGGGGGCGGGATTTCCGGTCTTTCGGACGAGGAGCTGGAAGCGGAAAAGCTTCGGCTTATGGAAATGCTGAAACAATGCGACGGGTGAACACTTGCGCAAATATCAAATTGAGGAGGACATATGTATGAACGAACAAAAGGAAACCGCGGACGAAAGGCTTGCGGAAGAGGTTACAAACGATTTTTTAAGACGGCAGGAGGAAAGGCGGCTGACCGAGCGCGGCTGGCAGCTTAACCTCAATTTCGTGCGGGGCAACCAGTACTGCGACATCAACTCCAAGGGGGAAATTTTCGAGGAGGACAAAAAGTATTACTGGCAGTCGAGGCGGGTTTTCAACCACGTTGCGGCGACGGTCGATTTGCGCTGTTCAAAGCTCGGCAGAATTCGCCCAGCGTTGATTGTGACGGCGGCGTCGAACGAGGAAAGCGACAGACAGTCGGCAATTCTTGCCTCGGCGATTTTGTCGTCGGTTTCGGAAGGGGCAGACCTCGACGGGATTATATCGGACGCGACGGTCTGGTCGGAGACGTGCGGCACGGCGTTTTATAAGGTTATATGGGACGGCAATGCCGGCGCGGCGGTGGGTGCGGACACGAACGGCAGACGGCTTAGACAAGGCGAGGCGAATATTTCGGTGGTATCGCCCTTTGAAATTTACCCCTACTCGCTGTCGGTCGAAAACGTGGACGAACAGCCCAGCATAATTCACGCGAAGGCGGTGCCCGTGCAGGACATTTATTCGGCTTACGGCGTGAAGCTCGAAGGCAAGGATATAGAGGATATGAGCGGGGTAAGGCACGGCTGCGAGCTTGTTATCGAGCGGTACGAGCGCCCCTTCGAGGGCGCGCCGAACGGCAGACTTACCGTAGTTGCGGGCGGAGCGCTTCTCTATGACGGGGCTTTGCCGTACATAAACTGCGACGGCGGGGAGAGGGGTTATCCCTTTATAAAACAGATTTCGATGCCCCGCGCGGGGTGCTTTTTCGGCGGGAGCGTGGTAGACCGTCTTATACCGTTGCAGCGCTCATATAACGCGGTGAAGAACAGAAAACACGAATTTTTAAACCGCATTTCCATGGGTACGGTCGCGGTGGAGGACGGCTCGGTCGACACGGACGAACTGATAGAGGACGGGCTGACGCCGGGGAAAATACTCATTTACAGACAAGGGGCGAAACCGCCCGAAATGCTCACGCTGGGGAGCGTGCCCGCCGAATTTTCCGAGGAGGAGCAAAACCTTTTGCGGGAGTTCGCGAAGGTGTCGGGCACGGGCGAGCTGACCGAAAACGCCGACGGATATGCGGGCATTACTTCGGCGACGGGCATACAGCTCGTGCTCGAACAGGACGAGATAAGAATGGAGTTCGCGTACCAGCAAATCAAGCGCGCGCTCAAAGGCATAGGCAGACACGTTTTAAGACTTTACAGACAGTTTGCGACCGACGTCAGACTTTTAAAGGCGGCGGGCGAGAACAGAACGCTTAGCGTGCATTACTTCAAAGGCAGCGACATATCCTCGGACGACGTGAGCTTGGAAGCCGACAACGAGGCGAACCTTTCGCCCGCGCAGAGGCGCACGCTCGTCTACGAAATGCTCGACAGAGGGCTGTTTTCAGACGGCGAGGGCAAGCTTACGCCCTCGGCGAAGAACAAGGTTTTACAGCTTCTGGGTTACAACGTTTCGGGCGAGCGCGACCTTGCCGAGCTCAACCGCGTGCGCGCGGGAGAGGAGAATCTGGAAATGAGGGCGGGATATGCCGAGGTTAAGGACTACGACGACCATGCGGTGCATATCGCGGAGCACACGGCGTATCTGCTCGGCGAAAAACCGAGCGTGGAAACCGAGAGGAAGATATGCGCACATATCGATATACACAGACAAAAATCAAAGGAGGCTATATATGGATAATCTGAAAAAGGACTTACGTGAAACGGCAGACACCGCGGAGGCGGAAAAGGAGATTACGGCTGCGCCCGACCTCGGCAAGTTCAAGGACGTTCAGACCCTATTGAAGGCATACTCCGACTTGGAAGCCGAATTCACCCGACGCAGTCAACGGCTGAAAGAGTTGGAGCATGGGAACAAGGCGGAGACCGAGCCCGACGGGGCGGAAGCTTCGCCCTCCCGACAAGACGAGCTTTTAAAGCGAGCGCTTTCCGACGACAAGGTGCGGGACGCGGTTATCGGCGAGTACCTAAAAGGCGTTGCCGAGGGCAAGGGGGTTACCTTGCTTTCGGGCGGCGGCGGGGTGTCCGCGCCGCGCGCCGTGCCGAAGTCCGTCAAGGAAGCGGGCAAGCTTGCAAGCGAATTTTTAAAAAATTAATTAAAGGAGATTTTTAAACTATGATTACTATTCAGAACGCCGACGCGGCATTGAAGGATTACTATCTCGACGCCATTTCGGCACAGCTCAACGACGGAGTTTCGCCCTTTTTTGCGGCGATTGAAAAGGGTACCGATTACGTTTACGGCAAGGACGTAAAACTTGCCGTGGTGCGCGGCTTTGCGGGCAACGTTATGGCGGGCGCGGAGGACGGCGATTTGCCCGACCCGCACAAAAACAGATACGTTAACATCACCGCGCCTTTGAAAAACATTTACGGTACGATTGAAATAAGCGACAAGGCGATGCGCGCCTCGCGCGAGTCCTCGGGCGCGTTCGTGAACCTTCTCAACGCCGAAATGGAGGGGTTGGTTTCGAGCGCGAAGCAGAACTTTCAGCGCATGCTTTTCGGAGACGGCACGGGCAAGCTTTTCACCATTACCGACAAGGTTTCGGACACCGTCTACAACGTCGACGTCGTCAAGGAATATTTCGTCGGCATGCAGGTCGATTTGTACTCGCCGCTGAACAAGCCCTCTTCGGCGCTCGGCGTATACATCGAAAGCGTGGATAAGGCGGCGGGCACGGTGACCTTCGGCACGGCGGTGACCGAGCTTGTTGTGGGCGGCAACGTCTACGTTCACGGCTCGGTGAACAGCGAGCTGACGGGGCTGGGCGCGATTTTCGACAGCGCTTCCATTTACGGCTATACAAAGACTGCCGACCCCTATTTCGCGCCCTATAAGGTCGACGCGAACGGCAAGCTGACCGAGGGGGATTTGAGCGACGTGCTCGACTACATGGAGGAGAATTTCAACAGCAAGATAAACGTTATTCTCTGTTCGTATAAGACGAGGAAAAAGATTGCCGCGCTAATCGACGCGAACAGAAGGGTTGTGAACACAATCGACGCGCGCACGGGCTACGGCGTTGTCACGGTCAACGACGTGCCCGTCTACGCGGACAAGTACTGCCCCGACGACAGAATACTTTTCCTCAACTCCGAGGATTTCGCGCTCTATCAGCTTTGCGACTGGGAGTGGCTCGAAGACGAGGACGGAAAAATTTTAAAGCAGGTGCCTGGAAAAGCGGCGTACTCGGCGACGCTCGTGAAGTATGCCGAGCTGGTCTGCCGCAAGCCTTGCGGTCAGGCGATGCTTCACAATTTCGGCTAAGGAGCGCGAATGAAAGTTAAGGACGTTATAATTTCGGCGCTGAATATACTGGGGCGAAGCGGGCTTGCCGCTTCGCTTGCGGACGGCGACGAGCTTACCGCCGAAGAGAGAGAAACCGTCGACACGCTGCTATATTGCTTCAATGCGACCGAGGACGAGGTTGCGCGCAACTATATGCCGCTGTTTGCGAGGGAGGAACTTTCCTCGCCCGACGGCGAATATTTTTACGCGTCTTTTATAAACCCGCCCGTAAAAATCAAGCGCGTGACGGCGGCGGGCGCGGCGGCGGAATATGAATTGTTTCCGCAATATATGGCGGTGAACGCGAAAAAAATCACGGTCGAATACGAATACGCGCCCTCGAAAAAAAGGTTGGAAGGCAGCAGCGACTTCGGCGGCGAGGTGGGGGAATACCTCCTCGCGCTGGGCGCGGCTTCGGAGTATTGCCTCATTAACGGCGAGCTCGAAGAGGCGGAGCTTTGGGAAAACAAGTACCGCCGCGAGATTGACCGCGCGCAGAGAAAATTGCCCTCGTGCGGGAGCATACCGCCGAGGAGGTGGGTATGAGCAAAAAGGTTTCAATCAATCTTTTAGAAGGCGCGAAAACCGCGGTTGGGTGCCGCATATCCCGCGGTCAACTGACGCCCGCGCTTTCCGCCGTAAAGACGGGAAGCGGCGTTCCCTCCGGAATTTTGCTTGCGGGGTATTCCAAAAGCGCGGGCAGATTTTTTATCTGCAATTCGGAGGAGGTATTCGTTTCTGTCAGAGGGAACGATTTCGTGTCGCTATCCCCGCTTGCGGGCAGCGCGCCGTACATGTTCGAGGACGTGGAAAACGGCGTGGCGCGGGCGGTGGTCGTGAACGGCGCCAACGCGCTCGCGCACGACGGCGCGTCGTTCAAGCGCTTCGACGGGGCGCACAAATTGAGCTGCGGCATAATGCACTGCGGACGGCTGTTCGGCGCGGACGCGGACAACGGACTTTTGCTCCGCTGGTCGGGCGAGGGCGGCATTGAGGACGGCGAGGAAAAACTGAACGGCGCGGGTAGTCTTATGCTCGACGGAAAGCGCGGGGCTATTCTCGATATCTCAGAGTACGGCGAGAGGCTGGTGCTCGTCAGAGAATACGGGCTCACGATTTTAAGCGCGTTCGGCACGCCCGAAAATTTCTCGGCGAAGATTACCGACACCGACACCGACTGCATTTACAAGGGCACGGCGCGGGCGGTCGGCGGCGAGCTGCTGTTTTTCACCTCGTCGGGGTTGAAGACCTTCGACGGTACGAAAATAAGAAGCGTTGCGCACCGCTACGAGGGCAGACTTTCGAGCCCCGTTTCCTCGGCGGAGTTTGCGGGGGAATACTTCCTCGCGTGCGCCGAAGGGGTGCTGTGCTATAACCCCGCCGACGGCGAAAGCTACGTTATAGGGCTTGCGGCAAATTGCCTCTGCGCGGCGGACTGCGTATACGCGTTCAACGGCTCGGGCGTGTTCAAATTTTCCGAGGGTGGAGAGTTTACCTTTGTTTCCGAAACGGATTTCGGCACGGTCAAGCGGAAAACTCTCACCGAAATTTTTATGGACGGGGTCGCGGATATCGAAGTGAGTTGCGGCGGAAAGACGAGGAGCTTTTCGGGCTCGGGCTGGAAAATCCGCCCGAGACTGCGCGGGGAGAATTTCACGGTCACGGTGCGCGGGCGGACGCCGATAGCTTCGCTTACGGCGCGGGCGGAGGTGTGCGGTGGAATTTGACATAATTCATTTGACGGAAACCGAGCTGAAAGAGTTGACCGTCGTGCAAATGAAGCTTTTGAGGACGGCGCAGCAGAAGAAGAACGAATTGAATCACAAAGCCGAAGCCGAGTTGAAAGCGTTCCGCGCGGTAGCGCTGACTTCGGGAATGAAGAACTCTTCGCTGGTTGAGGCGAAGCGGCGGGAGCTGCAAGCCGAGGTCGACTATCAGGTGGGTATTTTAAGGGACAACCTCAAATATAATATGACCCTGAACGAGCCGACGACCGACGGCGATATCGGCGGCGGAGGAGGCGACGAGGGCGCGGGGTATGTCGTAGACTACTCTTTAAGTTACAGCGAGCGTTACGTCATAGTCCGCGACTATTATCTCGCAATCGCCGACCCCGCCGAGCGCATGGCGCTTTACACGGCGGACGACGTTGCGAAGAGATATCTCGACAGTTATTACGGTTCGCTGTACAACGTTTTGTACACGTACAGTCAGTAACCCGCGGGGGCGGGCGGCGTATGCCG
>CAJTOY010000013.1:23386-42663 GCA_910578195.1 uncultured Christensenella sp. | reverse complement strand
GCCGCCGTTTCCGTGGGACAGCCGCAAGCCGTGCAAACTACCGCTTCATCTGCGATTTCCGCACCGCAATGAGTACAAAATTTCATATATAAAACCTCTCTGTTTTTTTTACATTATAAATAATATTCCGTATAATGTCAATTTATTATCGACAAATATCGAGACTTAAATTTTATTTACTTGTCTTTGCGCACGCCAACTCATAGAAAAGTTCGGTAACAATTAAGTCGTCTGCATAGTCCATATGTAAACTCATGTCTCCATATTCACCATAATGTACATTTACTGCCTTTTTTAAAACAGCGCCTTTTTCGATTAAAATTTTAACTATTTCCCAATAGTTGGGGTTTTTCCGTTCTAATTTTTCCAATGCTTCGGACAGTATCGCTTTATAATAATACTCATAACTATTACGGTTTAAAAATTCGTTAAAACTATATAAACGTTCTTTTATCGGCAAGCGTTCATACGATTGTTTTATCAATACCGTTTGGTCGGACAAAAACTCATAAAAACGCGTGTCTGTTAAACCGTGAATGTCCTTATCCGAAAGGAGGGCATCGGTTTTAAAGAATTCAATCACATCGTTTTTATCGTAAAACGGAAAATTCAACGCAATAATTTTTTCGAATAAATTATAATCGTCGAAAGCCAAAAGCGACTTCATGTTTATTCCTATTGCGTACGGTTCGGTTTCATTGATAATCAACGGATGGAAGATTCCGATATCTGCACAGTTTTTGGGAACTTGTTCGTTTAAAAAATTTTCACAGAGCTTTTCAGGGAAAATTTTATCTTTATATTTGTAAAGATTTTTTTCTCTTATGATTGCGTTGCATTGCTTTATAAAATTTTTTTTCGCAGCGTCAATCAATTCTTCTTCTGTAGGCTGCTTGAAAATTACTTCCTCATCTTGTTTAGTGGCTTTACCCGATATTAAATAATCATACGAAACGCCGAAAAATTGCGATAAGGCGGTAACGTCTTCCAAATTCGGTTTACTTTCATTTTTTTCCCATTTGCTTATGACTTTGTCGCTCAAATGAATTTGTTCCCCAAGCTGACGTTGTGTCAAACGACACAGCTCCCTTAAATGAAAAATTCGTTCGCCTATTGTTTCCATTCTTGATAACACCTCGCTTAATTTTATTACTTTTAGAGTATCAAAAATTCATTTATAAATCAAGGCTTTAACCAGACAAAGCCCGGTAATGATTTATAGAACAAAAAAAATTAATAGCAATATTTAAGAGAAATTTCGAAAATAAATTCTACAAATCATAGAATTTAGGCTGTAATTAAAAAAAACGATAATTTTACTCGGTGGAAGGGTAAGGCTTCGCCTTCGGTTCGTCGGGGCGGCTTGCTTTACAATCCGCTTCCTCTTTTCTTGCTATACCAAAGCAGCGCGGCACTTTTTTGTGCCGCGCTGCTTTGGGTTTAGTTGATAAAAATACTGCCGACAATTATGCAACTCATTTCCGAGCATAAATTTCAAGCGCTCTTTCGGTAATCTCGCTTTTGTATCTGTCGATATCGATATAACCTTTCCCTTTTTTATCGTATTTCAAATGTATGGTCGGCAACTCGATATTGAGCAATGCGTCGAGGAGCGGAAGCGAATTTTTGAAATCCACAAGGACCTTACCCGTCGCGTACCCGTTGGCTTTTTGGTATTCGTGCAATTCTATCAGTGCACCTGCATCATTGGGGAGCGCGATATTTTCGACTTCTTCGCCGTATAAAAAGCGTGCGAAATTGTAAAGTCCCAAAGCAAAAAACGGGAACTGTTTGGTAAATTTATTTTCGCCGAATTCATTCGAGCGGCGCTTGCCTTTGCATATATTATCCAACTCTACGGAAAACCTATCGAAATCTTTATCGACCAAACTCAAAAGACAGTTTACAACCGCCTTTCCCTCGATTGTAGTTTTAGACTCGGAGTAACGCCTGCCGCTATCGACCGCTTCCGCTCGCCACGCTTCCTCGCCGTAGTACAAATACATTACCAGATTTATCAGCCAACCTCTGCCGATTTTACTCTGTACGTTTTCCTTCGGAAAAAAACGCTTTATATCGTCGAAACGGTTAGCCGACAGCAACACGGACAATAGGTCCCAATCCGTTGACAGCATGGTAAGCCGTTCCAGCGTGGTAACGGTATACAGCGTATCGTCAAGATAACGCATGTCGTCTTCCTGTAACGCAAGCATTGCGCCGAGATACAGAAGATTATAGCCGTCGCCGCCGAGCAGTCTGAGCCACATCTCAATTTGATATTCTTCGGGTTTGTTGAAGAAATCGATATTGCGCCCGAACTGCTCCCTCTCAAAGCTGTCTAAGTTGAAATAGTAATAATTTTTATCCCGTATATCGTGATAAATCCCGACCAGCTTATCCTTTTGCTCTTTTGTCATAATGTTTCGTTCTTCTCCTTTGATGCGCATATAATTTCTTTTTTAAAATACTACCCGTTTTAGATGCTCAAACGACGGCATTTAAAACAGACAACCGATAAATACAAATGTATTATCGGTTAAATGAATTATAGTACTTATATAAAACAAAATCAAACGAATTAAATAGTTCGATAATTTCCGAACACGAATTTATAATATTCGGCCGGTTCAACGCCTCTCTTAATAATTATATCTATTCGTCTCATTCACTTTAAAGTTATCAATTGTCTTTTGTTTAATCGTAATCGCATTGGTAGAGATTTCACTTTTTCATCTTTTTGTATTACGAACCGCTACCCGTTTTCTTTCTCCACCAAGACGGCACGGCGCAATGTATTGCGCCGTGCCGTCTTATCTTTATAGGACAAAAATACTGCCCCCCGTT
This sequence comes from uncultured Christensenella sp., assembly GCA_910578195.1. Classification (GTDB taxonomy): domain Bacteria; phylum Bacillota; class Clostridia; order Christensenellales; family Borkfalkiaceae; genus Coproplasma. Next base: position 39,819 of record CAJTOY010000013.1, on the reverse strand, counting down.
TTTCATTTTGCCTGCCAAATGCTTTCCTATCACTTCGCACTGCACTTTATTTTCCCATTTCTGTGCTTTTATTGCCGCAGCGTCGAATTTCGCATTATGGGTATTGTTATAGGCATCCCACCCTTGCATAAACACTAGCTTCCCTTTGCGATTTATATGGATTTTGTCGGCAAAAAGTTGCGCTATATCGTCAATACCGGCAATCACTCTTTTCGACTTCGCTTCTATTATATCGTTCCGCCAATCAATATGCGTGTTCAACCACTGTTGCACTTCTGTATCTTTTGTCAAAAACCGAACAGCCATATCTTTCAGTCTTGCCAACGGAATTTTATACGGATTGCCGTCGGGAGTGAACAACCGAAAAGCATTAACGTCTCTTTTTACATATCTGGCAAAACCGTTAAGCGGAGTAAGCAACGCATCTTCGCTTTGTTCTTTTCCGTCGCATTCATACAGCTTTCCGTCGTTTCCGCGATACCATGCCCCTCCTCTGCCGGTCGTTCCTGCAGTAAGAGTGCGGTGTACGGCAAACTTAACGGGAGGAATATTCGAAATCGCTAAACGCTTTCAAGTCCGCCTTTTTATATTCCGACAGACAGTTAAAATTGCGTACGGCAAACCGTAATCCGAAATTTATTCCTGCCCTCTTTGGGTGCGCGGTATCCTTTGCAGAGTTCGGGACCGCAAGAGTTGGTGCCCAAACCGCTCATCGCTATATCCAAACTTACGTATACGTTTCCGTCTTCTTTTAGCTCGAAATCATGCGCCGTGCTCGCAAGCGTTTGCGCCGAATACGGCAAAACGCTAAAGGAAAAAGGTTTTTCGGCGGTTATTTGTATGCCATTATCAAACGCAACTTCCGTGCTCGCAAAGTGACTGCCGCTTTCCTGCGGTTTTACGTAACGAAAATATTCTTTGTCGGCAGTAATAGCGTATTCACCGTATGCACTTGCCAAATGCTTGTCTATATAGCTCTCATGCGAACCGTAACCTTTGTAGGTAAATTTATTCGCCACGCTTTTAGATAGCGCAAACGTAAGCCCGATTCGCGGCAAATACGAAACGTAATCGGCAACTTTGTAGCTTAGTTCCGCGTCTACCGCATTATTATAAAACGTATATGTTAGCGTAAAGTCCATAATCGGCGCAAAACAGGTTTTAAGCATTTTACCCGTCACTTTTACCATGTTGCCGCTCTTTTGTATGTCATAAGCGACTTGCGCGGCGTTTTCATACCGTTGCCACTCGTTCTTTATATTTCGGTCGTTATCTATATACGCACGGAAAACGTTCACTTTGAGCGGCTCGGTGAATTGTATATCTCCTACGCTAAGCAACTCGCCGCTTTTGCCGAGCATATAGTTAAGCGGTTTTTCTGCCGCAAGTTTTTCTATAGGCTCGCACTTCGGCGGCGTGAATTTCTTTTCCCTCTTGCCTCCGTATACCGCCTGCAACTCGTAATAGCCGCTTTTGGGCGTAAAGTCCGGGTTAAGCAAGCCGTCAACGCAAAAGTTGCCGTCGTGTTCTCTTTCGCCGAAATCACCGCCGTATAAGTAGCCTTTATCGGTCTTAATCGCATGGTCGCGCCACTCCCACACGAATCCACCCATAAAGCGGTCGTTAGAGTCTATGAGCTTCCAATAGTCGTTTAAGTCGCCGTTGGAGTTACCCATTGCGTGCGAATACTCGCACAACACGAGCGGGCGCGTTTCCTTTTCGTCACGCAAAAACTCGTTGAAAAATTCGAGCGGCGGATACATGCGGCTTGCCATATCTATGCGCTTAGTATAATAGTCCGATTTATCCGCCATTTCCCATGCGCTTTCATAGTGGATAGGACGATTATCGCGCGCATGTATATAGTCCGCGCCCGCATGAAACATTTTGCCGTAGCTAGACTCGTTGCCGAGGCTCCATATAACCACAGAAGTGCGGTTTTTGTCGCGCTCGTAAAGCGTTATTTCCCTATCCGTTACGCCCTTATCCGCTATGCCGCCGTCGGCAAACTCCTGCCAATTCTCTCTGCCGTAACCGCCGCGCCGTTCTATCATGCCGTGCGTTTCCACGTCCGCCTCGTCCATTACGTAAAACCCCATCGCGTCGCATAGGTCGTAAAATTCGAGGCAATCGGGATAATGGCACGTGCGAATAGCGTTCACGTTCGCCGCTTTCATAAGTTCGAGGTCTTTTATCGTTTCTTCTACCGTTACCGTTGCGCCGCCCGTGGGAGAAAATTCGTGGCGGTTCACGCCTCTCAGCTTAATCTTTTCGCCGTTTATCTTGTATACGTTGTTCTCGATTATGCTCGTGCGGAATCCGATGCGTTGCAATATTTTTTCGCCGTTTGCAGATAAAATCACGTCATACAATTTGGGGTTTTCTGTCGTCCATTTTTCTACGTTTTTTACTTTAAATTCCGCCGCCCTATTCGGCGCAACGGTCTTGCTTTCGCTTTCGAATTGTACGACAAAAGGAATTACGCTATCGTTGCGCACGGTAAGCACACCGTCATTGCCCGCAAATTTCGTTTCTATCTTAAAGTCGGTTATATGCTCAATAGGGCGAACAAGCAGATACACGCTGCGGAATATGCCCGAAAAGCGGAACTTATCCTGACACTCGAGGTAACTGCCCGCACACAATTTGAGTACTATTACATCGAGCGTATTCTCGCCTGTATTTACATACGCGGAAATATCCCACTCGCTCGTAGCGTGCGATATTTGACTGTATCCCACCTCTTTGCCGTTTACGTACACATAAAAGAAGCTATCCACGCCCTCGAAATTTAGATAGAATTTTTGAGTCTTATCCTTAATTACAAACGTACGGCGATAGTGAAATGTCGGGTTTTTCACGCGAATATACGGCGGATCCACAGGAAACGGATAGCGCGTGTTTATGTATTGAATTTGATCGTACCCATGCATTTGCACGCAAGACGGCACGTGAATTTTTTTGTCGAGTTTTTCGGTGAGTTCAACGCTCGCCGTATCTTCGTGCGCCTTGAATTGCCACTCGCCGTCCAAAGATATAAAACGGTCGCTTTTCGTCCTATCCAAAATGCCGTGCGCAAACGTAAATTCTTGCGCTTCATTAAACGGGATATAATAACTACGCGGCGGCTCTATACCTGCCCGCTCAAATGTTTCGTATTCTTGCTTATTCTGCATTTCTTTATCGCTCTTAATATTCATTTTTTCGCTCCATATCATACTAATATATCATTTAACTTTATATACTGCCGTTTCAAATGGCGCGTAGTTTCCGTTCGGTTTGCGCTCTTTGCCGTTACCGAAAAGATATTTGCCGTTCGGCAAATAGGGGTTATGTCGGCTCTTGCGCGCCTCTCGGAACCATTTATGCTCGCTCGAAGTGTGCTTTGCCACAAAGTCCATATGCATTGAACGTAGCCGTTATCCCATTTGCAAATTGCATTTGCACCGATTGATGGTCGGCGCACCCTTCGGGCGCGTTCTCATGCTTAAACCAAGTAAGGTCGCCCATCGATGAAAGACTTTCGCACTTCGAGCCAGCGTATTGCTGAAACAAGTCAAGATCGTGGCAACTCTTTGCCATGATCATGGGCGCGGGAAACGCCGTGTTGCGCCAGTTGCCTCGCGTATAACTGTGCGCAAAATGCCAATACGCAATTTTTCGGTATGGTCGATATGAATGAGCTTGCCGAGCTGTCCGCTGTGCAACCGTTATAAAATCTCTCTGATGTTTGATCGCCTTGAGCATCGTATGCTTCTTCGTTACCGTAAAAGTTCAATCCGTTTTCGCTATAACACAGTAATATTATAACACAGCAATAACTGCGTGACAAACATTTTCACCGCACAATATAAATATCGGTCTAAAAGCCAAAAGACTTTTAGACCGACAAGATTGGTGGACGAGTAAGGCTTCGCCTTCGGTACGACGGGGCGGCTTGCTTTGCAATCCGCTTCCTCTTTTCTTGCTTTACCAAAGCAGCGCGGCACTTTTTTTGTGCCGCGCTGCTTTGGTGGACGAGTCGGGATTTGCACCCGAGTCTTACGTGTTTAGTTTGAGCTTTCTACATACTTATTACGCCTTTTATCTTAACTTACGTTCGCCGAACGTACGGGCTTACGCAAGCGCATACCGCTGAATTCTTCCCGAATGTGCGCGGTAAAACGCATTCGGGAGTTTTCCGTTTAATTAACGCCGTTTTGCCGCCAACGGATTACGGCAGACGACGGACAGCTATGTTAAGCTGCGCAAGCGAAGCTTGCCGCGCGGTTAGCGGGGAAAGCTACAACTTTGGAATCGTTAGATTCTGCGTTTAAATTTAAGTTTCCGTTTTTTACAAAGCCGAGCCTTTGGTATGCTTTTCTCATTCTCCACCCGCAATCGAATCTGAAACTCGCCCTCGGGTTAAGTTGAAACCATATTTATTATATGCTTTTTTTCTATTAAAATCAAGCTTTATTACAGCAAATTCGAGGGATTGCAATATTTCCCAAAATTCGCATGAACGCTATTTAAATAGCTTGCCAAGCCCGATAGAATTTGTTATAATTAATTTGATTTCGGGGTTATGGCGCAGTTGGTAGCGCTTTGTGCGAGCCTCCCGGGCGACGCTTTGCGCGTTCGCGCAAACCGGCAGCGACACGGAGAGGTTCCCTCGACGAGCCGTACTGCCATTAACTAAATTGAAAAATTGAATATGGGGTTATGGCGCAGTTGGTAGCGCGTTTGACTGGCAGTCAAAAGGTCACGAGTTCGAATCTCGTTAGCTCCACCACACAAAAAAAGAAAGGTCACTGCCTTTCTTTTTTTATTTGGTGCTCTGTAATTAATACAGCGGTTTTTCATTGACAAACGGTTTGCCTTGGTATATAATTATTGAGTAATTACTCAATAATTTACGGAGGCATTATGAAACGAGTCGAGCAAATTGAAAACAGGCGGCGGGCGATTATCGAAACCGCGCTGAATTTGTTTATCCGCAAAGGCTACGCCGCAACGCGCACCGCGGACATTGCCCGCGAAGCGGGCATGAGCGAGGGGCTTTTGTTCCACTACTTCGAAACCAAGGAAAAGCTGTATCTTTCCCTCCTCGAAATTGCCGCGCAAGGCAAGGACAACGTGTTTAATGCGCCCGCTTCCTCTCCCGTCGAGTTTTTCGAGGCGACCGCGCAGACGGTTTTAGACTACGTCGCGCGCGAACCGTTCGCGGCGAAGCTGTTCGTTCTGATGGGCAGGGCGCAATACGACGAGGGCGCGCCGAATTTCGCGAAAAGCTTTTCTATGCGCCGAAAAGACGTCGAGTGCGCCGTTGCGCTCATTGAAAAAGGTCAGCAAGACGGAAGCATACGCAAGGGCGACCCGCTCGCGCTTGCGACGGCTTTCTTTACGGCAATTCAAGGCATAGCCGAAAACATAGCGAGAAACCCGCAAATGCCCGTTCCTCGCGCCGAATGGATAACCGATATAATAAGGGGGAAACAATGAAAATCCCCTATCTTCTGCCCATGCGGTGCTTATTGCTTGCAATTTCCGTTTTCTTTGCGAGCAAATGGTGGACTTCGGTCGCGATTGTATGCAACCTTGTTACCATTGCGGTTTTATTTTTCTATTCGCGCAAGGATTACAAGTCGCTTTTAAACTATCAAAAGGGCAAAACAAACGCGCCGAAGGCTATTATTACCGTAATAATTACGCTGGCGGTCGGCATGGGCGGGCTTTATCTCGCGGGGCTGATATGCTACGGAGAATTCCCCTATCTCGACGAAACGCTCGTCGAGCCTATACCCCTCTGGCTTGCGATAATTGTTTTGCTTTTTCTCCCCGCAACCACCACGCTCGCCGAGGACGGGTTATATCTCGGATACGGAATAAACGCCGCCGAAAGCGACAACATAGTCTACGCTTTTGCGGCGGCGTTTTTTTACGCACTGCAACACAGTTTTATTCCGTTTTTGCCCGACGGCATTTTCATGCTTTACAGATTTTTATCTTTTCTGCCGCTCACGACGTTAATTTGCTTGCTTTACCGCAAGAGTAAAAATCCGCTGCCGTTTATGATAAGTCATTTCATTTTGAACGTTGCGACGGCGGTACAGATACTTATTATGACAGTCCTATTTTGAAGGGTCGTTCTTATTTTGCAATTTCAAAAGTTCGTTTGAAAGCCGCATTTGCGCCGTTTCCTGTGCCGCCTGCATTTTAGCGACGTTTATTTCTGCTTGCGCGCGGGATATTTCCATATCCGCACGGCGGTTAGCCGCCTCTATATCGGCTTGCGCGCGCGCGAATTCCTGCGCGACGCGCTGCTCGGTGCGCATCTTTTCAAGCTCGACTTCGACTTTCATTAATGCCAATTTATCGCCGTCGTTTTGCTGAACGGGTTGAGGAAACATAAATTGAGCATACGGCAGCCCGAACTGCATATACGGGTTGCCCGCCGTGTTATTCAGCGACGCGGCAACCTCCGCTTTCATGCGGGTCAATTCGGCTTCCGCGCGGGCTTTTTCTATCTCTTGCTGAGCCTGCAATTTCATTCGTTCCGCTTCGATTTCGGCGCGAACTTTTGCAAACTCTATTTCCGTTGTCGGCTGCGGCTGCGGTTGCGCCGAAGCGGCGGCAATCTGCGTTTTCAGCCTCTGTATTTCCGCTTCCGCGCGCGCCTTTTCTATCTCTTGCCGAGCCTGCATTTTTATGCGCTCGATTTCCATTTCGCCGCGCAGTTTTACAACCTCCGCATTTATTCGCGCGGTATCGTCGTATTGCGGCGCGGGCACGCTTTCCGCCCTCGCTTTTGCTATCTCCGCTTCCGCGCGCGCCTTTTCCGCCTCGTGCAGCGCCAAAGTTTTCACCCGCTCGGCCTCTATTTCGGCGCGGGCTTTGATAAGCTCCGCTTCGACGCGCGCCTTTAAAAGCTCGCCGTCGTCAGGTTTCGGAGTTTCGGTTTTAAGCTTTGCCAACTCCGCTTCCGCAAGGATTTTGTTTATTTCGGCTTGCGCCTCCGCTTTCACCCGCTCGGCTTCCGCTTCTGCGCGGGTTTTTGCTATTTCAGCCTCGATGCGCGCTTTTATAAGCCCGTCGTTGTTCTGTTGCGGCGCTTGTTTAATCTGCTGCGTTTGCTGTTGCGCCTTAATTTCCGCTTTAAGGCGCGCTATTTCCAAATCCGCCTTTATCCGCTCGACGTCGTTCTGGGCTTGTACCTTTGCGATTTCCGCCGCCATTTCGGCTTTCAGTAAAGCTGAATTGTCAACTTGCGGTACGGGCTCGGCATGCGCCTTTTGCTCGCGCATTGCGGCAATTTCGCTTTTCAATTTTTCGATTTGAGCTTGCGAAGCCGCCCTGTCGATTTCCGCCTGCACGCGCTCGCGGCTGCGCTCGGCTTCCATTTCCGCCTGTTGGCGTATAAGGCGGGCTTCGAGCTGCGCCTTAATCGCTTCGGAATTGTCGGGATAACTTTGAACGGCAGGCGCGGGCGTTGAGGCAATCTGAACTTTCAGCCGCGCTATTTCCGCGTCGGCACGCGCTTTTTCCGCTTGCGCCGCCGCCCTGTCCTTCTCGCGCTCGGCTTGAAGCTCGGCGCGTATTCGGGCAATTTCTCCGTCCATGCGCGCGCGATCTTCCGAGTTCGAAGTTTTCTGCCCCTCGGGTGCGGCGATAATAACTTGCTGCGCTTTCAACCGCGCTATTTCCGCGTCTGCCCGGGCTTTCTCGATTTCGCGGGTCGCCCTGCTGCTTGCGCGCTCGGCTTCCATTTCGGCGCGCACCTTTGCAAGTTCCGCGTCCGTCTGCGCCTTTAAAAGCTCGTTATTGTCGCGGGTTGCGGGAGGCTGGTTTGCCACCGCCTCGGCTTTAAGCCTTGCTATTTCAACCTCGGCTTTCGCCCTTTCGATTTCCGCCTGAGCCTTTGCGTTTGCCCGCTCGGCTTCCATTTCGGCGCGCACCTTTGCGATTTCCGCCGCCATTTCGGCTTTTAAAATCGCCGTATCGTCGCCCTTGCCCTCCGCCGGTTCCTTTTCACGGCGGGAAAGCTCGGCTTTAAGTTTTTCAATCTCGAACTGCGCCTTTGCTTTGTCGACCTCGTTCTGTGCCTGAGCCTTTGCCATTTCCGCCGCCATTTCGGCTTTCAAAATCGCGCCGTTATCCTCTTCGGCGGGGCGGCGTTCGGCGGGGCGTGAAGCCATTTCGGCGCGGATACTTGCAAGTTCCGCTTCGTTTTTCGCCTGTGCAAGCGCCCGTTCGGTTTCGGTTTTCGCTTGCAGACGCGCCATCTCAACGTCGTTTTTAGCCTGCGTGCGCGCCAGCTCGGTTTCGCTTTGGGCGCGGATAACCGCAAGCTCGGCGTCCATTTGCGCCTTTAAAAGTTCGGTTTTGTCGCTTTGCGGGGGCGGAGGCGGGGGTAAGGCGGGTTTTTTGGGGCGGGCGGAAGCTTTTATAAGCTCGCTGAGCCGCTTGTTTTCCTCTTCCTGCCGTTTTATCTGCTCCCTGAGCGCGGCAAGCCTCTGCTCCTGCCTATGCGCGTAGGGCGGCGCCATTACGGCTTGCGCCCTTAAACGCCGCTCCTGCTCCTCGCGCATTGCGCGGAGGCGCCTTAACTCCTCCTCTTCCCTGTCGAGTTTATCCGAGAGAGAGGTGTCGTTTACGACGCGCTCCTTTTCCTTGCGGCACAGTTCGAGCATGCGCCTTTCCTGAAGCTCGCGGTTTATAGCCATCATACGGCTTTCGTATTCAGTTAAATTCTTGTCCGAGTCCATGCCCGCACCCTCCTTTCAGCCGTATTTCGCCGATTGATTTTAAAGAGATTCCAGCTCCGCGACCAGCATTTGCAATTTTTCGCGCTGTAAATTGATTATGGAAGTAAGCGTTTTGAAATACTCCGCGTCGGTTGCGGGCGGGTCGACCTTGTCGATAAACGCCTCTATAATCACCGACTGCGAGCGAAGCCTTTTCTGCTCCAAATCGCTTATTTCCTTTTCTATTTCCGCAATCTGTTTTTTAAGTTCTTCCTTTCTGCTCATGATTAACTCCTTAAATTAATATTCGTCGTCGTCCGAACCGTCGGGCAACATGTAATTGCCGTTGTTGTAACGCTCCTGCAAGAGACGGTTTTCGATTTCTTTCTGCCTGAGCTGGTCCTCCAAAAGCCTTAACTCCTCGTTGTCCTGCTCGGCGTAATACGCGTCGTTATAGGGGCGGTAATAGTCGTCCGAACGCTGCAATCTTTCCATGTCCTGCAAGTCGCGCAAGCGCTGCATTTCCTCTTCGTGACGGCGCATGCGCGCGGCGTCTTCGAGCTGTCTGCGCGTGCGTTCGCCCTCCTCGCGGACGAGCGATTCGATTTTCCGCTCCTGCAATTCGCGCTCCATGGTGCGAAGCCTTTCTTCATACTCTCTGAGTCTGAGATACGAGTCGGACTGCGGCGCCGCCATAGGCTGGGGCGCGGGTTGCTGTACAACGGGTTGAGGCGCGGGCTGAGGCGCGGGTTGCTGTATGACGGGCTGAGGCGCGGGCTGGGGCATTATCGGCTGAATAACGGGTTGCTGGGGCATCATGCCCATGCCCATTCCCATGCCCATGCCGGACATCATTCTTTCCTCCGAACGGCGTCTGCGTTCTTCCTCGCGTTCGTCCTCGCGTCTGCGGCGCTCGTCCTCGCGTTCCTCTTCTTTTCTGCGGCGCTCGTCCTCGCGCTCTTCTTCCTTTCTGCGGCGTTCTTCTTCCAATTCCTGCTTTTTGCGTTCCTCTTCCTCCTTCTTCTCTTGCGCGGCAAGGCGTTTTTCTTTACGCTTTTTCGCCGCCCTTACAATCAGAATTATCAAAAGAATAAGCAGTAACAGCAGTACAAAGAAGATAATCAGCCATACCCACATATCCAGCCCGAATAAAAACTTTTTGGTGAAGAAGCCGATTACGCCGGTTTGAGGCGGGGTATACAAATCCTCGGAAAGGCTTACGCCGCCCGCAATTTCCGCGCCGGTGTCGTCGGCGAGGAAAAGGTTATTTTTGAACTCTTCCTTTAAGGATACGCCCACGGAATAGGGCTGACCCGCTTTCAGTTCGGCTTCGGGAATTTCGTTGCCGTCGCCGTCGTAGTAGTGATAATCGAACGCGTCGCCGAGTCCCGAATATCCGTCGGGCAATGTCGCAACGGGCTTGCCGTTGCCGTCCTTGCCCCATACGGGGGCGACCGCCGCTTTGTCGATAGTGAAATTAAATTCCACGGGCGTCTTATCGTAGCTTGTTCCGTCCCAATAATAGTTGCCTACGATTTTCGCGATGACCTTGTACGCGCCCGCGTCAGTCTGAGTGAAGCACGTTTTATCCGCGGGCGTTTCGTTGCCGTCGCCGTCGACGAGGAACAGCGCTATTTTGCCCGAATCGGCAAGCGCTTCGAGCCCGTTAGGCATAAAGCTTATCGGCGAGCCCGTATACACCGCGTTGGGTTGCGAAATTGCCGAAGGCTTGACGATAGGGTCGGGCGGGTTGCTGTTGTCGAGCATTATAAACGTTTTCGAGCTGTCCGCGCCGCCTATGAACTCGATTTCAACGTTGCCCTCGTTGCCCGCCGAGGGAACGATTGTCTGCGTGAACTGTTCGTTGTAGTGATTGATTAAATCGCCCGTGGCAACAACGTTGCCGTTTTGGTCCTCGAACCGACTGTCCACCACGTTTGCGGGGTAGGACGACGAGGCGTAATTCGGCGTCCACGGCGCGTCGCCGCTGCCGACCCAGCCCACTATCTGAACTTTCAGCTTGTTTACCGTGACTTGCGCCGAATACGTGGGCAGCGTTCCAACAACTCCGTTTTCGACGAATTTAACGTTGTTTCTGTCAATCAGTTCTACGGTGATACCGTATCTGCCCGCGTCCTTTAAACCCGCCAGAATCGCCTTGATTTCGTCAACCGTGGGGTTGCTCGGGTTAGCGCAGTTTTCCGACGTGAAGAGGCTTTGCGTGTTGTTCTGCTCGTCGCGCTTGGTCAGACCTACAACATTGTAGTAAACGCCCAGCCCCGCGGGGTCGAGCCCCGTATGCGACAAGATATCCTGCGTCTGCCCGTTGAATTCGTGCGTGGCGTCGTTTTTGGGGGTGTTAATCTTCTTGGGGTCGATATTCCAGCCCTGCGTCGCGGTTGCAACGCCGTGACCGTCGTCGGGGAAGGGCAGCGAACCGAGCACGAAGTTTGCGCCGAGCAGGTTTGAATCTATCGTGCACGTAGCGGTCATCATGCCCGTATTCGTCACGGACGAGCTGACGTTGCCCGAATAACTTAAAATACTTGCAAGCCCGCTTTCCGCAAACATCTGCGCGAGAAGCTGCGCCGCGGCGTCGCCGCTTGCGTCGCCCTCGGGAAGCCCGACAAGTTTAAGCTCGTACTCGTACGGCGTGCCGTCCGCGTTAAGCCTGTATTCGGGCGGAAGCGAGGGATTGTAGGCGACCGTATTTCCGTCGCCGTCGTCGTACCCCCACTGTACCTGCGACATGTCGAGCGTGAAGGGTTTAATTTCGAAATCCAGATATTCGTCCGTGGCGTAATACGAACCGCCCGCCGAAGCGTTGAGCTCGATTTCGAGCACATATTTGCCCGCGTCCTTCGGCGCGCCCGAAAGCGGCGCGCCCTTGAAGTGGTCTGCCGTAGCGGCAGGGTCGTATTCGTAATAATTTACCGTAAAATTCGAGGGCGGGAAAGCGCTGCTGCCGACGGTAATAACAAGCTCGCCGCCGTTGGTGCCGTCGTCGAGCACGGCGCGCGGCTGACCGTTGTAAGTGAACGGCGCACCGTTTAACACGACTTGCACGGGGGTGCGGTTGTCGCCCGTGGTGAACTTTTTGGTGCATGCGCCGAGGGGCGTGCCCTGGAAGCTGTCGCCGCCGGTGCTGTCGACGATTGCAATCGCGTCGCTCCAAAGAGTTACGCCGTCGAGCGAGAAGCCCGATTTAACCACCGCTTTTACGTAGTAATAGTGTTCTGTGCCCGAAACGGAAACAATATCGTTGATACCGCCCGCAAGCAACGTGCCGGGAAGCGCGATAGGCGCTGCGTCAGTGCCCAAATCGTAGTACTCGTAGTCGACGCCTTGCACATTGGGAATATTGTGCGACAAGGTGGGCAGATAGTAAATGTTGCTGCCCGACCCCTGCGAGTTGGTCGTCCACGACCCCGAAATAATTTCAACCTTGCCCTTTACGATACTCCAATTCAGCTCGGTAAAGCCGTTGGGTATGGCGTTGAAGTTGACCGTGTCGTAAGAAATGCTTATGCAAGACGCGTGGTAAGACGAATTAATCGCCTTTTGCTTGTTGCCCGTGTACGCGCCCGAGGGATTTATCGAAATGCCCGCGGGCAGAGACGCAAGCGAAAGGGTGTAGTCCGAGCCGTACCACGGTATGCCCGCGTCGGCGGGAATTACTCCGCCCGAAGAATCGAGATACTCCCACGCGCCGCTCGTCGCGTTCCACTTTGCGTAGTCGTTCGTATTGCCGCTCGCGTCGGAATACTGCCACTTTGCCCCGCTTAAATCGAAGGTCGCCTTCTCAATCTCCCACGAGACGCTTACGTTGCCTTCCAGCGTGCCGTCCGAAAACTGATGCCCCGGGTCGTTTGATTTGAGGTGTACCTGCACCGTGTATGAGCCGGCGTTTATCGCCGAAGAATTTTTATAGCCGTTTACAAACCCGCCCGTATTGTACGAGGTGTCGACCGATAAATAGCTCGGGAAATTCGAGGTGTCGAGCGAGACGGTATACTGCACGCCCGCCGTGCCCGCAGCGTTCAGTTTGTAGGGCACCTTGTTGCCCGCGGGCATGGGCTGCAATCCGCTGCCGTCGTCGTACATAAGGTCGTAGGAAGCAAGCCCCGCGCCCGCCGCCGAAACGACCAGCTTGTAGCCCTCTTTGTCCGAAGAGATTAAACCCAGCGCGGTGTCGAAGGAGTAATTCCCGTCGTCCGCGCCGCCCCCGCCCGCGCCGAGCTTGGGTTCGAGGCGGTAAGTGCCCACGGCGTAGCTTCCGCCGAACATTGCTATATCCTTGTTGACCGTAAAAGTATACGTGCCGTCGTGATTGTCGGTGCCCGCTATGTACGTGACGCTGCCGTCCGAGGTGTTCTTCACGGCAAGCTGTAAGTCCACGCTGTCTGCGGGGGCGCCCCCTCCGCCGTTGTAAAACCCGCCGACGGTTATCGTGCCCGACTCGGTTGCGTCGGCAGTCCATGCCCAGACGTTGCTTGCAACCGTCGTGGTCGCGGTAATGGTCAACTGTTTCGGCAACAGATAAAACAGCGCGTCCTTGCCCGCCGACGTTCCGTCGCTCCATTCGTAGTTGTGCGTATCGGCTATTGTAAACGTCGCCTTGTAGTCGCCGCAGTGCTTCGTTTTGACTTCGAGCGTGCTGCCCGACGTAGCCGTGACCGTCGGCGCGACGGTCATTGCGCCGTTCGTCTTTGTTATCGTCACCGCCAGCGGGTCGCGCGGATACCCCGTGACGTTGCCGTTCGGATACCCGCTCGCGGTGAACGTCTGCTCGGTGCCGTCGTAATTTTTTCTAACGGCGGCAGCCGTCCCGAAACTCGGCACGGCTAATCTCGATTTATTTACGGTAACTGATATTTCTACCTCCCGCGTACCCGCGGGGGTACCCTCGAACACCCAGTGATAGGTTGCGCCCGCAACCGTGGTGTCCTTGGTCCTGATTTTTATTTTGTAAGTGCCCGCGTCGGTAAATTCGACTTTGGTCGCGGTCGCGCTGCCTGCGGGCGCGACCACCGTGGGGGCTGTGTGTGCGGTACCACCGTCTCTCGCGATGGAAATTACCTCCATTTTATTCGAATCCCAGTTGGTCAGGGTCGAAAGGTCGAGCGTTTGCGTCGTCCTGTTGTATGTGAAGGTGTTCGCAGCCGGAGGGGTCGGTTTTTTAATTGCCCCCGCCGCGGAAGCCGCGGCAGATTTCAGATTTAAGTGAAGCGCGGGCCGCACCGCAGCGGCAGAGGCGGAAGTACCATAGAAAAAGCCACCGGAGGGAGACAAACCATAGCAAACAGTGGCACTACTGTAGTCGCCGGAACGCAGCCAGGTATTGCCCGACGATTTAAGGATGTTATCCACACTGTTATAGGCTGTAAGGGTGCCCCACAGACCCACGCCCCAGCTGGTGGAGTCGTCGGAGAAGCCAGTTTCGGTCAGTGAAGGAAGCCATAAGGTGTCGTCCGCCCACTCATAGTAGTCGGCTTTGTTGGGGATAAGATAATTGTCGCTCCAGCCGGAGCCGTAAGAGGCGTGCGCCCAGCCGCTTCCGCCGGAAGGGTGAACTACGCTCGTGTCGGGGGTGTCCCACGCCTCGTTGGGACAGAGATAGGGTTTACCTTTGCCCATATAGCTCCAAACCCAGTTTTCGTTTTCCTGATAGGCTACCTTGTTGGGTGAAACAAGGTAGTTTGTAAGGCTTTTGCCGCCTATTACCGCGTTTGACAGCGTAAAGGGCGCGAAAATATGGCTTTGACGTCCCGAAACCGTGCCTACGCGCGCCGTAGTGCTTGTCGCATAGTTGACGCCCGCGTCCCCGCCCGCGTTCAGCGCGTCGACGCGGATTTTGCTTGACGAGTACATGCTGGAAGGATAGGGCGAAGTGCAGTCCAACGAGGAATAGCTGTTCCACACCGAAGTGGACGCGTTTTCGCTCATCCAGAGGGTAACTATAAGGTTATCCGTGCCCGCGGCGGTGGTGTTCGTGGTGGCGTAAACCACGTTCCAGTCGAACCCGCCGAAGGATACCGTGAACGGCGAACTGCCGTTTATTGCGTTGAAGTTTTTCGATTTGGGCTGGGTCCAGGCGTTGACGTTGGTGCAGAGCGCGGGCGTGCCCGCCGACACCGAGCCCGTGATGGTGCTGGACGAAGCGTTAACCGCGGAGTACGCGGCGGCATACGTACTGTTTGCCGTGCCCGTAAGCTTATCGTAAAGCTTTTGCAGGACGTCCGCGTCGAAAACGTTGCCGTCGGTACGGGTGTCGTAGTCGGCAAGCGTGAGCGAGCCTATGTTTACGGGTTTTGTCGAAGCGGTGTATGCGTCCGCCGTGCCCGCGCCCAAAAGCGCGCCGCCCGCAAGCGCCGCCGCAAACACGCAGACAAGCCCCGCGGAAATTATGCGACGCCTGCCGTCCTTTACCGCGGCAAGCCCCGCCGCGCGCGGTTTGCGCGGGCGTGCAAATTTTTCTTTTATTTTAGACATTATTTTCATAATTTGCCTCTTTAATATATAAAATTCCTTATATTATTCTAATCCTAAAATGCCGTAAAGTCAATAACTTTTCCAGTTTTTTCCAATTTAAGGCGCAAAAAAAGGACCCGTCCGCTTAAAAAAGCTCATATTCCGAAAGACAAGCCGTCGGAATAAGGTACGGGTCGGTTGCCTCCGCTTTTAAAAAAAAGCGGCAGCCGGACGGAAAGTTCCTTCACACTCTCATCATACTGTCCGCAGGTCTGTGACCTTCACGGATACCGGAAATCCCGCTCGGAAACGGGTGAGTGAAGCGCGGGCCGCACCGCAGCGGCAGAGGTTGTTGTATCATTGAATTAGCCACCGGAGGGAGACAAACCATTGCAATTAGTTGCATTATTGTTGTTGCCGGAACGCAGCCAGGTACAAAATAAACTTTCGCCCTTGCTTATAGCGTAACACGTCCGGCAAAAAAATGCAAGTTTTTTTGCGCGCCCCTCCCGTCATTGCGAGCACCCCTCCCGTCATTGCGAGCGTAGCGAAGCAATCCGGACTCTGCCCTCACTCCTCCGTCATTGCCTTCACCCCTCCCGTCATTGCGAGCACCCCTCCCGTCATTGCGAGCGTAGCGAAGCAATCCGGACTCTGCCCTCACTCCTCCGTCATTGCCTTCACCCCTTCCGTCATTGCGAGCGTAGCGAAGCAATCCAGACTCTGCCCTCACTCCTCCGTCATTGCCTTCACCCCTTCCGTCATTGCGAGCGTAGCGAAGCAATCCGGACTCTGCCCTCTTCCCTTCCGGATTGCTTCGTCGCCCTTTCGGCTCCTCGCAATGACGGTGAAACTGCCTACCGCTCCTCGCAATGACGCTATGACCCTACATTCCCTTCCGGATTGCTTCGTCGCCCTATGGCTCCTCGCAATGACGGTGAAACTGCCTACCGCTCTCCTCGCAATGACGCTATGACCCTACATTCTCTTCCGTCATTGCGAGCGTAGCGAAGCAATCCAGACTCTGCCCTCACCCCTTCCGGATTGCTTCGTCGCCTTTCGGCTCCTCGCAATGACGCTATGACCCTACATCCTCTTACGGATTGCTTCGTCGCCCTATGGCTCCTCGCAATGACGCTATGACCCTACATTCTCTTACGGATTGCTTCGTCGTCCTTTCGGCTCCTCGCAATGACGCTATGACCCTACATTCTCTTACGGATTGCTTCGTCGCCC
>CAJTOY010000013.1:0-23152 GCA_910578195.1 uncultured Christensenella sp. | reverse complement strand
TTACGGATTGCTTCGTCGCCCTTTCGGCTCCTCGCAATGACGGTGAAACTGCCTACCGCTCCTCGCAATGACGATTTATTTGCCGCTTTTCACCCAGCCGTGCAACAGTTTTTTCACCTCGACTATCTGCTGACCGATAAACGACATCTGGTGGAAGTTTATCGCTTGCTGCGTCTTTGCCGAGACGGTGTAAAAGTCGAGCAGGTTCAAAGAAACCATCGCCTCTTTCTGCCATTTTTTGCGCTCCTCCCCCCGCTCGTAATTGGCGCGGTAGAGGTTTTCTATCACGTCGACCGACGCGTTTATCAGCCGCGACACAATCGACCAGCGCAGTTTTACGGGCGACTTCGCCGTGACGACGAAGATATATTCGCTCATTTTTTTCGCGTGCGTGAACACCGCCATTTCCTTGTTGTGCGCCTGCTCGAACTCGGTGATTTTAAAGGGCTTGCGCGAGACGCGGTTTTGCTCGTCGGGGTCAAAAGTGCCCATTGTCTCGCTTATCGCCCTGTCCACTTGTTCAAGTAAAGTTTTTTCCTCTTCCATTATTCGTCCTCCTCTTTTATAAAATCCAATCTTTCGTTCATTTCTTTTTCGAAGCGGTAGCCGTTGCCGTGCGCAAGGTGTCCGTGGATTGCCGTCTTTGACGCCTTTACGCGTTCGGCGGGGATAAGCCCGTCGTTATACGCCTTTTTAAGAAGGCGGGCGCGGCTGCGCAGCCTCTTCTTCGTCGCGCGCTTGACCGTGCGTATTATTTTACCGTCATCGGTAAACGAAAAGCGGAAGCCGAGATACGTAACGCCGTTTTTCATGGGGAAAATCTGGGTTTTGGAATTGAGGGTAAGTCCCAGACTTTCCACCGTCTTTACTATCTCTTCCGAAACGCGCTTTACGAATTCGAGGTCGGGGTGCAGAAGCACGAAATCGTCCATATACCGCGAATATACTTTTATTCCCATGGTCTCTTTGACAAGTCTGTCCAGCGGGTCGAGGTAGTACATGCCGAAAACCTGACTTGTCTGGTTGCCGATAGGCGCGCCCCGCCCCGTCTTTTCGCCGTCCGCCTCGAAGGGTATTCCGTATTTTTCGAGAAACGCGCTTTTCGTGTGGTATCCGTCTATAATGTCCTCTATTATTTTCCTTATGCGCGCGTCGGCAATGCGCCCGCATATGCGCGCTTTAAGCTGCGCGTGCGGGATACTCGCAAAATACTTCAACACGTCGCCCCTGAAAAAATAGCCGTTTACGCCGTATCGGTTTATGTGCGCGCGGAGAAGGTTTTCAAACCTATTCAGCGCGAAATGCATGCCCTTGCCAGGCTGACATACGCAGTTGTCGGTTATGGCGCGTTTTGAAAAATAGGGCATAAGCATGTCGTCGCATATCACGTGCTGAACTACGCGGCTTTTATAGGGCTGGGTCTGGATTTCGCGCTCCTTGGGCTCGAATACGCTGAACGACACGTATTTGCCGAATTTGAACGTGCCGACGCTGATTTCGCGGTACAAGTCCTGAAGGTGAGCGAGCATTGACATTTCGAAGCGGACAAGCGTGCGCTTGTCGCGCTTGCAGCGCCTGCTGCGAATGTGCGCCCTGTACAGGGTGCGGTATGTGAACAGCTCTTCGTAAGTAATCGTTATCACGTATTTCCAACCGTGTTTTTATTGAAAGTATAACAAAGGCGGGCTTCATATGCAACTTAATTTAATTGACAAACCCGCGCAAATAGGCTAACATTATAGCACTTATGATTTACACTGTGACGTTTAATCCCTCGCTGGATTACTATGTTCAAGTTAATAATATGAGAAGCGGCACAGTGAACCGCACCGCGTCCGAACGGCTTGCCGTCGGCGGAAAAGGGCTTAACGTTTCGCTCGCGCTGAAAGAACTGGGCGACGAAACGTTCGCGTTCGGGTTTGTGGCGGGCTTTACGGGCAGCGCGATACGCGACAAGGTGGCAAAGCTGGGGCTCGACTGTCATTTTTTCGAGGTCGAGGGGCAAAGCCGCATTAACGTAAAGATTAAAAGCAACACCGAAACGGACATAAACGGCACGGGCGCGTTAGTTTCCGAAAAGGACGTAAACAAGCTTGTGAAAAAGCTTAAAGAGGTTTTGAAAGAGGGCGACTGGCTTATCGTTTGCGGAAGCGTCCCCTCCACCCTCGACGAATATACCTACTCCAACCTTTTCAAAAAGCTGAAAAACATAAAGGGCATAAATTTGGTTGCCGACGCGTGCGGAAAGCTGCTGACCGAAACGCTGAAATACAAGCCGTTTTTAATCAAACCGAACATTTACGAAATGTGCGAGATTTTCGGGCTTTCGAGCGTGCCCGACATCGAGGGGATTTACGCTTGCGCGAGGAAGCTTCAAGACATGGGCGCGCGAAACGTGATTGTTTCCATGGGCGGCGAGGGCGCCGTTATGGTAACCGAAACCAAACAGTCCATGTACGTCCGCGCGGCGAGGGGACAGCTTGTGAATTCGGTCGGGGCGGGCGACTCCATGATTGCGGGGTTTATCCACGAATATTTGAAGTCGGGGAACTACTTTGCCGCGCTCAACTTCGCAACCGCGGCGGGCAGCGCGTGCTCGTTCACCAAAAATCTTGCCACCAAAGAGCAAATCGAATATATAGAGTCGTTGATGCTGTGATAGAAGTTTATTACACGAAAAACGAGTTTGTGCACAGAAAAGCCGAGATTCTTATCGAGCGAAAGCTCGGTAAGGGTTTTGAAATTAAGCGAAACGAAAACGGAAAGCCATACGTTTCTGGAAACCCCGTTTATTTTTCGATTTCGCACTCGGCGGGCAGGGCTATGATTGCGCTTTCGGACAAGCCCGTCGGCATCGATTTGGAGTTTTACCGACCGAGGAAATTCGAACATATTTTAAAGAGGCTTTCCGCACGGGAACGGAAATGGATTGACGGGAATTTTATTTACTTTTTTCTCGGCTGGGTGAGCAAGGAAGCGTACGTCAAAATGAAGGGCGGAACGCTTGCGCAGTATTTGAAAAGGCTTGAATATTACGAATACTCCCTCTACTGCGACGGCGAAAAGTACGAAGATACGGCTGTTTTGGCGGATTTTGCCGCGGGCATTTACGCGTTGTGCGCCGAGGGGAGTATCGAACACACGACGAAGAGATTTAAACTGAGAAAAGGGGAAAAATTATGAAGGTGTTTGTAGTTGCCATGGAAAAAGAGGCGGCGCCGATTTTGGAGGTCATGCGCGTCAGAAGGTTTTTGAACTTCTGCGGGAAGCGCGTGCTGACGGGCGAGCTTTACGGCGTGCGCTGCGGGGTGGTGGTTTGCGGCGTGGGCAAAGTTAACGCCGCCATGGGCACGCAGATTGCCATTGACGAGCTGGGCGCCGAGGTTATTATCAACGTCGGCGTTGCGGGCGGGCTGAACGGTTCGCTCGAAGTAGGGAAAATTTACGAAATTTCGCACGCGGTGCAATACGATTTCGATTTAACGCAGTTAAACGGCACGAAAATCGGCACTCTCGACGAGTGCAAGGAGAATTTTTTGGCGCTTGACGCACTCTCCCTCTATCCGCTTAAAAAGCTTGCAACCGGCGACAGATTTAACGACAGCGCGGAAGATTTCAAGCTTTTGACCGAGCTCGGCGCGGATATCCGCGATATGGAGGGCGCGGCTGTTGCGCAGGTGTGCATGCACGCGAAAGTCGAGCTGAGGGCGTACAAGGTGATTTCCGACCTTGCGGGCAGCGGCAGCACAACCGAGCAGTATATGAAAAATCTGGCGGTGTGCGCCGATACTTTAAAAAGAGAACTGAAAAATATCGTCGTCGGAGGCGGGGTATGAAGCCGCTCGGCGGGGGCTGGGACGAGCTTTTGGGGGGCTTGTTTTCGGACGAGAAATATTCGAAGATACGCGAGTTTTTGAAATACGAGTACACGCATTACATAGTTTATCCCGATATGTACGACCTTTTTAACTGCTTCCGATACACCCCTCTTTCGGACGTGAAGGCGGTTATTTTAGGACAGGACCCTTATCACGAACCGAATCAGGCGCACGGGCTGTGTTTCTCGGTCAAGGAGGGCGTCAAACTCCCTCCCTCTTTGCAGAATATTTATAAAGAGATTGAAAGCGACTTGGGCATTAAGGAGCCGAATTCGGGCAACCTCACCAAATGGGCGAAAGAGGGCGTTTTGCTTTTAAACACAACGCTGACCGTGCGCGAGCATGCGGCTAACTCGCACTCGAAGTGCGGCTGGGCGTGGTTCACCGACAACGTGATTAAGCTGATTTCGGACAACACCGAAAACACCGTGTTTATTCTCTGGGGCGGAAACGCGAGAAGCAAAGTTCCGCTTATCGACAGTAAAAAGCACTTGATTTTGCAGTGCGCGCACCCCTCGCCTCTGTCGGCGTACAACGGGTTTTTCGGGTGCGGACATTTTTCCAAGACGAATGCTTATCTTTTGTCGAAGGGCAAAAAACCCATCGACTGGGATTTGAATTTTTAATTTAGGTTACTCACGCATTTTTTTAATTTATTAAGGGGGGCGGCGATTTTTTCAAATCGCCGCCTCTCTTTTTGTGTCGCTTATGTGGTGTTGCAGCCCGCCGCCGCGGGCGGGACTTTTGCGTGTTGCTTTGGGGGGCGGCGATTTTTTAAATCGCCGCCCCCCTTACTTTTAATTTGCTTTAAGCTGTTTTTTCTGTTTTTTAAATGTGTCGTTCGCCTCGTCAATCATGGTTTTGACGGCAGGCTTGGGTTCGTAATACCCGCGCGACTGCATGTTTGTGTAAATGCAGTACTGGTTTTCCGCAACGCCCATAAGATTAGTGGAAAAGTTCTTCCTGACCGCCTTCGTGCTGCCCTCGAACAGCGCAACGGTGTAAAGCTGCATAAGCTGTTTTTCGGCTTCGAGCATATCCTGCAAGGTATCCTTCTCGTTTAATGTGCAGTCCATTTTTGTTAATTTCATTTTTTAACCTCCTATAAGCGCGAGCAAGGCGCTGTATCTCTGTTCGTGCTCGTCGGCGATTTTCATAAGCGTCGACGCAAGGTCGACGTCGGTTACGGTCTTGGAATACGCCCGCGCTTTTTTGCAAAGCAAGCCCTCTGCGGTAAGCGCGTCGGAAATAAGTTCGAGTTCCTTTGAAGTGATTTCTGTCATTTTTAATAAACCTCCTATCTGCGTTATTAACCTCGCGCTTGATTTTTATACATTTCAACATTTGACACGCGGGAAAAAAGTGTGTTAAAATAATTCAGTACATATGAAAAAAGTTATTGCATTGACGGGCGCCACGGGCGCCATGGGCGGCGAAGTTTTATTCAGTTTAATGCAGTCGCCCGAAAATTTCACGGTAAGATGTCTTATCTTCGAAGCGGAAAGGAAGCTTCCCGCTTTCGTTAAACATACTTTAAAAAAATACAAGGACCGCATTTTCTTTTTCAAGGGCGATATCGCCCGCTACGAGGACTGCGTGAAACTTATCGACGGCGCAGATTATTTGATTAACTGCGCTTCTTTAATTCCTCCGAAGTCCGACCACGACCCGCACGCCACTTATTTAAGCAATTTCGTGGGCACGAAAAATCTGGTCGACGCGGTCATCGCGGGCGGAAACAAGACGGCGTTCGTGCATATCGCGACCGTCGCCCTCTACGGACACAGAGGTTATCCGCACGTCTGGGGACGGGTGGGCGACCCGATTATTTCAAGCGATTACGACTGCTATTCGGCGTACAAGCTCAAAGCCGAGCGTTACGTTTTGGACAGCGGGCTTGAAAAATTCGTATCCCTCCGTCAAACCGCCGTTTTGCACAAGTATATGTTTGCAAACAACTTGAAGGACGGGCTCATGTTCCACACAAGCTGGAACTGCGCTTTGGAGTGGGTCACCGACGTGGACAGCGGAATTCTATGCAAAAACCTTGTCGAGCGCGACCTTGCGGGAAGCTTGGACGGGTTCTGGAACAGAGTTTACAACATAGGCGGAGGCGCAAGCTGCCGTTTTACGGGGTTCGAAACGCTGGATTGCGGCTTTAAGCTTATGGGTTCGGGCGCGAAGAAATTCTTTAAACCGAACTGGAACATTCCGCGCAACTTCCACGGCGTATGGTTCTACGACAGCGACGAGCTGGAAGAGTTTTTGCATTTCCGCACCGAAACGTTCAACGATTTCTGGGATAAAATGGAAAAAAAGTATCCCTATTTCAAGCTTGCGAAAATCGTGCCCGCGCCGATAATTTCGAAATTAGCGTTTAAAAGGCTGTTTAAAAACACCAACGCGCCCATGTACTGGGTCAAGCACGGCAAAGAGGGGCGCATTAAGGCGTTTTACGGAAGCAGGGAAAAGTTCGAAAGCATCGGCACGGACTGGAAAAAGTTCCCTCTGCTTTGCGAGGGCAAAACCGAAAACGGCGAAATCGACTACAAAAAGCTGAAAGATAAGGATTGCGCGCTTTTGCTCGACCACGGCTATGACGAGAGTAAGCCGCTCGAAACCCTCGCGTTCGAGGATTTAGACGGAGCGGCGGCGTTCCGCGGCGGCAAGTGCCTTGCAAAAAACTACGTTGCGGGCGATATCCATAAAAAAATCGAGTGGCAATGCCGCGACGGACACACCTTTTCCTCCACACCTTACACAGTTTTAAAGGGCGGATACTGGTGCCCGCACTGCACCGAGCCGAAGCCCTGGCGTTACGGCGCGTTGGCTAAGAATATCCCCTTCTACTCGCAAGTGTATTTCGACTCACACGGACAAGACGAGGTCGACGACGTCTACCCCTTGTCCGACGACGAAGATAAATTTATGGAAAATACGAAATAATAAGAGATATGAAAGTAATTTTATACGTTTTTTCGGGCACGGGCAACACATTGAAAGTTGCCTCGCTGTTTAAAAGATTTATGAACGCGGACGTCACCGTTTACCGCGTTTCCGCGAAAAGCGGAAACGCACCCTCCGCGGAGGGTTACGACCTTGTCGGTATCGGTTACCCCATTCACGCGTTCTATGCGCCCGAACCCATTTTGAAATTTGTCAAAAACCTCCCCGAAGTCGCGTACAGACGCGCGTTCGTTTTCAAGACCTCGGGCGAGGGACTGCACCTCAACGACGCGTCGTCGCAGAGTATAATTAAAATTTTGTCGCAAAAGGGCTACGACGTGACCATGGAGCGGCATATCGTAATGCCGTACAACATGATTTACCGACACAGCGACGAAATGGCGAAGCAGATGTGGATTTACGCGAAGGCGCTTGTAAAGCTGACCTGCCGCGAGCTGGAAAGTTTCAAGCGCGAGGAAGTCAGACTTCCGCTGTATTTAAACGTTCTTCCCGCAGTAATCGGCTGGATTGAAACGAAGTTCGCGCATCTGCACGGCCCTATGTTCAAGGTCGACGGCAATCTTTGCATTAACTGCGGCAAGTGCGAAAAGACCTGCCCCGAAAACAACATAAAATACGAAAACGGCAAGTTCAGCTTCGGGCATGACTGTGTGCTGTGTATGGGCTGTTCGTTCGGCTGCCCAGCTGACGCAATCCACGTCGGCGTGTTCAAGTTCTGGAAGGTCAACGGCAGCTACCGCTTGGAGGAGCTCGCGCGCGACGACAGCGTTATGTTCCCGCTCGTGCCGAACTACGCGAAGGGCATTTACAGACTGTACAAAAAATATTACAGAGAGGTCGACGAACGGTTGGAAGACGCCGGCATCGACGTCGCCGAATTTGTTTAACCGCTAATATTCGGCAAAGATAAAACGTAAAATAAATATATGAAAGAATTTTTTAAAAAGACGGGCATAGGCGCGGTAATTGGCGTTGCAATGATAATCCCCGGCGTGAGCGGCGGAACGCTTGCCGTGCTGTTGAACGTTTACGATAAGCTGATAAGCGCAATAAGCGATTTACGGAAGGATTTTAAAAACAGCGTCGCCTTCCTTTTCCCGATACTGCTCGGCGCGGCGCTCGCGGTTGCGGCAATGTACTTCCCGCTGAAATACGCTTTGAAGTACGCACCCTTCCCCACCGTTATGCTTTTTGCGGGGCTAATGGTCGGGTCGTGCCCGAAGCTTATCAAAGACGGAGTCAAAAACGGGTTCAAGCCGTTCAACGTTGCTTCCATTCTAATACCGCTTGCCGTCGTTATAGGAATTTGTTTTATTCCCGAGCTCGGCAAAGCCGATTTGTCCACCGAAATGCCCGTATACGGCTACTTCTTGCTCATTATAATAGGCGCGGTGGCGAGCTGCGCGCTGGTGGTTCCCGGAGTGAGCGGGTCGATGCTTCTTCTGATTTTCGGATATTACAACCCCATTTTCGAGACGATTTCGGGGCTGAAAACAGATTTCGGACACTCATTGCTTGTTCTGTTTTTATTCGCAGCGGGGCTTATAATCGGGTTTTTCAGCATTGCGAAGCTGATGAAGCTGTTCATGAAAAAATTTCCGCGCGGCACGCTGTGGGCGATTATCGGGTTCGTGCTGGGCTCGATACCCGCGATATTCATAACCTACAACAAAAATTTCCCCGACTTTGTTTACACCTCTTTAAACGCCGCGCATATCGCGGTCGGGTGCGTGCTGTGCGTACTCGGCATAATAGCAAGCTTTGCGCTGACGGCGTACGTCGAGGCGAAAAACAATAAAAAAAGCGAGCCGACCGAAGAAAACTAAAAAAATCCGTACCTTTCGGGTACGGATTTTTTTTATTTCTTTTTGCTTAATTTCGCGATTATAACGTCGCAGCACTTAATCATTATCTGAATACACTCGTCAAGCAGAGTTGCATCTTCGCTTTTTACCGCTTTCTTTTTTAACGCCGAGTTGACGATAACCGCCGAGCAGTTGAACGATTTGTATATATTTTTCAGATACGCGTCAACGTTTTTAAACGGTTTATCCGCCGTAAGGTGAAAATTGTATACGCTTTGCAAATCCTTGCTCGCTTGCTTGAAAAGCGCGGCGCTTCTGGTTTCCTCTATCTGCAACACGTCGCCTTTGAACTTTTTGACGAGTTCAATCATTCTCAAATCTTCAAATTCACTCATATGTCTTTCCTCAGTTGACTATGGCGGCACACTCCCCCGCTGTGCGGCGGGGAGTGCGCTGTTCGTTTGATTACGGTTTAACTACGCTGTTATAGTTCGAGTTTATCGCGGGAGACATATTTTTATATTCCTTTACGCCCGTACCCGCGGGGATAAGCTTACCGATAATAACGTTTTCTTTAAGTCCTACGAGAGGGTCGACCTTGTTCTTGATTGCGGCGTCCGTAAGTACCCTTGCGGTTTCCTGGAAGGAAGCCGCAGACAAGAAGGAGTCGGTCGAAAGCGCGGCTTTTGTAATTCCGAGCAGAATACGCTTTTGCAGCGCGGGCGTGCCGCCCGACTGAATTGCTTTCTGGTTCTCTTCCTCTACGGTGAACATATCGACGGTTTCGCCGGGCAACAGATTTGTTGAACCCGCACTCTCGATTTTGACCTTTCTGAGCATCTGGCGGACAATGATTTCGACGTGCTTGTCGTTGATATCAACGCCCTGCGAACGGTAAACGGACTGGACTTGTTCGAGGATATAGTCCTGAACGCCTCTAACGCCCGCAACCCTCAATATATCCTGAGGATATACCGAGCCCGTGTTGAGCACGGTGCCGGGTTCCACCTTGTCGCCCGATTTTACATGGAGTTCCGCATTGAACGGAAGGGTGTATTCCTTCTTCGTTTCGCCCGATACGGCGTCACGGATTATTATATGCTTTAAGTTGTCGTTGTCGTCAACGGTTACTACGCCCGAAACTTCGCAAAGGGTCGCGCAGCCCTTGGGTTTACGCGCTTCGAAAAGTTCTTCTACACGGGGAAGACCCTGCGTAATGTCGCCCGTCGCCGCGATACCGCCCGTATGGAAGGTACGCATGGTAAGCTGCGTACCGGGCTCGCCGATTGACTGCGCGGCGATTACGCCGACCGCTTCGCCGGGCTGAACGGGCGTGTTTGTCGCCATATTCTTGCCGTAGCATTTTGCGCACACGCCGAAACGGGAGTTGCAGCTGAATACCGAGCGGATAGAAACTTGTTCTATGCCCGCGTTTACGACTTCTTTTGCAAGCGCGTCGGTCACGAAGCCGTTCTGGGGAACGATAACGTTGCCATTCTTGTCCTTGACGTCCTCGGCGACAAATCTGCCCTGAATTCTGTCTTCAAGCCCTTCGATAATTTCGCCGTTGGGTCCGACGATTGCCTTGACAACCATGCCGCGGGGCTTTTTGCTGCCCGCCATACAGTCGTCCTCGCGCACGATAACGTCCTGCGAAACGTCTACAAGTCTTCTCGTAAGATAGCCCGAGTCCGCGGTTTTCAACGCGGTGTCGGCAAGACCTTTACGACCGCCGTGCGAGGATATGAAGTATTCGAGAACGGAAAGTCCCTGTCTGAAACACGACTTAACGGGAACCTCGATTTTCTTACCCTGCGGGTTAACCATCAGTCCGCGCATGCCCGAAAGCTGCTTCATCTGGTCGATTGAACCGCGGGCGCCCGAGTCCGCCATCATCCAGATGGGGTTGAACTTGTCGAGCGTCTTTTTGAGCGCGTCGGTAACCAAATCGGTCGCGTTGTCCCATGCCTCGATTACAGCGTTATATCTTTCCTCTTCACGAAGAAGTCCGCGCTGGTATTTCTTTTCGATTTTGAATACCTTGTCTTCGGTTTCCTTGACGATATCCTGCTTGGCGTCGGGGATATGCATGTCGAATACCGAGGTTGTAACCGCGCCGATAGTCGAATATTTATAGCCGAGCGCCTTGATTTTGTCGAGTACGTCCGCCGCTTTCGGCGCGCCGCCCGTCTTGAAGCAACGGTCTACGATTTTGCCGAGCTGTTTCTTGCCGACCGCAACCGAGCTGCCGAGGAATTCGTAGGAAATTTCGTATTTAAGATAATCTTCCTTGTTTACGCGCTTGACGAAGCCCAAATCCTGAGGCATATTGGAGTTGAATATAATTCTGCCGACCGTGGTCTTTACTATGCCTTCGACTTTCTCGCCGTCGACTACCACGCTGCGTCTGACGAAAATTTCGTCCTGCATGTGGATATGCTTAGTCTGGTAAGCCATCAAAGCTTCGTCCTCGGAGATATACGCGCCGGGGACATACTTTTCGGCGCCCTCTTCGCCTTCCGCACACTCGTAATATCTGTCGCCGCCCCAGCGGTAGAATTTGCCCTCTTCGCGCCTTATTATTGTAAGGTAGTACGCGCCGAGTACCATATCCTGCGCGGGCTGCATGACGGGCTTGCCGTCCGAAAGTTTCAAAATATTGTTCGAGGAAAGCATTAAAAATCTTGCTTCCGCCTGCGCTTCTACCGAAAGAGGTACGTGCACCGCCATCTGGTCGCCGTCGAAGTCGGCGTTGAACGCGTTACATACCAACGGGTGAATTTTGATTGCCCTGCCTTCGATTAACACGGGCTCGAAAGCCTGTATCGAAAGTCTGTGTAGCGTGGGCGCACGGTTCAAAAGTACGGGGTGTTCTTTAATGACTTGTTCGAGTACGTCCCATACGAGGGGCTTCGCCCTCTCAACCGTTCTTTTTGCACTCTTTATGTTGTGGCACTGTCCGCTTTCGACAAGCTTTTTCATGACGAAGGGCTTGAAAAGCTCGATTGCCATTTCCTTGGGAAGTCCGCACTGGTAGAGTTTGAGTTCGGGTCCTACGACGATAACCGAACGTCCAGAATAGTCGACACGTTTGCCGAGTAGGTTCTGTCTGAAACGTCCCTGTTTGCCGCGGAGCATGCCCGAAAGGGATTTAAGCTCGCGGTTAGAGGGTCCCGAAAGCGCCTTGCCGCGCCTGCCGTTATCAATAAGCGCGTCGACCGCCTCTTGAAGCATACGCTTCTCGTTCTTGACAATCATGTCGGGCGCGCCGAGCTCCATCATTCTCTTCAAACGGTTGTTGCGGTTTATGACGCGCCTATACAAGTCGTTCAAGTCTGAGGAAGCAAATCTGCCGCCGTCGAGCTGGACCATGGGTCTGAGCTCGGGAGGGAGTACGGGAAGCACGGTCAAAACCATCCACTCGGGGCGGTTGCCGCTTTTGCGGAAGGATTCGAGAATTTCGATTCTCTTGACCGCCTTGACGCGCTTTTGCGCCGCCGTGCTGGTCTCTATTATCTTTTTGGTTTCTTCGCATTCTTTTTCGAGGTCTACCGCCATCAAAAGCTCGCGGATAGCCTCGGCGCCCATGCCGACTTTAAGCCCCGTAACGTCGCTTTCGCCGTATTTTTCCTCGATTTCGCGGAGGTCCTTATCCTTGATAACTTCCTTGTATTCGAGGGTCGGAACGGTGCCCGGGTCGAGCACGACGTACGACGCAAAGTAAATAACTTGTTCGAGCGCCTTGGGCGACATGTCGAGAATTAAACCTATTCTCGAAGGCACGCCCCGGAAGTACCAGATATGCGATACGGGAGCGGCGAGCTCGATATGCCCCATTCTCTCTCTTCTGACCTTTGATTTGGTGACTTCGACGCCGCACTTTTCGCACGTTATGCCCTTGTAGCGGATACGCTTGTATTTGCCGCAGTGGCACTCCCAGTCCTTCATCGGTCCGAAGATGCGTTCGCAGAAAAGTCCGTCTTTTTCGGGCTTCTGCGTTCTGTAATTTATCGTTTCGGGCTTGGTTACCTCACCCTTAGAGAGTTCCCTTATTTTTTCGGGAGAAGCTACGCTTATTTTGATAAAGCTGAAATCGTTTAATTCAAACATATGTTACCTCCCTTACTCCTCGTCCTTATCGTCGCCGAACAAGTCGACTTCGTCGTCGTCCTCGCTGTCGAACAGCGTGAACTTGTCGCCCAAATCGTCGTCGTCCTCGTCCTCGCCGCCGAACAGAGCCTTGCCCGTGAACTCGTCGTCGTCCGTGTCGAAAATCGAGATGGGTTCGAGGTCGAGCTCCTCTTCGTCAGAGTGTCTGATAATATCCAACTCTTCCTCGGGAACGCGGGCTTCCTGCTCCTGAATTTCGCGGTTTCTCGCGGAGGGAATAGCCTCGTCGTCCTCGTCGAGTTCGCGGATAACGAGCTCCTCGCCCGATTCGGTGAGCACCTTGATATCGAGCGCGAGCGACTGCAATTCTTTTAAAAGCACCTTGAACGCTTCGGGAATACCGGGTTCGGAAATGTTGTTGCCCTTTACGATGCTTTCGTAGGTCTTTACACGGCCGACGATATCGTCCGACTTGACGGTAAGAATTTCCTGCAAGATGTGCGCCGCGCCGTATGCTTCGAGCGCCCATACCTCCATTTCGCCGAAACGCTGTCCGCCGAACTGCGCTTTACCGCCGAGGGGCTGCTGGGTGACTAAGCTGTAAGGTCCGATTGAACGCGCGTGAATTTTGTCGTCGACGAGGTGGATAAGCTTAATCATGTACTGAACGCCTACCGTTACTCTGTTTTCGAACGCTTCGCCCGTTCTGCCGTCGTAGACCTGAATTTTTCCGTCTACCTTGCCTTCGGGGTTGAGTATGTTGTTTTCCTGGAAAAGCTTTTTAATATCCTGCTCGGTCGCGCCGTCGAATACGGGGGTTGCAATCTTCCAGCCGAGCTGTTTGCACACAAGTCCGAGGTGAACCTCCAAAACCTGTCCGATATTCATACGCGAAGGAACGCCGAGGGGGTTTAAAACTATCTGCAAGGGAGTGCCGTCCGCAAGGAAGGGCATATCCGCCTGCGGAAGCACGCGGGAAATAACGCCCTTGTTGCCGTGGCGTCCCGCCATCTTGTCGCCGACCTGCACTTTACGCTTCTGCGCAATGTACACGCGGACAAGCTTGTTTACGCCGGGGGAAAGTTCGTCTTTGTTTTCGCGCGTGAAAATCTTGACGTCGACTACGATACCGCCCTCGCCGTGGGGAACTTTCAACGAGGTATCCCTTACCTCTCTCGCCTTTTCGCCGAAGATTGCCCTTAAAAGTCTCTCTTCGGGCGTGAGCTCGGTTTCGCCCTTGGGAGTAACCTTGCCGACGAGTATGTCGCCGGGCTGAACCTCGGCGCCTATTCTTATGATGCCGTTCTCGTCAAGGTCTTTGAGCGCGTCCTCGGAAACGTTGGGGATATCGCGCGTGATTTCTTCCTCGCCGAGCTTGGTGTCTCTCGCTTCGGTTTCGTGTTCTTCGATATGGATAGACGTGAACACGTCGTCTTGTACGAGCTTTTCGGAAATGAGAATAGCGTCCTCATAGTTGTAGCCTTCCCATTCCATGTAGCCTATCAATATATTTTTGCCGAGCGCGAGCTCGCCGTTGTTGGTCGCGGGACCGTCGGCGATTATTTCGCCCTCCTCGACTCTGTCGCCCGTGTTGATTATGGGGCGCTGGTTGAGGCACGTGCCCTGGTTGGAACGCTCGAACTTTTTAAGCTTGTATTCGGTTACAAGTCCGCTGTCCTCCTGCACCTTGATAAGGTCGGAAGAAACGGCAATAGCAACGCCCGCCTTCTTCGCGCGCACCATTACGCCGCTGTCGCGGGCAATCGCGTCCTCGATACCCGTCGCGACGATTGCGGATTCCGTTTTCATGAGGGGAACCGCCTGACGCTGCATGTTCGAGCCCATGAGCGCACGGTTGGTATCGTCGTTTTCAAGGAAGGGTATAAGCGCGGTAGCAACCGAAACGAGCTGCTTCGGGCTCACGTCCATATAGTCCATTTTGTCGGGCGCGTACTGGGTTATCAGGTCGCGGTGACGGCAGCCTATGTGCATATTGACGAAATGGTTGTCTTCGTCGAGCGGCTCGTTCGCCTGAGCGACGATATATCTGTCCTCTTCGTCCGCGGTGAGGTAATCGACTTGGTCGGTTACCACGGGCACGCCGTTCGCGTCCTTTATAACCTTTCTGTAAGGGCTCATGATAAAGCCGTACTCGTTGACCTTCGAGAAGGTCGCAAGCGAGGAAATAAGACCGATGTTCTGACCTTCGGGGGTCTCTATGGGGCAAAGCCTGCCGTAGTGCGAGTGGTGAACGTCGCGGACCTCGAAGGTTGCGCGGTCGCGGTTAAGACCTCCGGGACCGAGCGCGGAAAGCTTACGCTTGTGGGTGAGCTCCGCCGCGGGGTTGGTCTGGTCCATGAACTGCGACAGCTGCGAGGAGCCGAAGAATTCTCTTATAACCGCAGAAACGGGGCGAACGTTTACAAGACCCGACGGGGTTACCGCCATTGCGTCCTGCGTAGCCATACGCTCCTTAATGAGCTTTTCAAGCCTTGCGATACCTATGCGGAGCTGATTTTGAAGCAGCTCGCCCACCGAACGCACGCGGCGGTTGCCGAGGTGGTCGATGTTGTCTATCGTGCCTATGCCGTACTGTAAATCGATATTCGTCGAAATGGAAGCCACGATATCGTCAACCGTAATGTGCTTGTGGTTGAGCTTTTCGATAATGGGCTTGATTTCCTTCTTTTCGTCGGCTTCGAGGGAGGTTACGTCGGAAGAAAGCAACTCGGCGAACTTTTTACAAGCCGCAACGAACTTGACGCGCATGTCGCATCTTTTTTCTCTGTTCTTCTTTTCCTCGGGCTTTTCGTCCTCGGTTTCGTAGGTTTCCTCGGTGTAGTAAATCGCGTTGATTTCGTCGATGTATTTCTCGGCTACTTCCTCGACCTTTGCAATCTTGCACTCCTCTGCAAGCTTTTGCATGAACTTGAAGTTCGGGTAGTAGACCGTGGGAAGAAGTCCGAAAATCTTGTGGTGCTTATCCGAAAGCGCGGAGAAGTTTACAGCGTGGTTCGCGATAATCTTGTGCTTTATCTCGCCCTCGGCGGGGTCGGAAACGAGCACGAAAACCTCGTTGACGCCCGCGTCCTGAATTTCAATCGCCTTCGCCTCTTCCACCACGTCGCCCGCGTGAGCCATGACTTCGCCCGTTTCGGGGTTGAACACATCCTCGGCGAGCTTGCAGCCGGGAAGTCTGTAAGCTAAGTTGAGCTTTTTATTGAATTTGTATCTGCCGACCTTGACCACGTCGTAACGGCGGGGGTCGAAGAACAGATTGTTGAGGTGCTGTTTAACCGAAGCTTCGGTGGGAACTTCGCCCGGACGAAGTCTTCTGTACAGCTCGATAAGACCGTCGGACTCCGACTTGGTCGTGTCCTTCGCTATCGTATTTTCAATCATTTTATCGTTGGCGAACAAATCGAGAAGAGACCTGTCCGAGCCGTAGCCGAGCGCGCGCAAAAGCACGGTAGCGCAGATTTTACGCTTTCTGTCGACGTGAACCCACAAAACGCCCGAAGCGTCCTGTTCGAGTTCGAGCCACGCGCCGCGATTGGGGATAACCGTCGTACCGAACATTTCCTTGCCCGTCTTGTCGCGCGAGGAAGCGTTATAAACGCCCGGCGAGCGGACGAGCTGCGAAACGATTACACGCTCCGCGCCGTTGATAATGAACGAGCCGGAATCGGTCATTAAGGGGAATTCGCCCATAAACACGGGCTGGTCGATAACCTCGTCCTTAACTTTGTTGACGAGTCTGACCGTGACGTGCAGAGGGAGCGCATACGTCGCGTCGCGGTTGCGGCACTCCTTCTCGTCGTATTTGGGCTTTTCGTCGAACCAGTGGTTGAGGAAATACAACTCGTAGTGGTCGGAATAGTCGCAAATCGGGGAAAAGTCCTCGAATACTTCGGCTATACCCTCGTTAATGAACGAGTTGTAGCTGACCTTCTGGATTTCAACAAGGTCGGGAATGTCGATGACCTCGTTGATTTTACCGAACTTCCGTCTTTCGGTTTTGCCATACTTGTGAACCGGTAAATTCATGTAAGAAAAATACTCCTTTTCCGTTTTTTATATTTCACACTCAGGCGATTATCCGTATATATCTTTTCACCGGAAAAAATCTGTGAAAAATTTTTTAATTTTATTCACGAAATTCCCGCGCCGTTCTACGCGCGGCAATTTAACGAAGCGAACAGACAAAAAATTTTTTTTAAATTTTTTATTTACTCTTTACAAATAAAATAATATGGTGTATAATCCATAGGCAAACGGGGTTAAAATATGCCGAAATTCGGCGGATTTTTGCCGTTTGTCAATTAAAAAAATTGCTTTGGCGTGCAAAATACGCATTTTAGTACAGTGTATTATTATAAACTTGTCCGTCAATATTGTCAAGCGAAAAATTATGAGAATCGATAAATTTTTAAAAGTATCCAGAATTTTAAAACGCCGCACCCTCGCGCAGGAGGCGTGCGACAAAGGCAAGGTTTCGGTAAACGGAAAAGACGTTAAACCGGGACATCAGATTAAGGTCGGCGACGTAGTGGAAATCACCTACACTTCAGGCAACCTTAAATTCAGAATTAACGAGATTAAGGAAACGGTAAAAAAAGACGAAGCCGCCTCCCTCTACGAAGTTTTAAACTAATTCACGAAATTCCCGCGCTATTCTGCGCGCGGCAATTTTCGTGATTTTCAGCGGCTATACCCGCAATTAATATCAAATAAAAAAATTAAAAGAGAAAGCTAATGAAAACTAAAATCAGCGCAATTATCTGCGCGGCGGGCAAGGGCGAGCGCGCGGGGTTTGGCAAAAACAAGCTTTTAGCCCCCCTCTACGGCGAGCCCGCGCTTTTCCACACCTTGAAAAAATTCGATATCCCCGAAATAGACGAAGTAATCGTTACTTCGTCGGAATCCGATTTCGAGGAAATATCCGCGCTGTGCGCGCCCTTCGGCTTCAAGACCGTCTTAGGCGGCGCCACGCGCACCGAAAGCGTTCGGCGCGCGCTCGGACAAGTTACCGGCGATATCGTCTTAATTCACGACGGGGCGCGCCCCTTCGTCTCCGTTGAGCTTATTAAAAAATGCATCGAAACCGTCAAAAAATACGGCAGCGGGATTTGCGCCGTTAAAGCGACCGACTCCGCCGTTTATCAGGGCATACGGGTCGACCGCGACAAGTTGCACTTAGTCCAGACCCCGCAAGGCTTTTACACCGACGACATAAAAAAGGCATACGCGCTCGCGGACGGAAAAGTTTACACCGACGACAGCGCGGTATACGCCGAATACATAGAACAGCCGATTTTTATCAACGGCGAAACCGGAAATAAAAAGCTGACCTATAAAGAGGACTTTATGCGCGGACTTCCCCCCGTCGGGCACGGCTTGGTCGGGCTCGGCGTTGACGTGCACGCTTTCGGCGCGGGAAGCTTCGTCACGCTCGCGGGGGTTAAAATTCCTTGCGACGGCGGGCTTATCGCGCACAGCGACGGCGACGTTATAATTCACGCGGTCATGGACGCGCTTTTGTCCGCCGCGGGACTGAAAGATATCGGGCACTACTTCCCCGACACAGACGAAAAATATAAAAACGCCGACAGCCGCGAAATGCTGGGGCGGGTTATCGAGCTTTTGAACGAACGCGGGCTTGCGCCCGTCAATATTTCGGTAAGCGTACAAGCCGAAAAACCGAGGCTTGCAAAGCATATCGACGCTATGAAAAAAAATCTGAGCGCGGTGTTGCGCCTTTCCGAAGAGAAAATCGCAATTGCCGCGGGCACTTGCGAAGGGCTGGGCTTTGTCGGCGCGGGGCTGGGCATTACCGCCTACTCGACCGCAACGCTCGCCCGAAAGGAGAAAAACGATGGCTAAAACAACCAAGACCGCGACCGAATTCGTGTGCAGCGAGTGCGGAGCTTCCAGCCCGAGGTGGCTGGGGCGCTGCCCCTCTTGCGGCACGTTCAACACCATGGTAGAGGAAATCGTAAAACCCGCCGAACCGCAAAAGGGCGCGCATAAAGCCGTTTATGGCGGACGGGCAAAACCTCTTTCGCAGATTACTTACGAAAATTACAACCGCACGCCGTCGGGCATTTCGGAATTCGACAACGTGCTCGGCGGCGGAATTGTCACGGGCTCGCTCGTGCTGATAGGCGGCGACCCCGGCATCGGCAAGTCCACCCTTTTAACGCAGATTGCCTCCCACCTTTCGGCAAATAAAAAGGTGCTTTATTTTTCCGCCGAGGAAAGCTGTTCGCAAGTCAAACTGCGCGCGGAAAGGCTTAACCTCAGCTCGGGCGATATGCTTATTATTAACGAAACCTGCATTGACGGGCTGGAAAGCGAGCTCGACGGCGTTGAGTTCTGCATAATCGACAGTATTCAAGCCGTCTATACAGACGACCTTTCTTCGTCCGCGGGCTCGGTCGGGCAAGTCAGAGAGTGCGCCTCTAAGATTATGCGCATTGCGAAAAGCCGAGGAATTACCTTTTTTATCGTCGGGCACGTCACCAAAGAGGGCGCGCTGGCGGGTCCTAAGGTGCTTGAACATATTATGGATACCGTGCTGTATTTCGAGGGCGAAAATCAGGAAAATTTCCGCATACTCCGCGCGGTAAAAAACAGATTCGGAAACGTTCAGGAGGTGGGCGTGTTCGAAATGACGGGCGAGGGAATTATCCCCGTGACCGACTATTCGGGCGTGTTCCTATCCGAAAGCCGCGGCGAGGAGCCGGGCTCGGTGGTCACCCCCGCGCAGACGGGCGCGAGGTGCATGAACGTGGAAATTCAGACGCTTATCGCTAAAACCTCGTTCGGAGTGCCGCGGCGCATGCCGCTCGGCGTGGACTATAATAAACTTGTTCTGCTTATCGCCGTGCTCGAAAAGAGGTGCGGGCTTTCCCTCTCGTCCTCGGATATTTACGTCAACGCGATGGGCGGGATAAAGCTGGGCGAGCCGTCTTGCGATCTGGCGGTGTGCGCCGCCCTCGCCTCCGCCTATTACGGCAAACCCATAGACAAGTATACCGCAGTATTCGGCGAAGTGGGACTTACGGGCGAAGTTCGCGCCGTTTCTTACTGCGAAAAGCGCGTTGCCGAGTGCGTGAAAATGGGTTTTAAAAAAGTGCTCGTCCCCGCGAAGAATATGAAATCGGTCTTAAAATACGCCGAAAAAATTTCAGTCGTGCCTATCCTCTACGTCAACACAATGATTAAAAATTTGTTTAAAGATTAAAAACCGTGTGCATTTTTTAATGCACACGATTTTTATTTAATGCGGTCAATCCGCAAAATATCGATATAGCCGCAAATATAACCGAAATCCCAAATTTCGTCATTTGAAAAGTTATACTTTTCCTTTAACGCATTTAAGTCTTTCTTACATATTTCATATTCGCTTTTGCTGACATTGCACCTGATTTTTCTTTTTATTTTTATTAATTCTTTTTTATATTTTTCGTCCGAGGTCGCAAGATATTTTTGTTTGACCTCTTTATAACGCCTGTCCAATTCTTTTTTCCGCTTTAAAAATTGTTCGTCGCTCTGTGGCTCGCGTTCATAATTATAAATTTTGAAAAGCTTTATTAATATGACTTTTTTTAAAGTATCGTCAATTTTATCCATTTTGTAAAAAATAAAAGCGCCCGTAAGGGCGCCTGCAAAAACGCTCCTCAAAGTCGCTAAACATATACAAAAAAATGACAAACACTGTAAGGTAATTCGTATTTGATTGTAGAGAAGACGTAATCGCCTCCTCACAGTGTTAACCATTTTTAATTTTTTATTCAGTTGTATATGTTTAGCGTTTTAAGTTTATCATAAGTTTTAAAATTTTTCAACAAAATTTTACGCGCCGACGAAATTTTTTCGTCGGCGCGCTTTTTATTCGCCTCCACCCTACCCCTCCCCATTAGGTATAAGGAAAGGTATGCTTGGAATGCTCCATAACATGAAAGTGAGAGGGGGAATAGGTTAGCAACAACGGGCACGCTTATTTGCAACCTACCATTTCATTTATAATATTCCAAAAAGCGGCGTCAACTTC
Organism: uncultured Christensenella sp.; assembly: GCA_910578195.1. Taxonomy (GTDB): domain Bacteria; phylum Bacillota; class Clostridia; order Christensenellales; family Borkfalkiaceae; genus Coproplasma. Next base: position 2,336 of record CAJTOY010000013.1, on the reverse strand, counting down.
ATTATAATATTTTTCCCTCAAATTTTTTAAATCCTTTACACATAGATCATATTCGGTTTTACTGATATTGTATCTATCCCTCATTTTAATTTTTTTCATTTTTATTTTATATATTTCAGCTTTTGTCAAAGTATAATTTTTTTGAGCTTCCGCATACTGCTTGGCATACAGTTCTTTACGCTCCAAATATTTTTCGTCACTTTGCGGATTAAATTTGTAAGCATAAATTCTAAAAGCTCTACTTATAATAATATCTTTCAAATTAACTTCCATTGTTTTTCCTTAGCCAGCGAAATACTCGCATTTGTATTATTGACATTTAGTGAATGTCGATAATGGGATTGTAACATAATAAAATATATTTGTCAATCACTGAATGTCAAAAAGGTAAGTATGTTTAAAAATAAGGCGAAAAACGGAAGAAACAATATTTGCGGTCAGAAAATTTGCGAACTGAGGAAAAACAGCATTCCGAAGATGTCGCAAAGAATGTTAGCCGAGAGATTACAATTAGAGGGTATCGACGTTGACAAAAACGCAGTCCAGCGCATTGAAAGCGGGCAGCGGTTTGTTACCGATATTGAAATTATCGCGCTTTGCAAAATTTTCGATATTTCAAGCGATTACTTATTGTCGTTATAAAAAGCGCGCCCGCATAAGCGGGCGCGTAAGGGGGAAGCTGTCACATTTTATTGCTCGTTTTCGAACGTGCGGGGAGCTGAATACAAATCGAACTCCTCCTCTATGTCGAATTCGGATTCGTCGTCGAACGCGGCGAGCTTAGAGATTGAAACCTCGTACGCGGTCATTGACGTGAACGTTTCGTCGGGCTGTTTTTTCTGGTACTCGCGGCTTTGAATTCTGCCGGATAAAGCCACTCTGTCGCCGACTTGCAGATTGCGCACGAAACGCGCGTTTCTGCCCCACGCAATCGCGGGGATGTAGTCCGACTTGTTATAGCTGCGGTTGACCGCAATCAAAAGGTCGGCAATTTCGCGGTTAAAAGGGGTCGTGCGATACACGGGCGGCTTACAGATATAGCCCGAAAGCACGATTGAGTTGGGGTTCTTTGCGGGCGGCTCCTCCAAAAGCTCGCGTATGAAAACGGTTAGCATCAAGCGGGATTTACCGCCCTCTAACTTATTGTACGAGCGGAACTGTCCGAGCGCGCAAATGTGCCCGCCAACCTTCATATCTTCGGTCATAATGCGCTCTGACACGGTCACGGGCAATATATCCGCCTGACCCGAAAGGCGCATAACCTTTACGAAAAATTCATAAAAACCTTCGCCGTATACCTCGTGCGAAAACACCGCTTCCGAAACGATTTCGCCGTAAACGTACACCTTGTTGTTTTTTTCTGTGTTGTAATTCATATATATCTCCTTATAAAAGTTCTTCCGAATTATTTCGAGCGTATCTGTCTGCCCGCGCCGTCTATCGTATAGTTTTCCTTATAAATCAGCTCGCCGATAGGCACGAAGCTATAACCTCTGTTTTTAAGCGTTTCCAAAATAATGGGAACGGCTTCGGCAGTGTGCAGACCGTTATTGTGCATGAGTATTATCGAGCCGTTTTTAACGCCGTTTATTACGCGCATCGCGATATCCGCAGCCGACAAATCTTTCCAGTCGAGACTGTCGACGTCCCACTGAATCGTATAATAACCCAGCTCGGAGGCGGTTTTTATAAGTTCATCGTCGTAGTCGCCGTAGGGCGGGCGGAACAGCTCGACCTTCTTTTCGGTGATTTTTTCGATTGCCTCTGCGGACGAGGACAGTTCTAACTTTATCTCTTCCGCGTTCTGTTTGGACATATAGCTGTGCGTGGAGCTGTGCGTGCCTATCTCGTGCCCCGCTTCGGAAATTTTCTTGACGAAATCCTCGTATTTCTCCGTCCAGAATTCGACCATGAACCAGGTGGCGCGAACGTCGGAAACCTTCAACGCCTTTAAAATATCGTCGGTGTACTCGGTACCCCACGCGCAGTCAAAGGAAATGGAAACAACCTTATCCTCTCTCTCGACGCTGTAAATGGGCACTAAGCGGGGCGTGTTGCCGTAATAGACGGCATAGGCGCCCGTAAAATAGACAGAAACCGACAAAATTGTCACAAGCACGAGCGCGAGCGCGGCGAAAATGATATTTTTGAGTTTAAATACGCTTATCAAGTTCTACTCTCCGATTTTAACATTTTAAGTATCGCGAAAAAAGTCTGTTTTTAACGGATTTTCCCTTTCATTGCCGAAAACCTTTTTCCGTCCTCTTGAATATAATATTTACGCGCGTTTTAAAATATGATTAAAAAAAAGCGCCGCCGCGGCTGACTTGCCGCGG
>CAJTOY010000012.1 GCA_910578195.1 uncultured Christensenella sp. | reverse complement strand
TCTGTATGCCGCCGCTTAATTCTCCGCCGCCGTCCAGCCCCACAACGTCGTCGCCTTGCCAACAGTGCACCGATATAGGTATTTCCTTTAACTGCGCTATCGCCGCTTCGGTATCTATTCCCTTACCAGCGTATTCGCGCCTTGCATACTCGTACATTTATTTCACCTCTTATATTGAATTCACAAAAATCTCGGCTATTCTGCGCCTGCGATTTTTCGTGATTCGGGAGGCTCTGCCTCCCTTGTCGCTATTTTTAAGGGCACACAATTATATAAAAGCGACAATTCCCACCGCTGAGGCGGCAAGCCGCAAATCGAGTGCGCCGGCGCAAAAGCGCGGTTTTGCTTGCGCCGTTAAATTATTTTAATTTCAAAAGATTTTTTTATTATTTTGCGGGCTTCGGGCAAATCTTTTATCTCGCCCGAGCCTATCATCTGCATTATTATGTTGCCTATCGCCGTTGCCTCCACGGGGCCCGTTACAACCCGCTTGCCCGTCGCCTTTGCCGTCAGCTCGTTCAGTAACCCGTCCCGACTGCCCCCGCCGATTATGTTCAACGTCGAGTACGTTCTGCCCGTGTTGCGTTCGAGCTCCGCCAGCGCGTCCGCGTACGACTTCGCCAGACTGTCGTAAATTACGCGCATTATGCTCGCCGTGCCGAGGTTTGCCATTATCGCCTTCCTTATCTCCGCCGTCATGTTCTTCGGCGAGAGAAAGCGTTTGTCGTTCACGTCGATATATATCTCGCTGTCCTTGCACTTCGCCATGTTCGACAACGTCGCGAACGTCACGCTTCCGCCCAGCTCGCGCTTGACGCTTTGAATTATCCATAGACCCATTATGTTCTTCTGGTATCTGAACTTGCCGTCTATGCTCCCCTCGTTAGAGTAGTTTGCTTTAAGACTGCCCGCGTCCGTTCTCACTTCGGTCTGTTCCGCGCCGAGCAACGACCATGTGCCCGAGGATATGTACGCGCTGTCGCTATCCAGCGGCGCCGCGAGCACCGCGCTCGCTGTGTCGTGCGTTGCGGGCAGCATTACCGTTGCGCTGTAACCGAGCTCGTTTTGTATTTCTTCGGAAAACTCTCCCACTTCCGTGCCCGACGGCGTTATCTTGCCGAACAGCTTTTTCGGCAGCCCCAGCCGTTCGATTATCTCCCAATCCCAATCGTGCGTCTGTGCGTTAACTAATCCCGTGCTCGTGGCGTTGGTATATTCCTGCCTCTTCTCGCCCGTAAGTAAATAGTTGAGATAATCGGGCAGCATAAGCATGCTTTCCGCGTCGGTTAATTTACCGCTTTCCTTGTCCGCGAACAATTGATAAATGGTATTGAACTTCTGGTACTGTATGCCCGTTCTGCCGTACAGCTCCTCGAACGGCGCTATGCGGTGCACCTTGCGCACCGCGCGGTCCGTGCGGCTGTCTCTGTAAGCGTACACCTCGCCTATGAGTTTATCCTCTTTATCCAGCAGCGCGTAGTCCACCGCCCAGGTGTCTATCCCGACGTATGCGGGAGTCTTGCCTGCTTCTTTCGCTTTTTTCAGTCCGTTCTTCACCTCCCGAAACAGCCGCGACATATCCCAGACCAGACGTCCGCCGCGCGTTTCCGCCCCGTTGTTGAAGCGGTATATCTCTTCGGTTTCTAACCGCCCGTTCTCTATTCGCCCCAGAATATGCCGTCCCGAACTCGCCCCGATGTCTATTGCCAAATAATATTTCATAGCTTTTTGTAAATCCTTTCGGCGATTTCCGCCATACCTCTGTCGCTCGGGTGTGCCGCCACGCCCGCGTGCGCGAACTTGCCGACCGCCTTCATTTCGGGATTGCCGCCCAAATCGTGAAGGGTGACGAACGCAAACCCCTCTTCCTCGGCGAAGTTTTTAACGAAACCGTCGAACGGCTCGTATTCCCAGAAAAGGTCGGTCAGCACAACCTTTGCGTTGCCCGCAAAGTACGCGACCATCTCTTTATAGCACGGCTTGAATTCTTCTAAGCTTTCGGCGAGCCGCGCATTTTCGCCCAGCCTCACCACGACGATATCCGCGCCGAAGGATTTCACCGCCGCATAGTCGCGCTCCAACAGCGACATATCGCGCGAGCGTTCCCACCCGCTCAAATTCGCCACGCAGTACGAAACACGCTTTTTTATGCGGCTTATAAGCTTGTGCACATAGTCGTTTTCCCTGCACGACGCCGCCATACCCCAGTCGCCGAACCAGCCGAGCTCCTCCGCGACGCCGTGGCGGGTTATGGAATTGCCTAAAAAGGCTATTTTAAGCTCCGCGTTTTCGGTCATATTAAACGAAACGCAGTCGCTAATCTGTCCCTCGGCGGGCACGTCGTTTTTAATCAAATCGTTTGAAATTTTCATAGCATATCGATAACGGGCAGATTGTGGCTTAAAAAGCCCGCGTGCATAAACGGCTCGCCGCTGTCGGGGTGGTAGCTTTCGAAAAAGTCGCCGCGTTCCTCCAAATTTTTATTCAACAGCTTGAAAGTCGCTTCTTTCAGCTTTGCGGCGAGCTCGACCTTGCCGTAGCGCGCAAGCCCCTTGTACACGCAGTAGTTCGCGATTACCCAAACCGCGCCGAGCCAGTTCGAGGGGTTGCCCGCACTCTTTACAAGGCTGTACATTTTTTCGTTTTTGGCGAGCGTCCTTATGCCGTACTCGGCGAAAAGCTCGTCGTCGTCAATCAGGTGTTTACACATTCTCTCCGCTTGTTCGTCCGAGCATATCCCCGCATACATGGGCAAAAAACAGCCCCAGAAACGTATTTTCAGCGGCATTGTATTCCAGTGCGGGTCGAGCCCCGAGTGTAGCGCAACCCCCTTTACTACGCACTGCGTCTTAAATAAATTTACGTCCTGCGAGTAATAAATTCCGTCGCGGGTATCCCACATTTCGGCGTTTATCGCCGCTTTCAGTTTCTCGGCTTTTTCCGCCGCGTCCGCGTCGTTCGAAAGTTTGGAAAGTGCGACGTATTCGAGGTATATGAAGCTGTTTAAAAATATGTCAGCCGAGCTTCTGTGCGGACGGTAGAAAACTGTCGGGTTGTTGTCGATACCCACCATGATATCGTCCTGCCAGAAGAACAGCCCCGACTTTTTGTCGTACTGCTTTTCCTCGTAGTAGCGCATGTATTTTACAAGCTTTTCCTTATCGTAATCAAAGCCCCCCGAGAACTCGTCGGCGAGCAATGTCATCTGACACAGAAAGGGCAAATGCTGGTTGAGCGGCGTGCCCTTTTTATGCTCGCCCTCGAAAAAACCCTCGAACAGTCCGCCCGCCGACACCATAATGGGGATATACCCGTCCGCCTGCTGCGCGTCCAGAAAATTCAATACGCTGCCGCATATGTGGGCTTCGGCGGTCTTTTTGGACACTCCCGCGCGGGTCATCGCTTCCTCGCCGAACAGCTCGAACGAGCGCTTAATAGCCAGCGCCTCCCAATATGTATCCCAGCCCCACAGCTCGGTCAGATAGCCTGTGCCCGGTACAATGAACGGGTGCTTCAGATTTTTCACGGGCGGCTTCAAAATATTTTTAAAGTGCGAAAGCACATACTCTTCAATTTTCAATTTCTATCTCCATTCCGTCGTATGAGACGGCTATTTCGGCGTCCTTGAAATATTCTTCGATTTCGCCGTGCAGCCCCGCGTGGTTGTGCGTGATATGCGCGACGGTAAACCGCGTATTCCCGTCCGCCGCGCCCGAGGCAATCAGCTCCGTTTTCAGCTTTTTGTCCTGCTCGAAATTCATATGGCGAACGTAATAATTTTCGCCCATGGTGCCGTCCAAAATCACCCCGCCGAATTTGCGCGGATAGCCCTTGATGAACGCCAGCGTTTCGTCCGTCGGATATCCGCTGTCCAGAAGGTACAAAAGCGCGGACTTGCCGTCGTCTATTATGTAGTTCAGCGCGACCTGTTCGGGCGCGTGGTTCGCCTTTAAAGGCGTTACCTTATATCCACAGATACTTACGCTTTCAAACGGCTGTAACGTATGAAATACGATATTTTTGCGAATTTCCTCTCTTATGGGAAAAAGTTTGTAATAGCCGTCAAACAGCCTTTCCACGTCAGCATTGCCGTACACGTGCAGTTTTTCGCACCTAAGCACGGGCGCGAAGTCCGTACCTCTTGTACTCAAAAGATTGGGGCAGTAATGGTCGTCGTGAACGTGGGTTATCAAAACGTTTTCGATTTCGCCGAAATTAATGCCGTTTTGCATAAAGTGCATATGCGTATCGGGCGGCAAATCAATTAAAAGCTTACCGTCAATGAGGGTTTGCGAAAGCGAGCGCAGGCTTTTGCCGCCAGCCTTTCTTGCCGCGTTGCAGTGTTCGCAACCGCAGAACAGAGCGGGATAGCCCTCTCCCCCGCCCGAGCCGAGTATTTTTATTTCCATAATCCCAAATCCTCAATTCGACCTTTTTCGGCCAACTGTTTTAAAATGATAATTTCGTTTTTAACGCAATTATTTAGCCGTTCATCCGTTTTCCACTGCCCGCGCTGTTCGGCAACGCCCTCGGTGTAGCCGTAAACTTTTATAAACTGAGGCAACAGAATTTTTGCAAGGCACAAGGCTCTTTTTATATGGAAAGGTTCGGTTATAACCGTAATGCTTTCCACCTGCATTATATCCGTGCGCTTGCATATTTCGGTCAACGAACAGGTCATATTCTGTATGGTGTCGTACGCGCGGGGTTCGTCGATTATAGCCTCCGAAGGCACGCCGAGCTTTATAAGTTCGTCGCGCAGTACCGAACATTCGGTTACGCTTTTATCAGACACCGCCGCGCCGCTGACTATAATCTTTTGCGCGCCGCCCTTTTTATAGAACGAAGCGGCGATTTTTGCGCGTATATACACGTATTCGGGCGCGGTGCCGCAAACAATTGCGTAGTCGCTTTTTACAATCTTTCCGTAATTATCGGAAAATAAAATTTTGTCGATTTTTTCAACGCACATAAAAATCCTTTAACAAGCGCCGTTGATAAGCGTTATCGGCACGAAATATTTTTCGCCCCTGCCGTTTACCGAAATTTCAAGCGTAAGTTCGTATTTATAATTTTTGAGAGTAGCCGGCGTCAAAATCAAATCGAACGAATTAGTGTGATTGACCTTGCTGCCGTGCCAGTGTTCCAGCCCGACGGCGCGCTCCGTTCCGTTTACGACGCCCCACTCTATTGGAACGCCGTTTACGCGTACAGTGAGATACTGCGCCAAATAAAGTTTGTTGCAAAGCGTAACCTTTATGCGTTTTTCAACGCCCTCTTCTATTTTGCAAAGCCCCTCGCCGTAATTTACCTTTACCGTAAGCGAAGGGAAATGGAAGCGCGCGGTTGACGGACTTTCTTTAAGCAATTCTTTAAAATTTTCCTGCTGATAGGGATAGAACGCGTTTTCGTCGTAGACAAGGGGCGCGCTTGTTATTTCGAAACCGTTTTCCGTGAACGTACACCGCTCGGACGAAACGACGGGGAATTGCTTTACCACCCTTTCGCACAGCGCGGCGACCGTTTCTGGCACGTTTAAAAGAAGGTCGGGACGGAGCGTGCATATTGCGATTTTCTCCGAACAGCCCTTTTTCCACTTTTCGGGGATTTTCTCCGCGCCGCCGATAATGCCGAGTATCGCGCCCAGCGTGCCCGCCGTGCAGTCGGTGTCCTCGCCGCAGTTCGTAGCAATGCACACCGATTTTCCGAAATCGCCCTTGCCGTACAGCCAGCCGATTAAAATTATGCCTATGCTCGCGGGCGCGTCGTAGCCGTGCGCCGCTTTCGGGATATCGTTATCCTTTGTTTGCACAGTGCATTTTTTACTTGCGGGAACGGACGGAATACCCTTCCACTCCCCGCCTATTTCACCGAAGCTCGACGGCTCGGCTATTAAAAGCTTCTTGCGCGCGGTTTTCCAGTCGTCGCCGCGTTTGAAGGAGTTTAAAACAACTTCCACCGCGTTTCTGACCCCGCATTTTTCGGGCAGATAGGAAAGCCCGATTTCAACGAGTTTATAAACGTCGCCCTCGAAAAACGCCGCCGCCTGCACGGTAGCGGTGAAAACCGCCGCGTATATGCCCTCGCCGCTGTGGTCGACGCACGCGTCGTAATACGCGTAATTCGCCGCGAGCGCGGGGTTGCCCGCGCAGAGGCACGCCCATATTTCGGTGCGTATCCATGCGCCGTTGCTTTCGCGGTTTTCGTTTCTGAGATACCCCGACAGCGGCGGCATAATGCCCATCGAATAGTTGTTTTTGCCCGTGCCGTATTCGGATATCACCGCCGAAACGTAGTTCTCCCAATACTGCGCGAGAATATGGCTGTCGATATTCTTGCCCTCGTGTTCGACGGCGGAAAGCCAGACAAGCTGTAAGTCCACGTCGTCGTTGGGTACGGGCGAGGATACGTCCTGCATAAAAAAGTCGACGTCGTACACGCCGCGGAAGCACTCGAACGGCGCGCCGAGCGTGCCGCCGATATTTTTGCCGAGGTAACACCCCTTTACTTTGTCGCAATAAGCCTTGTAATCAAGTTTCATAAAAGTTTCCATATTTTAATTATAGTTTTAAAAATCGGGTAAGTCAATATCCATTTGAATAATCACCCCCGAAGCCTTGCGGCTTCGGGGGCAACCGTTTTTACCCCTTGGGATAAATTAGAGGAGAAAAAATGAATTATGAGTAATTCAGTTACCAGTATATACCGTTGGGCACGCCCACGAGCGAACCGCAGGTATATCCGTATTTGTCGTGCGAGCACTCGCTGTAACGCTCGATATTCAGCTCCTTGCAGTCCGACTTGAAGCTGTCGTCCGTGACGTTGTGCAGCGCGATAAGCGCGTGGCGCACGAATATGCTTTCAAGCTTTATGTGCTTAAAGTAAATCGAATTCGCGTCGACCTCGGAATACGCCTTGTTGATATAGCCCATCCATCTGTTGAGGGTTTCTCTGTCCCAGATATCCGCGGTGCCGATAGGCTCGTTAATGGTGCCCGTAAGCGGGTGCGCCTTCATATGCGCGATAAGCTCGTCGAAGAACGTGCGCATCGTGCCGCCCGCCGCGCCGAAATACGCGGGAAAGAATTTGTCGTACAGCTCGTCGACGGTGTAATTCGCGTTCCAGCCGAGCTTCGCGTTCATATACTCCTTCAAGGTCGAGAACGCCGTCGTCGCCATCTGTTCCCACTGACCTTCCCAGTAAATGAATTTGACGTTGTACTGCACGCAGAAGCGGTTTATTTCCGCCATAGCCTCGAACGAGTTGTGCGGGAGCAGATAGTGGTCGAAGTTGGTGTTGTAAAGCCACAGATAGAGGTTATCCGAGAATTGCGACCAAAGCTGAATTTGCCTTGCCGTCTCCGCGTTTTTGGGGTCGGAGAAGGAAACGTTGTAGTTCGCCTTAATGGGCGCGTAGTACACCGCGACGTTGTCACGGCACCGCGTGTTTTCGTCGACCGTGTTCGGCGCTTGTTCCGTTCGGTTGTAAGCGAAGAACAACAATCTTACCTTCGGGTAGTCGACCTTTAACTTGTCGGCGAGCGCGTTTATGAACATAATCACCGCCGCCGAGTTGCTGCCGTACTTATCCGAAAGTTCCCGACATTTCTCGCAATGGCAAATTTCTTCGTTGTCCTCGATAGTGAAGGTTATCGTAGTCGCGTTCGGGCTTTTCCCGAGGAATTCCTTCATTTTCGCGTAAGCGGTTTCTATCATCAGTCTATACTCCGCGTCGTTGCCGCGCGCGGTATAGCAAATCTGGAAGGGTTTGCCGTCAACCGACGAAGTCGAAAACCACGAGGGGTGGTCGGACATGTAGGTAGTATAGGGCAGATAGTTAAAGGAGTTATGCCAGTAGTTGCCGAACATCATGTGTTGGTAAGGGTCTGTGTATTCTTTATCCTCGGTCAGGGCGAACACGTCGTCCTTGGCGAGCATGCCCATAGCGTGCGCCGTGTCGCGGTCAAGATAATTGCTGGGCAGTATCATGTCGATATCCGCTTTGCCGACGATTTCCATAGCGATAGGGAAATCAACCACGTTTCCGCAATCATATACGACCGTATCCGCGCTGAACGTTTCCATACCTATCATATAGTAGAGGAAAGCGTAAACGCCGTTGCGAAGCCCGAACTCGGTTTCCCCCATAATGAATATGCTGTTGCCTTTTGTGACAAGATAATATCCACTGTATCCGAGGTTTTCGGGCATCGTCAGCCCTGCTTGCCTAAACAGGGCTTCGTTGCCGATTATTATACGTTTATTATTTTTATTCCAGATTTCCGCGGAGGAAGCCTCATCAAATCTTACTCCGCATCCGGAAAAAAATGGTTATTGAGTATTGAGGTGAGCTCGTCGTTGCCGCTTACAACCGAGTAGTTTGTCGCTTTGTTGTTTACGAGCGGGTCAACCGACTTGGGTACGCCGTAAACAGAAGTGATGTAGAAGGTCTTGTCTTTAATAGGCTGATGCCCTTCCAGATAAGTTGCTTCGCAAACTCTCAAAGTAAGGTTGCTTAAACCGTCTTTTGCCGTTCCGAAATCCGTCAAGGAAATTTTGACCCACTTGTTCGCTTCGAGCACGGTGTCGCCCTTCCACCAGATACCCGCAACGTTGCCTGCGAGCGGAGTATCCGACGCCATGTAAACCCAGAAATAAATTTCGGAATAATTATTTACGCTGTTGTCGTAAGTCCAGCCCGGGGTTATGCCTACGTCGTCGCTATTCGCAGTGACTTTAAGCACTCCCTTTTCTTTCACGTTCACGTCAACCAGACCCGAAGGTATGCCTTCGGTGATATATTCGCTTGCCGAGCCGTCCAGCACGGTTGCGCCCTTAATGCTGTTAATCTGCGCTTCGCTTTGACGCGCGCCCTCGACCGCCTTTAAGCTTTCGGACAACACCTCTACCTTCTCGCGGAGAGTAAGAAATTCGGTGTCGGTCATGGCAGGTTTCGTTGCGCTTTCAGCATTGACGTAACCCACGCCGAACCAGTCGCCCGTGTGGTCGAACGCGCAGTCCGTTTCGAAGAACAGCAAGTCGTCCGCGTATAAGCTGAGCTTGTCGTCCGTTCTTACGCAGGTTATCTTCGCGCCGTTTTCGCTTGTAAGCTTTGCAACAAGTTGTTTGCTGACGGAAGGCCATGCGGGATAGAACTCGTCGCCGGGGTATGCCTCGACACCGTTTCTGATAAGTACGACGCCCAAATAACCGCTGTGGAAACGCACGCGGAGGGATTCCTTGCTTCCGAGAATAAATTCGAAAGAGTTCCACTCGGTAGTGTGTTTTACGTTGACGCTGACCGCCCAGTATTCGGACGAACCGTAAACTTCGCCGTCGAAGTTCCTTTCCTTCCACTCGGCCGCGTCCTCGCCCATGAGGGTTTCATAGTCGGTATAGCCGCTGCCGTCCGTCCAGGTCATTTGGCTTGCGTTGTCGACGAACACCGCGCCGACCGTCACAACCGCTTCTTCAACCTTGAATTTGTTGCCTACTATTCTGTTTCCGTCTACCGTGAAGTAGTCGATAATTTTGCCGTCGGGCGCGGTGACCGCAAGGGTTACCGTCGCGCCGCGCGCGTACTCGGTCTGACCGTCGACGGTCGTTACGCCGTTTGTTAAAGTCAACGTCGAAATATCCGAGTAAACCGCTTTAACGCTGTGCGAAACTCTCTCCGCGACAAAGCTGTCGCCGTCGATTTTCTTGTTGTCGAGCTCGAAATGGGAGAACTTCTGCCCTTCGGGAGCCGCTGCCGCCGTCAAGGCGACCGTATCGCCGAGTTTGTATTCGGTCCTGTCGAGGGTTACGTCCTCTGCCGTGATTTCAACGTCGGTCAACGCGTCAACGTCCGCCGCGCCTATTCTGAAAGAGTATTTTTTAAAGGTCGGGGCGCCTTTAAGCCATCCGCAACTCATTGCGCCGACGCCGAACTTATTGTCGTCGGATACAAACGTGTAGTCCATTTTGTACAAAAGACTTCCGTTCATAAGCAGATAGTAAGTATTTCCGTCGCGCATCGCCCTGAATGTTACGGGAGCAGCTTCCGTCGCCGCCTTGCACGCGTCGACTACGAACTTGTCGAGGTCTTTGACCTTAGTTCCGTCCGGATTCGCCGAATCGCTCTTTAAAATTTGGACGTTGCCGACGGAGTGCACGCGAAGGCTTAAACTTGCGCCCGTGCCCGTGAAGAATTCAATCGAGTACCACTCTTCGCCTAACTTGCCGAAGCCGTATACTTCGGTTTCGAACGCCCAGTGGGTCGCATCGCCGACCGAAAGTCCTTCGAATGTGAACTCTTCGCCGCTAAGCTTGAAGTTGAGCGGGGTTACCATGCCATTTTCAGCGGCTTCGGTGTCGGCTATCCAGACAAGCTCGTCTGCGCTGTCCGCGTAAACCGCTTCGACCGCGTGGGTTGCGCCCGAGGTCGTGAAACGGTCGTGAGGAATTCTCTCGCCGTCGACCTTGAAGTAGTTGAATATCTTGCCTTCGGGCGCTTCGCCGACCGAAAGAACGACCGTTGCGCCTCTGCCCGTTATAAGCTTGCCGTTTTCGGCGTCCCCGGCGGTTGCGCCGCCCGTGAATGTTACCGTGGAAATATCGGTGAATTCCGCGCCGATTACCACCGCTTCCGTGCCGAGCTTGTAGGTGTTGCCCTCAATCTTTTCGCCGTTGACGGTGAAATACGCGAACGCCTGACCCTCGGGCGCGCCTTCGTGGGAGAGAGTTATCGTCTGTCCCTCTCTGAACGTGCCCTCGACCGTTATGTACCCGGTCAAGCTTTCTTCGACGGTTACCGAAACCTCGTCGTACATTACGCCGTAGACCGCGGTGAAGTATACGACCGAGCCCGTCTTTGCGCCGTTAATTCTGTAAACGAATTTATCGATGCTGTTCTCCGCCCAGACGGATTTCTCGGAAATGTTCTGAGGCGCGTCTGTTCTTGTGAACGTAACCTTCGTCCATTCGCCCGCGACGAGGGTTTTGTCGCCGCACCACCAGCCGCCTGCTTTGACGCCCGCGTCTTCGGTGTATGCGTAGAAGCAAATTTCTTTGTATGCGTCGAGGGAAGCTGCGAGGGTTTTATTGAGCGCGAACGCCTGCTCGCCGCCGCTTAAAACTACTTTGAGCGAACCGCTTTCGTCGACCGCCGCGTCGTTGCCCGTGAATTTGACGTTTGAAACGAATTCAATCTTATCGGGCTTCCATGCAGTCTGGGTCGGGTGATAGGAAAGTCCGTCGGTTGCAACCGTGCTGATTTCGTTGAGTTTGACGTTGCCCGTATCTTCCTTTTCCGCGAATACGGCTACTACCGAGTGATTGGCGTTTACGGCCTTGAAGCTGTCGCCCTCGATTGCCGCGCCGTCAACCTCGAAGCCCGAGAAATATTTGCCCGCGGGCACTTCGCCGTCGAATACGAGATGAACAGTCGCGCCTCTGCCTACAACGAGCATGCCGTTCTCGGCGTCCTCTGCGGTTACGCCCGTGCCGAGGGTGATTGTGGAAATTTCGCTGTATACCGCGCCGAACGTGACTTCTTCATGCGTGAGCGTGTAAGTTGCACCCTCGATTTCCTTGCCGTTGGCAGTGAAGTAAGCAAACGCCTGCCCCTCGGGCGCTTCCTTAGCCGTGAGAGTTACGGTTTCGCCCTCTTTGTACTGCGTACCGTTCGCGGGTGCGGAAACCGTAACGTTTTCGTCGGTCTTGACCGTTGCGTCGCGGTAGGGCACGCCGTAGAGGGAGGTGACGTAAACCGTCTTGCCCTCGCCGCCCATAATGCGGTATACGAAGTTCGTGCCGAAGCTTCCCGCCGCGAACAGCTTGCCGCTTACGCCGTCTGCGTTGTAGTGTCCGTTGTCGTTTTTGTTCGGGTCGGCGTATACGGTGACCTTAGTCCACTGTCCCTTGACTGCGGCCGTGTCGTTGCACCACCATGTCCCCGCCTTGACGCCGTCGGCTTCGGTGTATATGTAGAAGTAAACTTCTTTGAAGTTGGTAAGGTCCTTATCGCCGACTTTTACCGACGCACTTACGGCAAATTCGTTGCTGCTTATTTCCGCTATTCTTAGCGCGCCGTCCTCGGTAACCGCGCCGTCCTCGCCGTTATAGCTTATGTTGTGGGTGTAACCGAGCTTCGCCGTTACGTCGCCGACCGTTTCGGCCTTTGTAGCGCTGTTGGTCTGAGCGTTGTCGTTAGCCGTGCGGTTTTCAACCGTCACCGTAACCGAATAGGTCTTGCCCTCGGTCGGGGTGAACGAGTTGCCCGCGATTTCCTCTCCGTCCACGCTGAACGCGAGGAAGTATTTTGTTTTGTCGGTCAGTTTGAGGTATACCGGCAAATCGCGCGCAACCTTGAAAGTTCCCGTCTTGCCGTCGGCGGTTTCAATGCCCTCCGCAAGGGTGATTGTCGAGAATTCCTCGTAAACCGCGCCGAATTCGACCGCACCCGTAAGCGTGTAGGTGTTGCCCTCGACGGGCTCGCCGTTGGCGGTGAAGTAAGCGAACACTTTGTTTTCGTGCTCCTGCTCGGCGTAGAGGGTTACCGTTTCGCCCTCTTTATAGGTCTTTCCGTTGGCGGGGTCGGACACCGTCACGCCGTCCTTGGTCGTGACTTCGACGTCCGCATAGGGCACGCCGTAAAGCGCCGTTACATATACCTCGGTGCCCGCGGGCGCCTTGAATATTCTGTATGCGAATTTGCTTATGCCCTCTTCCCAGACCTTAGCCTCGCCGTTGCCTATTATCGTGCCGGGTTTATTATTGTCGGTTCTTGCGAAGGTGACCTTCGTCCATTCGCCCGCGACGAGGTTGGTGTCGTTGCACCACCAGCCGCCCGCCATCAGACCGCTTTTCTCGGTGTATACATAGAAGTAGAATTCTCTGTACGCGTCGAGGTTGTCTACAAGCGAGCTGTTTACCGCGAACGAGTTCTCGTCGCCGCCCGTGACGATTTTCAGCACGTCGTTCTCGTCGACCGCGCCGTCCGAGCCCGTGTATTTTTTATCCGAAGCCTCGACGGAAGCGGGCTTCCATTTCTCGGTTTCGCCGTCGTCTTCGAGCGCGTAAATCACGTCGCCCGAAAGGTCGTTCAGCTTTTCGCTGCCCGTGTCGATTTTGTCCGCGAAAAGTACGCCGATTTCATGCGCGCCCGTAACGTAGACCTCGTTGCCTATAATGTTCTCGCCGTCGACCGTGAAGCCGATAAAGTATTTACCCGAGGGAACTTCGCCCTTGTAGACGAGTATTATACAGGTATCCGCGGGAACGGTTACCTCGCCCTTAATGCCGTCCTCGGTCTCGATGCCCTCGCCGAGCACGACTTTGACCGCGTCGGTATAGACCGTTTCGACTACGGTATTTTTGGAGGGAAGTCTGAATTTATTGCCTTCGATACGCTCGCCGTTTACCTTGAAGTAGGCGAACAGCTTGCCCTCGGGCGCTTCGCCCGCGGTGAGCGTGTACTCGTCGCCCATATAGAATTTTTCGTCAATCTTGACGCCGTCTACCGTGAGCTGAGCCGCGAAACCTTCGAAGTGCAGGTTCGTCTTTTTCTCGCCCGCGACCGCGGAGAAGTTTTTAATTCCAGCGGCGGACGGGAGATTGTCGCCCGTCGCCCTCGCGCCGAAGCCGAAGTTGTTGCCCGCGATATTGAACACCGAGAAATCGACCGCGCCGACAAAGTGTTCGTCGAGGAATACTCTTATTTCGTTGCCGCGGCGGACGTAGGTCACCCTGACGGGTTTTGTCTCGGTTGCGGATTGAAGTATCCACATCTCCAAAGACGTAAGCTGAATTCCGTCGCCCCACTTCCAGTTGCCGCCGTAACCGCACAGTTTGCCCGTGTTGTTCACAAGCTCGAAGCCGAGAAGCTGGTCTTTACCGCCGACGTATACGCCGAAGTGGTGCCAGCCGCTTTCAACGCCGTAAACGTCGTGCGACATTACCCAGTAGTCGGAGTTGCCCATAAATTGGGTCTTTATGTCGTCGCCGACGGGGTTAAGCTCGGGCGTAGCCCATGTCATATTGTCAGACGTAAGCTCGCCGTCGACGTAGACGACCTCTATCTTATGGCTTGTTTTAGTAATCGTGAAGCTGTCGCCGGTTATTATTTCGCCGTCTACCTTGAAGTAGTCGACCGTCTTACCGTCGATTTCGGTTGCGCCCAGCGCCAGAACGTCGTTGATATAGTGCTTGCCGCTCGAAATATTGACGTTTTCGCCGACCTCGATTCGGCTTTCGACCTTCGGCGTTGCGTACATTGCCGAGAGATAGAAATCGCCGTTGGGGATAACCTTCTGACCGTAGTCGAAGATAAATCTTATCGTCATGCCCGAAATGTCGAGGGGACTGATGGGCTTGGTATTGTTGCCCGACATGTTGTTGCCCCACTCGCGGGTGTTCCACGAAAGGCGCGTCCACTTGCCCTTTTCAACCTTGGTGTCGTTCCACCACTGCGAGCCCATTATAATGTCGTTGTCGCTCGAATTGTAGACGTAGAGATAAATTTCCTCGTACTCGGTGAGGTCGATAAGCGCGGGAACATCCATGGTGAGAAGCCCCTCGTTGTACTGCGTGGGGGTCACGCCGTCGAACGACACTTTGTACGCGCCGCCCTCGTCGCCGTAGGCTTGCGCGCCCGCGGTATCCTTGGAGACGTAGCCGCCCGTGTAGTGGTTCTGGTAGCAGCTTATCTGCCTTTCGCCGAACTTTTCGTCAAGGTAAAGCACCTTGTTTTCGACGACCGTTTCGGGTCCGTCGACGGCGCGGATAATCTCGTAATCGTTGGGGTTGCCCGCCGCGTCCTCAACGTGGATACGCACGGCGTAATGTCCCTCGCTTTCGGTGACCTTGAAGCGCAGACTTTCGACTTTTACTTCGGTTTCGGTCTTGTCGGGTGCAATATGGTATACCTTAGCCCAGCATTTAGAAGTGTCGGGGTCGCCCGAAAGGGTGTAAGAAGGTATTTTGTATGAGTTACCCTTAATAAGGAATTTGGGCAAATCGTCCTGATAGTTGATTGTGGGCGCGGTTCTGTCGGCAAAGTCGATGCTGACCGTCACGTCCTTGACCTTTTTGCTGTTCGCGGAGTATACAAAGCTGTAAACACCCGCGTCGTCTATGGTTACCGCGCTGCCGACTATCGTGTCGACGGGCGCGCCGTTCGCGTCGGTCACCGATTTCAAGGTGACGTTGTAGCCCGCGAGTATCATTCCGTTTTTATCGACAACCTCGTATTCGGGAATAACGTATGTGCCGAGCTCGGCTTCCAGCCTTTCGGGAGCGTCAATATGCGCCTTGTTGGTGTTGCACGCGGCAAGCGCGGCGCCCGAAGCGCTGATTGCAAATACCGATAAAACGGCGATAAATGCTCTTTTCCTGTTTTTCATTTTCATATCATTTCCCCTTTATTTTAATTGCCCTGGCTTGTGTTCAACGCCTTCAAATAATTTTCCCAGTTATTGGTAAGGCTGATTTTGCAAGTTGCAAGCATGCTCGACGGCGTCGAGCCGTTTACAAGCATTTTGTCGGGACCGCCGCCCAGACCGTCCAAATCGCCCAAGCCGCCGCGGTAAACCATAGGCGACGCGTTAATGGGGAATACGGGTATCATGTCGTTGCCGAACATTTCCTTGCGCGATTTTACGAAATCCGAGAGAACCGAGCTGTCGGGTTCGTAGTCGGTGGGATAGGTAAGTCCCTGCAATTCGCCCGCGATTATCTTCTGCGCACGGTCGGAATAGAGATATACAAGGAAATCCTTTGCAAGCTTTTTCTTGTTTTCGGGACGGTTTGCGGGTATGCCTATGGGATAGTTGGGGGTCGCCGTATAGCACATAAGGCGCGCGTCGCGCACTGCCGCGAAGTCCTCCGCGCTTACGCCCTCGACCGAGGTTTTGCCCTCGTCAACCGCCTTGACCACTGCGGAAAGCTTCTCCTCGGTATTTACCGTAGCAAGCTTTTCGGTGAGGTTGCTTATGACGGGCGCGCGCATCATTGCGATTTCCTGCGGGTTGCTCATCAGCCACGAGGACATTTCGTTTTCAAGCCAGTCGCCGTTTACCATGAACGCGCACTTGGTCTTGTCGCCCGCATAGCCGTTGGAGAGGAACGCCGCCTGCGCTTCCTCGAAGCCCATACGGTCGGCAAGCGCGTGCATGTAGCCGTTAGGCTTTCTCATAATCGTCGAAAGCGCTTCGAGCGCGTACTTTCTGCCGTCGGTGTCGTTGATTTGGGTGCCTAACTTCCACTCGTTGCCGTCCTTGTACTCGCCGTAAAAATATTTCTGATACGCCTCGATGCCGTCGTACTGCGCCCACCATACCGTGCCGATATAATCCCAGTAATAGTTGATGCCGACCGACGTGCTGAACGCGTAATAGCCCTTGGATTTAAGGCTTTCCGCCATTTGCACAAGCTCGTTCGTGGTGCGGGGCAGCTCCCAATTGCCTTCGCCGAACGCCTCGTTGAGGGTGCCGATATTGTAGCAGAACGCCGAAACCGAGTTGTTCGCAAACATCTGATAGCGCTTGCCGTCCGCCGCCTCTATATATTCGTAAAGGCTTTTATTGAGCTTTTCGCCGACAGTTTTCTCTTCGCCCGTGAATTTCGCCGAGTATACGTCGGACAAATCTTCGAGGCGGTGCGCGTCCTGCGCCTGATACATATTGAGTAGGGGCATAACAACGTCGTTCTTTTCCTGATTGTTGGTAACGAGTCCCTGTATTTCACCCGTGGTATAGCTGGGTACCCACTTTACCGAAACGCCCGTAACCGCCTTATAGTCCGCGGTAATTTTATTCTGCCATTCTTTGCCGAAGCCGCCCGCGCTGTAATGCACGGAGATGCTTCCGCCGCCTGAGGGGTTGTCGGGGTCGTCGGTGTTATTGCATGCGGCAAGCCCGAAAACCATTGCCGCGCCCATTGTAAGTCCCATTATGAGACTGCCTATTTTAAATACCTTTCTCATATCTTTACTCCTTAAAATTTTTTATACGTTTACGGGGATTACGAACACCCCTTCGCCGCAGGCAAGCTTCAAGTCGAGCTTGTTTTTCTTGACTTCGTAAATTTTTCTCTCGCCGTTGCGGTAGACTATCGCGCGGTTGGCTTTCTTGAACTCGAAGGAAACCACGTCGCGAAGTCCCGTCGTGGGCTCGCTGAAATTCGTGACCATAAGTCCGTCTCTGCCGTCCTTATCCTTGAACTGTCCGATTATGGTGTCCTCGGTCGCGGAAACGCTTTTCGCGCAGTCGAGTTCTTTAAGCGGAGTCGCCAGATTCATAAAGCTCGCGTTTTCATACTCGGGGTCGTCCGCAACGTTGTTTTTGCCGTTGACGCCCATTACGCCGTTCCAGTCGAACGAGAGATAAACGTGGTCGAATTTATTGATTGCTTCGTTTGTTTCCTGCGCCCAGTAATAAACTTCGGTGGGCTTGCAGCTTACGTCGTTTTCGACGCAACCGCCGCCGAAGCCGCCGAGGAAGGATTTACGGTAAGTAAAGTAAGTGAAGCCGTTTATGCCGAACGCCATGTCGGTGTAGACCTGGAAGGTCAAGTCGTCCTTGCTCAGTATGTCGCGGCGACCTCCGTCGGAGTACGACTGTATGAACATGTGGAATTCCGCGCCCTCGCTTCTGTACTTTTTGGTGAAGTTGGCGTACGCCTCCATTTTGCTCAGCCAGCCCGTATCTAGCTCGTACGAGCCGTAGGATTCGAGAAGGGGATATACGTCGGTGGAGAAAATTTTTCTGCCGGGCATCTTCGAAAGCAGCTCGTCGTAAACCTTGTTGAGGAAGGTTTCGTTGTCGGTGAGCGTCGTCGCGCTCAAAGGATTGTAAGGGCTTTGGTTGACGTACAGCGTCATATTGTTGTCGTAAATTTCGTTGAGTCTGTCGATTCTCTTTGCGCAGTCCTCGAAGACGTTGCCATACGGTTCGTCCCAGACGTTAATCATGTCGACCGCGGGGAACGAGCTGTAATCGGTTTCGTCGAGCTGCACGCCCGCCGTATTGTCGAGCGAGGTGTCCATGCCGACGATTGCTTTTAAACCGACCTCTTCGCAGTATCTGAGCTGCTGTTTATATTCCTCCGAGCCCCTCTCCGCGAAAATGCCGTCTATAAACATATGGGTAAGCCCCATATCCTTTGCCATCTTATAGTCCTCTTTGGTGTTTATGGGAACGTCCCAGCCACCTATCCACATTGATTTGTTGTCCTCGTATTCGGGGTAATTCTCTGTTTTTGCACAGCCGAAACCCGTAATCGATACCGCGGTAAGCCCCGCGAGCATCAGCGCCAAAGCCGACTTTTTGCCGAACTTCATAGTCTCCTCCTTATGATTTTTATTTTTTTTCTTTTAAATGTTTTCGTGCGTCAGTAAACTGACGCACAAGCGCATGCGCTTGCCGATTTGAAATATTTTTTAGCCCTTTATTCCGCCGACGCTCATCGATTCCATCATGGTTTTCTGGAAGCATACGAACAGAATTATTACGGGAATAACGCTGACTATCAGTCCCGCGAAAAGCACGGGGTAGTTAATTCCCCTCGTCATTTCGAGCTGGAAGATATACAGACCCGAGGAAAGCGTGGGGTAGGATTGTAAGAATAAGTTCGGCTCCATGTATTCGTTCCAGAGTTGAACCACCGCGACCATGAACAGCGAGCCTATAACGGGCAGCGCCTGCGGAAGCATAATTCTGAAAAATACCTTCAAGTGGCTTGCGCCGTCTATGAAGCCCGCCTCCGCGTACGTCCAGGACAGCGTCTTGAAGAACGAAAACAGCACTATGAAGTTAAACCCGAAGCCCGCAGCCTTGGTTATTAAAAGCAAGGGCGTGTCGATAATCCCGAGCGCGGTGTAAACCTTGTACTGCGAGGGAAACGAGCCGACTATGGGAATCATCATTGTGACGAGCGCGAGTCCGTAAATAAAGCCTCTGCCGGGAAATTTGTACTTTGCCACGACGTACGCGGTTACCGACGACGTGAACACGCCGAGCGCCGCGCCGCCGCACGAGTACCATACCGAGTTCCAGAACATTACGAACATGTTGTTGCCGTTCGCCTGAACGGACGAAAACGCCGTAACGTAGTTGGAGAACAGCCATTCGCGGGGCAGTCCGTTTATATTTTCGTAGAATTCGTTTTGGGATTTGAGCGAAGCCGAAAACGCCCACAACATCGCGAAGATAAGCGTAAACGCGTAAAGCGCAAAGAGAATGAAAACTACTATTTTCGCAATAAGAAAGTCCTTACTGCTTCTCATTTTCCTTTTTAACGGTTTTAATTTAAACATTTCGCCACACCCCCTTAATACGTTACCTGAGGGTCGATTTTATTGAACACCCAGCGCACTATGAACACGATGGGCACGCTGACGAACGTGAAGAACATACCTATCGCCGCGGGGTAGTTCAAATCCGCCGCCTTGTACGTCTGCCGGTATATCCAGAAGGATATCGTCGTCACCGCCTGATTGTCGACCTCCACGCCCGAGCCCGCGAATAACAGTATGGGTCCCGTGCTGTTGAACATCGAGGTTATGACGAGTATAAGCGTCGTCGCAATCGTCGGCCAGACCATGGGCAGAACAATCTGCGGCAATTCCCTGTACCAGGGCACGCCGTCGAGCTGCGCCGCCTCCATTACCTCCTGCGGGATACGGCTCATCGCACTCTGGTATAAAATCATGTTTATACCCAGACCCGTCCAGACCGTATAGGCTATAATCGTCGCCGTAGCCTTTGTGTCGTCGGTCAGAAGGGGCGGAATTCTCACGCCGAACAGCGAAAGCAACATATCCAGAGGTCCGCCGTAGTCGATAAGCTTTTTATAGGTGGTTACGAAAAGCACCGCGCTTATTATCGAGGGCAGAAAGAAGAATACTCTGAAAAACTTGTAGCCCCAGATTTTCTTGTAAAGAAAGTACGCGACGAAAAAGGAAACCGGCACCATGCACAGCCCCGCCGCAAAATACTTGAAGGTGTTTTTCAGCGCGGACACGACCACCGAGGTCGGGTTGCTCCATTCGTTGAAAAATCTGGTGAAATTGTAAAGCGACCATTTGAACAGCTCGCCACCGTTGTCGTTGTAGCCGTCGAATTCCTGAAACGCCATTATTATGGAGTTCGAGTTTATCCAAATATAGAAAATGGCAAACTGAATTAAGGGCAACAGCAGCATACCGTAGCAAAACGCGTATTCTCCGATTTTGCGTTTGGTCAGCTTCTTTTTCTTTTTGGGCGGAGTGCTATCCTCCGCGGGCAATTCCGCAGTCAAAACTTCTTCGCTCATCATTTATCCTCCTTTTTTAATCTTCTATCGCCGCCGCAAGCCTGTTGCAGTCCGCGATTTTTTTCAACATTTCTTCGCTGAATTTGCGGGCGCGGTTGTAATGATACAGCCCGTTGCGTTCCTGCTCCACGTCGTAAAGCTGTGTGTAGCAAAACCCGCTTATCTTGTCGCAGCCGAGATAAGCCGCGGTCGTTTTGAGATATTCGCTCAAAAAATCCTCTTCGGTGCATATCGTGTGATAGCCCCAGCCGTCTTTGTCGTCCTTGTCGAAGCTTATACCGCCGAACTCGCTCGCGTTTAACGGAAGCTTGCCGTCGTAAAGCACGTTTTCCTGCGCGTTTTCGGGGGCGTAGGTTTTGTCCATGGACAGCTTATCGAATTTCTCGATATCCTCTAAAAAGTTGAACGTCTTGTCGCTTAAATGGTAGTTATGGAAGTCGAAAACGTCGGTGAACCTGCCGTGGTATCCGCCGCTCGCGTCCACGCACGGACGGGTCGAATCAAGCGTTTTAGTGACCGTGTATACCGCCTCGACAAAGCGCATATCTCTTATCAGTTTGGTATTGTCAAGGTCTTCCCATACCTCGTTCAAGGGGCACCACGTTATTATCGAGGGGTGGTTGAAATACTGTTCCACAACCTCGCTCCACTGCGAGATCACGACTCCGAGCGACTTCAAATCGTCGTACTTGACCCCCCAGCTCGGGAATTCGCCCCAGACGAGGTAGCCCGCCTTGTCGCACTCGTAGAGGTATCTTTGCTCGAACACCTTCTGGTGCAGTCTTGCGCCGTTGAAACCGAGCGACTGCGAAAGCGCGATATCCTCTTTGAACTGTCTCGCGTCCTTTGCGGTGTAAATCCCGTCCTCGTAATAGCCCTGATCCAGAACCAGCCGCTGGAAAACGCTTTTGCCGTTCAAGAGAAATTTTCTCCCCTCGTACGCCGCCGAGCGCAGCCCGAAATAGCTTTTTACCTTATCCTCGCCGAAGGATATTTCCACGTCGTAGAGGTTGCCTTTGCCGACCTCCCAGAGGTGAATATCCGATAGCTTTATTTCGAACGTTCTGCGGTACTCGACCGCGCCCGAGGCTTCGCCGACGGGCTTCCCGCCGAAAAACGCCTTCACACTCACCTCGCCGCAACCCTCGGTTGAAACCTCGGCTTTGACCGAACCGCTGTCGGGCTGAGGATAGAATTTTACCGAGCGTATATAATTTATCGGGGTTTTTTCCAGCCAGACGGTCTGCCATATTCCCGTCGAGCGGGTGTAAAAACAGCCGTACGAACCGTCTTTTTTACTCTGCTTGCCGCTCGGGATATTTTCGCGCACGTCGTCGTGGACGTAGACGGTGACCGTGTTTTCGCCGACCGTCGCGAGGGGGGCAATGTCCGCCTCGAACGCCGTAAACCCGCCCGTATGGCGCACGGCGAACTTACCGTTGACGTACACCTCCGCCTCGTAGTCGACCGCGCCGAAGTGCAGTACAAGTCTGCCGCCGAGCTCGCTTTTTTCAACCTCGAATTTTCTCGAATAGACGCAATCGGTAATAAACGACTTATCCCCGATTCCCGAAAGCTTCGATTCGGGACAGAAAGGCACTTCTATTTTGTCCGTAAGCTTGCCGATTGTTTCCTTTTTACCTTTTCCGTATTCCCACTGCCCGTTGAGGCATCTGAAAGAATTCCTTTCGAACTGCGGGTTAGGATGTTCGTTTCTGTACATTTTTTGTTCCTAATTATAATTTCTGATTTTATTATATCAAATGAAGTATCCTCTCACAATACTTGAAACGCTTCCACTATTTGACTGTTTGTTTTTTAACTTGTTGCAAAATCTGGAAGCAAAAAACGCCCGTTATCCGCACGATTTTTTGGATTTTTCCGCCGGAAATTGAAATTATTTCCATTTTTTAGAAGTAAAACCATTGTATATTTTTTCAAAGGGTGTATAATAAAATACAAGGAGATAACGCTATGCCCGCCATCAGCTCGGAAAAACATTTGAATTTTAAGATAAACAACGAGGGCGACCACGCCGAGCTGATAAAGGTTGCGCGCGCGTTCGCCTCCGACGAAAGGCTTAAAATTTTAAAATACATGCTGAACAAGTCGGTCAGCGTTTCGGCGATATCGAAAGATTTGGATATGCCCATATCCAGCGTGTCGAGGCATATCGACATTCTCTCCGAAGCGGGACTCATAGTAATAACATACCAGCCCGGACTTAAAGGTCACACCAAATACTGCGCGCAGGCGATACTCGACGCGAAGGTGTCGTTGGTCGCCGAAAAAGCCGAAACCAAGTCCAAGTCCTACATCGTCGAAATGCCGATAGGGCTTTACACCGAGTGCAACGTGAGCGCGCCGTGCGGCATGGTCGGCAAGGAAAGCCCGCTGGGCGTGTTCGACAACCCGAACATTTTCTTCTCCCCCCTTCGCCAGCAAGCCGAGTGCATCTGGTTCGAGTCGGGCTCGGTCACCTACACCTTTCCCGTTACCGTCGACATCTCCGAAAAGCACAGAATAAGCTTTTCCATGGAGGTCTGCTCGGACACCATTTACTTCAACAACAACTGGCCGTCCGACATAACCTTGAAAATCAACGGCGTCGAGGTTTTAACATTTACCTCGCCCGGCAACTTCGGCGGCAAGCGCGGGAAATACACCCCCGCGTATTGGCCCGTCACGAGCACGCAATTCGGTCTGTTGAAAAAATGCTCGGTGGATAAAAACGGCGTGTACCTCGACAACACGTTCGTGCACAACAAGCTGACTATCGACGATTTGCACATCACGGAAAACGACGTGATAAGGTTCAACATAGGCGTAAAAAAAGACGCCGAGTACCGCGGCGGCATAAGCCTTTTCGGGAAAAACTTCGGCGACTTCGACCAAGCTATCATAATGAAAATAACGTAATTAAAACCGCGCGGACTACTCCGCGCGGTCTCTTATTATCAGAACAACCGTCCTTATTATCAGTATTGTCGCAAACGAAAGATACGCGATTAGCGAAGCTGCGGCAAACGCGAACGAAAGGCAGAGGGTTACAACCGCCGCTATCAGCGCCGCGACGTGAGCATACGAGGCGACTATCCGCGCGCTGTCCGCAAATTTCTGACACGCGCCCTTTTTCCTCAGTTTGCACACCGCAAACCCCAAAAGCATCACGCCGACCGTTATCAGCTCGGTAAACGCAATCACCGACACGCCGTTGACCAAACCGAGAATAAACGTCGCCGACGAAGCGTCGTAGAAAGTACCCTTTATAAATTCGTCGACGCTGTCCCTGCCGTCAAGCGCGTTGCCCTGCTTGTACATTCCGCCGTAGCTTATCTTGTTTCCGCCCGCGGAGAACGAGCCGACAATCATATCACCGAAAAGACAGAGATATTTTCCGTCGGTTTTGAGGGTCTGCAAATAGTAATAATTTCTGAGCGTCGGCACGGCTTCGCCCGCCGCCGAGCTCATATCGGGGTAGTACGATTGCACGTACAGCGCGTACACGCCGCGCTTGTAGTTGTCCGTACCCTCCAACTCTTTTAATTTGTTGTTTATTTCCTCGCTGTTCAGCCCCTTTAAATATTGCAGATAGCCTTCAACGTCGGTAATTTCTTTTACCCTGCCCGTGTAGCGCACCGCGAAACGGTAATTTTTCTTTTCGCTTTCGCCGAGGGCGAGATATTTTTCGTAGTCGATTTCACCGCCGTCGCCCACGCAGTAGGCTTCGAAGTCGTCGAACGCGTCGACAACGTTTACGGAGTTGACGAACAGATGATAGCCGTTTACCGAATACCGCGCGTCCTCTTCGTCCGAAAGCGAATTGATATCAACGCTTTTGCCGTTTCGGGAAATTACGGCTTTGTTGTCATTGACCGAGACGGTAATGCCCGTGTCAAACGCGCTGTACAAGAACTCGCGGAATTCGTGCGCCCTGTTGTAATAGGAGGCAAACGGAACGGTTTCCCCGGCATAAATGCCGAGAAGAATGAATACTACCGCAAGAAAACTTGTCAAAAGTACGTTGCCGAACCCGAATTTTGCGCTGCTTTTCGCCCTGTCGTCCGAAAACAGCGAAAGGGAAAATCGCTTAAACCATTCTGTCATAATTTATTTATTGCCGATTTCGCGCCCCATAATCGCTTCTTCCGTCTCGGCGTCGAACATATGTATATTTCTTTCTGCGAAATTGACGTAGACCGTGTCGCCCGAGTTGTAATCGGCGCGCTCGGATACGCACGCGACGAAGTCCTTTGTATCCTCGGTAAAGTGCAGGAATAACTGCGTCGTGTCGCCCAGCACTTCCTTTATGGTGAGGGAGGTTTTAAGCCCCTTGTCGGAAATTTTTATTTTCTCGCCCCTAACGCCGAGCACTACCTTGTGCTCCTCGCCGTCGAGATATTTTTCGTCTATCTTTCTCAGTTCGGCGAGCTTGTAGTTCGCTTTCTGTCCGTCCTCGAACACCGTTTCGAGCGACGCGCCCTTTTTGCGTATCGTCACGTCGAAGAAGTTCATTTGCGGCGTGCCGATAAAGCCCGCCACGAACTTATTCGCGGGATAGTCGAAAAGGTTGGTGGGCGTGTCGATCTGTTGTACTACGCCCAGCTTCATTACGACTATTCTCGTGCCCATCGTCATAGCCTCGACCTGGTCGTGCGTGACGTAGATGAACGTGGTTTTAAGCTTGTTGTGAAGCTTTACAATCTCCGCGCGCATGTTCGCCCTCAGCTTCGCGTCGAGGTTCGAAAGGGGCTCGTCGAGAAGGAAAACCTTCGGGTTGCGGACAATCGCCCTGCCCAGCGCGATACGCTGGCGCTGACCGCCCGACATTTCGCCCGGTCTTTTGGGAAGCTGTTCCTCTATATTGAGAATTTCCGCAGCCCATTTCACCTTTTCTTCAATCTCGTCCTTTTTGAAATGGCGCATTATTTTCTTTTCGTTCCCGTTCTTGTCGATTTTGACGTCGGGAATTTTCTTCATTTTAAGACCGAACGCAATATTCTGGTACGCGGTCATATGCGGATACAGCGCGTAGCTTTGGAAAACCATCGCTATATCTCTGTTTTTCGGGTCGACGTCGTTCACAAGCGTATCGCCTATGTACAGTTCGCCGTCCGAAATTTCTTCGAGCCCCGCAATCATGCGAAGGGTCGTTGACTTGCCGCAGCCCGAGGGGCCGACGAAAACTATGAACTCGCCGTCCTCGATTTCCATACAGAAATCCTTCACGGCGACGAATTCCTTCGCAGTCTTAGGCGGTTTGCCCTTGTACTTTATGAACTTAATCAAACTGAATTTTCTTTTTGTGTCGTATCTTTTATAGATATGTCTGAGCGACAAGCCCGCCATACGGTTGATCCTCCCCTACCGATTTATACTGAAATTATAACAAATAAATTTTACCTTGACAATACTGTCTGCGCTTCCACTATTTGACTGTTTAAGTTTCGATTACTTCCAGATTTTAAAAGTTATTTTTAATATGCACGGTACCGACAAGCCTTATATCCTCCGCCGAGCTTCCGACAAAAATTCTGAAAATTCCGTCGTTGACAGTCCACGCGTCGTCCGCGACCGAGTAGTACGCGAACGAGCGGCTGTTCAGCCGTACGGTAAAGCGCTTGCTTTCGCCCGCCTTTATAAGCTCCTTTTTAAAGCCTTTCAGCTCCTTCAATGGGCGATACACCGTCGGCGAGCACTCCGAAACGTACACCTGCGCGATTTCCTTTCCGTCGAGCCCCGACGTATTTTTTACGGTGAAGCTCACCTCCGCGTCCGTACCGTCTGTTTTGACCGACAAGTCGGAGTATTCGAATTTCGAATAGCTCAGCCCGTAACCGAACGGATATTTCGCCGCGCCCTTGTGTCTGTCATAGTAGCGGTAACCCACGTTCAGTCCGTCCGAATAGCAAGTGACCGCGGTGTCGATATACGTTCCGTTCACCGCCGCGCTTTCGAGGTTTGCGGGGAAGGTTTCGGAAAGCTTGCCGCAAGGGTTGACTTTGCCGCAGAGAATTCCGCTCAGCGCGTGAAGTCCGCGCTCGCCGCAAAAGCCCGCGTATACTATGCCTTTTACCTTACTCTCCCACGCGCCGACGTCTATCGGCGAACCCGCGAAAATCACCACGACGGTGTTCGGGTTAATCTCCGCCAAATCTATAATCGCCCGCTCCTGCGAAGACGGAAGCCGCATGTCCGTGCGGTCGCCCGATTCGTATTCGAAGGGTACGCCCGTACCCGCGCAAATGACGTTAACCCCGCTTTCGGCGGCGTAGGCTTTGCCTTTGTGCGGCTTTGCGCACCAGTGCGCGTAGCCGTTAGTGCCCAACACCTTGTTGTAATAGTACATACTCTCGAAGGGAATTTTTACGCCGAGCTCCTCTTCGAGCAGCGCCTGCAAATCGAATTTATCGCTTATCGGCACCACGCGTGAGCTGCCGTCGCCCGCAAGCATATCCCTTTCGGGCTTCGCATAACAGCCGAACAGCGCGACGTTCTCCCCCTTTTTCAGCGGGAGTATGCCGTCGTTTTTGAGTAAAACCATGCCCTCTTCGGCGATTTTTTGCGATACGTCGAGCCTTTCCTTTTCGGTGCGCTTTACACCCTTGCCCTTCTGCATTTCCTTACAGCGGTACGCAAGTTCGAGCACGCGCGCCGCGCATTCGTCTACCTCTTGTTCGGTAATTCTGCCCGCCTCGAAATCCTCGACGAGCTTGTCGTAATTCGCCTGATTGAAGGGGAATTCTATGTCGCACCCCGCCTTTGCCGAAACCGTTCTGTCGCGCACGGCTTCCCAGTCGGAATACATTGCGCCGTCGAACCCGAACTCATCCCTCAAAACCTTGAAGCCCTTTTTGTTCTCGCTCGCGTATCTGCCGTTGACGCGGTTATAGGCGCTCATCATACTGACGGGTTTCGCTTCGCACGCGATTTCGAATGGAAGATAATATATCTCTCTCAGCGTGCGCTCGTCAACCTCGCTCGACTGTTCGAAGCGGTTATATTCGAGGTTGTTACAGCAAAAGTGCTTCAAACACGTTCCTATGCCGCGCGACTGAACCCCCTCTATATAGCTTTTCGCGAGCATGCCCGCAAGATACGGGTCCTCGGAATAGTACTCGAAATTTCTACCGTTCAGCGGGTGACGCTTGATATTCACGCCCGGACCGAGCAGTATGTCGACGTTCTTTTCGTAGCAGTCGTCGGCGAGGCACTCGCCCATTATACGGGCGCACTCGCAATCCCACGTATTCGCAAGCGACTGCGCCGAAGGATAGGAAACCGACGGCAAAGTCACGTTTTCGCCCTTTTCGTTTTTGCGCTCGGCGCGAACCCCCACGGGGCCGTCCGAAACAGACACGGCGGGAATTTTGCCGTCGAAATCCATTGTATACCAGAATCCGTTACTGCATAAAAGCCGAAGTTTTTCGGCGGTACTCAGCTGTTTTACCGTCAATTTTTCCATTTTTTTATTCCTTTATATAGACTGTTTTTCCGCCGACCACGGTCAGCATTACTTCGAAATTGTTATCGAGCAGAGTGAAGTCCGCCCGCGCGCCCTCTTTAATTATTCCGCAATCGTCCAGCCCCAGACTTTTTGCGGGGTTGTAGCTCGCGCAGTCGACGGCGTATTCTATCCCCGCGCCGCACTTTTCAACGAGGTTTTTAACCGCCTCGTTCATTTTAAGCACGCTGCCCGCAAGCGTTCCGTCTTTGAGCCGCGCCGTGCCGTCCCCGACGTACACGGTCTGCCCGCCGAGCTCTGAAATTCCGTCCGGCATGCCCTTTGCGCGTATCGCGTCGGTAATTAAAACGAGCTTATCTTTCGGCTTGTTTTTAATGAGCAATTTCAGCGCGGGCACCGAAACGTGCACCGTGTCGGCGATAACCTCGCAGTAAAGCCCGTCGTAGAGAAGCGCCGCGCCTACAACGCCGACCTCTCTGTGGTGCAACGGGGTCTGCGCGTTGAACGTGTGCGTCACGCGCGAAAGCCCCTTTTCCATGGCGTCCGCAATCTGTGCACACGTCGCTCCGCTGTGCCCCGCCGAAGGGATAACGCCGTGCGAAGAAAGATATTCGACAAGCCCGCCGTCCTCCTCGGGCGCGAGGGTGACGATTTTTATCATACCGCCCGAAGATGTTTGAAGCTCCTTAAAAAATTCGATGTCGGGCTTTTTTATAAACTCGCGCGGCTGCGCGCCGATATGTTTATCCGAAATGAACGGACCTTCGAGGTGCACGCCCAGAAGCCGCGCCCCGCCGTCGGTATCTTTTACGGCGCCGAGCGCCCTTTTGATATTGTCCGCACTCTGGGTCATGGTCGTTGCCAGAAAGGAAGTCGTTCCCTCTCTTACGAGGGCTTTCGCAATTACCGAAAGCGCGTCCCCGCCGTCCATTGTATCCGCGCCGCCCGCGCCGTGAATATGGCTGTCTGTAAAACCGGGCACGAGCAGACAGTCGCCCGTCTGCGCAACGGGCGTAATATCCCCGCCGAACACTATCCGACCGTTTTCGAATCCGATATCGGCGCGGACAATGCCCTTGCCGCGTATGTAGGTTTTTGCGTTTTTGAATCCGTTCATATTTAAAGTAAAGAAGCCGCTTTTTCGTCGACTATGAGGGTGCAGTCGGGGTGAAGCTGTAAAATGCTTGCGGGGCAGCTTTCGGTAACTTCGCCGTTCACCATTTCGTAAACCGCCCGCGCCTTGTTTTCGCCGTACGCCAGAATGAGCACTTTTTTCGACTGCATAATGTTTTTCGGGCCCATCGTGAACGCGCTTGTCGGGACGTCCCCGATTTTTTCGAACAGGCGGGAATTGTCCTTTACCGTGCTTTCGGCAAGCTTCACGACGTGGGTTTGCGTGCCGAAAGGCGTGCCCGGCTCGTTGAAGGCAATGTGCCCGTTACTTCCCAGACCTAAAAGCTGGATATCGCGCGGCAGTTCGCTTAAAAGCGCGTTGTAACGCGCGCACTCAGCCTCCGCGTCCGCCGCCTTGCCGTTCTCGATATTCGTATTTTCAAGCGGGATATCGAGCCCTTTGAAAAGATTTTCGCGCATAAAGTAGACATAGCTTTGCGGGCTTGTAATATCCAGCCCCGCGTACTCGTCAAGGTTTACCGTTCTTATTTTTTTATAACTCGTGCCGTTGTCTTTGCAATCGGCTGTCATGAGCTTATACAGTCCGAGCGGGGTCGTGCCCGTCGCAAGCCCCAAAACCGCGCGGGGATTGCTTTTGACAACGCCCGACATGATTTCAAACGCCTTTTCGCTCATTTTATCGTAATCTTTCGTAACTATTATTTTCATAGTTTCATTATAGAATTTAAACCCGATTAAGTCAATATCCGAATAGGTTCCAAAAATTGAGTATTTTATAACCTATCGCTTCCAGATTTTAAAAACGGCGGGGGCGTTCGTTGAAATCGAACGCCCCCGCCGTCGGTATCCTCCGCCGTCTTTAAATCGCCGTCAGACGCCTTGACGAACACGCCGAAATCGAATCGAACGCTTTTGCCCGCATCGCTCGTCCTCCCTCGACCGTGAGGATGATTACGAGAACAAAATAAAAAAGCATAGCTGATAGCTTGGCAACGACCTTCTCACCGGCGGTAAGGAAAACCGCCGGTTCTGTCACCGCAAATGCGGGTCATATGCGTTTGCTCATCTCGCGCGACAAAACAGTACACTGTACTGTTTTGAGAAGTTCGCGCTCGCCCTCCCTCGACCGTGAGGATAATTACTGTATGTAAAAAAATAAAAGAGTAACAACAATGTTACTCTTTTATTTTTTGAAATCCGGCAACGACCTATCCTCCCGGTCGGTCTCCCGACAAGTACTTTCGGCGCGAGTAAGCTTAACTTCTGTGTTCGGAATGGGAACAGGTGGATCCTTACTGCCATTATCACCGGAATGGCTCCGCTTGTTGGACTTGAAGCCATTGACGGATTATAAAAATAGCCGATTTACCCCGTTTTTAGCAAAAATAAGGCAAAATCGGCTTGATTCAGGCAGTTTTCAAAAGTTATGCTCAACTTATGCTCAACCCAAAAAAATAATAAATTTAAAGAGAAATCGTTATTTCTGAATATTCATACTTTACTTTACATTACACTAACGAATGCATTAATTCAATATGATGAATAATTCCAATACGTTTATAATAAGCAGGACTTGATGCTTGGGGATATTTATCAATAATTAATTGAATTCCTAATGTATGTAAAAAACGATGTCTATCATTGTAGGCTTTTTCAATTGTTAATTCGGATCTTCTTCTATTATCCGGCTCCATAGCCGGCGTTGTTAAATAATGATAAACTTCAAGTTTTTGAACTGCATCTTGTTTACGTGTTAAATGTATGACATGAGTAACTTTATCAGCCTGTGCGCCAGAAGGCACATCGTATCCCTCTTCTAATATAGTGAAATCTCCAAACCCCGCATGTCCGTCTTGTCTAAAAGTAAATACACCGTCAGCATCAAAAGTATCAGACACTGGATATTTATAATTTGGAGAGTACTTAATAAATCCATTTTCTATATTAACAATTTTTTCTATCGGATAATTATTTATATATCTCGGAGACCTTAAAACAGAAGGCATCATTATATGATACTTAATATTATTATTATCCTGTATGATTATAGTTCTGTCTCTATGAATTATTGCAACATCATAAGTACCTTGATAGTTTGTGACTAAAGGATTGTCATTATAATAGCCTCTTATACAATAATTATTAAAATTTATAAACCGACTCTTTAATACACTCAAATTATTTTCATCATCAATTATTAATATAAACTTCTTATTTGAAGATATCAAATCTTCTATTGTACTCGTCAAATATCTATAGTTATAAAGCTCTGCTTCGTTTTCGCAATAAGGTTCCAAAACAGGTACAACCTTATTATCCGCATAGCGACATACTGTATTCCTAACAGCCAAAGATTCTTGCTGTCTTAATTTCAAATATGGAAAATACATATTTACTCCTCAATTATGTTAGTTCTAATTTTTTCTAGTAAAACTCTACGACCTTCTTGTGTTAACTTGTTTTGAATTTTATATATAGCTAATTTTAAAGAGTCAGGGAAATTCATTATATAATTCATATCTTTAGCCCTATTGAAAAGAGCATTTTTATAAAACTCATGTGCAGATTTAATGCTCATTTTTAAAAATTTAGCTTTAGCCTTATAATAATCCTCATCGATTTTCTCAAACTCTTTTCTATTCAAAACGTTAAACATTACTTCTTTATCCAATTTTGATTTGTGACTTTTGCTTTCTCTAATCTTTTTTAATTGCCCTTTTTCATCAAGTAAGTATATTCCTACAGAGCCGAATTTTTCTTTTAAAACGTTGCGAACTTGTTTAAGATAAAATTTATTTGTTATTACATAAACTTTATCAAAAGTTCTCGTATAGTCTTCCAACTGCTTCGTTAATCTAAAAAGAGTATCCAACTCCGTTTTTATTTCATATACGGTAGTCGTGCCATTTATTACGACTAAATCGGCTTGGGAATCATTAACATATAGCTCAGTTAAAACTGTGTGGTTATTGTCATGATTCTTTAATATTTCATTAATAAAAAAAGTATTAAGATACACGTATTCGCATTTGTAATATGCACAAAGCATTGAATATGTATATTCAAAAATATCCAAGTAAGAGCAAGACAAATAACTATTAAATATGCTTGTATTATCTGCCGAAGCCAATAAAATATTTTTAATTTTGTTGTTCTTTTTATTAATAAAATCAAACAAATACGAACGATTAAAAAAGTTAGAATATAATCTTAAAAATTTTAAATCTCTTTCTTCCATTC
The DNA here is from genome assembly GCA_910578195.1 of uncultured Christensenella sp. Classification (GTDB taxonomy): domain Bacteria; phylum Bacillota; class Clostridia; order Christensenellales; family Borkfalkiaceae; genus Coproplasma. Next base: position 12,428 of record CAJTOY010000012.1, on the reverse strand, counting down.
TTATAACCTCATATATTATATCCTAACATAATTTTACACTTCTTGTAAAGAACTTTTTATTAGCCGCATTTATCCATGGGCATATTATTTACCAAATAGATTTTTTCAGCGCGATTACAAATGTTATTCTTTACAAAAATTAGAATCAATAAGAAATATTAATATTATTAAGCTATAAAAAATATGCACCCCCTTATTTAAAGCTTTCTTTTCAAACTTGAATTTCGATTGTTTGTCTGCTTACGCTTTTATCAAAATTGCTTCACAAATATCATAAACCTCAAACTAATTATAAGTTATTTCATCAGATTGGTTTATATCCTTCGCCTGAACATTTTTCTTTTCAATTTTCTTTAGCGTTTGTTTATCATTATCTACGCCCATCTGGCTGTTCCAGATTTTGCTATAAATACCATTCTTCTTTAAAAGTTCGTTATGAGTACCCGTTTCGGCTATTGTATTTTTATCAACTACAAACACCTTATCGCACTTTCTTATTGTTGAAATTCTATGTGCAATTATTATGAGTGTACAGTCAAGATTGAATAACATATCATATATTTGCGCCTCACTCACAAAGTCAAGATTACTCGTAGCCTCGTCTAATATGAGTATCTTAGGCTTTTTTATAAGTGCTCGAGCGAGAGCTATTCTTTGGCGTTCACCGCCCGATAGATTTGCACCGGCTTCTTCAAGGAATGTTCCATACTTTGCAGGCATTTTTTCTATAAAATCCGCACATCCCGCCCTTTTACAGGCTTCCTTCATTTCTTCGTATGTCGCATTGCGCTTCCCCAGCTTTATATTTTCTTCAATGGAACCTGTAAAGAGTTCAACATTCTGAGGCACGTAAGCTATTTCACGACGCAATAGTTTTTTATCGAGCTCTTCAACATTGTAACCGTTCAAAGCAATTTTCCCTTCTTCCGGTTGCCAAAGTCCTAAAATTAGTTTTGCTAATGTGGTTTTGCCGCCGCCGCTTTCTCCAACCAATGCTATTTTTTCGCCGCTTGCAACCTTTAAATTTATCCGTTTAAGTACAGGAGCGCGGCTACCATATCTGAATGTTAAGTTTTCCACTTCCACAGAGCCGTCCAGCAAGAAATCACTTATCAAATTTTCGTTATTCTCCTGCTCTTCTTCTATCTCATATATTTCGCTCATACGTTTCATTGCAATATTAGCTTCTTGAATCTGCATTTGCAACGATACAAGCCTTCCGATAGGATCCATAAAATAGCTTGAAAGCGACATAAATGCCATCATACTGCCTAGCGTTATATCTCCGTTAATAACAAACAAAGCTGCAATTCCCATTAAAACGAGATTACCTATATTATTGAAAAACCCAGATAAAGTTCCTTGAACATTACTGGTTACGCTTGTCTTATAGCCTGTCCGTAAAGCAGAAATGTACTTATTTTCAAGCTTTTCCATCGTCTCTTCTTCTACGCCAAAACTTTTTACTGTTTCAATTCCTTTTAGGCTATCTATAATCTGGCTATTTAATGCGGCTTGTTTTTCCATACTTTCAAGATTAAGCTCTTTATACGGCTTTTTAAAAGCATAAACCAACACAGCATTAACAATTGTTATTATTGCAATAATAGCAAACAGAATTTTGTTCATGAAAAACAATGTTATTCCGCTTACGATAGTTAAAATTATATCGATTATCAACGATAGAGTTATCGTGGTAAAAATTTCTTTAATAGTTCCCGCATCCGAAAAACGCGTTAATATATCTCCCGTTCGACGTGTCCCGAAAAACTTCATAGGCAACGCAAAGATATGATTGAAATATCCAATCATCAACGGAATATCGATTTTAATCGATAAATGAAGCAAAAGGTGCTGTCTTGCCGCGCTCAGTAAAATATTAAAAAGCGCAATTATACCGAACCCTATACAAAAAATCAGCAGTTGATTTTTAAGATTATAGGGCAAAATTTCGTCCATTAAAATTTTATTGAAAAAGCTGCTTGCAATGCCGAGAGCCGTCAATATCACACTCCCGATAATGGCATAAATAAACAACTTTTTCTGCGCAAGCAATAATTTAAAAAATCTTCCGAATACGCCTTTTGTCTTTGTCTTATCCGCAATAAAATCGTTAGTCGGCGCGCAGAAAACGGCGTACCCGTCAAAGTCTTCGAAAAATTCGTCCTTCGCAATTTTTTTCAATCCTTTGGCGGGGTCGGCAATAAGAAGCTTATTTTTGTAAATTTTATGTACTACGACAAAGTGTGTAAGCCCCTCTTTTGTAAGCACCCGCGCGATTATAGGCAGGGTAAACTTTTCTTCAAACGTTTCTCTTGTTATTCTTACGGCTTTCGCTTCAAAGCCGAGTTTTTCCAAAGTCTGCACTATTCCGAGTACAGTGGTTCCTTTTACGTCCGTACCCGACATATCACGCAGCTTTGTAATTGTCATTTCTTTTTTATATTGCAGACATATAGTAGCAATGCACGCCGCCCCGCAATCTGTAATATCATGTTGTTTTACGCATTTGTATTTTGACATTATAATACCATTTTTTATTTTTCAAATTTATAAAAAGTAATATGACTTTCAAGTATTTTTTAAAGGCATAAAAACGTCGGCAAGCAAATTATTCTCTTGCTGCTCGATTAAAACTATATAAGTTTCACCGGTGAGCTCCAAGTCATTCTCGTAAGCATACAGCGTAAGTTTATTAGTTGCAAACTGTAACTTTTCTGCTTCGTCATTGAACCGCGCAAGCAAACAATTTGGAATACGTACTTCTTTTTCGAAACGATAAGGCAATTCCAATCTTACATTACTTGTGTTCAATTGAACCATAACGCGGGAATCTATTATAGGTTGTCCATCCGAATCCGTTCCCGTAATACCCGTTGAATACATAATCAGTGGTCCAACAGTTTGATATCCTTTTGCTTTTATCCAGTTCATAAGCATAACGACTTGCTTGTCCTGGCTCATTATCTCGCTTTTAGGCACTTTACGTGAAAGCACATTTATTAGTTTTAAAACTTTGTTTTCTCTGAATTCTATCTGCGGCATTTTCCCTCCAGCTAAAATTAAATCTGCACGAATTGAAATTAGTTTTTGGTATTTTTATTATTTAAATGTATTATTTTATGTCGAATAGTTATTGATAGAGCATAATATCTTACAGCTAAAATAAAAGCTATTACCATACTTGGAACCATACATAGTGCCGTTTGCGACCATTTGCAATATAATGCAAATATTAATGTAAGGGTTAGGAAAACTATAAAAGATATTATCATAGTTAAACAAATAAAGAGGTAATATTTTTTCTTTTTGTTTAAGTATTCCATATTATCCTCATCAATAATTGTACTTCGTTGGTGGCAGATTATCACAAAAATAACTAACGTTATTAAAATCAACCCTCCAACAATTATACCGGCAATTAACATACTTTACTCTACTATATATGTGGATACACCACCAGAAGTATATCTATAAATAGTATAAGACCTACCCAATGCTATGTAATGCTGTACAGTATTGTAAGCATTACAAGCATTACCATAGCTAGTATAGCATAAGGTAGCTACTGCGGTACAAGCTAGAGCAATAGCCCATCCAACGAATGGGATAAAAGCAGCAGCTGCCGCATCAGCAGACCAAATTATTCCTGCGGCCAACCAACCGTTTTTATCTGCATTCAATTCAGAAAGAGATATAATTTCGCCACCGTATACATAGCTCATTTCTTCACAATCGAGTTCTATGTAATGCGTAGGCATTACAAGGTTGCTTGTCCTTTGAAGTACCATTTCATTAGTCATAATTATGACCTCCAGTAAAAATTTTTTGCGGTCTTTCCCGCCGCCAAATCCGTGCAGACTTAAACAATTTAATTCAACTTACCAACTATCTGCTCAACCATCCAGTTAAGGTAAGTTGTTTCGTCATACTTAATTCGGCACTCGCCAATCATTCCAAGCTCAAGTTGAATTTTATTCCCATGTTTGTCTTTTAATTCATTTGAGTTTGATACTATTTTAACTCTATAAAAGACTTGTCCATCTTCAGTCTGAGTTGCATCGTTATCAATAGAAACAACCTTGCCTGTAAACGTTCCATACTCGGTTTGCATTGCACCGCTTACCGCAATCTCAACTGAACTTCCAACAGACAGTTTACTGCGTTCAGTTGCGCTAACCACAGCATTGAAATATAACTTGTCCTTATTACTTTCAGTTATATTTCCCAACAAAGTGCCAGCTTGCAATACCGTTCCTTCGGTTAATCCTGCTGTTAAGTGAATTGTTCCACTTTGTAACGCTCTAACTGTATAAGCAGACAAACTATTTTGATACATTTGTAATTGGCTATTTTGCTGTGATTTTTGGTTTATATACTCGTCAAGCTGTGTATAAACCTGTTGACCTAAAAACTGTGATTTTAAGTTATCCAAATCGCTTTGATTGTACTCTTCTCCCGCTTCTTCTTTTTGCTTTTTCAGTTGAGCATCATAATTTATAAAACTTTGTGCATCAGAATACAATTTCATCGTGTCAATGTCCGAAGAATTGAAAGGATTTATTTTTGTGTTTTCATCGGATATATCATAGTCGTTAATAAAGTCAACCATTTTCTGTAGATTGGAAATTTTATTGTCGTATAAGTCAACCATTGCCTGAATTTGCGCAATCCGTAATTCCGTTTCAAAGCTGTCTAAAACTATAATAACGTCTCCCTCGTTTACGGATTGTCCTTCAGTAACATTTAAAGTTTTAACTTTACCCGAAACGGAATTCATTACGTTTACTTTACTTTCGTTATCGACAATTGCAGAAGCCTTCACAACATAAGTTTTTGTGGATAACCCTGCCCATAACAACGCTCCAACCACAAATATTAGCGTAAGCAATGTCATAATTATTCCAAAAGCAGGCGGCTTGCGGTCGTAAATCAGTTTACTTTCTTTTAGTTCTGAAAAAGTATAAATTTTATCCATAATATTTTCCTGATTATATAATATAAAATAAGTGTATCATAAATAACAGAATTTAAAAGTTGGTTATCATTGTAATTTTTAGTCGAATTTTGTTAGTTTTTGTTAGTTTCTATTGATTTTTAATTTATGATGTTTTATAATAAATGAAAATCTTTGTATCAATAGTATTAAGGAGCTTTACTGTGCAAAACAAATTAGAAATTCTTTTAGTTGAAGATGACCAAACGGCTTGCAGGGATATAATTCAGGAAATAGACAATAATCCGGACGATTTCAACCTGATCGGTTTAACCAATAATTCTTCCAAAGCGTTTCAGTATGTTATAGAAACTTGTCCGGATGCAATTATTTTAGATCTTGAACTACATCACGGCGGCGGCGACGGTTTAGATTTCCTTAAAAAATTAAATGATGCTAAACTGTCTCGCATTCCCTTTGTGCTTGTAACTACTAATAACATCAGCGAGGTAACTCACGAAATTGCGCGCAAACTCGGGGCAGATTTTATAATGACTAAGAGTCAGGAAGGTTATTCCGCTAAATCGGTATTAGAGTTTCTTAAAATAACAAAATCCGTCATTCTTAATCGTAGAAAACAACTCCGGTCAGACGAATATGATGAATCACCCACTCAGGCAGCCAAGAGATTGCAACGTCGAATTTGCCTCGAATTGGATAAAGTCGGCATTAGCGCTAAGTCTATCGGTTATCAATATTTAATTGACGCAATCACTATAACGGTCAAAGAACCTGCTCAACATTTATGCGACAAAATAGGTGAAAAGTATCGCAAATCTGCAACCAGCGTGGAACGTGCTATGCAGAACGCAATTAACCGTGCATGGAACACCTCCGATATTCAGAACTTGCTTGATAACTACACCGCAAAAATTAAATCTGATAAAGGCGTACCCACTATTAATGAATTCATTTATTACTACGCTCAAAAAATAAGAAATGATTTATAAAAGAAAAACGAGCCGCACTTTAGTGCAGCTCGCTTCCAATTAAATGTAAAACCATAAACCTCTAATCCAGCTCCAAAAGCTCTTCCACATAAAGCGTTTCCTCCTTTTTTTCTTTGATTATAGAATTTAAGAAGGAAAATCTAAATTAGCCTTTGGGAGTTGCTTTTATTAGTTATATTTGCTTTTTAGTTGGTATTAATATGATATTTGATATTTTAGCAATAACAAAATATACTGTTCTTTTTATAGGAAGTTTTTACGGATATTTTAAACTCTCAAAAACTAAATTCCGCCTAATAAATCTACTTGATTTTTTTGTAGCCATAATTTTCTCTATTGGACTTTATTTTGCAACAAAGCAATTAAGATTATTGATACCAATATGTTTTTCATTACTAACATGCTTATATTTTATCTGTCGTGTTAGACATTCATATTTAAATACAGTTACTATTTGTGTAATATCTTGCGGTATAACATTTGTCACAATGGCATTTGCTTTTGTTGCATCGTTACCGTTAAATTATCTATTTTTCTTAATTATCCCAAACACCACCATTAGAGACTGCATTGCAATATTAGCATCCGATTTCTTACAACTTCTTTTTATCTTTCTCATTTACAAAATCAAAAGGTTTAAAAGTGGTATTTCCATTAACTATAATGACGGTAGCATAGAACTTCTTCTGTTGGCTAGCATTTTAAGCATCTTTCTCCTTACTTTGACTTACACGGATGATGCTGCCCACTCTCCTTTTGAAATCATTGTTTTAACTTTAATATTCTGCGGATTAGGATTTATTATTTGGTGGAAAAAATACGTTACAAATCGGTATCATACACAGATTTATAAACGTAACGAAAATCTATATGAAAGCCGCATTAAAGAATATGAAGATGAACGGAATAATTTACTCAATCAAAATGCTGAGCTTTCTAAAATAATTCACAGAGATAATAAGCTGATACCTGCTATGGTTATGGCTGTAAAAGAACTTATAAATACAGCGCCCGAAAATGCAGAACTTAGCGTACTTCTTGAGCAATTACAAGAACTTTCGTCGGAACATCAGGAAATTATTAATTCTTATCAGAAAGAATACGATGATTTACCTAAAGTAGATTCTATTCCAATTGATGCAGTTTTACACTATATTTTATCCAAAGCAAAACAGTTTAATATAGAATTCACCGCTAACTTATCAAACGACTGTATACATGATTTGATATCAAAGGTAACCGATATAACGGATTTAACGACCATTCTGTGCGATTTAGGAGAAAACGCAATAATAGCCACAAAAAATATTTCCGAAAGCAAAATTTTTATCGCTTTTGAATATTCAGAATCTAATGCGCCGCGTATCTGTGTCTATGATAACGGACCTTTATTCGAAGAAAAAGTTATAGCCAATATAGGCAAAAAAAGAATAACAACCCATAAAGGCGACGGTGGCAGCGGTATCGGGCTTATGACTTTATTTGAAATATTAAACAAATACAATGCAAGTTTCCGTTTGGATGAGCGGCAAAAAGAGAAATTCACAAAATGTATTCAATTAACTTTTGACAATCTACATAATATAAATTTTTTAAGGACATAATTGTATTAGAATAGAGGCTCGACGAATAACTTCGTCGAGCCTCTATCAACTAATCAGTAATTTCATCAAATATCGAATCATCAAAAAACTCTTTAAGCGATATTCCAAGAGTATCTGCTATTTGATAAACCGTATCCATCTTAACCGTTTTAACTTTTGTCATATCTGGATTTATAATCTTCCATACCGTTGAACGCGGTATGCCCGCCTGTTTTGCTAACTCGTACTGAGTCAAATCCTTTTTCTGTTTTATTAATTTGTCTAACCTTTTTCCTATTGCTTCAATTAACTTCATATCATATCCTCCGTTTCCAACAGTGAACGTTTTAATTAAAGTATAATAGTCAGCAGTAAATTTTTAGTTTCCTGTTGGAAACGCTTGACTATTTAACATTTTCTGCTATAAACTATCTTGAGGAATATTTATGAAAACTTGTATGTTCACTGGACACTACTCCCAAAACGCTCCATTCGTATTCGACATTAATAACAAAAGGTGCAATGAATTGAAGAGACATTTAGACTTTCTAATTCGTGAAAAGGTTAGAAACGGCATAACCCACTTCATTTCTGGTTTGACTTCCGAATCGGTTTTCTATACCGCAGAAATCGTTTTATATATGCGAGAAGAGTATCCCGATATAACACTTGATGCAATACTGCCGTATTCTAATCAATCAAGAAAATGGAACAATAAACAAATTATCAAATATAATGAAATTTTGAAACGATGTAATAATGTATTTGTTCTCAAAGATACATTCAGTCCATACTGTATTCAAAAATTGAACCAATATTTAGTAGAACATTCAGATTGTGCACTTGCTTTTTGAATGGAACAAATAGAGGCGCTAGCAAAACTATAAAATATGCACTTAGTAAAAAATTGCCTGTAACAGTTATACACCCTTTTACTTTCTCCGTTCAAAATCTATGATCTTGCAGATTAAATCATTTTATTCTTTACCATACTATCCGTCAAACATTAAGAATCGCTACGCGAAACACTTGGTTTTACCCTTACTCAATTTTTTTACAGAAGATAAAAACCTATGAGTTTATAGCAACAGAAAATAATGCTAATAAATAACTTCCGTCACCTTCATGAGAATATTAAAATAAAGTTTTGTTACAAATATTATAAATTCAATTGATATACAGATTAAAGCCATTGCTGATAAAACAATAGCTTTGGGGATGGCGCTTACTTTTCGACAAAACATTATACAAAAATATACAAACATATGTTTATAATATCTTGACTTGCCGCTATCATTGTGATAGAATACGTACTGTGCCACATTAGAGTAACGAGTGGTACTGTACCCTTTTGAGGGTAAAGAGATTCTGCGGTGGACGTACGGGGCATTGTCCATTAAGCGCAGAAAGTTTTTTGAACGGAAAAAGACCGTTCCTGCCTTAGCTTGCGATTTTGAACGCGAGGTGTTTTTGTTGTACGCAAAAATCGTGAGCCGTGATAGGCTTTTGTTGTTGTACAATTTTTTACGACAACAAACTATGTGCAGCCGGAGTTATCCGAGATTCCCATGAAAGCGATAAGTCGGGTAATGTTGAGGGTTAATTTCAGCATACAAAAAATTTCATAGAATGGCTAACCACCATAGAGCATTTAAGCATTGCTAAACACGGTTAAGTCGGTGATTACGTTGAGCGTATCAGCGGCTTTTTTGTATCATTTTTTTTCAGTATCTTCCACTCTCATTGTTGTGGATGAAATAAATAAAAAACGGAGGTAAAATCAGTGACAATCAGACCACCTTAATGAGGCAAAATCTCTACACCAAACTAATACCAAACTTACACCAAATAGCTCCCTGCAAGGGCGAACTGGCTACTTGTAGCCTAGTGAGATATGGATACGCAGTTATCCAAGAGACAAAAAAGAAAAAAATTCAGGAGGACAAAATTATAAGTTATCAGGTAGTTAGAATAGAACCATTTAATAAAAACAGTCTAGGCAAAATCGGAGCCGAAACTGAAAGAACAGCAACACATAACCGCAACGAGGATATAGACACTGACCGTACTCCCCTTAACTTCTATTATAAGAAATCGAACGGAGGATTAACCTCTCAATGGAAAAAGACAATGAAGGACTTAGAGGTAGCCTTTAATGAAAAAGCAAAATCAATTGCCTTCGAAGGCATGATTATAACTTCCGACCCTACTTTCTTTGAAAAGCTTGGCTACGTTCAAGGGATAGCTCCGCCTATCGAAGTTATGGACTTCTTTGACCGTGCTTACAGGTTTGCATTGTCTTATATAGGTTATCACGGAACAGATGAAAACATATTATCGGCGGTAATTCACTATGATGAAACTACTCCACACCTACAACTTTACTACTTACCTATCGTTGATACGACGAAGAAAAAAGTTTACGCAAAAGGTAAAGACGGAAAAGTCTTACGAAATGAAAAAGGCTCGCCCGTACAAGCAAAGGACGAATGCGGTAAAAGCGTTTATGAATATGTCAAACTAGACAAGCCGAAATTATGCAGTTCTGACTTCTGGGCGGAACGCGGCGGGCAGTTATCTTACGGTAATATGCAAGATGAGTTTTACAGTACTGTTTCAATCCGTTACGGTTTAGAACGAGGTGAAATCGGAAGCAACAAAAAACACACCACTAAGTATCAATGGCAGAAACAGCAACAGGAAGCCGAGCTTGTCGCCATTACAGAAGAAGCTCAAAGCAAAGAAAAACAAGCGAAGCTTGCCACTTCTGTTAGAGATAGCGCAATGACGGAATTCTATGAATTACAACGGCGCAAAGACGAAATTGATGAAGAGTTAAAACCTATGCAAGAGTATTTAGACGCATTTAATGAAGCGTTAAGCGGTACTCTTCCTTTATCGCCCACAAAGTTGCGAAAAATGATAGTCGGACTTACAACCGAATATAAGCGGTTAGAAAGTGAAAAGAAAATTACAGATAAAGACAGGTCTAACCTTTTCAGCGAATTACAGAAAGCCGAAAGACAAATTCCAGAACTCGAAAAATATAAAGAGTTTGTTTCTTTCTTAAACACCTACGCTCCCGATAAATTGGACGAAGCAAAGCGAACAGCCACTGAAAGAAAGAATGCACCTAAACCATCATTCAAACGAAACAGCAATTACAACGGAAAATAATTTCTGAAAGTACTTGCAAAACACAAAATTTTATGGTAGGATACAAAACACTTTAAAGTACCTACCAACATATCAAGGTAGATATTACTCTACTAAAAACAAGGAGGAAAACAGTTTTGAAAAGAGAACATAGTATTCTTAACTATAAGGGCACGGAAAGATAATTCCGTACACTTGCCCGAATAAGAATATTTGACAAACCAAGAATTAGACAACATTCTTAAAACATTAAAATCGTTACCAGACGGAAACGACGAGCTTGCAAGAGCCGTATTGAAAGCGGCGGCAGATTCGATTACGCTGAACAAAGTTAAAGAACTTACTGCTACCGTCGGTAACAAGGAACAACAAAAGACAAACGAAAGTATGAATTATTCGGAAATTTTGATTTTCTCAAAAGAGGAGATTTTAAAAATGCCCGCAAGATTCAGAAAAGATTTCAGATGTCAAGGTATAACGGCGCACGTACATAAACGCAGAAGCGGAAAGAAAAATTGGAATTACGAAATTCGCTGTCAGATAAATAAGCTGAAAGTAAACGTATCGTCAAATAACCTTGAAGAAGCAAAGCAAAAATTCATAAAACGGCTTTACGAAGTAGAAACCTATGGAGATACCAAAGCCCCTACTATCCCTTCTACTTTTGACGGATTCTCGGAATACTATTTCGAGAACTTCTACAAAAGAAAGGTTAAGGCTGAAACACTCCGCGTAGGATTGAACCAGTATAAGAACCATCTTAAACCGCATTTCGGTAATATACCACTCAAACGGATAACGCCGAAAATCTGTCAGGATTTATTAGACAGATTGGACGAGCAAGGCAAGGGCAAAACGGCTGATGATGTGCACTCGCTTTTAAATATGATATTTAAAGCGGCGGTTAAGCACAACATTATACATAGCAATCCTATGGATATGGTTTTTCATACCAAGCACGAACAGCAACACGGCAGTGCGCTTACAAAAGAGGAAGAAAAACTTCTACTCGAAAAAACAGCAGAAACGCCGCAGCAATTAATGTTTGCGATAGCGTTGTACACAGGAATGCGTCCGAACGAATACGAAACGGCAAAGCTTGACGGAGATTTTATTGTTGCCATAAACAGCAAAAGGAAACACGGTAAAGTGGAATATAAGAAAATCCCTGTTACTCCGATGCTGAAACCGTATTTAGTTGGTGTGGACGAAATACAATTCTCTTCGCTTCGTATTATGCGCGACAGGTTCAACAAGATATTTCCTAAACACAAGCTGTATGATTTGAGAACGACGTTCTATACAAGGTGTCAGGAGTGCGGAGTTGCAGATGTCGCGAGAAATGAGTTCGTAGGACATTCGCTGGGCGCACTTGGAAATGCTTATACTGACTTGTCGGATGAGTTCTTAATCCGTGAAGCCAACAAACTGAATTATTGATTTTATGCTCAACTTTATGCTCAACTTTGCATAATAAAAGTGTACTTTTCGCCGAAAATCAGGCAAATTTTTAATACCTGACGAACGGCGGAAAGCGCACTAAAATAACAAATTTTTTATTAAATTTTAACCAAAAACAATTAAATATCGGGCTAAGTGAGCATTGCTATAAAATGCTTAAAAACAGTAAAAAAGTGCCGAAAAGTACAGAAAAAAGCCCGTTTTCGCTATGAAAACGGGCTTTTTAATTGAAATCCGGCAACGACCTATCCTCCCGGTCGGTCTCCCGACAAGTACTTTCGG
>CAJTOY010000011.1 GCA_910578195.1 uncultured Christensenella sp. | reverse complement strand
ACCGCGTTCATTATCTCTGCGATCTTTTTCAGCTGTGCTTCCGTGTAGCCTCTGTCGTTCGGGTCGTAATTCAGCTTCAACGTCGACGACGAGTCCAGCTCGTTCCAGCCCGTGCCTTCCACTATCAGCTTATCTACGCCGATTATGATTTGCTCGATTTCCGTCGTCCACTTATCCACGTCCTCGCGGTCGTCATTATCCGGGTCGGCTATCGCTCCGTCGTCGATTTCTCCGTCCGTGTTTCCGTCCGTGTTTCCGTCCGTGTTTCCGTCCGTCTCGCCCTCCTCGTATACTTCGGTCTCGGGGTCTTCATAGTCCTCCTCTTCGAGTTCTCTTATGAAGTTCAACAGTACCGATATCTCGTCGGGCGTGCCGGGCTTGTTGTTGTCGTCTCCGCCACCGTCTTTAAGCCATACTACGCTCGGGTTGTCGGGGTTTGTATTCAGTCCGCTCTTGATGCTTATTCTGAACTGGTATGCACCCGCGCCGTGAGCGAGGTACCACTTCAAGCCGTCTCCGTCGTCATAACCGAGATACTCTTCGAAAGCAATAAAGTTGCTTGCATAAAGCACGGTTATTTCGCAGTAGTCCTCCCAGCCCTCGGGAAGTTTGAGCATATCCATAAGGTTGTGCACGTTATCGTCGAACACTACCCATGTCTGGTCGATTTCGGGCACGTCGAGCTTGCGCTTGTTGATATACCATACAACGGGCTCCAACTCGGGCCAGATTATTTCGGCATAGTTTTCTAAGTTGACGTCCTTGAATTCAAACGAGGTTTCGTATCTGCCCGCCTCTCTGCCCGCATACGCGCCGACCTTATTGTTGGTCGTATAGACAAGATTGTCTTTGAGGTATTCGGGAACGCCGTCAAGCTGTACATAGTAAACCTTTGCTTTGCCGTTTTCTATCGTGTAAACGGGGTCGCCCTCTTCGGTATTCCAGGAATATTTCCACGTTACCGCGCTGAGGTCGAGCACGCCTTTGCAGATAGTCCACTCGACTTCTACATAGTCAAGCTCGGTATCCTTCCAGAAATAGTTCTCGGTAGTGAGCTTGATTTTAGCCGTGTAGGTACCAGCGTCTGTGCAAAGACCGTTTTCGGTGATTTCCATGACCGCCGCGTCGAAGCCCGTCATTGCGCCGTCGACCTTGGAGAGGTCGATTTCCGAACCGGTGTACTCGATTTTAACGGTAGGTCTTGCAATGAACGCGCCGTCCGCCGCTTTCTCGTAGCCGTCGGCAGTCTGGGTAAACCTTATTGCCGTGCCGTCGGGGTTAAGCAGGTAGTTGTTGACCGCGTCCTTGGGCTTGCCGTTTTCGTCGAGGAGCGCGCTGTCGCCCGAGCCTATTTCGACATAGGTTATGTTGAGCGTGGGCGCCGCTATCGAAACGGGAACAATCTTCCAGGTTATCTCGTAAGGCTTGACGTCCGTCGCCCTTACTTCGATAAATACCTTACTGTTTACATAGTCGATTACGTTGTGTCCGTCTTCCTTCATTAAGCCGTATTCGACAAGATTGCCGTCGGCGTCGAGCTCGTACAAGCCGAGAAGGTTACCGTCCTTATTCTGAACGTTCTGACCGTCCTTATATTCGTATCTTATAAGGACGCCGTCATTGTTCGCGAATACATAGTTGTAATCTGCGTCCGTGTACTTATAATTGCCGTTTTCGTCCTTGACGAAGCCGCCGTCGGATATTTCGTATATCCTCAGTACGTATTCGCCGTCAACTTCTACGGCATAGCGTACGGAATACGTTCCGTCCGCGTTCTTGTAAGGAAGCTTATCGCCCGTATCCTCGTCGACTTCGAGCTTGCCGAAATCTGCGACGTACGACGCAACCTTATAGTTATATCTGTACTTGACGCCCAGATTTCCGTCTTCGGGGTGGTCTTTCAGATATTTGCCGTTGTTGTACTCTTTATACTTACCGTAGCCGTCGTATACGACATCGCCGTATTCGTCGACGAGCACGAGCTTGACAACCCAGCTACCGCCCTCGTTGAACCATTTCAGCTTATAGTCCGTATCGGTAACTTCCTGATACTTGGTCTGACCCAAATCCCAGAAGCTGCTGTCGGGGTCCGTAAGGTTAATGCTGAGGGTGTAGGTGCCAACGTCGTCCGCGATGTTGCCGTCAATCGTGATAAGGTCGCCGTATTTCTGCTTCAAATCGTCGATTAAGGTCTTGACCTGACCGCGCGAGGTAATATCCTGCTTCGAGCCGTTGTATTCCAGCGTAGGAATACCGTCGATTGTCGCCGCGATATCCGCCGCAAGGTCGTGCAGCGCCTTCTTCGTGATTTCGAAGTCGAGCGATTTTGCGAAGCGGTCCAATACCGCGTCGGTGTCGGTGACTACCGCGCCCGTACTCTTGTCGACAAGGCTGCCCGCCGTGTTGACCTCGTAATCCGCGGGGTCGTACCAGGAGAGGTTGACGTTCGGGTTGAACCTTACGGTCACCTTGTATTCTCCCGCCGATTTCGCGATTATCGAGCCGTCGTCTTTGAGTTCGGGGCCGCTTATCGAGTAGATAAGTCCCTTAACGTCGGAATCGAGCTGGAATACCACAGTGCCGTCGGTGTTAGTGTAATTCTTGCTGTTGAAGTCCGCAATAAAGTCGGGCGATACTGCGTATTCGGTTGCCCAGTTCTGTATGTTGAACTTGATGTCGTTTGCGGTGAATTCCGCCGTGGTCTTGTCGAGCACGGGGAGCGGTACCCAGACTATGGGCTGGTTGCCGTAGTCGTGGTTGCCGAACTGGTAAGGGTTATCTACACCCTCCGCAAATTCCAGCGTGATACCGTGCGTGTAAGCGTAAATATTGTACTCTTCTTTGAGCCTGAACTCTATGCAGTAGTTGAATCCGCTGCCCTTATCGGTAACCTCGTCAATCGTGAGAAGATTCTTAACTCCCGTCGCCTGCCATTCGTCGTAATCGTAAATTACGTACTCGAACAAGTCCTTAGTGAAGTCGGAAAGCTTGTCGAAGTCGGAGGAAACTATCTGGGAAAGATGCAAGTTCTTGTTCCAGTCGGTGATTTCAATGCTAAGCTTCTCATAGGTAAGCGTAGCGTTCTGTTCGCCCGTGTTCTCGTTTCCGCCGATAAGCCAGATAACGTTGTTACCAAGGCTGTTTACTTCGGACTTGATATTGATTGTTACCTTGTACGTTCCGACGTAGAACACGTTGTAGATCGAATAATCCACCGCGGGGTCTTTCTCGGGGTCGTAGTTGACCGAGCCGTCGCCGTCGCCCGTGTAAGTAACGTCAACGTCGAAATAGTTGACCCAGTCGTCCTCGAAGCCGAGCATGACCATAACGTCGTGCACGTCGCCGTCGAAGGTCTGGTTGATATTCCAGTCGACGCCCTCGGGAACGGTGTAAGTTCTCTTTAAAATCTTCCAGTTGATTTCGAAGGTACCCGTACTCGAATGGTACTTGTCGTAGAAGTCCTTGTCGATTGAGCCGAGCTCGTAGTTGGCGAGCATTTCCGGGTCGTTTTCAAACAACCATACTACGGTTTTATATTCGCCTACCTGCGAAGCCTTGTTGTCCTTAATGCCGTTAGTGCTGCCGTTGACGTAAGTGATATAGCTTACGTATTCGGCAAGCTCCTCGGGCAAGCCTTTGAGTTCGATTGTGAACTTCTGCTCCTCGCCGTTCTCGTAAGTGTACTTGAACGGGTTCGTTTCGTCGTACGACCATTCGAGCTTCGACATATCGAGGTGCTTCTTGTGGATAGTCCAGTCAAGGGTGAGCTTGTTTGCAAACTCGTCTACTTCGCCCGTCAAATCCTTCCATGCGTGGTTGCTGTCGGGAAGCATAAAGGTTGCCACATAGTCGTCCGCGTTGATGCCGCGGCTGCCTTCGCCGGGGATATAAGCGTTTTCCAGAAGCCCTTTGAGGTCGTCGGACATTTCGCCGCCGTTATAGCCTATCAAAGCTTCGAATACGCTGTGCTCGCCGCCGTCGTAGTAAATCTTTGCGCTTTCGTCGTAGTTGAGTGCGGGTTTGACGATATAAATGGGAAGTATCTTCCATTTAATCTCGTAAGTGGAAGGCTGACCGAATTCGGTGCCGTTGTTCCATCTTACCGTCTTTGCAAACTCGTCCTTAATCTTTAAGTACAGGGTATAAGTGCCTGCGTCCGTGCCCGTTTCACCCGTCATTTCAACGTAGTTGCCGTAGCTTATGAGTAAATCCATAAGCTCCTCTTCGGTGAGCGACTCGTTGAGAATGTTCATTTCGCTGCCCGTGTAAGAAACTTCTTCGAGCTCGGGCACGTCGAGCATCAGATATTTAATTCTGAAATTGAGGGTTACGGACGAACGGTCGTATATGAAGCCGCCGTTGCCGTCGGGCGTTCTCGACCAGTAGTAAGCTTCGCCGTCGCCGCTTGCCTGATTCGAGAGGTTGTGGTTGAACATATAGGTGACGCTGTAAGTGCCCGCCTCGTTCTGGATAAGGCTGTCGCCGCCCCAGACCGTGAGGAAGTTAACGTACTGCGTATCCCAGTTGTAGACTACGAACTGCACCTCTTTGCCGCTGTACGTTACGTAAACGGTCGCGGAGGTCAGAAGCTCGTAAGCATAGTACAGTAAATTCCAGTCGTCCTCGGTGAGCGAGCCGTCGCCCTCTTCGGGTTCGTCGGCTGTCATCTGAGGTTCGCCGCCTTCGGCGCCCCCGTCGGTGTCGCCCGAGCCGTTGCCTATCTCCGCACTATTCTTGCGCGCTTCGAGAATTTCTCTGTTCTTTTCAAGATAGGTCTTCCAGTACTCTTCGTCGATACCGAGGAATTCCTTCCAGTCCTCCACCGAGAATTCGACGAACGTGTCGTCCATTATATAACCCGAAATGTAGGGTTTGCCGCTTACCGCCCTCTGCTTGAACTTGCTTTCGTCGTCAAGGTCGGGGGTGGTGAACGTGAAGTACTGTTCGCCGTTCGAGAATGTAAGGACTATGTTACTGCTGTAAGCGTCTTTAATGAACGCCGTCATCATGAACTGCGTGTTCGGGGTGTTCAGAACCTCGTCGAGAGTTTTCTGCGCTCCGACCGCGCCGCCGTTGCCTACGGTGTAGAACTTGTAGCCTATAAATCTTCTTACTACGGTTTCGCCGACTTTGTCAACGTACGCGCCCTCGATAACCGCCGTGGAAGCGTACATGTATTCGTTCCAGTCTTTGACGTTGATTTCCGCTTTGCCGATTACTATCGACACGGTCACGTCGTCGACTGTGCCGTCGGGAGTACCGTTATCCCATACGACGTTTACCGCGTCCTCGTTCACGCCCTCTTTGAGGGAGAGTACGAACGAATAGGTGCCCGCGTCGTATGCGGTGTACAGATAACCGTAGCTGCTCGTTCCGTCGTAATCGGCGCCGTTGAACTTAACGGACAGCGTGAAGTACTCCGACCAGTCGGTTATGTGATAGTTGAGAATTGTACGAAGGTCGTGCGTGTCGCCGTCGAAGTATTCCCATGTTCCGTTGCTTACGGGCAAATCGAGCACGCGGGTGTCGATTGACCAGTCGCAGAACAGGTCTACCGTCGTAGGCAGAGGTCCCATTTCGTAGTCGCCGTCGGCGGGAAGGGGCGCGATAATGCACGTCGTCTTGTACTCGCCTACGTCGGAGATGCTCGCCGAAACCGTCTCGCCTGCCGCGTTGACAGTCTCGTAAGAAACGTACTGCGTCAAAGGCAGAGGAATGTTGTCGAGCTTGACGTCGGTGCCGACGTTAATCTTCTTGGGCTCTCCGCCGCTTATCGTGTACTCGTAGTTGTCGTATACCCAGTTGATAAACGACATGTCGAGCACGGCTTTCTTAACCTCCCACTCGAACGAGGTGGGCGCCGTGGGCGCGTTCCACTTCGTCGATTCGTAGCTCAAAAGCGCCGTCGAAGTGTATTTGCCCGCGTGAATGTTCGCCTTGTTCTTAGTGGCGGTAACCGTGAGATTCTCGTCCTCGCTGACAAGTTCGACAGTGTGCGCGTACTCGTCGTAGGAGAACTCGGTAATGGGCATGCCGTCCGCCGTGTTCTTCCACTCGGTGCCGTCCCAGACTGCGGTCGTGGTGTTGCCCTTGCCGTCGGTATGGGTGTACTGCCAGTAAATATTGCTGTTGTCGAGGTCGCCCTTCTCTATCGTGAAATAGAACAGCGTGTCGCCCAAAACATACTCAACCTCTACGCCGTCGCTGATATTTACAAGCGTGAGCTTGACGATATAGTCGCCGGGGTCGGTGGGAACGGGTATGGGCTTCTTGTCGTTGATTGTCGAGTAATAGGTTACGAGGATATTGTCGGCTTCCGTCAAAGGATAAGTCGCGTGATTCTGGAAGATGCTCGGCGTGCCGTCGAAAATCTCGCCGTCGTACTTGAACGACGTGGGATTCGAAGCGTCGGTCGAAATCTGCGTGCCGCGGACGTAAACGTCCACGCCTATCACGTCGTTGCTTCCGTCGAGTATGAACTCGTGCGGGTTATCCGTTACGGGGCTGAACCTCAAAATGTAGTTGTTCGCGTAATTCGTCGCGGGGTCGTTCGACGTCTTTAACGTCGCGGTTACTCTGTACTCGGTAAGTCCCTCGTGCGAGAAGTCGGAAACTTCTCTCCAACCCGTCGGGCTGGCAGGGTCTTTTATCTCGTAGAGGTAATCCACCTTCTCGCCGTGCTGACGGAGTACGGGCACATATGCGACCGAGGAACCGTCGGAGGACTGCTTCGTCTTCCACTCGACGTCGAGATAAGCCTGAGTTATACGCCACTCGCAAACCCATTCGAACACTCCCGCCGTATCGATATACGTCGTATCGTCGCCGAATACGGGGGTAACGTAGTTCTTGTTGGAGGTTATGAATTCGAGCGAGGTGTTGTAAAGTCCCGCGTAAATCTGGGTATTTAAGTCTTTACCCGTCACGCCGTAGTTCTTAACCGAAAGTCCCGTGGGGAACGTGCCCGTGAGCTTAACCGAATGAGTGTCGTTGTCGAACTCGAACGGGTTGGCGGGGTCGTAATCCCAGACAAGACCCGAAATGTCGTACAGTGCGGGGGTTATCTTGTACCAGAAGGTATAGGTTTTCTGACTGAACGCGTAGGTGTCGGGGTCGGAAGCGGTGATAACAATGCTCACCTTATAAGTGCCCGCATACATACCGACGCGGTCGCCGTCGTACTTGACGAATTTGACCTTCCAGGTAAGCAATGCGCCTTCGAGGTCGGTGAAAGGTCCGACTGCGCCGTCGCCCTGCCAGCCTGCCATACCGGTTGCGTCCATATACGCGTTGAATTGGTATCTGCCGCCGTCGGTGAGATAAGGTATCTCGTAAGGCGTGGTCGAAGTCGTCGCCGACCAGTCCGCAAACGAAATCGTGTGGACGGTTTCGTTGGGGTCGTTGTCAATGACGTACTGCCAGATAAGGTTCTGGTGGTCGAAGGGCGCGGGGTTAGCGCCGACGGTGAACGACGTCGTGCTTTGGTTGAGCGCGTAATTGATGCTTTCGCCGTTCTGTTCGACGTAGAACGTGTACTTCGCCTTGGAAATTTTATCCTCGCCGTGAGGCAGCGCGAACGTAAACGTTACGTTGTAAGTGCCGTTTGGCTGCTGTGCAATTGTAGCGTTTTTCAGCGTAGCGTTGCTGAAATACATATTGCCCGTTGCGTCGGGAAGCTTGTCGGTAGTGAACTGCTTAACGTAATAAGCGTTTACGGCGAGGGTGTCGAGGTCGATAACCGTGTTGCCCGTGCCCGTTCCGTCGTCTCTGCCCGCCACGTTATAGAGGGTAATCGAGGCGGTGACTTCGTCGTTGACAGACCAGCTCGTGGTATTGCCGCTCGCGCCGTCGACCCTGAAAGTAACGCCCGAGGTAAGCGTGCGCTTTTCGACAGTGAAGCTTATGTTCATTGAAGTCGCGCCCGTGTTCCACTGCGTCGTGGCGGTGTCGATAATGCTTATGGTTAAGTTGTAAGTACCTACTTCCTTGGCGCGGAGAATAAGCGTGCCGTTGTACCAGCTTACCACTTCCAGCTTAGCGCCGTCGACCGTCGAGGTATTGTTTGTAATACTCAGCTGGTCGTAAGCGGTCGCCGAAGGCGTGTTGTTCTTGAACTCGTCGAGGGAGGTGCAGCCGTTATAGACGTTGTTGACCGTGAACTCGACGTAGTCGCCGGTATACTGCTTTTTATGGCCGTTGCTTGCAACGCTGGGAGCAGTGTGCGAGAATTTGTTGATTATTATGGTTACGGTCTTGTCGGTTATGCTGCCGTCAGCCCAGGTCATATTCGCGAGCTGGTCGGCTGCAATCTTGAAGGTTACGGTGTAAGTGCCCGTGTCCTTCGTGCTGAAAAGAACGTAATTGATTTTGTCTACCTGCGTGAGGAGGGTCGCCGACTTAAAGACGTAAGTCGTGTCGCCGCCCAGCCCGAACACGTCGTTTACGAGCGTATTCGGCAGATAGCCGTTCGCGGGGTCGCCGCCGACGTAGTTGTTGGGGGTTATTCCGCTGAGCGTGCGCTGGTGCTTGATGTCGCTCGCCGCGTAGCTCGTCGTGTCCTCGTAGCTCATGTAGTAGCTGTTGAGAACGTTTTCGATGAGCGCGGTGTGCTTCTTCTGGTCGTAGACCGAATTGAGCACTGTGTTGCCGCCCGTGAGCGTGTCGTTATTGAGCAGATAATCGCTGTCAACGACGGGGTTCGTAAGTTTAAGCTTCTCGATTACGAGCGTTAAAGTTACGGTTTCCTTGTCTGCGTACTTCCAGCGCATATTCTCGAAATCGTTCATAATGAACGTTACGGTGTATGTGCCCGCAAGGCGCGCGCTGAAAGGATATTCGTTGTTGGCGTTGGGCGTGCCTACCGTAATGCTTTCGGCAGAAGTCGAGGTACGCTCGTAGAGGGACATTATGCTCGAATCGTACTCGCCGATTGTGAAGTCCCAGACGTGCGAAGAGCCGTCGGAGTTGAGCGCGTACGTTACTTTACGCGTAAACGCGTCGACAATCGAGGTGTCCGCGCTCGGATCGGCGGGATAATCGTAAGGGAGAATAAACGGCGTTTCGTATTGAAGCTTATCGATTACGAGCGTAATGTCGATAGGGTCTTTCGTGCCGTCGTCCCACTGCGCGTTCTGCGTGAGGGTAAACCTTACGGTGTAGGTGCCGGCGTTTCTCGCCGTGTATACGAGCCAGCCCATGCCGGGGTGGTCGGGGTCGTTCGCGTCGACGAACTGAACGTCGAGGAACGCCTTGTTGGAGATAACCTCCACTCTGACCTGGTCATAGTAAGGCGCGTTTTCGCTGAGGTAGTTATAAATGTATAACTCGTAGTTGTTGTAGTCGAACGTTACCGTCTTGCTTTCGGGCGTATATACGGGCGGTTGACGCTGCGTATTCGTCGAATCGGGGTCGTTCACGCTGTCTACGACAACGCGGTCCATAGTAACGGGTACGACTATGAGCGAAAGGCTCAAATCGTCCGAGTTCGGGTTTTCAACGTCCCAGCAAAGGTTCGAAGGGTCCTGCAAGCTGATTACAACCGAATAGGTATTCGCGTTTGCCGCCGTGCTTATGACCAGCTTCTTCTCGGTCTCGTCATACACGCGGTCCATCGCGGAGGGCATGGAAAGCTTGTAGGTCATTGTCTCGGAATTGAGCCCGAGTATTGTAAGACCGTTGGTCCACTCTCTGCCGTCGTAGATAACCGACTTGTCGGAAGGGGTGTATACAACCGTTCCGAGCGCTATCTGTCCGTGGTTGACACTGTCGTCTGCGCTGTCGTCCATAATGGTCGGCGCGTCGATTGCAAGCTTGTTGATGCGGATATAATATTTTTTGTCGGTCGTGCTGTAATTGCCGTTGACCGCGTCGTCCTCGATATCCCACTCTTCATTGTCGTAGTCTATCGAAAGGGTCAGGCAGTAAACTCTCGAAACGTACGCCGCGGAGTTGCCGCCCGTACCGATATTCGTCGTGAATTCGTAGTATCCGGACGTGTCGTTGTACTCGCCCTTCGCAAGGCTTCTGTCGTAGTTAGCGGACATAAGTCCCCAAACGTCGTTCAGATAACCCTCGATATAAATCGTACGGTGACCGTAGTTGAACGTGAAGTCGGCGTAATAGCTGTCGTTCAAAAGGTTGTTCGAAGCGCTTTGGTCGGGATTGAGAGTCGAATCGTCCACAATCTCGGGAATTTTAACCTGCTTTTTGCGGATTTCGAGCTTGAACGTCTTGTCGTCGGAGTTCTCCTCGGTGCCGCGCCAGTAAAGGTTAGCCGTGCCCTTGGGGAAGCTTACCGTAATGGTGTAGACGTTGACCTTGGTGGTGCTGAACTTCCACGCGACCTTCGTCGCGCCCACTACTTCGTCCTCGCCGTCCATATTCTCGTTATTGGTGTTCTCTGCGGCGTAGGTTATGACGACGTCCTGATTTTCAAGACCCGTTTTCTCGATAACCTCGCCGAAAAGGAACACATAGTACGCCTTGCCGGTGTAGTCGACAACGAGATTGTTCTCGACGTCGGCAGATATCGGCGTGCCGCTCGTCTGAGCCGCGCTGTAATCGTCCTCGGTGTACATGAACGCTTCGGGAACGTCGACCGCAAGCTTCTCTATAATCAGCTTGTAATCCTGCTCCGTACCGCCGTCCCAGATATAGTTGTATGTGTCCGCAAGACCTATACGGAGGTGGTGCGTGCCCGCGTTCTTTGCAAGGTATGCAAATACTCTGGGGTTGCCCGCCTGCGTGAGGTCGACTTCCATATCGTCGTTATTGACTACCTTATACGCCTTGTAGTCGTTTCCGAGCACGACCATAAGCTGCTGGTATTCTCTGTTGTAAGTCAGCTTTCTCGTATCGCCCGAAACGGTGCCGTCCGCGTAGTCGTAAATCTCGGGAATGGCTACCTCTTTCGGCCCTATTCTGAGCGTAAACAGATACGGGTCGCGCGAGCCGCCGTCCCAGCTGTAATTCCTCGTGGGCGTAATGTAGACGTAATAGGTGTTCGCGTGGGTGAAGTAAAGCGTCAAATCCTTGTCGCCGTTCCACTCCTCTCTGAATACCTCGTGCGTGCCGTCCTCGTTCTGCGCCTCGACCCTCAGCTCGAACTGTGTCTGATACTCGGTCGAAAGGAACTGCGACGCGTCCGAACGCCTGATTATTATCTTCTGCTCCTCGCCCGTTATAAACGTCGAAGAATGGTTCGAGCCGTCGCTGCCGACCTTGAATTCGCCGTTGTTTACGATTTCGCCGTCTTGCTCGTACTTATCCTCCGCGAAGAAATCGACGCCCGATATCTGCGCAAAGTCTATTCTCAGCTCGAATTCGTAATAAGGTTCGTCCTCGGCCCAGCAGAAGTTCGTGTCGGTAATGGTAAGCCTTACCGTATGGTAACCGCGCTCGGTTCCTATGAGGTAGAGTCTGCCGTAGTCCGCGGCGTCCTCCCACTTGCTTTGGGTGAGCCCGTCGCTGAGCTCGGGTTTTACGATGTTGGGCGAATACTTGACGGCGATTGCCATCGTGAAATTGTTCCCGTCGTAAATACCGTACATATACTTGTCGTATACTTCTTTTTTATTGCCGGCGCACTCGGTTTCAAGAAGGTAAGGCACCGCTAACGGCTGCGCCGTGACCTCGAACCTGAAATCGAAGTCCACGCCCGAGCCGTCCAGCCACGCATAGTTGGTGTTTTTCAGCTTCAAACGTACGATATATACGTCCGCCTCGGTAGCCGAGAAAGTCAAGCCGCCGTTATTGAGCCCTTCGAAAGTTATGGGCTTTTTGTGGTTGATGCCCGCTTTCGAAGCCGCCACCGACTGACCCGCCGCGTCGACGTACAGATGCTCCATGGTATCCTGGTCGAACATTTCGTTGGGGTTGTCGATGTTACCTATTCTGAAACGCTTAGCCGTTCCGTCGTATTCGAGGCTCGCCGTTTTACCGCTCGCCAAATCGTAACCGCCCGACTCGTTCTGGATAAACCAGGGAACGGGGTCGATAAGTATGGGGGTAATTACAAGCTTAAACTCTTTAAGTCCGAACGTGCCGTCCTTCCACTGATAGTTTTCGGTGGGCACGAGCTTCAACATGTAGTCCTTCGCGTTGACGCCCGTAAACGTCAGTACGGGCTTAGACGGGTCGTCTTTATCCCAGTAGGTCGACAGACCGTCGTCGGTTATCGTCAGCTGGTTATAAACGTCGACGTCGTGGACGATACCTACGTAAAGGTTTAGGTATTTGTCCCTGTTCGCCTGTTCGAGGGTCATGCCGTTGGGCTGATAGCCGACGGTTTTCGTGTTGTTTTCGATAAAGCCTTCCGCGTCCTCGCGGTCGTCGTGGATAACGTACGGCGTGCCGAGCTGATATCTCTTAATAATCAGCGAGAATCCGGGCGCAGCCACACCTTCCGCCCACTCGTAGTTGACCTTGGGCGTGAAGTTGATGGGGTACTCGGTCGCGTTCGTCGCCGTAAGCACTACTGTGCCGCCCGTCGACTCGTCCTCGTTGCGCGTCATTGCGGTGATTATGTTCACGCCCTCGGCTTCCGCCTCGGAGTAGAACTGCACCCTCATTGTCTGGTAATTGCCGTACGGGTCGTAAGTGACCGTCTTTGTCTTTATACCGTTGATAACTTCAACGTTTTTTTCGTCAAGATACGGCGCGCGTATCTTGATTGTCTCGATTATGAACGTGAATGTGTATTCCGTCGTGGACTGATCGTCCCAGACGTGTCCCGACGCGGGATACACGATTATGTCGAATCTGTTCGCGTCGACGGTCGTGAACACCAGCTTTCCGTACTCGTCCTCGGGGTCCTCGTAGACATAATCGTACTTCATCGAAGTAATTATATTCAGCGAGCCTCGCCGCGCGGGCGTCAGTACCAGCGTCTGGTCCTCTGTATCATACTGTACTATCTTTGTGTTGCCCGAAACCGTGCCGTCGTCGCCCGGTAGCTTCTCGATAGACATTTTGTTTATAAGCCTTGGCCCTATCGTGAACGTGAAGCCCTGCGAGGCGGTACCTCCGCCCTTCCAGTTACACGCCGCGGGGTTTTTTATGCTTATGCTGATTGAATATGAATTCTGTAGTGTTTGATATAGAACAAGCCGGTTCTCGACCGGATCCCACTCGGACTCTATAAGCCCGTTTGACTCCCATTGCAGGTATGCAGGGTCGCAGTTTTCAAAGGTTACCGTCTGTACCTGACCGGTATCGTTGACGTACTTATCCTTTCGGTTACTCCCGACGCCTTCCTCCATCTTCATGGTTGGCTTGGCAGTTTCGGCAGTTTTCAAAATAAATGTAAACGTTACAGAACCGACGGAACCGTCAGCCCACTTATTATTAGGAGTACTCAGTGTTATGTAATAAGTGCCTGCAACAGTTACCTCTAAGGTAAGATTTTTTACTGCCGCACCGTGAAGGGCACGGTCGTAAATACCTACGTTTTCACTGCTCGCCGTCCATTTGAGAAGGCACGAACCCCAGTCGGGATAGAAACTGATATGCGCCGGGTCACCCGTGAACTCCATAGTTTTGGTATTACCGCTTATGGTAGCGCCGTCATTATCGTCAACAATAGCAGGCCTTTCAGGCGCATTACGGATAATTCTGATTTCCCAACTGTAAACTTGGCTATGATAAGTAGGTCTTGAAGTACTACACCCCGTTGCAGCTTGCCTAAAATGTGTATAATAAGGCCAAGCTCTAGAACCATAAGTAGAACAAACACTCCTAAAAATTCGCACTGTCCCGTCAATATCGCCGTCAAAATGTCCATAATAATATTGCCACGCAGTTATTGAGTCTCCAGAGTATGTTATAGGGCTGCCATTATAAGTTTGCCAAGATCGATTAATATCAACATGAGTATTACTGTTACCCTCTTGTCTATACAACCCCACTCTTAATTGTTCACCGGGGTCAAGATAAATGGTTGCATACTGTCCCCAGCCACCTTTACTGGGTAAAAGCGCATTTTCTGCTGCTTTTGCCGCACTATAATATTCCGGACGATGCTGCCAACCGTATATAGCGCCATAATCCGTAATATTAGGGAAATTGTATGTCCAAGATAAACTTACATTTCCTTGTTTACTCGTCCAATAGTTAATTCCGTGAGAGTTGGCTCCGCAATAATAATGAGTGGAATACATACCGGCTTCGTCGGGAGAGAGAAACCAGTCCTCGTTCTCGTTAACTCCCTCTAAAACCGCCCTACCCTTAACATAGGATTGTTTAAAACCATTTATTCTGTTGGCAAGCGTATCGTCGCCGAGAATACATTCTCCATTCTCGTCGTGTTCGTGATTATCATCTTGTTCAATTCCCGCCGCTTTCAAGTCCTCGTCAGTATAGTGATAGCTGTTTGTTGAAGCGTCGTAAAATTGTTCGTCCCAAGGCACAACCAGCTTCTCGTCGAGGAGCTGATCTTCCATTTCTTGAACGCTGATGTTGTTTGCGTGCGCGTAGAAGTTGACTATATCATAGTCAATGCCGAGCTCTTCGGCGAGCGCGCGAAGTCTTGCCTCGTCAAACGCGGGGTCGTACTCCTCGTATTCTTTTTCTTCGAATTCTTCTTCCGGCAGTTCCGCTTCGTCAGGCTCCGCCCCGTCCTCCGCGCTTGCCGCGGTCGCGCTTAAAGCGGAGGGCGTCTCTGCCGCACTCCACATTACGCCTAATCCCACCGCCAACGCGCAGATTAACGTCAATAAGATTATTATTAATTTTTTAGTACTTGTAATTTTCATACTGTACCTCTCTCTTATGTTTTTTTTGGTAAAATTCCGCGCCGAACGAAAAAAGCCGACACTGATACATACTAAAATCCTATTCTACCGTTAGTGATTATAGCACACACGGTTTGTTATGTCAACATTTATTTCATTTTATATATTCCATTTTATGCCTGTTGCGTTTTTTTGGCAAAAAAAACGCGCGCAGCGTTTCGCTGCGCGCGTTTTATGTTTGATTATTGCTTGTTGTTGCCGTCGTAGTAGTCGTAGAAACCGTCGTAATCCTCGAAATCACTGCCCTTGGGCGGCTGACCCTTGACGGGGTCAAGACGCGTCGCCTGGTGCGAGTGTCCCGTCGGCTGATAGTGGGCGTCGGCGTCGATTACGCGAACCTTCGGCTTCTGCTGCTCGTTCGTGTTGATAATTATCGACGGAAGCTGAGCCTGCTGTTGCTGGGGCTGCTGCTGGGGGTAGCCGTAGGGCGGCTGACCGTAAGGCTGCTGAGGGTAACCGTAGGGTTGCTGACCGTAAGGCTGCTGGGGATATCCGTAAGGTTGCTGCTGAGGCTGAGCGGCGCTGTTCTGGTCGCCGCGAAGCTTCATAAGCTCGTTAGCCATTTTCATAGCCGCCGCCTCTTGCTGAGCCTGCATCTTAACCGACGCAATCTCTTGCTGGGCGCGGTTTGCTTCCTGGTCTGCGCGCTGGTTCGCCGCGGCAATCTCTTGCTGTGCACGGCTTACCTCTTGCTGTACGCGGTTGTCGGAACGCATCTTTTCGAGCTCGACTTCCATTTCCATCTTCATAAGCGCAATCTGGTTGCTGTCGGGCTGCTGCTGGGGATATCCGTAAGGAGGGTACTGCCCGTAAGGGTTCATTCCGTTCATGCCGTAGGGCGGGTACTGTCCGTAAGGATTCATTCCGTTCATGCCGTAAGGAGGGAACTGGGGCTGCTGATGCGCCGCAAGCTCCGCTTTCATGCGCTGGATTTCCGCGTCTGCGCGCGCCTTGTCCATTTCCTGCTGCTGCTTCAAGCGCATACGCTCGTTTTCGAGCTCGGCACGCATTTTCGCAAGCTCGATTTCGAGCTTCGCCTTGATAAGTTCGTTGTTGTCGTACTGATTCTGAACGCTTGCGGGGCTGGAAGTAATCTGCGCTTTAAGCCTTTGAATTTCGGCGTCCGCTTTGGCGCGCTCGATTTCAACCTGAGCCTGCGCTTTTGCACGTTCTGCTTCCATTTCCGCGCGAAGGCGGGCAAGTTCCGCCTCAACCTGCGCTCTTATAATTTCATTATTATCCTTTGTCGTAGGTTGTGACCCGATAGAGTCTGCTCTCATCTTCATTATCTCCGCTTCGGCTTTTACTTTGTCGATTTCTGCCTGAGCCTGCGCCTTGGCGCGCTCAACTTCCATTTGCGCTCTCGCAGCCGCCATTTCGGCGTCTACCTTAGCTTTAATCAGTTCCGCGCCGGCGTCCTTATCCGTTGCGGGCTGTGCGGCCAACGCTTCGGCTTTGAGCCTCGCGATTTCCGCCTCCGCCTTAACCCTTTCGATTTCCGCCTGCGCTTGTTCCTTCGCACGTTCCGCTTCCATTTCCGCGCGGGCGCGGGCGAGCTCGGCTTCGACTCTTGCCTTTATTATCTCGTCGTTATCCGCCTGCGGCGCGGTCTGTTCGGTCTGTTCGGGCGCGGACTTCGCCGCGGCAACCTCGGCTTTCAGCCGTTCGATTTCCGCTTGCGCTTTTGCGCGCTCTACGTCGTTTTTCGCCTGAACCTTAGCCATTTCGGCTTCCATCTGAGCTTTTACAACCGCGGAAACGTCCTGCACTGGCGCTGCGGGCTGTTCGGGCGCGGACTTCGCCGCGGCGATTTCCGCTTTCAGCTTCGCCATTTCCGCCTCGGCGGTAATTCTGCTGATCTCGGCCTGTGCCTGTGCCTTGGCGCGTTCGGCTTCCATTTCCGCCTTTGCCCGCGCGAGCTCCGCCTCTACCTGCGCCTTTACAAGCGCGCTGTTATCGGTGTGTTGCTGGGCGTTGACGGGGGTTGCGGCAATCTGCGCTTTGAGGCGCGCGATTTCGTTCTGCGCCTGCATCTTGTCAATATCCGCCTGAGCTTGCGCCTTGTTGCGCTCGGCTTCCATTTCGGCTTTTACGCGCGCGACCGCCAAATCGATTTGCGCCTGCATATCGCCCTGATTGACCGCCGACTTATCCGCCGACTGCGTAGCCGCCTGTGCTTTGAGCCGTGCGATTTCCGCTTCGGCTTTAACTCTTTCTATCTCTTGCTCCGCCTTTGCCCTTGCGCGCTCGGCTTCCATTTCCGCCTTTGCGCGTGCAAGCTCGGCTTCCACCTGCGCCTTCACAACGTCGCCGTTGTCGCCGTTCTTAGAAGGCTGGGCGGCAAGCGCCTGCGCGTTGAGCCGTGCGATTTCCGCCTCGGCTTTTGCGCGGTCTATCTCGTTCTGCGCCTGCAATCTCATGCGCTCGGCTTCCATTTCGGCGCGGGCGCGGGCAACCTCGGCGTCCACTCTCGCCTTAATCAAATCGGCGGGAACTCCGTGGGGCGCGGGTCTTGCGTGAGGGTCGCGGGCGGCTGCGGGCGCTGCCGCTTGCTCGGCGGCGCGGCGCTCCATTTCGTCTTTGAGCCTCTGGATTTCGTGTTCGGCTTTCATTCGCTCGATTTCGTTTTTGGCTTGCGCCTTGGCGAGCTCGGCTTCCATCTGTGCCTTGATAAGCGCCGAATTATCGTATGCGGGCGCGGCGGCAGGTGTTGTGGACTGTCTGCTGCGCGCAACGTCAAGCTCCGCCTTGATCTTTGCAAGTTCGGCGTCCGCCCTTGCGCGTTCTTCCGCGTTCTTTGCGTGAACCTTTGCCATTTCCGCGTCGAGCTGTGCCTTGACAAGCGCCTGAATATCATAAGGCGTAGGCGCCGCCGCGGCAACGGGTTGATTGCGCGCCGCTTCGAGCTCCGCCTTTATTCTCGCAAGCTCGGCGTCGGCTTTCGCGCGTTCGATATCGTTCTGAGCCTGTATTCTCATGCGCTCTGCATCTGCCTGCGCCTTTGCAAGCTCGGCTTCCATCTGCGCCTTCAACACCGCGCTGTTGTCGGGCGCGGCATGAACAACCGTCTGACGGGGAGCTTGCGCGTTACGCTTTGCAAGCTCGGCGTTGAGCCTTGCGATTTCCGCTTCGGCTTTCGCGCGCTGCTTGTCGTTCTTGGCGTGTTCCGCGGCAAGTTCGGCTTTGTGGCGTTCTTCGAGAATTGCCCTGCGCTCCTCTTCCTGACGTTTGAGCATTTTTTCTTTTCTGGGGTCGGGCTGGGGATTGCCGTCGTCGGGTGCGGGGACTTCGCCGCGCGCCTTGGCGCGCTTAGCCATTTCCGCCTCCTTGCGGGCGCGCTCGACCTCGTTTTTGGCGTGAGCCCTCGCGCGGTCGGCGTCCTCCTTGGCGCGGGCTTCCGCCGCCTTGGCGCGCTCCGCCTCCTGCTTTGCGAATTCGGCTTCCATCTGCGCCCTTATGAGCGCGGCGCTGTCGCCGCCCTGCATGACGGGCTGCTGTTGGTTGTACGCACGCGCGATCTCCGCGTCTGCACGCAGACGCTCGTTTTCGATTGCAAGGCGCGAACGCTCGTTTTCAGCCTCCGCACGGGCTTCCGCGCGGGCACGCGCGGCTTCCGAACGAATTAACTCTTCGTTGCTGCGACCGCCGCCGCCCTTGACGACGACAGAGGTCTTGCTGCCCTTACCGCCCTTGACGTGTTTGGCTTTCTTCGGCTTTTTGGGCTTTTTGGATTTCTTAGCCTTAACGGGTCTCGGCCCCTTCTTCTTTTTCTTCTTTTTCTTTACGGTGGATACCACTATCAGCGTGATAATGAGTATCACCGCGAGAACAGCCGCCGCAACTACTATATAAGACCAGGGCGCGTCCTCCGAAAGCATTTGCATTATATCAACCAGTAAATTTTTTATCATAAGAACTCCTTAATAATCCTCGTCATCGTAATCGTCATAATCGTCGTAGTCTTCGTAATCTTCTTCGTCGTAATCCTCATAGTCCTCGTCTTCGTAGTCTTCGTCGTCATAACCCTCGTCATAACTTTCGTCATAATCGTCGTCATAATCGTTGTTCGCGCGGCGTTTAAGCAATACCGCGGTGACAGTGATAAGCACTATAACTACAATTACTGCAATAACTATTACGATAATCCAAATAAGGTCGAGTCCGCCTTTGTCTACGGGCACATATTTGATATGATACGTTTCTTTCAGCTTTTCGGTAACTTTCTCGTAATTGCTTACGCTGTTGTTAAACTCTTCCTTTTTGTCTTCCTTAATTACAAATGAAACGTCGTAATCCTTGCCTTCTTCAAGCTTGTCGGGAGGGACGATATCGCCGGTTACGGGGTCTTTGTAGACGGGTTCGAAATAATCGCCGATATCCACTTCTACGCCGTCGCCGTTTACGAATACGGGTTTGTTATCCTTAATAATAGGATTACCGTTTTCGTCCTCTTTAAGCGTGAGATTTGCTTTTTTAATTTCGAAGTACAGAGTTTTTTCTTTAACGCCGCCCTCGAACGTCATGTTGACGCCGTCTTTGATTTTAAGAATGACCTTATATTTGCCGACTTCCTTCGGCGAAAGATTCTGTCCTAAGCTGTTGTTGTTCTCGTCGAACACCTCGTAGTCAACGTAGTTGGAATACTCCGTCCAGTTGTTTATAACGAACTCGATGTCCTTGCCCGTCCACTCGTATGCGGGTTTATCGAACGAGGGCGTCGGCAGCTCGGTCGGGACGTTGCCTCCGGCTTCCTTAATCGTGAACGTCAGCGTCACGGGGTCCTGGTTGCCCGTATCGAGCCATTGCGCGTTGGCGCCGTTAATAAAGCCGATTGTTACGGTGTAAGTTCCCGCTACGGTCGCCTTTATCGTACCGCCTTTTACAAGTACGGGCGCGCCTTCCTTGTCGCAGTCCACGCGAGTGATTTCAAGGAACTGACTCAGTCCGCTGTTTTCCCAGCCCACTATCTTGAATTCGATTTCGCTTCCCGTATAATTTGCGGTCGCGTTTTCGAATGCGGGCTTGGGAAGAGGTACGGGTTTATCGGAATCGCCCCCGCCCGCTTTGACCGTTATGGTCAGCGTGCAAGTGGTCGTGCCGTCCTCGAAGGTGATGCCGGGGGTGACAATCGAAACTTCTATTGTATAGACGCCGATATTTGTTACTTTCAGTTTGTCGCCCTCGACGGTAACGCCCGAAGGACAATCGGTAACTCTGAGGTTTGCGCTGTCCCAGTAATCGATTTTAAACGTCAATTCTTCGCCCGTGTATGTTTGCGTAGCGTTGTTTATGACGGGATTCAAAAGCTCGGGATTGTCGCCGACAATCTGCAACTGAACCGTATAAGCTTTTTTGGGATTGTCGAGATCGTCTTTCCAGCTTCCGATGGAACCTTCGGGGAAAGAGAACGTAACCGTGTAAATACCCGCGTCGGTGAAGGAAAGGTTTATATTCTTGCCGAGCGAATTGCCCCTATAGAACACTTCGTACTCGACGTAGTCCTGCATTACGAGCCAGTTGGTTATCGAGAAGGTAATTGCCGAGCCCGTGTGGTTTGCCTGCACTTTATCGAACGCAGGGAACGAAATGGGCATATTCGTAGGAGCAGTCACCTCGAATTCGAGCACATACGTCGAACGGTCGAAGTCGGTAAGCGTGCTGCCCGTCCAGAATGCGTTTACGCCCTTAATGAACGCAACGCTGATATGGTAGACTCCCACGTCCATGACGGAAAGACTCTCTTCGCCCTCTATAATGTACAGATATTGCGAATAGTAACCCCAGTTCGAAATTTCGAATTGAATATTGCTGCCCGTATACTCGAAGCTCGGAACAGCCATAACGGGCTTGTCGATAGGCTTCGTGTTGGCGTCGGGCACAAATCTTTCATATACGAAACTGAATACTTCAGACTCGCCGTCCATCGAATAAGTAAGGTTGTTTGCGTACGCCTCGGTTATTGCGGGCTGCGCTTCGTATTTTGCGTAGTCCGTCGACTCGATATATTCGATATCGACCTCCGCGCCTCTCATTTCGGTACCGTCTTCTTTTGTTATGACAATATAGTACTTCGTTTCGAGTTTATCGGAAGCGTATACGCCCTTAATTCTCGCGACGGGAATATCGCCGTTCTGAACCCAGGTAACTTTCAGCTCGCCTTTTTTGACCTCTAATTCAACCTGTCCCCAGATAAACCACTTTTCGCCTTCCGCGTCTTCGAGCTTGTTAAATCTTATGATATAGTTGCCCGCGTCGAACGCAGTGTAGGGAACGCCGTTATAGCCCGCGTAGTTGTTGTCGATAACGTTGCTGTTGTTGACGAACACTACCTCTATTTTGAAATAGTTGAGCTGGTCCTGAGGAACGCCGCAAATATCCAAAAGGTTATGAACCTTGTTGTCGAACGTATCCCACGAGCCGTCGTATTTAGGCGTCGCAAGGTCTCTGTCGGCAATTTCCCAGTCCATGGATTTGACTATGTTCTGAGGGAAGTCGTCCGCCGAGAAGGATTTGATATTTCCGCTCGGGTCGTTGTAAACGCCCGAAATAACCACTTCGGTATGATACTCGCCCACGGCAGAGAACGAACTGCCCGTCTGCGTGCCGAAGTCGTTGTCGGTATAGCTTGTAGTCTTGTAAGTAAATAAATCCTTTACATACGAGGGAAGATTGATAAGCGCAACGGTGTAATTTACCGCCTTTTTATCGTCCGTTCTCGTCAGAAGGAAATGCGCGCCGTCCTTGCCGAACTCGTGCTCGACCCCGTCGGCGTCGACGTAACCCCATTTAACTTTGTCAAAGTTGATTTGCGCCTGCGTTATAGACCAGTTGAAGGTCTTGGGGAAGTCGGGCTCGTTATAGTTCTTGTCGTCGTAATCCCAGCTGACGTACGCGGTATAACTGCCCGCGTTTATGCCGTTGTTGCCCGTTACAGGTTTGAGCGTGAGCCCCGGAACGTTTTCCGCGCCGACGAGCTCCACTCTCTGCTCGGTTCCGTCGTATTCGAACGCAAACACGGCTTCCTTGCCGTCTGCGTCAATGAACTTTTTCTGGTCGGTGTCGAACCACGCGCTAACCGTCTTGTCGCCCTTGGTATGCTGCCATTTGAGCGCGGAAAGGTTTAAATTTGCCTTTTCCACCGTGAAAGCAAACTCCGTCACGTTGGAGAACGAAGCGTTGCCCGAAGTCGAGAAGGCGGTAGTTATTACCGCAATGTACGAGCCTGCGTCCGTCGGCGCGGAAGTGAGCTTGGTGCCCTTAGCGCCGTCGACGGAAGTATAATACTCGACGGTAAAGCCGTCTATGCCGACCGAGCCGTTGGAAATTTTCGGAACCGCCTCGAACGGGTTACCCGTATAGGTGAACTTAGCGCCGTCGTCGCTCTTTACGCCGTTAATCTCGACGTAAACGGTTACGGCGAACAGTCCCGCGGCAACCTCGAACTCGCAGCTCGTTGTACCCGTGAGGGCGTAATTGTTTTTGTTCGCGTCCTTGACCGTCGCGGTTACTCTGTATTTTTGCGCGCTGGTCGTGGAGGTAATGGTCGTGCAGGGCACATACGTGCCGTTCTCGAACTTCTCGAACGAGTAGTTGACGAGGCTGTGACCTTCTTTGAGATAGGGCACGAAGAACAAATCGGAAGTAGCGTTATCCGTGTTCCAGACCGCTTCTATTTCAAGCTTCTTTATCTCCCACTGCTGCGTGAACGAGAAAGTGCCGTTGTTTATAAACGTTTCGCTGTCGCTCGCGTCGGGAGTTAAATAATTTTTTGCATATTCGTCGGAAACGTGGAAGCTTACGACGGTGGTATAAATGCCCGCGTTGGTCATTCCGTTGCCGGAAACTATGCCCGTGGTATACGAAACCGAAAGTCCCGCGGGGAGCGTGTCGGGGTCGATTTTGACCTTATGCTCGTTGCCGTTGAATGTGAACGGGTCGGTGTAATCCCACTTAACGTTTGATATATCGAACTTCGACGCCTTGATTTTGAAGTAAATCGTGTACGTCTGCGGCGTAAAAACAACGTTTTTGTCGTAAGGTTTGATTGTTACGGTTATGCTGTGCAGACCCGCGTCGGTTACCGACAGGTCGCCCGTGTATTCGGGCTTTACGAAGTGATCGTTTTTAAGGCGTTCTTCGCTTATCGAAAGATAGAAAGAGTAATACCCGCCCTCAACGTAGTCGAGTTCGAGGGCTTTCGCCTCGCTGTCGTGCGCGTCGTATTTATAGCTTTGGGTGGACGTGGTGCCGCCTACGTCGTACTTCCAGTTTACAAGTCCCGCATTGAAATTAGAAACCGTCTGAACAATCGTAAACTTCTGCGTTACGGGCGCGGTCATCGAATAATTGCCGTTATACCCGCTCGAACCCGCCATAACTACATAAATATAGTATTCGCCCTTTTGAAGGGTGTTAGCCCTTATGGTATATTTGCCGTTAGCGTCTTTATTGATTGTAGTGGGCGTATACCCATTTGCGGAATAATACGCAACGTTGAATTCGACGTCGTCGTCGTCCTCGCCGGGGTTATAGATACCGACTACGTCTATGCCGAACGACATTTCCTGCGCGGCGCCCCAGCTGCTGGGAAGCCCGTTAAACGAAACGGTGATTTCCGCCTTCTCGATGTTGAGCGTAAGCGTTTTATCGGAGGTGTCTATACCGCCCGTCCAGACGGCGTTGTCGGGGTCTTTAAGTTTTACGGTGAAAGTGTACTTCGCAACCGATTCCACAGAATAGGTCTGAACGTCGTCCACTATACCCAAATCCTTTACTTTGGCAAGCGCGGCTTGCGAATTTTCTTCCACCTGCGCGGCGTTATTGCCGTTTGCAAGCGCACTTATCTCTATCGAAACGTATTTGGAAGCGTTCGCTATCTGAATATATTGCTTGCCTTTATAGCCGAGCGTAAGCTCTGTCGAATCGTTCTGGACGAAGTAAGGCAAATCGATTTTCTTCTTGTCGACATAAAACTGGTTTGAACGAAGGGGTTTTTCGTCCGACCCTACAAGCTGGTAGTTGTATTTGTGTATTTCCTCGTCGATTATATATGCCTGAGCGTAGTACCAGCCTCTTTTATCGGGATACTCGTCGTAATACAGACCCGAAACATTCGAGCTGTAATACCGCATGCCTATCTGCGGCACGTTGCCCGCGTTTATATCCTTGTCGTAGAATTCGCCGTCTATCTCGACGGATGTCGGCTCCTGTAATTTCGTGGGGTCGTCGTAATTCCACTTGACGTAAAGCTTGCTTTTTTCTACTACTAACTTTGTTTTCTTGCTCCTTACCCCCGGACTTTCGCCCTTGAAGTAGCGGTTGGAATTGCTTTTCAGCTCGACCATCATGTAGTACTCGCCCGCGTTGAGGGGTACGGTAGACTGCGAACATTCTTCGTCGAAGTAGAATGAAATGTTCATTTCGTCTTCGACATACCATTTTTTCTGGTCCTCGGGAATTACCGCCATCGACTGGAATTCGCCGACGTACTCGCTGTAAACGGTGCCCGGAAGGTCGACGGGAGGTATGGTTTTGTTGCCCGCGATAATCTTGCTGAGGTTTAAATGGATTGCGGGGCGGATACCTGCCGATTCGTTTACGTCGATATTGATAACGTTGCCGCCGTCGTCCAGACCGTACATAGTGTACGCGCTGTAATCGCCCGTTTTGGGCGCGGAAACGTTGGCGGTTCTCAGCCACGATTTTATGTTCCTGGTGTTGCTTCTCTTCTCCGCGGTAAGCTTCCAGATTCCGTTCGTAGTGTCGTTGCCGTCGATATCTATGTCGCCGTTGCCGACTTCGGAAAGGCTGGGAAGCCAGACCTTATCAGACTGCCATACGGCATAATTATTTTTCGTCTGATAATCGAATACCTGCTTGTAATAGCTGCCCGCGTGCGGAGCGCCGTAGGACTCGTTCGGCCAGCAATAATCGCCGTAAGGGCTTATGACGACGCTGTCCGAGTCCACCATCCAGTCGACGGCGCTTTCGTTCGCCTGCCATTGAAGTTCTGCGGGAACGGCGATATCGTCGTACAAAATACCCGTTTCCTGACACGAAATATCGACCGAGCTGGGAGGTACCTTATCGGGGTCGGCGGGGGCATAGTATCTTATGAAATCGTTGAATTTGTTACAGTCGGACTCGTTGACCTTCGCGTCGTATTCTCTGGGGCTGGTAGAGTTCGAAACCGATTCGGTATAGTAATGATACTTGCCGTTGTTGCCGAGGTGGACGGCGCGCATATAGCTTGTGCCGTACATGTTCGAGGGCATGGTCGAGTCGGGGTTCGTCGAATAATGTCCGTCGTTTGCAAAAGTGCCGACCTCCTGCTTGGAGGTAGACTGATTATCGCCCGCGGTTGCGGCAAGATACAGCGTAAGGATAGCGTCGCCGTTAATCGAGCGCGATATGTATACGGGGAGCCAGGCAAGGTCCTTATACGCGCTGTGCGCGCTGGATGTAAAGCGGTATCTGCCGTAATTGAGCGTGATTATATTGCGGGTTGCAATGGGCACGCCGTTCAAGCCCGCCGTTTCCTTGGCGTATTTTTCAAGGTCTTTATAAGTTGCCGAGGTAACCGCGCTCGGTCTGACCGCGTTCAATACCTGCGTTGCAAGCTTGTTGAGATTTTCTTCGTTATAGCTGGAAGTTGTAAAATCATAAATCTTGCCAACCGTCGTCGACGTAGGCACGCCGTTTGTCGCGTCGGATTTTTTACTGCCGAGCAAGCTGTACCCGATAAAAGTACAGCACAGCAAGACCGCGAGCAGCGCGGTCAGACAAACCTTCCTTAAAGATTTATATTTATTCATGTTGCCTCCTAAAATCCGCCCCCGCACGCGTAGCAACGGGCGGCTTCCGTAATCAAAATGTAAGCCAAAAAGACCACAATGTGACATTATGCCTATTCTGGTTATCTCATTATATCAAATAGGCAAGTTATTTTCAAGCCTTTTTGACAAAATTTTTAAAATTGTAGTTATCAACGTATATATACACAATATATTGTGTTTTCGTGCCTTTTTGCAGGCGAAAAAGGGCTTTTTTGGGGTTTTTATGCGTTTAATTATTATTTATGCAAGTTTAAAAAAGGAAACTATTAACAGACCGCCATATATTGGCAGACCGAAAATATACCGCCGTGCCCTTGTCGGGCACGGCGGTATCCGCGTTATTCTTTTTTGGGTTCTTCCGCAGGTTTTGCCGCAGGTTTGGCTACGGGCTTTTCCGCGGGTTTTGCGGGAGCGGGCGTCGCCGCCGGCTTTTCCGCGGGCTTTGCCGCAGGTTTGGCTACGGGCTTTGCCGCCGATTGAGCCGCAGGTTTTGCGGGCTTTGCCGCTTGCTGTACAGGCGCCGCGGCGGGCTTTGCCGCCTTGGGCGCGGGTTTTACGGGTTTTACGGGCTTAGCGGGTTTTGCCGCGGGCTCGTCTTCGCCCATAAGCTCATTAACAAGCTTTTCAGCCGCCTTGACTTCGCGCAGCTTGTTTTCAAGCTCGGCGCGCTTGCCCTCGTCGCTTTCCTTGTTCAAAAGCTTCAAGAGTGCGACGGTCAGCTCGGTTTCTCGCCTTGCAAGCGCTTTCTTCGCCGAGGAAGAATCATCGAGCTCGTCTTTCTTTATAGGTTTCAGCGCTATCCAGAGTATGAACGCGAACAGCGCGGTTACGACTATCATAACAATCAGCAGTCCTACGAACCAGCCGTATGCCGACGATAACAACATAGCGTTTCCCATATTTTACCTCCTCTTCAATTCCGACTTAACCATGTTGCGGAATTCTTGTTCTATCTTCTTGTTTCTGCGGATAAGCAGGATTACTCCCGCGACCGCAAGTCCTACCGCGATAACCGCAAACACCATCGTTGCGGCGATGAGTCCCGCCATGCCGACCGAATCTTCGAATACCGCAAAGTTGACTTCCGCGCTCAGCGCGTTGTAGTCGCCGTTCTTTGAGGCTTCGACCTCCGCAATCAGCTTGTAGTTGCCGACGCCGAGCGATTTGAGCTTTTCAGCCGTGAAGTAAGAAGCGGTTATGTGGTCGAGACCCGCAACGACGTTGCCGTCCGCGTCCTTGACCGTGAAGTACACCGTGCCGAACTCGGCTTGAGCCGCGGGCGCGTTGGTGTCGAAGGAATATCTTCCCTCGCTCCACCCGACGATGTTGGGAACGCTTATCCAGCTGTTTTCCGCAACGGTTACGAAGAATTCCGAACCGAATACAAGCTTGTCGTAGTTCGACGAAGCGTCGACCGTTACTCTGTATTCGTATTTACCGACGGGTATCTGTCCGTTTTCGTCCATGATTTGAAGTTCTGCTATCGAGTTCTTCCAGCTTACGATAAGCGAGTCGTTAACGTCGAAATAACGGAACTCGAAGCTCACGTTCGCCTTCGTGCCGAAGTGGGGCATATAGCCCAGCTCGGAAATAAGTTTATCGGAATATCCGCCGTAAACGAAGTCGTGAATTACGGGGGTGACATCCCAGTAATTATCCGCGCCGAGTACCGAGAAGTAAACGGGCGAAACCCACTTTTCGTAGTTGTCGCTTTCGGGCAGTTCGTAAACATATACCCATGTGCCCGCGGGAACGTGACCGCCGTGCTTTTCTTTGAGCTGCGCGACAGAGGTTACCGTCTTGTCGACGTCCTCTTTGCCGTACTCATCCTCGCGGCAGATGTACGTTGCCCAGGTTCCTTCCAGCGCTTTGAACGCGTCGGCAAGCTTGCCGCCGGGCGCGTTGATAAGTTCGTCGTCGCCGTACTTCCAGCTGTCCATGTGAGGGGTCGTCGCCCAGACAATGGTCGCCTTGCTTATCGTGAACGCGTACCACTCCTCGTGGTCTGCACCCGACGCCGCCGATGTGTCGAACTCTTTTACGTTTTCGGTTTCTTCCGCAATGGGTACCAGATAATAGTCGCCCGCGGGTGCGTCGCCGAAGCCGAGCTGGTCGTCCGTGGGCGCATACCAGTAGGTCGTGGCGGGATTGTCGGGGTCGGACTGTAATACTATTTTAAACTGCTGAGCCGTGGGGAACGCCGTCGTCCAGGTGGGCGTGCCCACTGCCGTGCCCCAATCCCAAGGTTTGACGTAGGGCTTGATTGTGGTCGAGTTGTTCGCCTTCGCTATTTCGAATTTGAGCACGACGCACTTGCCGTAGCCGCTGTCGATTGCGCCCGCGCCGTCCCGCCATTTTGCGGTTTCTTTGAACTCGTCGTGGATATAAAGCACAACATAGTGTTCGCCCGCGTTGACGTAATCGTCCGCCTTTGTCGAAGCGGGAATTGCGTTACGTTTGATAAGGTCTTCCCTTAAAGTCTTTGAGTTAATGTTTATATTACTTGTACTCTTCTTGTCGTCGAGGTACACCGCGTAGTAATATTGGTTGTTGAAGTTGATTTGGTCGACCCAGCTTTTGCCGTTGT
Source organism: uncultured Christensenella sp. (assembly GCA_910578195.1). Taxonomy (GTDB): domain Bacteria; phylum Bacillota; class Clostridia; order Christensenellales; family Borkfalkiaceae; genus Coproplasma. Next base: position 23,787 of record CAJTOY010000011.1, on the reverse strand, counting down.
ACGTTACCGATACGGCAGGCTTATCGACCGCGCCCTGTATCGCGAGCGTGTACGAGCCTTCGAGCGCGCCGTAACCGGGCGCCGAAATTATATAATTGATGCTGTGCTCGCGCATTGCCGAGGGCTCCGAGCCCGTGTATTCGTTCTGCGTGAGGTAAGCGCCGCCCGCGGTTGCGTACTGGTACTTGATTACAAAGCCCGTATAGAACTCTTCATATCCGTCAAACCAGACCGTGTTATAAGTGTCGGGGTGGATAAGCGAAGGATTGAGCCCGATTATGGGTAAAATCTTTTCGTTTATGCCGAACGTAACCTTGCCGGTATAGTCCGCATACAGCTTTGTGCCGTTGATATGGTTGAGCTTGTCGGCGGTGATTAAGGGATTGCCCGCTTCGTCTTTAAGTCCGACGAGCGAGGAAGGCAACGCCTTGTCGACAAGGAAGTTAATGTAGTTTGTGCCGCCCTCGTAGACCTTACCGCCGATTTCAACGTCCTTTACGGTTACCGTAAGTCTGTAATAACCCGCGGGCATAGCCTTATTTATAACCTTGCCGAAGCCCGAATGTTTGAAGGTCAAATCGCTTATCAGCGCGTCGCCGCTCGACTCGTCGGCGTACATGCTGAGCGAGAAGCTCATAAGCTCGTTGTACTTAGCGGGGTCGCCCTGCGCGAGCTTGGGAGCCGTGCGCTCGATATCGTCCATATAGCGCCAGCCGTCGATAACGTAGCCCGTGTCGCTTTCGGAAAGAAGTCTGTTCGCGTTTTCGGTGACGATGTACCACGTTTTCGAGATTATATATCTGTTGTTGACTTGCGTATTCAAAGCGGAAAGCCCGTAATTTTTGAACGCCGCAACACTGTCGCTCGCAGGGAGGGTATAGTTGTTGTCCATGGTGACGGTCGCGCTGGCAATATACATGCCGCCCTCCGTCGCCCTTATTTCGCCCGAGTATTCGACGAACTTGAAGTACGTCGAGCTCGTCTCCTTCATGAGGCGGACGGTCTTTTCGGAGCCGTTCCAGATAACGTAGGAGCGCAAAACCTTTACTTCGTAATCCTCGTCGTGTTCGAGTTCCTCGTTTGACGAGCCGGGTTTATACTGCTTTTCGGTGTACCATTTGCCGTTGTATCTGTAAAGCGAAACGGGCTCGGAAGCAGTGCCGCCGTCGGGCGCGAGCCAGGAAGTCGCGTCGCCGTTTGCAATACCCCATTCGATTTCTTCCGCAATATCGAGCACCGCGGGCGAAACGCCGACCTTAAACTCGACGCCGTCAGCCCAGACGCCCTTGCTTTCGGGGTTGTTTATAACGATATGTACCGTGTATGTACCCGCATCAATCATTACTTTTTTCGTTGTATTCGTTTCTTTGTCAACGACAATTACAGGAGGAGGGCAAATCTTGCCCGACATATCGGTATATCCGACTATATCGGCTGTATAAACAGTCGAGCTATCGTCCATGCCTATACTCAAATTCGTGAACCAGAGTTTCAAGTTCGCGCCCGTGAGCTGGTCGATGCCCGCGCTGTAATTGCTTGCGGTTATGACCTTATCCTCGCCGATATCGGGCTTTTCGGTGTAGTATGCGTACAGCTCGATTTTACCGCCCGCAATCGGGTTGGCGAGCAGCGCGTCGAGCCAGTCGCCCTCGAACTTGTTCGAAAGGGTGCTGCCCGATTTCGTTCTGTACCAGACCGAGATTTCGTAGCCGTCCTGTACGGGCAAATCCTGCCCCTCGATTCCGTAGTATCTGTAAACGGTTTTGTCCGCGGGGGCGTTCGTTCCCACGTTTTTGAGCACGATTTCGACGTTGTAGGTCAACTTGTAGCCTTGAAGGTTTGCCGTGCTTTGGTAGGTTTTATACGAGCTTTCGTCGGGAGCTATCAACAAAACGTTGGGGCAGCCGTCGAACACCTTGCTGTTGAAGGTAGCCGAAGCGGGGATATTCGCCGTTTCGAGCTTGGTGCAGTTTTCGAAAACCGCACCGCCGAAGCTGACGGGAACCGCCTCCGCCGTCGCCGCGCCTTTAATCGTCTTTGCGTCGTAAATAGAAATGCTTCTCAGCGACGTACAGCCCTTGAACGCTTCGCTCTCTATTTTGGTCACTCTGTAAAAGGTATCGATTACCTTATTCTCGTCGCCCGAGCCTACCGCGCCCTTCATTTCGTAGGGGGTGAACTTGACGGTTTCGAGCCTTGTGCAGTTCTGGAGCGCGGAGCTTGCAATGGTCGTGACCGACGAGGGAATGGTTATGCTTTTGAGCGAGGTGCAGTTCATGAACATCTGAACGCCTATGCTGCCTATACCCTCGGCAAGCGACACCGCAGTGAGCGAGGAACAGCCGTAGAACGCCGCCGCGCCGATTTCGTTCACCGAGTCGGGAATTGTAATCGACGTGAGCGCCGAACAGTTCATAAACGCGTTTTCGCCTATCGCGGTAACGTTCGAAGGGATATTGACGCTCGTAATCGCCGAATTGTCCTTAAACGCGTTTTTGTAGATTTTATAGGAACCCGTAGCGGGCAAAGTTACGTCGGTAGCCGTACCCGTGTATCTTACAAGGTATTTGTCCGCACCCGAGGAATAGAACAAGAAGTCGCCCTCGGTCGAAAAATTCGTATCCTCTTCACGCCCGATAATTTCGGCGCTGTTGTTCGCCGTAATCGAGCCCGCGCCCGCGCTCGCAAGCCCGCTGCCGGTCTTGTCGATAATTTCAAGCAAACCCGTACAGCCGAGGAACGCCCTGTCCTCGATTGTTTCAAGCGAGGCGGGAAGGGTCAGACTGATAATATTCGCACAGCCCGAAAAAGCTTCGCGTCCGATTGTCTTGATTCCCGCGGGAAAGTCGACGCCTTCGAGCAAGGCGCAGTTTTTGAACGCGTTGCCGCCTATCGTGGCGATATTGCAGTCCGCGTCGAACGTGACCTTGGTGAGCGAGGCGCAGTTTTCGAACACGCCCGAAGTGCCGGCGGGCCATGCGGTTGCACCGAGCTTGACACCCTCGAAATGCACTTCCTTAATCGCCGTCGAATAGAACAGCGCGGCGGGAAGCTTGGTTGCGCCGTTAATCTTGACGACCGCCTTGCCTATGCCCTTGAAGGGGCTTGCAACGGTATACGCGCTTGCGACGTTAGCCGCAAAGTAATTTACGACCGTAACCGACGAACAGCCGTTGAACGCGCCCGCGCCGATGTCCTTGACGTTGTGGGGTATTGTTATCGCCGTAAGTCTTGTACAGCCGCTGAACGCGTTTTTGCCTATGGTTTCAAGGTTTCCCGTGCCCACCACGTTCACGTCTCTTAAAGAGGCGCAGCCCTGAAACGCCGATTCGCCGAGCGACTTAACCGCCGAAGGCAAATTGACTTCGCCCAGCGCGGTGCAGTTAAGGAAGGCGTAGTCGCCTATCGCCGTAAGCCCCGACGGAAACGCCAAAGCTTCGAGCTTGGACGCATACGCGCCGAGCACGCTCTGTCTTACGTTGCCTGCAGTCACTTTTCCCGCGGCAACCGAGGTAACGCCTTCGGGAAGCTGGATTTTAAGATTTTTATTCTTCAATAAATCGGCAACCGTATTGTCTGCGTCTTTATCTTTCAGCCCCTTGAACACTCCGTCCTCGATATCGAGATAATCCGTGCCGTCAAGCGTGACGAGAGTGTCTGTCACGGCGTCGGCGTACGAAGCGCGCGGTACGACAAAAAACAAGCCGAATGCAAGGCAGACAGCCGCTGTCACCGCCAAAAGCGCCGCAGTAAGTTTTTTTGTTAAACTTGTCATACAATTCTCCTTTCTTCAGTTTTAAAATTTTACCCCCGCGCAAATTGCACAGTTATCCAGAATAAAATTTATTACTCAGTCTAGATTATATTATATATAATGTAAAATGTAAAGTGTTTATTTTGGAATTTTTTGTTATTCTTTTTCCCGTGAAAATGCCCTCTATAATGTCTCTTTCGCAAAAATAAAAAACTCTTATGAATGACATAAGAGTTTTTTTTTAATTTAAGCATTTTCTGCTTCGTTTGAAAGGTCAACTTCAAGCGTATTGCCAGCAAAGTCAACAGCTTTCTGTTCAACAGTCTTAATCTTTCCGCTTTCAATATCATTTACAATTTCATATATATCTGTTTTATTTGTCGTTCTTATATAGAATTCTCTAATACCAGTTGAATTCATAAATACAACTTTAAATCTTCTGGCTGTTGACCAGTCACTATCATTAGTAACTCCCTCATCAGTAACAAGTTTAACAGTGCCTATAGAAGAAGAGTAGTCAAAACCATCTTTGACAAGAGCCTCTGCTACTGCGTTTGCAAGAGAGTAATTTTCAGATGTACCTTGATTGTTTTCGTTGTAGTTGAAGAAGTATTCTCTTGTTTGAGTAGTTGTAGCATTTGCAACTTTATTTGCATCAAGTAAATCAGTTACAGCTATGCCTGTTCCTAAATTTAAACTATAAACATATATTCCACGAGAGCCATCAGCTGTTCCTTCAAGGAATGCAAGTTTCAAGTTTTGTACTTTGCCATCAACAGCATCTTCAATATCCCAAACGTAATTTTTAACCCAATCTTTTCTTGCTTCATAGTTATTTCCATAATGTTTCTTTAAAACATTTTCATAAACAGGGGCAAGGTTTTCAGTAATCACATCGCCATTTGTTGCAAGAAGAGTTTTAACGTCTGTAGCAGTATAAGTAGGGGCCTCATATTCTTTTACAACAACAAGGTTGTCTGAGTATGCGATTGCATCTGTTTGAGAAATTCTAGCACTTGCAACGTTTGCAATAATGCCTTGTTCACTTGAAGCATTTTCAACTGTTACTGTATATCCAACAAGACCGGTTTCTCTTTCGAATGCCATTTTATATACAAGGTTGCTTCCATTAACTGTAGCGTCACTAAGCATAACTCTTGTATCTGTAAGGTTGATACCAATTCTATCTGCGACTGCTTTTACAAAGCCTTTTCTATAGAATTGATCTTCAGTGTTTGTTTTAATTTCAAAAGTTTTAGAAATAGTGATTGCCGAAGAAGCTTCTGCTAATGCTTTTGAATCTTCCGTTGCGATTGCGTCAAGAGAAAGGTTTGTAGCAAATTCAACATCTACTCTATAAACGGTTTCATGAGACGCATCATTCTTTACAGTGAAAGAAATCGACGCATATGGAAGAGATGTTTTATTGTCAGCTCCAACGTCCCAAGTAAGGGCTGTGATGAAAGAAGCATTATAACTTCCGGCTGCAGTTCTTACTATATTTTCAACATTGCCAGCAAGGAATGAATTAAGCTCAGTTGAGTAATTTTTAACAAGTTCGCCAACATTTGAAACTTGAATAGTTGGGGCAGTGAATGAATCTTGTACATTTTTGTATTCTTTATTATTTTCATATTTAGCTACAACTTTTGTTTTTGAGAGCTTATAGTTTGTAGAATCGTTAAGAGATGCTTCGATATCAGCACTATCTTTAACGTAGATTGTATAAGTTGTAACGTTTTCACCGGTTGAAGCCACCAAGTTGTAGTTATGGCATAGGAACATTCTTGATCCGCCTTCAACAGGGTATGGAACTATACCTTTATCTTCAAGGATAAGATTTGCATTTGTTGTCATTCCAACTACTTTATTATAAAGCGCTTTAGCAAGAGAAGCGTTTTCTTTATTTTCATATCCATCATAAGAAAGTGAGTATGTTGTTGAAACCGTCGCATTATCGGCAGCCTGAGCAAGTTCAGTCTTGTTTTTATCATATTCGGCTATCTTATTAAGTTCAATTGCCTTATCAAATGTAGTTTCATTTACATAGTATGAACGTGTATTGCCTTCGCCTTTATAAGTGAAGGTGAGTTGTACTGATTCAAGACTTGTTTTTGAGCCTTCGCCAAGGTCAAAGCTTGCATTTACAAGGTTTGCATCAACGTATTCTCCAACAGAATATTTGATTGAATCTTCAAGAACATCGTTTTTAATAAACTTAGTAACTTCGCTGCTATAGTCGCTAAGAAGTTCGTTGATGTCTTCAACTTCAACAACTTGAACAATTGGTGGATTTGGGTCAATTGGTCCCGGTCCCGGAGTCGGGGTAGGTGTTGTATTGCATGCTGTACAACCAATACCAAGTGCAAGTCCCATAGCACAGAGCCCTGCAATAACTTTCTTTAAACGTGACATTTTATAAGGTCTTAATATCTTAACTGCTGTATTATCTTTTTTCATAAATAACCCCTCCGATATGTATTTATTATATCATTTATCAAGAAAAAAGCAAGAGTTACATTTTACTTTCTTCGTTTATAAAGAAATTTTTGCAAAATATTAAATAAAATATATTAATATCTCAAGAATTTTGTCAAATTCATTTAATTTAAAACCCGTGAAAATGCCCTTTATAATGTCTCTTTCGCAAAAAACAAACAGCCCGCTGCCGCGGGCTGTTTATTTTATATAATCGTTCCGTCTTTCCCGTTATTCGGGTTATGCGGGTATAAGCGTCGCGAAGTAAAGGCACGCCTGACCGCTGCCCTGTGTCAGTTTGTACTCTCCCGCTTCCAGCGTCACGCTTATGGAGTGGTCGCCGTTCGCGTCGGTGGTTACGGGATAGTCCGTCCCGCCGATTTTAAGCGACTTGTTCTCGTAGAAGTACAGCGTTACCGTCGTTTTCGCCGCGAGCGTGAGCGTCAGCTCGGTAGTGCTTTCGAATTTCAGACCCGAAGCAAGCGTTTCCGTTTCGCTGTAAGCGTGCACCAGCACGGGCGTATTTTTCGCACTCCGCTTCGTACCCGTGTGCACGAACGGCGAGCCCGCCGTCGGCTTCCCGCCGATAAATGTCACTTTTATCGTCTGCTTCACTATGTTTTCGTAAGCCTCGATAATCTTGTTATATTTCTCCGTCTCCGCCGCCGTAAGCGCGTTTTTCTGCGCCGCGTTCAGCTTTTCGTAAAGCTCCTTCAACTCCGCGCCCTCCGTCACCGTGACCGAAGTTTCGTCCATAGCGCCGAGCGCGTTTTTAAACGAGAATAAGTTCGGAAGGGGTCTCAACGCTTCGAGTCCGTCCGTAAGCTTCTTAACCGCGTCGGCGTGAAGGGCGTCCATATCCCCCTTCTGCTTTTCGCCGAAATCCTCGTATATTTTATACGCCTCGTTGTAGGCGGATATCGCCTCGTTAATCTTCGCCTCGTCGGTGAGCGCTATTTGAGACACGTCGGGAAGCTTTTCAATCTGCCGTACGAGATTATCCACCGCGAAATCGTTGAACGCCGCCTGCGCCTCGACGAGCGCGGAATAGTTCGCGACCAGCTTCTTCTGCTCCGCCGTGAGCTTGTCGTACTCGGTTTGCGCCTTGTTTATCTTCGCGTAGGAATTTGCGGTTACAACCCCGATTTCGTCAATCAGCGCGACGACCTTGTCTGCAAGCGACTTGTCGAGCGTGTTGACCGCGTCGCTCAGCTTGGCTTTGAGCGCGCCGTCGAACGAAGCCTTTTCGGAAGCCGTCAACGCCGAGTAAGCGGTCTGCGCCGCCTTTACCGCGTCCGCAAAGCCTACGTCTGTCGCGGACGGAATTGCGTTAATCGCATCGACCGCGGCTTGCACGCGCGCCGCCTGCGAATTGCCCGTATCGGCAAACGAAAGCGCGCTAATCACCGCCTCCTTGTCGAGCTGTCCCGAGCTTATGAAGTACGTGCCCGCGGGTAACACTATTTTCAGCGTGCCCGTAAACTTGCCCGCCCACAGTATGCCGTCCGCGCTTAAAAGCTCGGGGGCGAAGTCGCCCGTGGTCGCAGTGGTTACGGTAAGCTGCGCCTCGGAAGCGAGCGTGAAGGTTATAATCTGTCCCTTGCCCTTTATCGTTCCGCTCGCCGCGCCCGTCAGCCCCCTGAACATAACGCCCTTGACGTCGGCGTCGTTTTTGCTCGCGGGAAGGGCAATGACCGTTTCGCCCGATTCGGCGAGCTCGACTGCCTTGGCGGGGGTGTAATTGTTCAAAGCCGTCTCTTCCTTGCTTTTGCCGAAGCCGTTTACGCCCGCGAACATCATGACCCTTATTCTCGCGGTAGCCGCCGTGTCGAGGAGGCAGTCCGAGCTTTGGGTCGCCGCGTCGTAATAGAATTTGTCGGCGTCGACGTAGAACTTCGAATAGTCTATGTTTCTGTAAATAAACTTGCAGTTGTTGGAGACGGTCTGCGTGCGCGAGGCGAGCTCGGTATACGCATTCTCGGCGAAGTTGCCGTAATAAACGTTTTTCCACGCGACGCCGTCGCCGTCCTTTTTCTGGGTAATCTGCTTGCAGCCTATGTAATAGTTCGCCTCGCTGAAAATGAGGCAGTTTGCGCGCAGCGACGAAACGTAGTCGGTCGCGCCCACTATATAGTTGTTGTAGTAGTGGATATTCGCCTGCCTTGCGAGGGGCTGGCGCGAGCCGCAGTTATCCCACCAGTTGTGGTGCATGCTCACGTTGTAGGAAACCGAGCTGTCCGACGAACCGATAAGGTTTGTTTTATGACACTTGGTAAAATAGTTGTATGACAGCGTGTAGAACTGTCCGCGCTTGAAGTCGCAGCTTCCGTCGCCCTCGGCTTTGTCGCTTTCCGCGGGCTTGGCGCAATATCCCGGAAGGAATACGTTGTTGTGAATCCAGCACCTTTCGACGGGGGAAATGAGGTCCGCGTTTGCCGACGACGCGCCGCTTGTAATGCTGCCGTTCGCGTCGACCTTGGTGCCCTGTGTGCCCTCCATGCCGATTGCGTCCTCGGGGTAGTTTTGAAAGGTTATGTTCCTTACCTCGAAGCTCGTACCGGCACCGGGTATCTTGTGCAGGTTGTCGTTGGAAACGAAGTGAATCCCCCAGCCGTACATCATGGCGTCCTCGCCTATGCCCTCGATAGTGAGGTTTTTGGCGTTGGTTATACGCGCCATCTGGCCGTTGTCGCCCGCCGAACCGCCGTTGGGAACAGCCGAGCCTTTCACATATTTCTCGCCCGTAATGGGGTTTAAATTTCCGTTCTTCGCGTAGTAGGTCAGCCCCGTAAGCGTGGGCGCGTCGCCGTTGTACAGATTGCCGTCGTATTCCGACTCGACTCTGTCGAGCAGACGTACCGCGACCGCGCCGTATTGCTGGGTCAGTTTCTGAATTCCGTATTTCTCGCGCTCGGTATTGTTCGCATAGCCCCTGTTGTTGAGTATGTAACCTATCGAGCCGTAGGTTTCGCCGCCGAGGGGCTTGCCGTTAAGTTCGGGCTTGCCGGGCTTGATGTACTCGGTTATGTCCTCTTTGACCAGCCCGTTCGGGGTGTTCTTATATACATAATTTATAACGTTGTTCTTGTTCTTGTTGGAAACGTAGATAACCAGCGCGCCGTCTTTCAGAGTGCCGTCGTCCTTGTACGCGCCGACGCCGTCGGTGTACTTGAAATGCGCGTAGCCCGAACGGTCGTATTTGGTCACGGGAATTCCCTTGACCTCGATACTATCCCCGCTCGCGACGGTTATTTTAAGGTCGTAATCCCCCTCTTTAAGCCCCACCGCGTCCACGCGCGCGGTTCTGCCGTTTATTCTTATAAGGTTTTCGTCGACAGCCGTCCACTCGGCAGCGTTCTTTTCCTTATACGCAGCGGTGACCTGCTCGACGCTGTCCGCCGTCCACTCGGCGAAAAGGCTTTCGTTGTATCCGCCCGCCCGATTTATTTCCGCGGGAACCTCCGCGGGATCCTTGGGTCCCTCTATGTCCTCGCCCGGGTTAGGGTCGGGATTGGGGTCGATGCCGGGGTCGGGGTTCGTGCTTCCGCCCGCGGTATATCCGCACACGCACGGGTCGGACGAGTGCGGCGCGATATCTTTAACTATGTTGTGTCCGCAAGTCGCCTCGCGCCAGTGGTTGGCGTTGTCGAACTTCCAGACGTCCTTGAAGGTATGGACGTGCGATATGTCCGGCTTCTCCTCGCCGCAGACCGTGCACACCCCGTCCGTGAACGTGTGCGCCGCCATGCCCGCCACTATGCCGTGACCGCAATCCGCCTCGTGCCAGTGGTTTTTATAGCCCGAGCTCCACTCCTCCGAGAAAGTATGTACATGCTCCTCGGCGTACGCCGCGGTGAACGCGCCGCCGCAAACTATTCCCATTGCGGCAACGAACGCAGCAACAACCGCCGCGAACTTCCACGGCAACCTCTTTTTCGAAATCTTCATTTTTTCTCCTTATCACTTTTTTCCCTTATAAAGTATATACCATAACTTTGCAAAAAGCAATACAAATTTTTACTTTTTGTTATAAAAGTACAATTTTTGATATAAATTTTAATTTTCGTTGACTTAAAGCGCGGACTGTGATAGAATAAAGCGGATAAAGGAGAAAGAAATGAGAACAAAAACACAAAAATTTTTCTACGGTCTTTTTTTATGCGCGCTTTGCCTCGTCTTTGCGGCGGGGCTGTTCGTTAACGCAGGCTGTAAAAAAGAAAAGACCGTTTACTACACGGTTACGTTCGACACGAACGGCGGAACGGAAATTCCTTCCGTAGAAGTCGAAAGCGGAACGGCGGTCGCAAAGCCCGCCGACCCGACGAGAAGCGGATATGTTTTCGAAGGCTGGTTAAAGCTTGACAACACGCCCTACAATTTCGCGGAGGAGGTCACGGGGAACATTACCCTTTTCGCTTCGTGGAAGGTTGAAACCGTCACTCCCGCGCAAACATGCAAAGTGACCTTTAACGTGGACGGCGCAGCCTATAAGACCGTCACGGTAGAAAAGGGCAAGACCGTTCAAAAGCCCGATGACCCCGTAAAGGTCGGCGCGACGTTCGACAAGTGGGTAACCGAGGAAAACGCGGAATTCGACTTCACCTCGGAAATACAAAGCGATTTGACCCTTTTCGCAAAGTGGAAAGACGGCGGCACGCCGCCGTCGGGCGAAAGCTACACGGTGACCTTTGACGCGAACGGCGGCACGGCGACGGTCGCAAGCGCGCTGGTTATAAGCGGCGAGGCGGTAGCCGAGCCCGAAACCCCCGAAAAGGCGGGCTTCGATTTTGTGGGCTGGTACACCGCGGAAGGCACGCTTTACGATTTCTCGACGCCCGTCACGGCGGATATAACCCTCACCGCCAAATGGGAAACCGAGCACTTCACCGTAACCTTCGATTCAAACGGCGGCAGCGAGGTTGCCGCACAGCGCCAGACCAAGGGCGAAAAGGCGGTACGCCCCGCCGACCCGACGAAGTCGGGCGAAACCTTCCTCGGCTGGTTCAACGCGGCGGGCACCGAGTACGATTTCGACGCCCCCGTCACGGCGGATATAACCCTCACCGCAAAATGGAGCGGCGACACGGCGGTAAAGCCCCATACTTTCACTTACGATTACGGCGCGATTGCGCTCGACCCCGCGGATAAATCCGCGCTCACCCAAGCCAACTTTACGGGTGTGAATTCCTTCCTCAAAATAGCCGAAAGCAAGGTCACTTACAGAAACAAAGCTAAGTCTGCGGACGGCAAATCGCCCGACTGCATAGAGTGCAAGGACGGCGGAATTTCGGTGACGTTTACGAGCACTGGCACGATAACCGTAAGCTTCGCCTCGACGGGAAGCACTAACGTTTCAAGTCTTATGCTCAAAGACGCAAGCGACAACGCGGTCGCCGCCTCCTCGAAGGGCGCGAATGTGACCGAGAACAACGGCGCTTACGAAATCACGGGAACGACGGCGGACACGGTTACCTTCAACGTAACCGCGGCGGGAACGTACACGATTTATTGCAGGTACGAATACACCGACGCGGGCACGCCCAAATCGAGAGGCGCGCGCATAACGGCGATTGCAATGACCGACAACTATTAATAATTTGAAAACCCCGCCCGCGGAAGCTCCGCGGGCGGGGTTGTTTTTTATTTGTCGTTCAATTCTTTTTGCATCATTTCGCGGAAGGCTTTTTCAACCTTTCTGCGCCTTAAAATCAGCAAGGCTATGCATACGCCCGCAGCAATCACGTCGACGGCGGCGAACACCACCGTGGCGGCTATAATTCCGCCCAGCCCCACCGAATCCTCGTAGACCGCAAAGGTTATTTCGGCTTTCAGCCCGTCGTAGTCGTCCGTTTCCGCAATCTCGAAGCGCACTTTGTACGAGCCTACGCTCAGCTTCGAAATCAATTTGTAATCGAGCGAGCTTCCGCCCGAATTCGAGGTAAGTATTTTATCAGCCCCGTCTAAAACATAGATATACAGCGCGTCGTTGCCCTCTTCGGCTTCGGCGATAATTTTATTTTCTTCGGGGTCGAAATGCCCCTCGCTCCAACTGAGTATGCGCGGTACGGTGACCCAGCCGTTTTTCGCCCTGAATACCGTGAACTTTATCGATTGAAGCTTTATCTCCTCGAAGCCCACGGCAGCGTTCAGCCCCGTAAAGTTCGGGTCGTCGCCCGCAACCGACGCGTACAGATAATAACTGCCCGCGCCAAGCCCCTTCAATTTTTCGGCTACGGCATCGGGGACGTACTGCCCGCCCTCGCTTTCGGTCAAGGTGAAGCCTTCGACAACGGCGTTGCCGTCCATATCATACAATGCGATTACAGCGTCGCCGTACGCGGGCAAAGCCGTGATTTTGTTAAACGCCCTATCGTACCCGCCGTACTGCCACTCGGTCACCGCGGGAGTTCTCAGCCAGGTGTTCTGCACTCTCTGAACCTTGAACGGCACGACCGTTTTCATGCCCATATAGTTACGGTTGCCCGCCGTCGCCGCGGACAGATAGTAATTCCCCGCGCCGAGCGAAGAAAGCTTTTCTTCGATTTCACCGTCTATGACGAAGCCGTCCGCACTCTGCTCGAATGCAAAGGTATAGCCGTCCTCTTTGAAGATATTGTATCTTACCTCCGCGCCGCCAACGGGGAAGTGCGGCACCGCGGTTATGGTATTTACTTCGGGGTTGTATTCGCCGTAATTCCACTGAACCACGTTCGGCATGGTTTTCCAGCTGTTTTGGTACTTGTGGACGGTGAACGGTACAACCGTCCTCAGCCCCGCGAAGTTAGTAATTTCGGACGGATTGTCCACCGTCTCGGCGAGCAGGTAATATGTGCCCGCGTCGAGCGCGCGAAGCAAATCCTCTATGCGCGTATCCACTCCGTCGTCGCCGCTCGCCAGCCCCGACTTGGTCGTGAACTCGCCCAGCCCCTCGACCGCCGAAATTTCGTTGCAGTCGGCTTCGGTGTAAATCCCGAACTTGACCCGCTTTTTCGCGGGCTCGACGGGAAGGGCGGGCACGGCGGTAAACAGATTGATTGTGCCGTTGAAACGGCTCCACTCCCACTGCACCACGCTCGGCGATTTCAGCCAGGTGTTGACCGACTTCGTAATATTGAATATCGCGCCCGTGCTGCCCGAAGCGGGGTCCGTGTTCAGCCCCGTGTAATTTGCCGTAGCGGGTACCGTCGCGACGAGCGAATAGGTGCCCGCGTCAAGCTTTTTCAGCTCCATTTTTATATTTTCGGGAAGCGTGCCGTCCTCCTTGAACGAGAAAAACGGGCTTCCGTTTAGTCGAAGCATTTGGAAGTTGCCCTCCGAATCCTTTTCCCAGAGAATGAATATCATCGTATCCTTGCCGAACGCGGGAACGGCGTTTATGAAGTTGATTTCGGGGTCGTACTCGCCGTGCCGCCAACCGAGCACCGCGGGCGGAACGAGCCAGTTGTTCGACGCCTGAATTACGTCGAAGGGAACGTCCGTCGAAAGTGTGGGGTATCCGTCGGCCGCGACGTTAGCCCTCAGAACGTAGCCCTTTCCCGCAACGGGCAGCTTTCTGAGCTCGGCTTCGACTTCGTCGGGAACCTCGCCGTTTTCATTGACTGTAAAATCTTTCAACGCCTCCGCGCCGTTTATGTACGACATGTCGTGGTGAAGAATCGAAAAGGTCGGCGTGCCGTGCGCGGGCTTGCCCTTGATTACGTTGGTAACCTTGTTGAAACCGCCGTACGTCCAGCGGACTATATCGGGGCTTTCCGTCCAGTAATTTTCGCCGTCGGCGTAGGCGAACGTCGCCGAAAAGGCGGCGCAAAGCGCAAGCAAAACAAGCATTACCGCCGATATTAAAATCTTTTGCAGAGAGGTATTTCTGACCATTAAAATTTTTCCCTCCTCGTGAATTTTAGCTTATTTTATCATTATGCGCCGTCAAAGTCAAGGCTATTAAAAAGGAAAAACGCCCTTTCGGGCGCTTCCTATGCGTACTGCTTTATTGTCTTTACTACGTTTATGAAGTGGTCGGCTACGCGCTCCGCGCTGGTCGCGAGCGACAGATACTGCGCGCCCGCCTCCGCCGAGCAAGTGCCCTCGGACAGCCGCTTTATGTGGTTTTGCTCCATTTCGCCCGTGACTTTGTCGACCGCGTCCTCTATTTTCAGCGCGGCGTTGTAGGCGGCGTTGTCGAAATCCTTATAGGCTTTTACCGTGTTTTCGTAAAGCTTCGTCATTAAAAATTTCAGTTCGCTCGTTTCCTTTAAAGCCGTTTCGGAAAAGCTGTTGCCCGCAGCCTTTAAATTATCCGCAAACTCCACTATGTTCTCGGCATAATCGCCTATACGCTCCAAATCGGAAATCGAGCGGATAGCCGTCGAAAGATATATGCGGTCATTTTCGGCAAGCTTCGACTTCAACAGTCCTACTATAAAATTCCCGAGCTCCTTATTTATAAAGTTCAGCTCTCTTTCGTTTTCACGAAACTCCTCTATGCGGGCGTAGTCGAGCGTGCTTATGATATCGCACGAAAGGTTGAAATTGTCCAAGGCGATTTTAGCCATATTCAGAATTTCGTTTTTAGTCTGCTGTACCGCAATGGGCGGGGTAGTGAGCATGTGATAGTCGACGAAATACAAATGCGGTTCGCCCTTTTCCTTTTGCCCCTTTTTGTCGGGGATTACCTTCGTGACCAGCTTTACGAGTAAATTCGTCATGGGCAACACTATTATTACCGTCGTCAGATTGAACACGGTGTGGAACATGGCGAGCTGGGTCTGCGGCGCGGAGGGGAAAATCTTTTCGAACACATACCCGAAATTTGTTCCGCCGAGGTGCATAAACAGCCCGATAAACAGGAACACCACGACGCCGCACACATTGAAGATTATATGAATGAGCGCGGTGCGCTTCGCGTTTCGGCTGCTCGTTATGCCCGCGATAAGCGCGGTAACGCAAGTGCCGATATTCGAGCCCATGGTGATATAAATGCCTTGGTTGAGGTTGATAAGCCCCGTTACGACCATGGTTATCGCTATCGAGGTCATGACAGACGAACTCTGTATAACCGCCGTAAGTACCGCGCCTATCAGAACCAGAAGAACGGGGTTGCTTATGACGGCGAGGAAATTTTTAAGCTCGTCGGAAGCCGCGAACGCGTCCATTGACCCGCTCATAAGCGACAGCCCGACGAAAATCATGCCGAAGCCCGCCATAATGCCGCCGATCTTGCGTATGCTGTCCCTCTTCGCGAACGCGAGCACGAACGCGCCTATACCCGCGAACGCCGCGAATATAACCGAAGTGGAAATCGAGTTTCCGAACATTCCGAGCGCGACTATCTGTCCCGTTATCGTCGTGCCTATATTCGCGCCGAAAATGACCGTCGCCGCCTGCGCGAGCGACATTACGCCCGCATTGACGAAGCCTATGACCATTACGGTCGTCGCGGATGAGCTCTGTATCGCCGCGGTCGTGACCGTGCCTACGCCCACGCCGACAAGCTTACTTTTCGAAGCCTTCGCAAACAGCGCTTTGAGCTTTTTACTCCCGAGCGATTCGAGATTCGAGCTCATCATACTACACGCAATCAAAAACACTCCCACACCCGCAATCAGCGTCAGTATTGAGCTTGCAATCGTTTTAGCGTCCATTAAAACCTCACCGTAAATTTACTGCCCTCGCCGAGCTTGCTTTCCACGCTTATTTCCCAGCCCGATTTGCGGCATATCTTTTTCACCACCGCGAGCCCGAGACCGAACCCGCCGTTCTTTCCGTTGTGCGATTTGTCCACCGTGAAAAACCGCGAAAAAACCTTGTCTAAATTCTCTTGGGAAATTCCCACGCCCGTGTCCTCCACGGTCAGCCCGCGCACCGTCAGCGTTACCGTCACGCTTCCGCCGTCCTTGTTGTATCTTACGGCGTTTCTCACGAGGTTGCCGAATATCCGGCTCAGCCGCTCGTGACGGCTCATTATTATGACGTTGTCGTCTATATGTTCGTTTATTACTATGTTTCTTTTATCCGCTTCGGGTTTCAACGCGCACAGCGTCTCTTTCGCCAGCGCGGAAAAATCCACCTCGTACGACGGTAGTTCGTCGCTGTCTATCTCGCTGTAATTTATTATGCACGCGATTAAATTCGTCAGCCTTTCACTCTGCGCGAGGATTGTTTTATACGCGGTCTTTTGCTGCTGCGCCGTCATGCCGCCCGCGTCCAGAAGCTCGGCATAGCCGTGAATAGAGGTCAGCGGCGTGTTCATTTCGTGCGTGACGTTGGATATGAATTCGTCCTTAGACTCCTTCGCCTTTTCCGCAAGCTCCTTTTCGAGCCGTATTTCGCTGATCTGACGCTTTATGTCGCGGTTGCGCCCGTTGAGTATTTCCGCGACGGGTTCGAGCTCGGGATACGCCGTCGAAACCGTATTATTTCCCGCCGCCTCTTCGGCGAGCTGTTTGACGGGAGTGATTATAAAGCGCGTCGCGAGAAACGCCAGCACCACGCAGAGGGCGACCATGACCACCGCAAACGACGCGACCGTCGGTAAGATATGCGCGAAGATATTCCAGTCCGAGTCGGTAAACACGGCGATACGCACGAGCAAATCATAACCTACGCTTTTGCAGTAATACGTCATATTCTGACCGAGGGTCGAACTGCCGCGCACGGCGAAACCTTCGCCGTCTGAAATCGCTTGACGTACTTCTGTTCTGTCGGCGTGGTTTTCGGCGTTTTCGCCCGCTAAGCTGTCCGCAAGCACGTTGCCGCGTCCGTCCATAAACGTGACCCTCGCCCCGCCGAGCATTGCGGAAAAATCCCTCGCGCCCGCTTCGTCCGCGGTTATGTCGTCGTTATAGAAATTCATGTACACGCGCAAAAACTTCTTGCTGTCGTCGATTGAAGAATTATAGTAAACCTGCGTGGACGCGAACCCGAAAACAAGCACGCACGCAAGGGTTATGCCGAACGACAAAAGCCAGATTCGCCATTTCATAATTTATAGCCCACCCCGAACACCGTTTCTATATTTATGCCCAGTTTTCTCAGTCTGGATACATGATTGTCGAGCGTGCGGGTCTCGCCCGCGTCGTAACCCCAGACCTCGGTTAAAATTTTTTCGCGGGGCAAAACTTTGCCCGAATTGAGAAGCATATACTTCAACAGCTCGAACTCCTTTCTGTTCAGCGCGACGGGCTTTCCGTCCGCCGAGCACTCGAAAGTTTCGGTATCGAGGGTAATTCCGCCCGCGCTCAATACGCACTGCTTATTTTTGCCCCTCAGCCGCGCGTTTACCCGCGCGGTCAGCTCCAACACCGAAAAGGGCTTCGCGATATAGTCGTCCGCGCCCATATTCAGTCCGTTCACCTTGTCCTCTTCCTTGGAAAGGGCGGAAAGCATGATACAGCTTATTTCGGGGTAACGGCTTTTTATATGCTTCAACGCGTCGAGTCCGCTTCCGTCGGGTAGCATTATATCGAGCAAAACGACGTCGGGGCGCTCGCAAAGCAACCCTTCCGTAAAGGACCGCAAGGTGTTGAACGCCTTGAATTCCAGCCCGTTCATTTCGAGCGCGACCTTCACCAGCCCGCAAATGCTCAAATCGTCCTCTAATATAAATACTTTGCCTTTCATACATACCCATTATAGCATAAATTTATAAAACCGTCCTCTCCGATTTGTAAAAAAAATGTAAAAAAATCTGCGGAGCTTCCGCAGATTTCTTATTTTATTTCGCAAAAAACGCGACGGCTATCGCGCCCGGTCCGACGTGAGTACCTATCGTACTGCCTATCATATACGCGGGCACGCTGTCGGTGTTGTCCTTCCACAGCTTTTCGCTGTCGCGCAGATATTTCTGCAAATACGCGTCCGACAAACCCGAGTACCCCAGCGCGTACGGCATGGAAAAATCAATTCCCCCGCACTTGTCCACGAGCTGGGTCAAAAGGTTGTTGCCCTTCTTCGAGCCCATGGCTTTACCCGCGAGCCTGACCTCGCCGCCGACAACCGACACAACGGGCTTGATTGAAAGAAGCTCGCCCGCGAACGCCGCGACCGAGGAAATGCGCCCGCCCTTCCTCAGATACTGCAAGGTGTCGAGCACCGCCAAAAGCTGGATTTTGTGCTTGCTTTTGTCGAGCTCGGCGACGATTTCCGTCGCCGAAAGCACGCCCTCTTTTACAAGCCGCATAGCGTACTGCAAAAGAATTCTTTCGCCTATGCACGCGTTCAGGCTGTCGACCGCGTACACGCCGTTGAAATTTTTCGCCGCGCGCACCGCCGAGTTATACGTGCCCGAAAGTCCGGAGGAAAGCGTGATTGCAATCACATCGCTTCCGTCCGCCGTGAGGAATTCGAATTTTTCCGCAAACGCCGCTTCGTTTATCTGGCTGGTCTGCGGCAGTTCGTCGCTTTCTATAAGCTTTTCGAAAAACTCTCTGTGCGTAAGATTAATGCCGTCCTGATATTCCTCGTCACCGAACCGCACCGATATGGGAATGAGATATACGCCCGCGCCTTCCGCCTCTTGCAAGTCGACGTCCGACGCCGAATCCACTAAAATTTTAATCATAATTACTCCTTAATGTTGACTAATCAACACTTAGCATATTACAGCAAGTCAGCGCTTATGTCAAACAAAATAGTTGATAAATCAACAAATTTCACAAAAAAGCGGTGTGCGGTACAATCCCGCACGCCGCTTTTTTAAATTAAATATACAAATGTCCGGATATAATCTCGTGAACGTTGTCATGATTTAAGACGCTGTTCGCCTTATAATAGTTTGTTTTTCCGTTAGCTACGGCTTCGGCAATAACGTTACCGTCGGATAAAATAAATAATCTTATTTTTAAATTTTCAGCCGACAACCCAACCGTATCGTAATGCATTTGCATACCCTCGTCAAAAGCTTCGTCTGATTTCGAAAAATCGATTCCGTCGAAAAGCTTTAACACTTCGGTATAATTATCCGCGCTTTTCGGAACGCTTGCATAGCTCGATAGCGGCAAATCGGGGTCAATCCGCACATAGCAATTTTTTATTTCCAAATTTCTGCCGCCGTAGTTAATGTTTTTGCCGTTGATTGAAAACGCGGAAGGGCTACATGCGGCTAACAGCGATAACGCCGCACATAAGCTTAATATTAAAACCGCAAATTCGAATTTTTTCATAAAAGCCCCCCCCTTTCTATAATTTTTTTTATTTTACCATATTTTTCCTTATATGTCAATATAGAATAAAATACAACGCTTCTCCCGATTTCGGGAGAAGCGTTTCGAATTATTTGTTTACGCCCGCAAGTTTGGGAATTTGCGTTTTGACTGCTTCCACGTCGGTGATAAAATGCGTTACGTCGGTCTTTTTGCCGACCGCGTCGTAATAGAACACCGAGGGGTTCGTATCGAAGTTTTTGTCGAAAATGTTGTCGTTTGCAACCGCCTTCGTGCGGTCGGTCACGACAGTGACGTTATACTTATTTGTGTCGAGCGCCTTCGTGCCGCTTCCGACCACCTTACAGCCGAACAGCTTCGCAACGCCCTTCTTGCCGTCGCCGTCCTGCGTGGAAACGGGATAGTTCGCCTCGTCGAAATAACAGTACTCGATAAACGCATACGCACCCGCGCGGAGCGACATGTTCGTGCCCGTCGACTTATAGTAATAGTTGTTGTACATATGCATGTTCGCCTGTCTGCCGAGCGGTAAACGGCTTTGGCAACGGTCGTAGAAATTGTGGTGGAAGGTCACGTTAGCGGTTTTCTGGCTGTCGCTGCCGCCGATAAGCCCCGTCTTGTGGTTGTTATAATAGCGGTTATACGAAACTGACAGATAGGAAAGCTTTTTAAAGTCGGTTGCGCCGTCGCCCTCGTGCTTATCCTGCTCGTCGCTGACGTCCCAATAATTTATGCCCTGGTTAAAGGTGCAGTTGTGAAGCCATATACGCTTGGATTCGAAGCCGTCGAACGTTGTCGAATCCGTGCCGCCCTCGAAGCTGCACGCGTCCTCGGTGTAGTCGTCGAAGGTGAGGTTTCTTATCTCTATGGAATTGCTGTTCGCCCAGGTAAAGCCCCACTGGAAGATTTCCGCGTCGGTTCCGACGCCCTCCAGCGTCACGTTTTCCGCGCCCGAAATTTTGCAGTTATTCCACGCCGAATCGTACGCGCCGTCTTTGTATGTCGCCTTGCTGTCAAGCCCGTTCAGCACCGAATACTTCGAGGTGTCGAGTTCGTTATACCCGCCCGCAATAAGCTTTTCCTGCGTCAGCTCGGAGCTCGTCGTGGGAAGCTGTTTGCCGTTTTTGCCTACAATCGCGCTCGCGGGCAGAGTTTTGCCGCTGTCGGGCTTCGGATAAGTTACGTTGCCCTCTTTCCACGTCGCCGCGGCTACTCTTCCGATAACGCGCACGATAAGCGGGTTATCGCTCTTCGAAGCCGCGCCCAGAATTGCGGCTATGCCCGTGTAATCCTTTCCGCCAATCTTCGCCTTAACGGTGTTTTTCGTTGCCTCGGTAACGTAGACAATCTGCGCGCCCGACTTCGGGGTTCCGTCGTTGTTGTACGCGCCGACCCCCGCCGCAGCGCCGAAGTGCGCGTATCCCGAACGGTCGTATGCGGTTACGTCGATATCGTTTGCCGTATAGGTTGCGTCACCGTCGACTATCTTTACGCTGTATGCGCCCGCTTTGAGCCCGACTGCGTCGAGCCGCGCGGTCGTCGCGTTCTTCATTCTTATAAGCTCGCCGTCAATCTGCGTCCAGCTTCCGCCGCTCAATTTATAATACGCCTCGACCCCGTCGACCGACGAAGCCGTCCACTCGCAGTAAAGGCTTTCGTTATATCCGCCGTAAGCGGTTATTGCGTCGGAGGGTTTCAACTGTTCGTCCTCGTAGCCGCACGCCGTGCAAACCCCGCCTTTGAGCGTATGCGCCGACATACCCTTGACGATGTCGTGTCCGCAGTCCGAAGCGAACCAGTGGTTAACTTCGTCGAACGAGTACTCCGCCGAATAGGTGTGCTTGTGCTCCTCTGCCGCGGGCTCGGGCTCGTTACAGACAGTGCACTTTCCGCTTTCGAACGTGTGCGGCGCGATATCCTTGACAATCGCGTGCCCGCACGTCGAAGCGTGCCAGTGATTCACCCCGTCCTTAGTCCAGCTTGAAGCATATTCGTGCTCGTGCCGAGGCACGGTCGGCGTCGGCTCGGGCTCGTTGCAGACGGTGCACTTTCCGCTTTCGAACGTGTGCGCCGCCATTTCGCTGACGATATTGTGTCCGCACGTCGAAGCGTGCCAGTGGTTTTTCGTATCGCCCGACCAGCCGTTCGCGAATTCGTGCTTATGGCTTTCGGCTGCCGCCGCCGTTCCGCCGAAAACCGAACACGCGCTTATAGTCAGCGCGAAAGCGGCGGCAAAAGATTTAGTTAAAACCTTCGATATCTTCTTATTCATAATTATTTGACAAGTTCGACGGCCGCTTTGGTTTTTGCTTCGATTTCCGCGGGAGTACCGCTCATCATCCAGCTACCGCCGCACGCTATAATTTTATCGTATGCGAGATATTCCAAAATATTGTCCGCGGAAATTCCGCCCGTCGGCATAATTTGCAGATAGGGGAACGCGGCGCATATTGCCTTTATTGTTTTAAGTCCGCCGTAGTTCGACGCGGGGAAAAATTTGAGGGTGGTAAGCCCCTTTGCAATCGCCGCCATAGCCTCGGTCGGGGTTACGACGCCGGGGAGGTAAAGCATGCCGTGCTCCTTACAGCAGTCCGCGACCTCCTCCGAAAAGCCGGGAGAAACAATGAATTTCGAGCCCGCGGCAATCGCTTTTTCGCACTGTTCTCTGTTAATTACCGTACCCGCGCCGACGAGCATGTCGGGAAATGTCTTGACGGTGAGCGCAATCGCCTCCGCCGCACAAGGCGTTCTGAACGTGATTTCGGCGCAAGGCAGTCCGCCGTTTATAAGCGCCTGCATTTTGGGCAAGGTTTCTTCGATTGAGTTTAAAACCACTACGGGCACAATTTTTGTCCGTTTGATTTTTTCAAGTAATTTTTCCATTATTTTTCTTCCTCTACGGTCGAAGCGGTGACCGAATCGTCGCTTGCGAACGGGTCGTCCGCCGCGGGAGCAGCTTCCGCCTGAACCTCAGCCGCGGGGGCGTTAACTAAAATATCGTTGAGCTTAGCCGCCATTTCTTCTGCGGTGACGGTACTCTTCTTGTCGATAAACAATTTGATACATCTTATTTTGTCCGCGCAAGAAACTACGACCGTGTTGTTCTTGACGTCTATGCTTTCGACTGGGAACGCTTCCTTCGTGATAAGTTGAAGGTTGCTTGCGTTGACGTCCGCGCCGCCGTTAGCTATGTTGTAGAGGAATTTGTCGGTAACCAGAAGCTCGGTACCGCCCTCGGCGCTGTATACTTTGAATACGCCCGTGCCGAGGAAAATTGCGGAAAGCGCTCCGCCGACCGCCCAGCCCGCAGTCTTTGCCGCGGCTTTCTTGCCCTCGTTTCTGTCGCCGATAAAGCCCCTTACGACCGTACCGCCGCCGAGCTGGGCAACGAGCGCCTCGACGGATTTCGCGCGCGCGGCTTGCTTTTTCAAGCCCTTTGCCGAAACAATCGTAATCGTTAAGAATAATACCGCAAGCACTATGAATACGAAGCAAAGTATCGAGTTTATGCTCGAACCCGATGAAACGGTATATGTATGTCCGTCGACTATTACGTTTACCTTGACAATGCTCGAAACACGCCCCGTTACCTCATACAAGTTATCGGAAGTGCTTAAATCGTATTCTTCGCCGGGCGCAAGGGTTATGGAAGTTGCTTTGTCCGCAAAGGTTACCGTATCAACCTTACTTCCGTCGTCATTGAAAAAGAGTACGATGCTTTTTTCGGTGTACAGCACAATCGAACTGTCGGATACGTTCTTGATTTTGCCGTTGAGCTCGTAATCATTGTAATAGCCGTCTTCGTAATGGCCGAGCTTAATCGTCTCGGTAACCTGAACGGGTCCGTCGGGTTTGGGTGCGGGTAATACGAAGCACAGCACCGCCGCAATGGCGAACAAAACTGTGAGCACCGCGCATACTATTACGGGAATTTTGTTTGTTTTCATTTTTATCTCTCCTTATACCGCGCATATCGCGCATTATCAGTCAACACAATTTTAGTACGACTTTTCCGATTTGTCAACAAATAAAATGAAAAAAACAGCGCAAAAACTTGTGCGCTGTTTTACAATTTATGTCATAAATTCAAAAAATCTTTTCTGTAACTAAGCCCGAAGAGTTTTACAAGCTTTACCATATCCTCGTCCTTAATGGTGTTTACGCGGGGTAAGTGCGCGGTGAGCATATAGATTTGCGCCGCCTTTTCCACCGTTTCAATAAGCCCGAACGTTTCGTCCATTGTCTTGCCCGCGCCGTATATGCCGTGCATTGCCCAGATTACAAGGCGGAACTCCTCCATCTTCTTAGCGGTTGCCTTGCCTATCTCGCCCGTCCCGCACAGCATCCAGGGCAGTATCCCCACCCCGTCGGGGAATACCGCTATACACTCCGTGCACA
>CAJTOY010000010.1 GCA_910578195.1 uncultured Christensenella sp. | reverse complement strand
CGCAATTGCGCGGGCGCCCCTTTTTTATCTGGCTTCCGAGATTATTTTTTCTGCGAGCTGGGGAGGAACTTCCTCGTATCTTAAAAATTCGGAGGTGAATTTTCCCTTGCCGCGGGTCATACCCCTCAAATCTGTCGAGTACTTCGCTATTTCCGCAAGCGGCACTTCGGCGACGACCGTCGTGATATCTCCGTCGGTGCGGCTGTCAGAAATTCTGCCTCTGCGCTTGGAAATGTCTCCCATGACGCTGCCGAGGAATTCTCCGCCGACCGCGACTTTAAGGCGCATAACCGGTTCGAGCAATACGGGCTTCGCGTTTTTAATTCCCTCTTTGAACGCGAGCGCCGCCGCCGCTTTGAACGCCATTTCCGACGAGTCTACGTCGTGATAGCTTCCGTCGAACAGCACGGCTTTGACCCCCGTCACGGGGCAGTCGGCAAGCACTCCGCGCGCCATGCACTCTTTAAGCCCCTTTTCGACCGCGGGAATGTATTGGCGGGGCACCGCTCCGCCGACGACCTCGTCGACGAAAACAAAATGCTCGTCGCACGGCTCGAAGCGCACTTTGCAGTGACCGTATTGTCCGTGCCCGCCCGACTGCTTCTTGTGTTTGCCCTCTGCGGTCGATACGGCGCGAATGGTTTCGCGGTAGGAAATTTTCGGCTCGGTCAGCTTGACTTCGATGCCGTAGCGCAGTTTCAGTTTTTTGGCGAGCACTTCGAGGTGAATCTCGCCTTGCCCGTATAAGAGGAGCTCGCCGGTGTCCGCGTTTTTCTCGACGGCGAAGGTGTAGTCCTCTTCGAGCATTTTATTGAAGCCCGCAAACATTTTGTCCTCGTCGCCCTTGTTGACGGGTTTGACCGCAAGGCAAAGCGAGGGCTTCGGGAAGTGTATGGGGTCGAAGGTCAGCGCCGTTCCGACGGCGCAGAGGGTGTGCCCCGTGTCGGTCGCGGTCAGCTTGTTTACCGCGCCGATATCGCCTGCGACCAGCTCGGAAACGAGCTCGGTTTTCTTGCCGCGCAACACGAATATCTGACCTATGCGCTCCTCGGTGTCCGAGTTGGGGTTGTATACTGTCGCGCCGCTTTTCAGCGTGCCTCTGAATACCTTTATATAGTTGAGCTTGCCCGAATAGGGGTCGTGCACGGTTTTAAATACCTGCGCCGCAAAGGGCGCGTCGGGGTCGCGCAGGACGTTGACCACGTCGTCCGCCTTCAAGTCGGTCGCAAGGGTATTCTTGCGCTCGTTGGCGTGGGGCATGTATCTGATAATTTCGTCGAGTAGGTTTATAACGCCGCGGTTTTGCAGCGCGCTGCCCGCCATTACGGGAATTACGTTGCCCGTCGCAATGCCCTTTCGAATGCCGTGGACGGTGTCCTCCTTGGAAAGTTTGCCGTCGCCGAAATACTTGTCTAAGAGGAACTCGTCGTTTTCGGCGGCGGTTTCCATTAGGCTTGCCTGCATTTCGTTCATTTGCGGCAGAAGATTTTCGGGTACGGGCACCTCTTGCGGGCCTTGCGAAGAGAATTTATAACAGCGTTCCTGAATGACGTTGAGATAGCCCGTCATTTTGCCGTCGTTCATTACGGGCAGCTGTATGGGCGCGAGCTTGCCCGCGTATTTTTCTTTTAGCGCGTTCAGCGTGCTCAGATAGTCGGCGTTCGCCTTGTCTGTGCCGTTAATGAAGATAATGAGCGGCTTGCCGAATTTAAGACAGTATTCGACGACGCTTTCCGCGCCGATGGACAGAACACCGTTCGCGCCGATAACGAGCACCGCCGCCCCGCACGCGGCGAGCGCCTCGTGCCGTTCCCCTTCGAAGTCGTAGAAGCCGGGCAAATCGAGAAGATTGATTTTGAAGCCCTTCCAGTTGAGGTAGGCGACCGAGGTGTAGATTGAAAGCTTTTTCGCCCGTTCGAGCTCGTCGAAGTCCATAACGGTCGTGCCGTCCTCGACCTTGCCCATGCGGTCAATCATGCCTCCATTGAACAGCATCGCCTCGCAGAGGGTGGTTTTGCCTTCGCCGCTGTGTCCGATAACCGCGACGTTTCGTATTTCGTTGATATTCATAATTGTTTCCCCTTATCCCGCTTAAAGCGGTTATTAAATTCATTATACTATAAAATCTGAATTTTTCAAGGGGGTAAATTAAATTTGCGCGGGCAAGCGTTGGATATTTTACGCAAGGTATTGATTTTTGGGCTATGCGTTGATATAATAATAAAAATGCAGAGGGTCAAGAAGTATATGAATGATATGGCAGAAAAGATATATCAACTAAGAAAAAAGAACGGATTGTCGCAAGAGGAGTTGGCTGATAAGCTCAACGTATCGAGGCAAACCGTTTCAAAATGGGAAATAGGAGCGGTCAGTCCGAATTTCAAAGCGTTGACTGCTTTATGTAAATTTTTCGAAGTGGAGTTGAATTATTTTTTAGAGGAAAACGAAATTTCAAAAGAAGAAGCCGAATTGCCGGTTCATAAAGAAGTCGAGCCCATAACGGGGCGTAAAATATTAAAAATTTACATTGCCATATTTGTTTCAATCGTTTTGGTTTTCGGCGCAATTATAGGCGTGAGCATAGGAATACTTTATTTGAAACCCTATCAAGGGCTTACGGTAATCACTCTGAACAGATTCAATTATGCTTTTAATTATATCGGAATAGTTTCCGCTTGTGTTGCGGTGGTGTTGTTGATTACAATTCTGATATTGTTGATTTACTATATGAAAGACAGAAAAAAATGAGGAATTGCCACCTTTTGTTGCGGGATTGCAAACAAAAGGTGGCTGATTTTTTATAATATTTACTGTAAAATAAATTTAGTAAATTAAAAAGGAAAAGAGGTAAACATATATGAAAATATTAAAAAATAAGGTTTTAGTTCCTTTTGTATTTTTAATCTTGATAAGTACGTTTTTTCCCGCGTGCGCAGGTACGGATTTAATGGAAATGCATAGAACGGACAAAGCTTTTGTCGGCGAATGGGAAAAATATTCTTTACTTTCGATAAAGCAATACGGAATTCCTTTTAATTATGAATTTAAAAATGCCGAGATAGAAACGCGTATAATTTCAGAAGAGGGAAGCCTTGTCATAACCGGAGCCGACAATGTAATTGGCGGCTGGGCAAATTTTCCCGAATATGTAGGCGCAAATGAAGTGAAGCAAGCATCGCTCGCGGACTGTCCTTTAAAAACATATTATTATTCGGGCTTCGAATGGTCGTATATAAATGGGTGGGAATACTTTCCCGAGGACGGGAGTAAGGTTGTCGGGGACTATATAACTTTTATTGCACGGAAAGAAAATCACATTGTGGGCTTTGCCGTTATCTATGTACATTGCGACGGCTTGCGGGGATGCGGTGAAGTAATTGTCGACAAGGAGTTTCCGCAAGTAAACGGCAAGTATCAGAAAGTGTCTGAAATAACCGTGAAGGAAAGAATAAACGAAGTTATAGAATTGCATAAAGCTTCGGCTGATTAAAAATGCCCCGCCGCCCGAATTAATCGGGCGGCGGGGAAAAAAATTTTTTGCGGAAGAGAAAATTAAGTGTCGGTTAAACCTAAAAGATAATCGGTTGAAACATTAAAATATTTTGCAATTTTTTTTAACGTTGCAATATCCGGTTCGGAACGCCCGCATTCCCAATCGCATACACTGCTGTTTGTTGTATCAAGCTCAGCCGCAAGCTGTTTCTGGCTGAGCCCGCTTTCTGTGCGAAGTTGCTTTAATCTTGTTAATTGTGTATTCATAAAATTATTATAGGAAAAATTCCTAACAAATACCTGACATTAGGGAAATTTCCTAATACAATAAAATAAAAACTTTTAAGGTGAAAATTATGTTGGAACAATTGTTAAATAATTTTTTTATTAAGTGTGAGTACATTAGGGATAATGTAAAAATGTCCAAAGAATATAAAGAAATCAATGAATGTGAGGGTAGAATTTTCGACAAGCTGAAAAAGGCGTTAGACGGCGAGCAATTAGAATTATTCGAAAAATACGCTGATACGACGGCTGACCTCAGCGCCGAGGAAAACGTGTCATGTTTCACCGCGGGGCTGAAAGCCGGTTTTTGCCTTGTAATAGATTTACTTAACGGCTGATAAATTAAGCGCGGGCGGAAATATTCCGACCGCGTAAAATTTTTTAAAAAAGTTGTTAAAATCGGTTGACTTGGCTTAGTTTTTCGGATATACTTAGAGAAGTGCGTCAACATAGGCATTTTTATGCCCTTTTTGACCGATTGTATGGGTTGAAGCGTGAAGTTACTGCAAAATCCTTTAAGCCAAAGGGACAGATAATTTACGCTGACAAATGTAGAAGCGAGACTTCTGCGACTAACCGCGGCTTTTTATTTATGCCCTAAGCTGCGATACACACGGTTAAGTTGACATAAACGAAAATGTTAGGATAAAAAAAGGAGTTAACAAAATGGCAGGACAGAAAATCAGAATTAAACTTGCGGCATACGACCACGAGCTTGTCGACCTTGCGGCTTCCCGCATAGTCGAGACCATGAAGAAGAGCGGCGCGAAAATTTCGGGACCCATTCCCCTTCCCACCGAGAGAGAAATCGTAACGATTCTCCGCTCGCCCCACAAATACAAGGACAGCCGCGAACAGTTCGAGCAGAGAACGTATAAGAGAATTATCGACATCTACACCCCCAACGCGAAGCTTCTGGATACAGTTCACCTTCCCGCGGGCGTTGACATCAAGATTAAACTTTAATGCATATGCGTCGAGATACGGCGTCATTCGGGTCGCTTGCGGATTAGTGAGCTTCCCCTCAAAAATGCTCGCTTTCCTTGTCTCGCTCGCATCTCTGCATTATAATTCAATAAGACAATATCGATACTCTACGGAGCGCAGGCGACGACTTAAAGCGGCGGAACGGCGGGACGCGGTATCGGAAAATAAAAAATAAAACGGAGGAACTTTATCAATGAATAAAGCAATCATCGGACGTAAAGCGGGGATGACCCAGATTTTTACTCCGGAAGGGAAAGTAATTCCCGTAACCGTAATCGAGGCAGGTCCCTGCCCCGTGGTACAAATCAAAACTGTTGAGAAAGACGGATATTCCGCGCTTAAAATCGGTTTTGACGAGGCGAAGGAAAAAGCGCTGACGAAGCCCGAACTCGGACAGTTCAAGAAAGCGGGCGTCAAGCCTTGCAAGGTGCTGAAAGAATTCAGACTTGCCGACATCTCTTCCTACGAAGTGGGCAAGGAAATCAAGGCGGACGTATTCGCGGCGGGCGACAAGGTTGACGTTCACGGCGTCACGAAGGGTCACGGATACAGCGGTGTTATCAAGCGCTGGAATCAGCACAGACTGAAAGAAACGCACGGCGTCGGCCCCGTACACAGAGAGCCCGGCTCGATGGGTGCGAACAGCTCGCCTTCGAGAGTTTTCAAGAACAAACACTTAGCGGGTCAGTACGGTGTGGAAAATGTAACGATACAGAACCTCGAAATCGTCAGAGTTGACGTCGAGAGAAACTGTCTGCTTGTCAAAGGCTCGGTGCCCGGACCCAACGGCAGCATCGTTACTATCAACGATACCGTTAAATAAGGAGAAGAGAGATGCCTACAATTAAAGTATATAAGATGGACGGCAAAGAGGCCGGCACAATAGATTTAAGCGAAAAGGTATTCGGCGCGGAGTACAACGAACCCCTCATTCACCAGGCGGTCGTAACCCGTCTCGCGAACGAAAGACAAGGCACGAAATCCACCCTCACCCGTACGGAAGTAAGGGGCGGCGGCAGAAAGCCTTGGAGACAGAAGGGTACCGGTAACGCGCGTCAGGGCTCGATCAGGGCTCCGCAGTGGATCAAGGGCGGCGTAGTATTCGCCCCCAAGAGCCGCGACTTTTCAAAGGACATGAACAAGAAGGCAAAGGCAGCCGCGCTTGTTTCCGCACTTTCCAAAAAGGTTGCCGACGGCGAGCTCGTCGTTATAGACAGCCTTGCGGTCAAGGAGGGCAAGACGAAGGAAATGGTCGCGTTCCAGAAAGCTTTGAAGCTGGACAAGACCGCCGTCGTGGTAATGGATAACGACGATTTGGGCGTAATCCGCGCGGCAAGGAACATCGAAAGCCTTTCCACCCTTCCCGTTCAGCAGATTTCCACTTATGAAGTGGTTGCCAACGCAAAGGTTGTATTGACCAAAGCGGCGGTTCAGAAAATAGAGGAGGTCTACGGAGAATAATGTTTGCCGAAGATATAATAATCAAACCCCTCCTCACGGAAAAGGGTTACGACGGTATAGCCGACAAGAAATACACTTTCATAGTAAAGAAGTCGGCGAACAAGACGCAGATTAAGCACGCGGTAGAAAAGCTTTTCGGAGTAAGCGTTAAATACGTTAACACCGTAAACTGCCACGGCAAGCTTAAAAGAATGGGCAGAAACGAAGGTTATACGCCCGATTACAAGAAAGCAATCGTTCAGCTCGAAGCTGATTCGAAGGGCATCGAGTTCTTCAACTCGTTATCGTAAGGAGGCAGAAAAATGGCAGTAAAAAGGTATAAACCCACTTCGCCGTCCCGCCGTTTCATGACGGTCAGCGCATATACGGAGCTGTCGGGCGACAAGCCCGAAAGAAGCTTGCTTCACGATAAGCGCAAGTCGGGCGGAAGAAACAATCAAGGCAAAATCACCGTTCGTCACATCGGCGGCGGCAACAGAACGAAATACAGAATTATAGACTTCAAGCGCAACAAGGACGGCGTTCCCGCAACGGTTAAGAGTATTCAGTACGACCCCAACCGTTCGGCGCACATCGCGCTCCTCGCGTACGCCGACGGCGAAAAGAGATACATTCTCGCGCCCGTAGGACTTACGGTCGGCGACAAGGTGCTTTCGGGTCCCACGGCAGACATCAAGGCGGGCAACGCGCTCGCGCTTGCCGATATTCCCGTAGGTACCGTAGTTCACGCAATCGAAATGCAACCCGGCAGAGGCGCGCAGATTGCGAGGGCGGCAGGCATCTCCGCGCAGATTATGGCGAAAGAGGGCGCTTACGCAACCCTCAAAATGCCCTCGGGCGAAATGAGACTCGTTCCCGTAAAGTGCAAGGCGACGATCGGTCAGGTCGGCAACGTCGAACACGAAATCATTCACCTCGGCAAAGCGGGTAAAACAAGACACCTCGGCGTCAAGCCCACCGTCCGCGGCTCGGTTATGAACCCTTGCGACCACCCTCACGGCGGCGGCGAAGGCAAGAGCCCCGTCGGCCACGCAGGGCCTATGACCCCTTGGGGCAAGCCTGCGCTCGGCTATAAGACGAGAAAGAAGAAGAACCCTACTTCAAAGTTCATTTTGAAGAGAATTAATTAAAGGAGGAATAGATAATGTCAAGAAGCGTTAAGAAAGGACCTTATGCCGAAGAAAGACTTATGGCAAGGATTGAGGCGATGAACGCTGCCGGCGAGAAGAAAGTTGTAAAGACCTGGTCTCGTGCGACAACGATATTCCCCCAGATGGTAGGACACACAATTGCGGTATACGACGGAAGAAAGCATGTTCCCGTATATATAACCGAAGATATGGTAGGCTGCAAGCTCGGCGAGTTCGCACCTACGAGAACCTTCAAGGGACACGCGGCGAAAACCGCCAAGAAGTAAGGAGTTGAACTATGGCAAGCAATATGAATAAGAAAATGGAAAGAATTGCCGCCACAAAGGATAGGCGTCCTTACGCATCGGCAAAATATTTAAGACTTTCTCCCTACAAGGTAAGGACGGTACTCGCCCTTATCCGCGGGAAGTCCGTCGAAGAGGCGGAAGCAATTCTCACCTACTGCAACAAGGGCGGCAGTCTGGAAGTCAAAAAAGTACTTCTTTCGGCTGCGGCGAATGCGGAGCACAACAAGGGAATGGACAGAAGCGACCTTATCGTCGCAGAAGCGTTTGCGGACGGCGGACCTCATTTGAAGAGAATGCAGCCCGTTTCGAAGGGACGCGGTCATGCGATTTTGAAGAGAACGAGCCACATTACCGTAATACTCGATGCGAAAAAGGTGTAAGGAGATAAGAATATGGGACAAAAAGTTAATCCTCACGGTTTAAGAGTCGGAGTTATCAAGCCCTGGGACACTCAGTGGTATGCCGACAAAAAAGCGTTCGGCGCAAATCTCAAAGAAGATAACGAAATCCGCACCTTTATAAAGAAAAAGTACTATGATGCGGCGATAAGCAAAATCACAATCATTCGTGCTGCGAACAAGGTCGAAGTCGGCATTTACACGGGTCGCCCCGGCGTACTTATCGGCAAGGCCGGCGCGGAAATCGAAGTAATCAAGAAAGACCTTGCGAAGCTTACGAAAGGCAAGGCGATAATAATCAACGTCAGAAAGGTTGAAAAAATCGACCAGGACGCACAGCTCGTTGCGGAAGCGGTTGCTTCCCAGCTTGAAAAGCGCGTTTCGTACAGAAGAGCTGTAAAACAGCAGATACAGAAAGTTTCCAAGACGGGCGTCAAGGGCGTTAAAATCACCGTCAGCGGCAGACTTGACGGAAGAGAAATCGCGGGCAGCGAAAGCTATCACGACGGTTCCATTCCCCTTCAAACGATACGCGCGGACATCGATTACGGCTTTGCGGAAGCCCACACCACGTTCGGCGTGCTGGGCATTAAATGCTGGGTTTACAAAGGCGAAGTCCTCACCGGCAGCAAAAAGCTGATAATCTCGGACGGAGGCGAAGAATAATATGTTAATCCCCAAGAGAGTTAAAAGAAGAAGACAGCACCGCGGCAATTTCAAGGGCAGAGCGCAGAAAGGCAACAAAATCGCCTACGGCGAATACGGTCTTGTCGCAGAGGAAGCGGGCAGAATTACTTCCCGTCAGATAGAGGCGGCGCGTATCGCGATGACCAGATTTATCAGGCGCGGCGGCAAAGTCTGGATAGACATTTTCCCTCACAAGCCCATTACCAAGCACCCCGCCGAATCGCGTATGGGTTCGGGTAAAGGCGCGGTCGAATACTGGGTAGCTATCGTTAAACCCGACAGAGTAATGTTTGAAATGGCGGGCGTACCCGAGGACGTTGCAAGAGAAGCTATGCGTCTTGCAAGCCACAAGCTCCCCGTAAAGTGCAAGTTTATTAAGAAAGAAGCAGAAGGCGGTGAAGCTAATGAAGGCTAATGAAATAGTTAATTTAAGCGACGAAGAACTCGATAAAAAGCTTAAAGAGCTTAAAAGCGAGCTGTTCAATCTTCGCTTCCGCCACGCAAGCGGTCAGCTTGAAAACCCCATGTCGATAAACCTCATTAAGAAGGATATCGCACGCGTGAACACGGTAATCCGTGCAAGACAGTTAAAGGCGTAAGGAGGCACAAAGTGGAAGAAAGAAATCTTCGTAAAGAGAGAGTCGGTATAGTTGTTTCGGACAAAATGGACAAGACGGTAGTCGTCGCAGTCCGCGAAAACCGCAAGCACCCCCTCTATAAAAAGACGATAACCAAAACTACCCGCTTCAAGGCGCACGACGAGAAAAACGAGTGCGGCGAGGGCGACACGGTAAGAATAGTCGAAACGCGCAAGCTTTCGAAGGATAAGAATTGGCGTGTAGCCGAGGTTATCGAAAAAGCCAAATAATTTTGAAATGCGTATATGCGTCGAGATACTTTGTTAAGCTCCGCTTTTCTTCGGGTCACTTACTTCTATGTAAGCTCCCCTTGAAAATGCTCGCTTGCCTCGTCTCTCTCGCATCTCCGTATTTCAGATTTCTGAACTCATATATCTGAGTTTTATACGATAGCAACCTCACGCAAACATGCGTGAACAAGTCATGATTGTTGCGATGCGCTCAATGCAGAGCGGGGCACTCAACCTCGCTTATGTGGGCGCGGCGCAATCCTCTGCAATAATAGTTGTAAGTACAAATTTAAAGGAGTAAATTTATGATACAACCTCAGACGAGGCTCAAAGCCGCGGACAACAGCGGCGCGAAAGAGCTTATGTGTATAAAGGTGCTCGGCGGTTCGTTCAGAAAGACCGCGAACATCGGCGACGTTATCGTGTGCTCCGTCAAGACGGCTAACCCCGGCGGCGCCGTCAAAAAAGGCGAAGTAGTAAAAGCGGTAATCGTGCGCACAGCGAAAGGAATTAGACGCGACGACGGCACTTATATCAAATTCGACGATAATGCCGCAGTCATCATCGGTAACAATCAGGAGCCGCGCGGAACGCGTATCTTTGGACCGATAGCAAGGGAACTGAGAGAGAAGAACTACATGAAGATAATCTCTCTTGCGCCCGAGGTTCTTTAATAGAGGAGATTAGCTATGAACGTAAAATTGAATGATAATGTTTTGGTTATCACCGGTAAGTATGCGGGCAAGCAGGGCAAGGTAATTGCAACGTCTCCCAAAAACGGAACGGTTACGGTTGAAGGTGTAAACATTCACAAAAAGGCTCAGAAAGCGAGAAAGGCGAACGAGGTTTCCAAAATAGTGGAAATGGAAGCGCCGCTCGACGTTTCCAACGTAATGGTTGTTTGCTCGGCTTGCGACAAAGCAATCCGCATCAAGTACAACTTCGAGGGCAAGGTAAAGCACAGAGTATGTCCTAAGTGCGGCGCCGTTCTCGACAAGGCGTACGCGGGCAAAGCGGGCAAGAGCGTTAAGAAGGAAGAGCCTAAAAAGCGCGTCAGAAAACGCGCGAAGAAGGAGGAAGCCGTCACCGAGGCTCCCGCCGACGGAGATAAGGCAGAGTAAGGAGGGGCACAATGGCTAAGAAAGAAAAAGTTTATAAGTCGAGAGTAACAGAAAATTACGAAAAAGAAGTAGTCCCCGCGCTTACCAAAAAATTCGGTTATAAAAACCCGATGCAGGTTCCCAAACTTGTTAAAATAGTTATCAGCTCGGGTTTAGGCGATATTAAGGACAATGCAAAGTCTATACAGACCGCGCAGAACGAGCTTAAACAGATAACGGGACAGCTTCCCGTACTCTGCAAAGCGAAGAAGTCGGTTGCGAACTTCAAAGTGCGCGAGGGCATGACCATCGGTTTGAAGGTAACCCTCCGCGGACAGATGATGAACAACTTCTACGACAAGTTCGTTTCCATCGCGCTCCCCCGTATGCGTGACTTCCGCGGCGTGCCCGCAGACAGCTTCGACGGTAAGGGCAATTACTGTATGGGCGTTAAGGAACAGCTTATCTTCCCCGAAATCCAGTACGATCAGGTCGAGAAGATAAGAGGTATGGATATCTGCTTCGTTACCACCGCAAAGACGGACGAAGAAGCCAGAGAGCTTTTAAGGGCAATGGGTATGCCCTTCAAGAAGTAAGGAGATAAGTATGGCAAAGAAAGCAATGATAAATAAGCAGCAGAAACCTGCTAAATACTCCACGAGAGCATATACGAGATGTTCCATTTGCGGAAGACCCCACGCGGTTCTCAGAAAGTACGGAGTTTGCCGTATCTGTTTCAGAAACCTTGCTTACAAGGGACAAATTCCCGGCGTTAAAAAATCGAGTTGGTAAGGAGATAAAGAGAAATGACAGATCCCATAGCAGATATGCTCACTCGCATCAGAAATGCGATAATGGTTAACAAAGACACGGTGGAAATCCCCTCGTCGAATATGAAAAAAGCAATCGCGGACATCATGCTCGCGGAAGGCTTCGTATCCGACGTCAAGCTCGTCGAGGACGGCTACAACGGCAAGCTCGTCGTAACGTTGAAATACGCGGGCAAGGGCCGTTCGGTCATCAACGGACTTAAAAGAATATCCAAGCCCGGCCTCAGAGCCTATGCGGGCGTAGAAGACATGCCCAAGGTTCTCAACGGTTTAGGAATCGCGGTGCTTTCCACAAACAAAGGAATAATGACGGATAAGCAGGCAAAAGCCGCAAACGTAGGCGGCGAAGTGCTTTGCTATATCTGGTAAGGAGGTAATTTAAGTATGTCAAGAATAGGTAAATTACCGGTCGCGCTGCCCGCAGGCGTTTCCATCACGTTCGAAAACGGACTTCTTACCGTTAAGGGCGCGAAAGGTACGCTCACCCAGCAGGTTGTCGGCGAAATCGATATCAAGGTAGAAGGCGCGGAAGCGCACGTCGTAACGACGGGCACGGCGCCCGACACCAACGCAAAGCACGGACTGTACCGCGCGCTTCTCCACAACATGGTAGTGGGCGTTACGGACGGCTATAAAAAGACCCTTAAAGTAAACGGCGTCGGCTGGAAGGTTGCCAAACAGGGCAACAAAATCGTTCTCAACGTAGGCTTTTCGCACCCCGTTGACTTCCCCGAACCCGCAGGCGTCAAGCTCGAATGCCCCGCAGTAAACGAAATCGTCGTTTCGGGCATCGATAAAACTCTTGTCGGTCAGACCGCTGCGAATATCCGCAAAATCAGAGTACCCGAACCCTACCACGGCTACGGCATCGCTTACAGCGACGAAGTAATCGAGCGTAAGGAAGGTAAGACGGGAGGCAAGGGCAAGAAGTAATTCAGTGCCGAGGTAAGATTATGATTAAAAATATTGATAAAAATCAGGAAAGAAAACGCCGCCACGCAAGAGTGAGAAAAAAGGTTAACGGCGTCAGAAAGGTTTCCGGCACGGCAACCGCTCCCCGTATCAGCGTATACAGAAGTCTTAACCACATTTACGTTCAGCTTATCGACGACGTAAAGGGCGTAACCATTTGCTCGGCGTCGACGATGGAAAAGGACGTAAAGGCCGAAATCAAGGATATGACCAAGACCGAAGCGGCGAAAGTCGTCGGCAAGAAAGCGGGCGAAAAAGCCATTGCAAAGGGCGTTAAGGAAGCCGTTTTCGACAGAGGCGGATACCTTTACACGGGTCGCGTTCAAGCAGTAGCGGACGGCGCAAGAGAAGCCGGACTGAATTTCTAAGGAGCTTATTATGGAAGAAAAGAAAGAAAGACCTGCGAGAAGAAACGTAAGGAAGCAAGAGGACGACGGCTTAATCAAAAAGCTCATTCAGGTAAACAGAGTTTCCAAGACCGTAAAGGGCGGCAGAAACATGAGATTTGCGGCGCTGGTTGTAGTCGGCGACGGCAACGGCTCGGTTGCGTACGGAATGGGCAAATCGAAGGAAGTCCCCGAAGCAATAGAAAAGGCGAACGCGCAGGCTAAAAAGAATATGCGCAAGGTAAGCCTCAAAGGCACTTCTATTCCCCACACCGTAACGGGCGTGTTCGGCAGAGGCTCGGTTCTCATGATGCCCGCCTCGGAAGGTACCGGCGTTATAGCGGGCGGTCCCGTGCGTGCGGTTATGGAAGCCGCGGGCGTCAAGGACGTAAGAACAAAGTCGCACGGCACCTCCAACCCCATCAACTGCGTAAAAGCGGCGGTTTACGGTCTGTACGCGCTTATGTCCCCCGAGGACGTAGCGGCGGCGCGCGGTAAAAGTCTGGAAGAATTATCACTTTAACGGAGGTCGGTATGATTAAAGTAACGTTAATTAAAAGCGCCTCGAACGAAACAAAGACGGTAAAAGCAACCGTCGAAGCGTTGGGGCTTAAAAAGATAGGAAGTACCAAGACCTTCGAAGAAACGCCCGCAAATCTGGGTCAGATTAAGAAGGTGGGATATCTTCTCAAAACAGAAAAGGCAGGAGAGTAATTTTATGAGAATAGATACATTATCGCCCGCAGAGGGCGCAACCTCCCGCGTAAAAAGACTTGGCAGAGGTATAGGTTCCGGTCACGGCAAGACGTCGTGTAAGGGACATAAAGGACAGTGGGCTCGTTCGGGCGGCGGCGTGCGTCCCGGCTTCGAGGGCGGTCAGATGCCCTTGGCAAGACGTATCCCCAAGCGCGGTTTCCATAACAAATGGGCAACCAGCTATACCATTGTCAATTTAAGCCAGCTTGCACAGCTTGCGAAGGGCACGGTAGTCGATTTCGCCTACGTTTCCGAAAACGGTCTTGCAAAGGAAGTAAAGAATTCCGCCGGACTTAAAGTCCTCGGCGCGGGCGAGCTTAAAGTCGCCCTCACCGTAAAAGCGGCTAAATTCTCCGAGAGTGCAAAGGCTGCTATCGAGAAAGCGGGCGGCACTGCTGAAATAGTCGAATAATTTTTTGTATCTTATCCGATTAAACAGCTTAAAACAAGAGGTGTAAAATGTTTGAAACAATAAAGAATTGTTTTAAGGTCAAGGAAATAAGAAAGAAGATGTTGATAACTCTTCTTCTGCTGTTCATTTTCATGCTCGGCTGTTATATCCCCGTTCCGGGAATAACCGCGTCGACGTTCAGCGAAGAAGTAAAAAACAACAGCTTCCTCGGATTATTGTCGAGTATAACGGGCGGAGCGCTTCAAAACGCGACGCTGTTCGCACTCGGTATCAGCCCTTACATCAACGCGTCGATTATCTTACAGCTTTTAACCGTAGGTATTCCCGCGCTCGAAAGGCTTTCGAAGCAGGGCGAAGAGGGCAGAAAGAAGATTGCGCAAATTACGCGCTACGTCACCATTTTACTTGCGGTTGCGCAGGCAATCGGTATCGTCGTCAACTTCGGCTTGTCGAGCAATTCGATTAAGCTTTCGCTGTTCGGTCACTTCACCGACGGCGGAATAAGCGAGGTCGGCGCAAAGTGGATTGCGGGTATATTCCTTACCGTCGTCTACACCGCGGGCGCGATGCTCGTTATGTGGATAGGCGAAAGAATTACCGAATACGGCATTTCCAACGGTATTTCGCTTGTAATTTTCACGGGTATCATTTCCACTGCGGGTCTTACGATTGTCCAGAACCTTATCGAAGGTTTCCAGGGCGAGTACAGCAGATTTTGGGAGCTTCTCGGATTTGTCATACTGACGTTGCTCGAATTCGTGGCAATCGTCGCGGTAGACTTGTCCGAAAGACGAATTCCCGTCCAGTACGCAAAGCAGGTCAAGGGCAGAAAGATGTACGGCGGTCAGTCCTCGAACATTCCCATGCGAATATCGGGCTCGGGCGTTATGCCTTTAATCTTCGCGTTCGCGCTTATTTCCTTCCCCGGAATGATTATAAGCCTTACGGGCTCGGAGTCGGCGAATAACGGACTTACCGAGTGGTTCTCGGGTCAGTCGCCGCACTGGTACGTTCAGCTTTACTACATGGTCGCGCTGTGCCTTCTGATATTTGCGTTTTCGTTCTTCTATCAGTCGATGCAGTTCAACCCCGAGGACGTGTCCAAGACGATACAGCAGAACGGCGGCTTTATTCAGGGTATCCGTCCCGGAAAACCCACCGCCGACTATTTAAGAAAGATTTCCAACAGAATAACGCTGTTCGGCGCGATTTATCTCTCGCTGGTCGCATTTATTCCGTCCATACTTTCCATGATACTGTCGAGCATAGGAATTTCCAACCTTTCGCTTCTGTCGGTATTCTCGACGACGGGTATCCTCATCGTTGTATCGGTTGCGTTGGAGCTTCACAAACAGCTCGAATCGCAGCTTATGATGAAGAATTACAAAGGCTTTCTTAAATAATAAAAACGCATATATGCGTCGCAATACTTTGTTGAACTGCGGCAACTTTCAGTAAGGCTTTCAGCCTTCGGTACGACATTTACTGATAAGTAAATTCCTTAAAGTTTTCCTCGTTCGCCTTGTCTTGCTCGCATCTCTGCATTTTTCGGGCGGTTCTATCGAGCCGTAGATTATAAGGATATCACATGAAACTAATTTTACTCGGTGCGCCCGGAGCGGGCAAAGGCACGCAGGCGACCAGAATAGCGGCTAAATACAATATTGTTCACATTTCAACGGGCGACATTTTCCGCGCCAACATAAAGGGCGGCACGGAAATCGGCAAGCTTGCCAAATCGTATATCGATGCGGGCAAGCTCGTCCCCGACGAAGTGACTTGCGATATCGTAAAGGACAGACTTAACTGGGACGACGTAAAAGGCGGCTATCTTTTAGACGGTTTCCCCCGCAGTCTTTTCCAGGCGGAGGAGCTTTCGAAGTTCGCGGACATCGATTTGTGTTTGAACCTCGAAGTAGACCCCGCGCTCATTATGGACAGAATTTGCGGCAGACGCGTCTGCGCTTGCGGCGAAAGCTATCACGTTTCGACGCTGGGCGGAAAGACGACTTGCGCCAAGTGCGGCAAGGAGCTTTACACCCGCGAGGACGACAACCCCGAAACGGTCAAGGCAAGGCTCGATACCTACAACAAAATGACCGCTCCGCTCATAGATTTCTACGCGGCGAAAAACAAGCTCGCGACCGTCGTATGCGGAACGAAAACTCCCGACGAAGTGTTCGAAGCGGTGTGTCGGGTTCTCGATAAATGATTATAGTTAAAAACAGCGAAGAAATAGCGTGTATGCGCGAAAGCTGCCGCATCGTAAAGGAAACGCTTGAATTCGTAGGTAAAAATATCCGCGCGGGCATGACCACCAAGGAGGTGGACGAACTCGTTTACAGATATATTACCTCGTGCGGCGCGTATCCTTCCGAGCTCGGCTACGAGGGATATCCCGCAAGCTCGTGCGTGTCGGTGAACGAGGTAGTCGTTCACGGCGTGCCGTCCGACAGAATTATTCTCGACGGCGATATCGTGAGCGTGGACATCACGGCGGAGAAGAACGGCTTTCACGGCGACGCATGCCGCACGTTTTTGATAGGCAACGTTTCCGAGGATAAAAGAAGGCTCGTCAAAGTCACCGAAGAGTGCTTTTTCAAGGCAATCGAGGGCTTGCAGGCAGGCGTGCCGTTGTTCGATATCGGCTACAAGGTGCAGACTCACGCGGAGGCGAACGGCTACGGCGTGGTGCGCGCGCTAACGGGGCACGGCATCGGCAGAAACATGCACGAGGACCCTTCCGTTCCCAACTACGGGAAAAAGGGTACGGGAATGCGGTTGAAGGCGGGTATGACCATCTGTATCGAACCCATGATAACGATGGGAACGTACAAGGTCAACTTCAACAGAGACGACGGCTGGACGGTTACGACGGCGGACGGAAAACCCGCCGCGCACTATGAAAACACCGTTCTGATAACCGAAGACGGCGTAGAGATTTTGACATTATAAGTAACCTCGCTGCGTTTTTTCAGCAAAAACGAGCGAAAGAGGATTCTATGAAAGTTAAAACCCCTGTCATAGGCGGCATTTGTCAAAGCACGCAAGGCAGAGATAAGGACAGATATTATATCGTCAAAGTTATAAATGACGACGGCACTGTCGGCGTCGTGGACGGCAATTTCAAAAAGCTTGCCGAGCCCAAGAAAAAAAATTTAAAGCATATACGGTTGCTGCCCGATAAGGCGGAAGCAATCGCCGCTAAATTTGCGGACGGCAGACAGGTTTTCGACAGCGAAGTGTATTCGGCGCTGAAAACTTACAACAACCCGCCGCAGGAAAATAAATAATTAATGAGGCGTTATGTCAAAAAATGATGTAATTGAAGCGGAAGGAAAAGTAATAGAATGCTTGCCTAACGCAAACTTCAAGGTTAAATTATCGAACGGCTACGTTATCACCGCGTATATTTCGGGTAAGCTTCGCATGAACTATATCCGCATAATCGAGGGCGACAACGTAAAACTTGAAATGAGCCCATACGATTTGACCAAGGGGCGCATTACCTGGCGCAGTAAGAATTAACAAGCAAAATAAATAATTGAGAGGAATTCAAAATGAAAGTAAGACCTTCTGTAAAGCCTATGTGCGATAAATGCAAAGTTATCAAAAGAAATGGAAAGGTAATGGTAATCTGTTCCAAGAATAAAAGCCATAAGCAAAGACAAGGCTAAACCGTCTAAAACGGCGCAATTTACGGTTGTGCCGGTTTATGCTGTTTAAAAACTCAATAGCGCCGTCAACGCAAAGTTGAAGCCAATCCGTTCACGCTTTTCGCCTCATTCCGAATTTCGGGCGAAAGGCTTGAACAGGTTTATATATATTACACACATAAAAATTTAAAGGAGAAATTAAATCGTATGGCACGTATTGCCGGTGTAGATTTACCCAGAGAAAAAAGGATTGAGATAGGACTCACCTACATCTACGGTATCGGTTTAAAGACGTCGCAGAAAATTCTTGCGGCTACGGGCATTGACCCCGACACGCGGGTTAAAGACCTCGACGAGACGACCGTTTCCAAACTGAGAGAATATATCGACCACAATTACAGGGTCGAGGGCGAACTCCGCAGCGAAGTCTCGCTCAACATCAAAAGACTTATGGAGATAGGATGCTATCGCGGTATCCGTCACAGAAAGGGTCTGCCCGTTCGCGGACAGTCCACTAAAACCAACGCGAGGACGAGGAAAGGTCCCCGCCGCACGGTAGCCAAGAAAAAGGGCGCTAAGTAAGGAGGTAAGGTATGGCATCGAATAATAACAAGAAGCAAACCGTTTCAAGAAAGCGCAGAGAGCTTAAAAAGGTAGACAAGGGACAGGTTCATATCCAGTCCACGTTCAACAATACTCTCGTAACCGTTACCGATTTACAGGGCAACGTAATTTCGTGGTCGAGCGCGGGCAGCCTCAACTTCAAGGGTTCGAGAAAGGGAACTCCCTTCGCAGCGCAGATGGCGACCGAAACCGCGGTAAAGGCGGCAAAGGAGCACGGACTTCGCAGCGCGGAGGTTTACGTCAAGGGCCCCGGCGCGGGCAGAGAGTCGGCGATAAGGGCAATCGGCGCGTGCGACGTCGAAATCACTCTGATTTCGGACGTTTCCCCCATTCCCCACAACGGTTGCAGACCGCCTAAGCGTCGCAGAGTATAAGGAGGTAGAGATTAGGATATGGCAACTTACAGAGAAGCAAAATGCCGTCTTTGCAGAAGAGAGGGCGGAAAGCTGTTTTTAAAGGGCGATAAATGTTATACGGGCAAGTGCCCGTTCGAGAAGAGACCCACCCCTCCCGGCGCGCACGGCGCAGGCAGAAAGAAGGTCTCCGAATACGGCAAGCAGCTGCGCGAAAAGCAGAAGGTTAAGCGTATTTACGGCGTGCAGGAAGGTCAGTTCCGCGCTTACTACGAGAAAGCGGACAGAATGAAGGGCATCACCGGTGAAAACATGCTTTCGCTTTTGGAGCGCAGACTCGACAACGTTATTTTCAGAATGGGGATAGGCGCAAGCCGTTCGCAGGCGAGACAGCTCGTCAACCACGGACATTTCCTCGTAAACGGCAAAAAGGTAAATATTCCCTCGTTCATAGTAAGAACGGGCGACGTAATTACCGTTAAGGAAAGCAAAACCTCGAATAAATATTTCGAAGCGGTTAAGGCAAGCAAGCCCGCGGCAATGCCCAAATGGCTTGAATTCGCACCCGAAAAGTTAGAGGGTAAAATTATCGCGCTTCCCGCAAGAGACGATATCGACAGCCAGATTTCAGAACATATGATTGTCGAGTTGTACTCTAAGTAATAACAAAAACCAGGAGGTAGCTACATGATAGAAATGGATATGCCCAAAATCGAAGTAGAGGAAAGCGACGACCAGTCCTATGCGAAGGTAGTCGTAGAACCGCTTGAAAAGGGCTTCGGTCTTACAATAGGCAACTGCCTTAGAAGAATACTGTTATCCGCGCTCCCCGGCGCGGCGGCTCAGGGCATAAGATTCCTTGACGGAACGGTTAAGCACGAATTTTCGGCTGTTGCGGGCGTCAAAGAGGACGTAACCGAAATAATCCTCAACTTAAAGACGCTTGCGATCAAAACGAAGGTTACCGATAAGGATTATGTAAAGGTACTGCACCTCTATAAGGAAGGACCTTGCGAGGTTAAGGCAAGCGATATTTCCGATGACGCCGAAATCGAGATAATCAACGGCAACCAGCACATTTGCACGGTTGACGCGGGCGGTAAAATCGATATGGAAATTACCATCGGTCGCGGCAGAGGCTATAAGGGCGCCGACCATACGAGAACGGAACTTCTCGATTATATTCCGGTCGACTCCATCTATACGCCCGTAAAGAAGGTCAACTACTCGGTTGAAAACACCCGCGTAGGACAGAACACCGACTTTGACAAGCTCATCCTCGAAGTATGGACGAACGGCGCGTTCAGCGCAAAGGAAATCGTTTCCCTTGCGGCTAAAATTATGCAAGACCATATAACGCTGTTCGTAGACCTTTCCGAAAGCATAAAGGATATGGACATTCTCGTCAAGAACGAGGACGACAAGCACCAGAAAATTCTCGCTATGGCAATCGAGGAGATGGATTTATCCGTCCGCTCGTACAACTGCTTGAAGCGGGCGAACATACACACCGTAGAAGATTTAACCAGAAAGA
Organism: uncultured Christensenella sp.; assembly: GCA_910578195.1. Classification (GTDB taxonomy): domain Bacteria; phylum Bacillota; class Clostridia; order Christensenellales; family Borkfalkiaceae; genus Coproplasma. The sequence goes on along the minus strand of CAJTOY010000010.1, from coordinate 34,702 downwards.
CGGAAGACGAAATGTTAAAGGTAAGAAACCTCGGCAGGAAGTCTTTGGATGAGGTTATCTTGAAGCTTCAATCCTACGGATTACAACTTGCGAACAAGGAGGATTAACATTATGCCTGGTAAATTAGGAATGACGGCAGAGCAAAGACAGGCAATGCTGAGAAATCAGGCTTCGGAGCTGTTATGGTACGGCAAAATTACCACGACCGAAGCGAGAGCGAAGGCTCTTCAACCCTACGTTGAAAAAATCATAACGAAAGCAATCAAGGTATACGACGACAACGTCGAGACCAAGGTTACTACTCAGGATAAGAAAGGCAAGGACGTTACCACCAAATCTATAAAGGACAGCCCCAAGAAGCTTGCGGTTCGCCGTCAGCTTATGGGCAAGCTGAGAGATTTGCAGGAAGTCAAGGGCTTTAACGAAAAGAAGTCGGACTATAAAAAGAGAACGGCAGACATTCGTCACCCGCTTATGGAAAAGCTTTTCAACGAGATTGCTCCCAAATACGCGCAGCGCGCGGAAGAACTCGGACAGGGCGGCGGATACACGCGCATCTATCTGTTGGGTCAGCGCCGCGGCGACGCAGCCGAAGAAGCAATAATAGAATTAGTATAAAACGCGAGCATGCGCCCGCTGACTTATAAAGTCAGCGGGCGCATTTGCATATAATAATTATACATATTTTAAAATACATATTGACTTTTATTCATTTGCATTGTATAATTATAAAAATTAAATCGGAGGGTATTATGAAAAAGGCAATAACGGCAATATTGACGGGAATTTTTGCGCTTGGCATAGCGTTCGGCGCGTCGGGGTGCAGCGACGTGCCGATGCCCGACGAAATTTCCTCGGCGGGCGGCACGGTGGTATATTACGATGATTTTGAAGGGTTTAAAACTTTCTATAACAGACAGTTTGTAAAGTCTAATGAAGAAAGAATGTATCTTTTAAATCCTGGGGATAAAATGGTGCCAAGCGTTTATATGCCGCGCAATTTTTTCTATATCGAGGGCGAAAGTTTAAACGATTATACTTTTGAAAACCCCGTAGTTAAAGAAAATTATTCGATTTTCGACGAAGAACTCGGTGATTGTTATGAAGGAGCTTTAATTGCAGGAACTTATCCTTATTCTTTTCATGTAGAAGCCGAATTTTATCCTATAACAAAAAAAGTAAAGCCAAAAAATTTAAGTTTTGAGTTTGACAACAGCAGAAATGCGTACATAACAGTTACTATTACTCACGAAGAAAACACTGTCGGGGTATGTGAATTTAATACTACTCTTGATATCACAAACGAATGGTTCAAAGAATACATATTAAATAATTTAATTTAAGGAGAGAAGCATGAAAAAAGCAATAACGGCAATATTGACGGGAATTTTTGCGCTGGGCATAGCGTTCGGCGCGTCGGGGTGCAAAAAGCCCGAAACGCCGCCCATGAATCTGTGGGTTTTTAATTTTCACATTTTAGAATAGCAATAATTTCTTTAATCTTTTTTGCCGTTTCCATTAAACTTTTTTCAATGCTTTCTTTCTGTTTTGGTTGTGTATTTTCGACAGTTTCCCACTTATCGCAATACGCATCGCATTTTACATACGGTTTGCATTTGCGCTTACTACAATGCCCGCAATGTGTATTGACAAGCTTGCAATTAAACAAATAATAATGCTTTATAAAAGATTTGCAGTTATCGCAAGTTTTTTTCTGTTCCAATACTTTTTACTCTCTTTGTACGTTTTGTATAATTAATTTTATTGCACGTTTTGTATAAAGTCAAGCAATTTTATACAAAATGTGCAAAAATATTTGTATGGAAATTAATGAAAGATTAAAAGAACTTCGTGCCGAGCGCTGTATGACGTTAAAGCAAGTTGCGGAACACTTGGAAATATCTTTAAGCGCTTACGCAAGCTACGAACACGGGACGAGGGAGCCGTCTATCACACTAATAAAGAAAATGTGTCAATTTTATGAAGTTTCGGCAGATTACCTTTTGGGGTTGGAAGAATAAATTTTACCAATTTCAAAATTTTTGTAATTTTATCGCTATTTGTTGACATATACTTTAATTATGTTATAATATTATTACAATAATTTATTTAAAGGAGAATGTAGAAAATGGCAAGAAAACACGGCGATTACTTCGGCTTAGGTCGTATAGTAAGCATTATTCTGGCAATTATTCCTTTTACCGCATGGATACTCGGAATGATTACGCGTTTCTCGGAGGGGAAGATTGTTGCAGGCGTCATCCGTATTTTCGGCGGCTGGCTTATCTGGCTTATCGACCTTATTCTTATGATTGTGAGCGGACACATTTTGCGCTTACTCAACATCTAAACCAAATTAAAAAGCCTTGCGTAACGCGCAAGGCTTTTTAACTATGTTCACGAAAATTTCAGACACGTCTGAAATTTTCGTGAGGTCACTTGTATCGTAAATATTAAAAAAAAGCCTTGCGGCGCAAGGCTTTTTAATTTATATTCTCTTTCTTACAATTCGGCGGCGAACAATCGGCGAGGTTCTCGTCGCGGGACGCTCGGAGCCGCCCAGGTCGAGTCCGTCGTACGTTTCGCCCTCCAAGGTCTTGAACGCGAAGCGGCGGTTTTCGTAAACTATGTAACCGTGCGCGCTGTCCTCCTTCGGAAGGGATACCGAGCCGGGGTTAAGGTGATATACCTCGCCCTCCGCGGCGTTCAGCGGAACGTGCGTGTGCCCAGTTATGTACACCCCGCCGACCATAGGCGGCGTTTCGCGGTGTCCGTGCGAAAGGTAAATATCCAGCCCGTCGACAAACAAATACGCGTAGTCCGTCAGCGGGAAGGGCAGAAGGGCTTGGTCTATTTCCGCGTCGCAGTTGCCGCGCACGCAGATAACTTTTTCCTTCACCTCCGAAAGCATTTCAACGACGTCCTTCGGGGAATACTCCTCGGGCAGAGGGTTTCTCGGTCCGTGGTAGAGTATGTCGCCCAAAAGTACGAGCTTGTCCGCGCCTTCACGCCGAAAGGCGTCAATAGTCATTCTGCAATACTTTGCCGAGCCGTGTATATCCGAAGCAATAAGAATTTTCATACGATAATTATATATTGCGAAAAATCATTTGTCAACTTTAAAGCTTCACATAAGCGGCGCAAAAAGCCTTAAAATAAATCTTAAAACCCGTCTGAACGGCGAAATTTTGCCCTCGCAAAAAGGTGAGGACAGTCTCAGACAATCCCAGAAATCCCGCTCGACCTGCTCGCAGATTTCCCCCTTGAACATAATCCCGCACTCGTAGTTCAGCCGCATCGAGCGGAAGTCGAAATTGTATGTGCCTATAAACGCGCTGTCGTCGCACACCATACTCTTGGCGTGCATAAACCCCGGAGTATACTCGTAAAACCTGACTCCCTTGGCGGCAAGCGGAAGCGCGGACGCCTTCGAAAGCTCGAAGGTGTACTTTTTATCGGGAATATGCGGGATAATAATTCTCACGTCGACCCCGCGCATGGCGGCGAATTCGAGCGCGGCGGCGGTCTTGTCGGTCGCGCAGAAGTAGGGTGTGAAAATGTGCACGCGCTCCCTCGCCGAATTAATCGCGGCGGCGTAGGCGTTCTCGCAGAAGCCCGCGCGGTGGGGCGGACTGTCGTAAAAGGGCAGACAGCGGTGCTTCCCCGAGCCGCTTATTTCGGTTTTATAACTCTTGTTCCAGACCGACAGAAACATGCCCTCGAAAACCTCCGCTGCCGCGCCGTAGACCGCTACGCCCGTGTCCTTCCAGTAGCCGTGCGGGCTGTCGATGTTCGCGTATTCGTCGGCGATATTTATCCCGCCCGTGAACGCAACCTTGCCGTCGATTGCGGCGATTTTTCTGTGGTCGCGATAATTTATACGCGAATATATCAGGGGTTTAAGTCTGTGGAAAACTTTGACCTCCGCGCCGACGGTTTTCAGTTTTTTCATTTCCCGCCGCCCCGCCTTGAACGCCGAGCCTATGCCGTCGACAATGATTTTGATTTCCGCGCCGTTGTTTTTCGCGTTGCGCAGCGCCGCCAGAAGCCTTGAAAAAATCTTGCCGCGGCAGACTATGAAATATTCGAGACAGACGCGCTTTTCGGCTTTCTCGATTTCCTTGAAGAGGCGCTTGAAATAATCCTCGCCGCACGTAAAATATTCGGCGCGGTCGTAGCCCGCGCCGCACACTCCGCAGCACTCGAACGCCGCGCTTTCGAGCCCGCCCTGCGGTTCCGCATTTTCAAGCGTGAGCGTGCCGTACTCCTTGCCGCCTATGTGTGAAAGGGTGAAAATCACCGCGCCGACCACGGGGAGGGCGATAATGAGCAGCGACAGCGCGCAGTTGATTTCGGGCGAGCCGCCCCGCGCGGCGACCGCGATAACGGCGATAACGCTTGCGAGCCATGCGCCGACGAACACCGCGACCGCGGGCAATAACGCGGGTATATATATGCACAAAAAAATAATTGCGGCAGATTCCGCCGCAATCAACAAAATATAAAGAAAGTTCAGTGAGAAAAAATTGCGCATGGAAAGTAATTTCGCGCGCGTCAGAAAATCAGTTTAAGTACGGTAAGCTTGCCGTTATCGGGAGTTTTCAAACTGTTACAGCGCTCCGTAAACACGGCGACGGGGTCGAACTGGTTGACGATTTCTTTTTCGAAGAAATCGATGTTGACCGCGCCGTGAAGCAGCATGTTTATGACCGAGTCGGTATAGTTTGCCGCGCTGGTAACGCCGAATACCGTCAAATCCTTTTCGAGGATATCGCAAGCGTCAATCGAGCTGTGAAGGGAGGTAAAGCCGCTGAAAATAAGCGATTTTTTCTTCCCGACGAGACGGGGCGGAAGGGATATCGGCAAACGCGAGCTTGCCGAATACACCGCGGCGTCGCACAAATCTCCGCTTGTGGCGTCCATAACGTTATCGACAATCTCGTCGGCGGCGGGGAAAGCGTAGTAAATGCCGCACTTTTTCGCCTTTTCGAGATTCTCGGGCGAGTTGTCAATTACTATGGGGATAATCTTGTGATATTGCAGAACCTGCGCGATAATATTGCCGAGGCAGTCCAAACCGACGATAGCGACTCTCTGACCCGCGGACAGTTTAAGTTTATCATAGATATTTTCGGCAATGCCGACCATTTCTATGCAAAGCGCCTGCAAGTTGTTTACGGCTTCGGGCAGAACGGAAACGTCCGAATATTCGCACACGACGAAATCGCGCAGAAAACCGTCGTAATCTCTGCCCGCTATCTGAATATCCTCGCACTTATCGCGCTTGCCGCTTTTGCAGTTAAGACAAACGCCGCATGACTTAGCCGATTCCAGATAAACTCTGTCGCCCTTTTTCACGCCGTAGCATTTTTCGCCGACCTCGGTAACGATACCGACGGCAAATCTGCCGATGGTCTTTGGATATTTAGCCGCCAAATCTCCGTTGAAGATAAGCGCGTCAAAATTGGAAATGAGAAGATGCGTAACCTTGACCTTGACCTGCGTGGGCGAAATTTCAATCGCTTCGCCTTCTTCGTTGACGAGGTTGCGTACGCCTTTGAGTACCCAGTTATCCATACCTACACATTATACGCCTAATTCGTCTGTTTGGCAACTAAAAACTTGTATTTAAAAATTTGAAATTGTACTCGTAAAAACAATTGACTTAAAGCTGATTATTGTATATAATAGTTAAGTATTTAAAGACTATAAGCGAGGTGAAAAGTTATGAAGCCCGAAATACATCCCGATTATCATGAAGTTACGGTTGTATGCGCTTGCGGAGCTACGTTCAAAACCGGCACAACCAAAAACGTGGATACTCTGAAAGTGGACATTTGCAATAAATGCCATCCTTTCTTTACCGGTAAGCAGAAGCTTGTTGACACAGGCGGCCGCGTAGACAAGTTTAAGAAAAGATACAACATTTAACCACTGTAGCTCCAAAGATTATTTTGGAGCTATAATTATTTAAACGGTTTTTTGCGGTAAACAAACCCGACGGCGACCGCACGGCAAAAACCACGGTTTTTGCCGCGCGGTAACGCAATTATTTAAACGGAGGCTCGTCCGAATGTTTAATAAAGAAAAGAAAAATAAAAAGAAATGCACCTACGTCGGCGGGCAGGCAGTGCTCGAAGGCGTTATGATGATGGGCAAAACGAGTATGGCGACAGCCGTGCGCGACCCCGACGGAGAAGTGCAGGTCGAAGCAAAACGCATAAAAAAGGGCAAACACCTTTCGATGGCGCTGAAAATACCGTTCGTACGCGGAACGGTAAACTTAGTGCTGTCCTTAATCCGCGGCACAAAGACGCTTTTGCGCTCGGCGGCGGTCTACGGCGAGGACGAAGAGGAAGAACCCGGCAAAATCCAGAAATGGCTTGCTGAAAAATGCAAGGTCAATTTAATGGACGTGATTTCGGTTATTTCCGCGTGTTTAGGCGTGGTACTCGCGGTAGGCATCTTCATATTTTTGCCGCGCTTTTTGATTTCGCTTATTCCGCCCGTCCAGAAAACGGTGTGGGAATACGTGCTTCTGGGCTTGTTCAAGCTTATAATATTTATCGCATATTTATCCTTAATTCTTTTATTAAAGGATATACGAAGGCTGTACATGTATCACGGCGCCGAGCATAAGACGATAAACGCGTTCGAGCGCGGGGTCGAGCTTACGCCCGAAAAGGTAAAGGAATGTTCGCGCATACACGACAGATGCGGCACGTCGTTTTTGTTTATAGTACTGTTTATAAACATTGTCGTGATTTCGGTCGCGGGCTGGGCGGTGTTCACCTATGTTCCCGTAATAAACGAGGTCGAGAACAGCGTACTTCGCTTTCTCATAAACATCACAATCGAGCTTATTCTTCTTCCGCTGATTGCGGGAATATCCTATGAAATTTTAAAACTGCTTGCGAAGTTCGACAACAAATTCGTGGACGTTTTCAAAGCCCCTGGCAAGCTTATTCAAAAGCTTTTGACCACGCGCGAGCCCGACGAGGAAATGATAGCCGTCGCAATTGCGGCGTTTAACAAGGTGCTCGAAATGGACGCCGACCCGAGCGTGCCCGAAACCGAGTTTGTCACGGGCGGAATACTTTCCAAAATGCTTGCAAAAACCAAAAAGAAATTCGCGGAAAAGGGCATCGACGAAAGCGACGCCGAGTGGATTTATTCGATTGTGCTCGATATAAAGCGTAGCGAGCTCGCCTCCGAGCGCATGGTTATGCCCTCCGAGAGTAAAAAGCTGAAAGAGATAATAGCAAAAAGGCTGACGGGCAGACCGCTTTGGTACATTATCGGCGACACCGAATTTTACGGCTGTAAAATCAAGGTCGACGAGCGCGCGCTCATTCCCAGACCCGAGACCGAACAGCTTGCGGAAATTGCCGTAAAGTCGGTCGAGGACGGCGACAAGGTGCTCGATATGTGCACGGGCTCGGGCTGTCTTGCGGTTTCGATTGCGAAAAATTGCGCGGGCAAGCGCGTCGCAGTCACGGCGGCGGACCTTTCGGACGCGGCTATTATGCTTGCGCAGGAAAACGCGAAGCTGAACGGCGTCAACGTGAATTTCGTTCAAAGCGACATGTTCAAGCAAGTCCGCGGCAGATTTAATCTCATTGTCTGCAACCCCCCGTATATAAAAAGCGGCGATATCCCCGCCCTACAAAAGGAAGTGCGCGAGTACGAGCCGAGCATTGCGCTCGACGGCGGCGCGGACGGACTCGACTTTTACAGACGGCTTGCAAGCTCCGTGAGAAGCTACCTCGCCCGCGACGGCGTTTTGCTGTTGGAGTGCGGCGAAGGTCAGGCGGAGGAGATTTTGAAGCTGTTCGAAAAGCGCGACTATGCAATGGTAATAAAGGATTTGAGCGGGACGGAGCGCTTCTTGAAAATAGCCTTCTAATTCACAAATTTGCTTTTCTATTCTGCGAAAAGCAAATTTCGTGATTTTGAGCGGCGCTGCCGCTCTGCCCGCAATCATAAGGGCAAACAGATATATAATTGCGGGCATTCACACCGCTGAGGTTGCTGACTGCAACAAATAGGGACTGCTTGCAAAAAGTGCGATTTTTGCTCGCAACATTATTTGATTGAATTACTCGCTTGATTAGTGATAAAGTTCGTTGAACGGCAAAGCAATTAAGATACGCCGTGAACGTAAGGTTCTATGAAAGAAAAATTTTTAATAAAACTTGAAGAAATTTACAAACGTTACTGCGAGCTGTCGGCTAAACTTGCCGACCCCGCAGTAATTTCCGATACGGCGGAATGGACGAAGCTTGCCAAGGACCAGTCGGAGATAATCGAGCCCTCGCAAAAATACGAGGAGTACGCCGAGACTTTGAAGCGCATGACCGACGCCGAGGAGGCGGCAAAGTCCGAGACCGACCGCGAAATGAAGGAGCTTTTGTCCGAGGAAATTGCCGAGTGCGCCCAAAAGATAGAAGCGCTGAAAGAGGAAATCAAAATCCTACTTCTGCCAAAGGACAAAAACGACGACAGAAACTGCATAATGGAAATACGCGGCGGCGCGGGCGGCGAGGAAGCGGCGCTATTCGCCTACGAGCTGTACAGAATGTACCTCAATTATTGCGAACGGCACCGTTTAAAAGTCGAGGTCGTGGACATCAACGAAACCGAGCTCGGCGGCATTAAAGAGGTTGTATTCAACGTGTTCGGCAAGGACGCGTACAAGCAGTTAAAGTTCGAAAGCGGCGTGCACCGCGTTCAGCGCGTGCCCGAAACCGAGTCGCAGGGGCGCGTTCACACGTCCACCGCGACGGTTGCGGTACTGCCCGAAGCGGAGGACGTCGAGGTCGAAATCAAGGACGAGGATATCCGCGTGGACGTTTACCGTTCCTCGGGCGCGGGCGGGCAGAAGGTCAACAAGACCGAAACCGCAATCAGAATAACCCACTTCCCGACGGGAATCGTGGTGACGTGTCAGGACGAAAGAAGCCAGCTTAAAAACAAGGACAAAGCGTTCAAGGTCTTGCGTTCGAGACTGTACGATTATTTCAGCTCCCAGAACCAGACCGCTTATGACGAGCACCGCAAAAGCCTTGTCGGACGCGGCGACCGCAGCGAGCGTATACGAACGTACAACTTCCCGCAAGGCAGAGTGACCGACCACAGAATAGGGCTTTCGCTGTACTCGCTCGACGCGTTCATTATGGGCGATATTTCCGAAATGACCGAGGCGCTGGCGGTTGCCGAAAGAGAACGCCAGCTTGCGGGCGAAGAATAAAAACGCATATATACTTCGCAATACGTTGTCGCGTTGCGGCAACTTTCAGTCATTTACCTATCGTAAACTCCTTCGAGTTTTCCTCGCGCTCCTTGTCTTGCTCGTATCTCTGCGTTTTTAGCCCTGTGCTACTTCGCAATACGTTGTCGCGCTGCGGCAACTTTCAGTCATTTACCTATCGTAAACTTCTTCAAGTTTTCCTCGCGCTTCTTGTCTTGCTCGTATATGCGCGGATTGCGTGTTGACAATATCGCATTTACGTTGTATAATATGCTTATGAAAAACAATCAGTCGTCAGAGGACTACCTCGAAAGCATACTGCTTCTGTCGCGCGAAAACGAGTTCGTGCACCGCGTCGACGTGGCGCGGAAAATCGGCGTGTCGCAACCCGCCGTGCAGAAAGCAATTAAAATCCTGCAAGCGGAAAATTACGTCGGGTGCGACGGTATGCACATTTACCTCACGCCTAAGGGCGCGGAGTACGCCGAAAGCATTTACGAGCGGCACTGCACCCTCAAACAGTTTTTACAGCTTTTGGGCGTGCCCGAGCATGACGCCGAAAAGGACGCGTGCGAAACCGAGCACGTCATTTCCGAAAGCACATTTAAAGCAATAAAAAATTTCGTTACGAAAAATAAATAAACGCCGTGCGTACGGCGTTTTATTTTTTTTCCGTGAGATAGCCGGCGTAGCTCAAAAGCTCGCGCCGCTGCGCTTTGTCGAGCTTGCCGAACACGGCAAGCGCTTCTTTTTCGCTTTCGGACAAGTCGCGCATGACGTTCACGTTTCCCAAATCGTCCTCACGCCCCAACAGATAGTCGGCGGTGCATTCGAACACGTTGGCAAGCGCGACAATAACCGACGCCTTCGGCTCGGTAATGCCCTTTTCCCAGAGGTCAATCGCCTTCTGGCTCGACTTAATTTTTGCGGCAAGCGCGCGTTGACTCATGTTGTTTTCAAGTCTTAACTGTTTTAATCTGAGCATGTTTGTTCTCTCTAATCCTTTGTATTATAGGAAAAAATATACTCAGCTTGCTTGACAATTTAATGAATTAATCATATAATGAAGAAAATTGAGTATAAACATACTCAAAAAATCATGGAGGAAGATTATGAAAGCAGGCAAAAAATTGTTGATTACTTTGCTTTCGGCGGCTTGCGTAACGGCGGGCGCGCTGGGTATCACGGCTTGTAACAAGGACAAGGACCCCGTTTCGGACGGCGAAATTTACGCGGTTTATCAGACATACGTCGCGTATGCGGAGGCGCAGGGCGGCGACGTGTTGTCCTACGAGGACTGGCTCGCTTCAATCAAGGGCGACGCGGGCGCGAAGGGAGACAAAGGCGATAAAGGCGACAAGGGCGACGCCGGTGACAAGGGAGACAAAGGCGACAAGGGCGATAAGGGCGACCCCGGCAAAGACGGCGTCGACGGAACTAACGGTACAAACGGTGCGAACGGCGCAGACGGTGAGGACGGCAAGGACGGCGTAAACGGTGCAGACGGCGCCGACGGCGTGAGTATTGTCGATATCGATATCAAATACGGCAAGGACGAGAAGGGCAACCAGACTATAACCTATACCTTCGTTATGAGCGACGGAAGCAAAATCGTAAAGGTCGTCGCCGTTCCCAAGCAGGTGAGAGACGTGTACATATCGTCGGAAACTCCCGTATGGCTTACCGAAGAGGTGAAAAACGACGAAATTAACTTAAACGGCATTTTCTGGTGCGTCAATTATACGGACGGCACGTCGGACAATATTCCCGTAACCGCCGACCAGATTGTAAAAGAGAGTATCGGGGGCGGAGTGTGCTACGTCGAAGCGAGCTACGGCGAATTTAAGGGCAGTTTTCAGGTTTACGTCGCCGACAGCCTCAACGGCATAAATTTCAATGATTCCTATCTTTACAGAGACGGCAGTATATTATGCAAAGTAAACGGCGAACTCGATTCAGGCAATAATTTCGTTGTCCGCCGCGGAAGAGTTCAGGACGAAGAGGGGAAAGAAATCGAGGTTTCCCGCACAGAACCGCTTACCGCCGACATGCTTGAAAACTTCGACAATACCGAGTGCGGAGGGAGAGAGTTCCAGGTCAAAGAAATCGGCGAAGCCGTAATGGTTTACATATATGCGGAAAAGGAAGAAAGAGTCGACTACAACCCCGACCGCAGAATAGTTAAGGCAGTCAAGGACGGCGTGCCCGAGCTGTCTATCCGCAAAACTTCAACCATCGCCTTGCTCGATAAAGACGGCAATGAGTTTATGTCTGTGTCGGAAGGCGAGGAAAAGGAAATAAAGCTTACCGCCGGAATGATTGACGGCGAGGTCGACTTCTCGACGGTCGGCGAAAAGAAATTCACGGTCACAATCGACGGCGAAAAGGTGGATTTGGAATTAACCGTTTACGACCCCGCAATCACCAATATAAGAGATATGTGGGTAGAGGACAGCCACATCGAGATTCCCATGAACACGAGCAAAGAGGACGCCGCCAAGATGCTCGTCGGCAAGAATTTGCGCATTCAATACTTCGAGGAAACGGACGGCAAATTCGAGGGCGTGGTGCAAATCACCGAGGATATGCTCGATTTAACAAACTTCGACGCGTCGGAGGCGGGTATGACCTTCGTCGAACTGACGTACGGCGGCAAAACTATAAAAGTTCCCTTTAACGTCACGGTCGACTGGTCGGCGGCAAAGCTGACCTCCACGCTGACGGGAAATATAGGCGTATTTGCGTTAGAGGGCATGGCGGTGACCAAAATCGAGCTGTACGACAACGGCTTCGCCAAGATTTACGCGGTAATAGAGGATAATGAAGCGTGTGTCAATGAAAGCTTGGGCTTGGGCTATGTCGAAAACGGAAACGTGCTGACTTTAACTTATTTGGATAATCCGCTTTTGTCGGTCAAAGTTAACGGCGAAAAGTTCGAAGCGAACGTTTCCGAAAACGTGACCGAGTACGAATACGAACAAGGCGTAACCGTAAAGCTTTACGGCAACGGCAGCGGCGTTATGGAAATGGGGGACATGCAGGTATATTTCGATTACAGCGTCGACGACGTTGAAAAGGGCATGCTCAACATTTATCCCTACGAAGTTGAAAGCGAAGGCTATTTGGCTTCTTTCAAAATCGAAGGCAACAAACTTGTGGACGTAAGATAAAAAAACGCGCGGGGTGCAAAACGCACTCCGCGTAATTTTTTTAAAAAATTTCTTAACCATGGTTATTTTTTGTTGACAAACCCGTATTCGCCGAATATAATAAAAATTAATCAAGGTTAATTTTTAGGAGGCAAAAAAATGCCGTTGGCAATCGCGCCCTCGGGCGCCGAGCTTTCCGTGAGAACGGTGGGCGCGGACGAAAAGGTTAAAAGACATTTAAAGGAGCTAGGGATTTTCGAGGGAAGCAAAATCACCCTCGTTTCTTCCCTCGGCGGTAGCGTAATCGTCGTTGTGGGCGAGGGGAGGCTTTGTCTCGATAAAAGCCTTGCAAGCAAAATTTTAGTGAGGTGAATATGGTAAAACTTTTAAGCGAATTTACCGTCGGCGAAAGCGGTAAGGTAAAAAAGGTGAACGGCGAGGGGCTGATTCGCCGCAGACTTTTCGATATGGGCGTGACCCCCGGCGCGGAGCTGACCATGCGCAAAAAAGCGCCGCTCGGCGACCCCGTCGAGATAACTCTGCGCGGGTACGAGCTGACGCTGCGCAAGAGCGAGGCGGCGTGCGTGGAGGTGGAGCTATGAAAACGTTCGCGCTGGCGGGCAATCCCAACTGCGGAAAAACTACGCTGTTCAACGCGCTCACGGGCGCGACGGCGCACGTCGGAAACTGGCCCGGCGTAACCGTCGACAAGCGCGAGGGAACGTATAAAGGCGAGGGCGGAAGCGTACATATAATTGACCTCCCCGGCATATATTCCCTTTCGCCGTACACGCCCGAAGAGGTGATTGCAAGCGATTATATTTCAAACGGCAAGCCCGACGGAATTATTAATATCGTCGACGCGACAAATCTCGAACGGAATTTATATCTCACGACTCAGCTTTTAGAGGTCGACGTGCCCGTTATAATCGCGCTGAATATGACCGACGAGGTGGAAAAGGCGGGGGATAAAATTGACGTAAAAGCGCTTGAAGAGGAGCTCGGCGTGCCCGTCGTGCAAATATCCGCGCTGAAAAAAACGGGGATAAAGCAGCTTATGGCAAGGGCTGCCGCACTGCCCGCCGAGCGCAAGGGTTCAACCTTTTTCGAAATGCCTTCGGAAGGGGATATGGAGGGGGCAATCGCCAACGCGCGCTATAATTACATAACTGAAAAGCTGTCGCCCGCAAAGGTAAAAAAGGCGCCGAAGGGCGAACTTACAAAGTCGGATAAAATTGACGGAGTGCTCACCCACCGCGTTTGGGCAATCCCCGTTTTTATAGCGGTTTTGTTTCTGGTGTTCCACCTTACGTTTTCGGAGAATTTGTTTTTTCTGAACGGCTTTACCGAAGAAATGGGCTGGATGCCTTCGCTTGTCGAGCTCGGGCTTGCCGCCGAAGCCGACGGCGAAGTCGTGTACAACAACTTCGGCGTGGAAATTCTGTCGGTGTTCTACGACGGAACGGTGTACTCGCCGGGCGTGATTTTAACTAATTTTTTAAATCTGTTTCTCGACCATATCTCCGACGGCATTATAACGCTTATGGAAAACGGCGGCGCGGCGGAGTGGGCTGTCGGCTTGGTCGGCGACGGCATATTGGGGGGTATATTCGCCGTACTCGGCTTCCTTCCCCAGATTCTTACTCTGTTTTTGTTCTTTTCTATCTTGGAAGATTCGGGATATATGGCGCGCATTGCGTTCGTGCTGGACAGAATATTCCGCCGCTTCGGATTGTCGGGCAGGGCGTTCATGCCCATGATTATGGGCTTCGGCTGTTCGATACCCGCGACGGTGAACACGCGCACGCTCGCCGACGAGAAGGAAAGGACGGCGACTATCCGCGTGATACCCTTCTTTTCGTGCGGGGCTAAGCTGCCCATACTCACCGCGGTTGCGGGCGGTATAGTGGCGGCGTTCGGCGTCGGCAATGCGGACGTTATCACGTTCGGCATGTACGTTTTCGGCGTATGCACGGCGGTGGTCTGCGTGCTTCTGATGCGCAACACCACCTTAAAGGGCGAAACTCCGCCGTTCATTATGGAGCTGCCCGCATACCGCATGCCCGCGTTTAAAAACCTGATGCTGCACCTTTGGGATAAGACGAAGCACTTCGTTAAAAAGGCGTTTACGATTATATTCGCGTCGACGGTGTTAATATGGCTGTTTTCGCACGTCAGCCCGAGCTGGAAATATCTTCCCGACGAAGAAATGCAAAACTCGGTGCTTGCGTCGATAGGCATGTTTTTACAGCCCGTGTTCACGCCGCTCGGGTTCGGCTCGCAGCTCGGAAGTTTCGGCTGGGTGTTCGCGGTTGCGGCGATAACGGGGCTGGTTGCAAAGGAAAACGTAATCGCGACGTTCACGACCCTCGCGCTGTGTATCGGCGCGTACGCGGGTAACGGTACCGAGGAGGGCGTTGAGGAGCTGGCGGGGCTTATCGACGTAATCGCGGTTGACAGCGGCATATCCCGCGGTGAATTGATTTCCGCGCTTATCGCGTTTATAATTTTCAATATGACTACCGTGCCTTGCTTCGCCGCCTGCGCGACGGCAAAGGCGGAATTGCCGAAGGGAAAATTCAGATGGACGCTGCTTTTCTGGCTTTCGGTAAGCTATATTGCGGGGGCAATGGTCTACACGGTGGGCGCGTACGTCTGGACGCTTGCAATCTGGGTTGTAGTAATCGCCGCCGCCGTCGCGGGAATAATAATATATAATAAGAGGAAAAAAAATGAATGTTGTTGATATTGTTGTTATAGTCGCGGTTTCGCTCGCGGTTTTGGGCGTGGTCGGGTGGATAATTTACCGAAAGGTGAAAGGTAAAAAAATAGGCTGTGACTGCGACTGCTCGTCGTGCGGCGGCTGCGGCAAGAAAAAATAATTTTAATGCCCCGCGCATATGCGCGGGGCATTTTCATTCTTTGTCGAGCTGTAAAATTTGTTTTATGCGGTTTAAGTGGTTTTCGATATCTTCGAGAATGGAACACATATTCTTAACTTCTTTTTTTTTTATTTGGTCGTCCCCTTCCCACAGCGCGCAGCCCACCGCAAAGCGGAAGGGTTTTCGGTTGTTTTTAAGATTTTCGTTTGTGCATTGTCCGCAACCTACCCAACAAAATTCACCGCGTTTTATTGCGTAATGCTGAATAAAGAATTTGCAATTTTTACAGTTTTGTATAATCGTTGAATTTTCCATATTTACCTCACAAGTCAGTTTTTTATCGAATTGATTATATATAAATAGTCAAGCATTGTGTTTCATATTTAGAATTCTAAGTGCTAATTATTTTGTTGCTCGGTTTAGACGAATAAAATATTTGCCAAACGGGCGGCGGTGTTGTATAATTATTTCGAAGAAACAAAGGAGATACTTTAATGATTAAGGTTTCGGATAAAATTTCGGCTATCGCGCCGAGCATGACCCTCGCCATTTCGGCAAAGGCGAACGAGCTTAAAGCGGCGGGCGAACAAGTGATTAACTTCGGCGTCGGCGAGCCCGACTTCAACACCCCCGCGCACATTATTCAGGCGGCGAAGGACGCGCTCGACGCGGGCTACACCAAGTACGTTGCGGCGGCGGGACTTCCGAAGCTTAAAAAGGCAATCGTAAAAAAACTTAAAGTCGACAACAATCTCGAATACGACCCCTCGCAGATTATCATATCCAACGGCGCGAAGCACTCGATATTCAACGCGATATATGCCACGATTAACCCCGGCGACGAGGTGCTTATACCCAAGCCCTACTGGCTGACCTATCCCGAAGTGGTAAAATCTTGCGGCGGTATCCCCGTGTACGTCATGGCGACCTACCGCCACGGCTACAAGGTCACTGCGGCGCAGATTGAAAACATGATAACCCCCAAGACGAAAATGCTTATCTTCAACAGCCCCTGCAACCCGACGGGCGCGGTCTACACCGAAAAGGAAATCCGTCAGATTGCGGACGTGTGCGAGAGATATAACCTGATAGTATTGTCCGACGAAATTTACGAAAAGCTTATATACGGCGGCGAAACGCATTTTTCCATTGCAAACTGCTCGCCCCAGATGAAGGAGCAAACTATTGTAATAAACGGCGTTTCCAAGTCTTACGCCATGACGGGCTGGCGTTTGGGTTACCTCGCTTGCCCCGAAAACGTCGCAAAAGCCATTGCCTCGTTCCAAAGCCACACCACCTCGAACGTCAACACAATGACGCAGTACGCGGCGATTGCCGCGCTGACGGGCGACGAAAAGCCCATGCAGGACATGATTAAGGCGTTCGGCAAGCGCAGGGATTTAATGCTTCACAAGCTCGACGAAATGAAAACGCTCGGGCTCGATTACGTCAAGCCCGACGGCGCGTTCTACGTAATGCTGTTGTGCGACAATCTGTACGGACGTTTCTACGGCGAGAAGCGTATCCGCGGCAGTATGGACGTTGCGGATTTGCTGTTAACTCACAAAAAAGTCGCCGCAACCCCCGGAGTATGCTTCGGCGACGACGACGGTCTGCGCCTTTCATATGCGCTTTCCGAAAAGGATATGCTCGACGGTCTGGACAGAATAATCGGGTTCGTGAAGGAATGTGAGGAAAGGTTCTGAATATTTTTCAAAAAATTTTTTGAAAAGGTCTTGAAATTATCACTTTTTCTTGATAGAATAGTATACACAGATAAAAGGAGGATTTTCAATGATTAAACTTATTTACGGACCCAAGGGCGCAGGCAAGACAAAACAGCTTATCGACGCGGCTAACGCCAACGCCGAGAGTGCGAAGGGTTTAAGCGTATTTATAACCGATACAAAGAGGTATATGTATGACCTTAAACGCGAGGTACGTTTTATCGACGTCAAGGACTGGACGGTCGTAGGCGAGGACGCGCTGTGCGGATTTGTAAAGGGTATCGCCGCTTGCAACAGCGACCACGAATTCATTTACATAGACGGTATCGCCCGCATTACGGGCAAGGAGCTGAAAGACCTTGCGGGCATTTTCTATATGCTTGAAAAGATTTCGGTGGACAACGGCATTGTGATTACTATTACTTGCAGCTGCACCAAGGAAGAACTGCCCGATTTTATTGCAAAATACGCAAAGTA
Source organism: uncultured Christensenella sp. (assembly GCA_910578195.1). GTDB lineage: Bacteria > Bacillota > Clostridia > Christensenellales > Borkfalkiaceae > Coproplasma. Next base: position 17,217 of record CAJTOY010000010.1, on the reverse strand, counting down.
AGAAATGTGATTTCTGACGGCGCAGATTAAACTGCGCCGTCGTTTTTTAGAGGTAATTATGAAGTATATCGGCACGAGAGGCGGGGAAAAGGTAAGCGGCGCGAAGGCGATTATGCAAGGGCTTTCGGAGAACGGCGGACTTTTCGTTCCCGAAAAATTCCCCTGCGTTTCCGAAAAGGAATTTGCGGAAATGCTGGATATGAGCTATGCCGAGCGCGCGGCGAAAATTATAGGAAAGCTTCTTGACGAGTTCAATGAAAAGGAGCTTTTGTCGGTCTGCGAAGAAAAATACGCCTCAGACCCCGCGCCCCTTGTGCGCCTCGACGACGGCGTCTATATTCTCGAACTTTTCCACGGGCCGACGTGTTCGTTCAAGGATATTGCAATCTCGCTTTTGCCGTACATGTTCAAAAAGGCGGGCGCGCTTTGCGGGAATGATAAAGAAATGCTTGTGCTTGCAAGCTCGGCGGACGCGGGCAAGGCGGCGCTCGAAGCGTTTAAGGATTTAGACGGCTTCAAGGTCGCGGCGATATACCCGCACGACGGAATTTCCAAAATGCAGAAGCTTCACATAAGCACGCAGGAGGGGAAGAACGTTTCGGTTATTGCGTTGAAGGGCGGGCACGACGACTGCTTGCGGGCGGTAAAGGAAATTCTCGCCGACGATACCCTCGGGGTTGCGCCCCTCTCGGCGGACAGCCTGAACGTCGCGGTTATCGCCGCGCAGGTTGCGTACTTCTTCTCGGCGTATGCCGACCTCGTTTCCTCCGAGCAGATAGCGCAGGGCGAGGAGATTGATTTCACACTTCCCGTCGGCAGCTTCGGCAATGCGATTTCGGCGTACTACGCCAAGAAAATGGGTCTGCCTCTGCGCAGAATTCACTGCGCATCCAACTTAAACAAGACCCTTATCGACTTTTTCAAGACGGGCGTCTACGACGTCAACCGCGAGCTTTATAAGACCACCGCGCCGTCAATGGATATGATAGACGCGGTCGGACTCGAACGGCTGATATTCGAGGTCTCGGGCAGAAATTACAAACTCACGGCAAAGCGCATGGCGGAGTTGAAAGAGGGCGGCAGATATTCTGTCACCGACGAGGAAAAAAGCAGGATTGCCGAAATTTTCGACGGCGGCTTCGCGGGCGAAGAGGACAGCGTCGAGGCGATGTATGACGTGTTTATCGACACGGGCTACACCATGGACACGCATACGGGCTGCGCCATGAAGGTTGCGGTGGACTGGTTCGAAAAGAACAAAAAAGACGAAACGAAGATGGTCATTACCGCAACGGCCAACCCTTACAAGTTCCCGCAGGACGTCCTTTACGCGGTGACGGGCAACGACGTCAAGGACAGCTTCAAGGGCGTAAAGCGTCTGCATGCGGCGACCGCCATGGCGGTGCCCAAGTGCTTAAAGGAGCTTCGGGACAAGCTTCCCCGCTTCACCAAGACGGTCGACAGAAAGAAGCTGAACGAAGAAATATCGAATTTTATAAAACAATAAGCAAAGCGCCGCGGCTGAGGTTCAGCCGCGGCGCAGTTTTTTTAGAAATTTAAATATTTAATACGCTTATCGCGTATTTTCAACACGCGTAAGATTAAATGTGATAAAATTGATATAGTATTTTAGGCAAAGGTATATTATGGAAACTGAATTAAAAACTTGCGAAAACTGCAAATTTTTCGAAAAACATTATCGATGGAACTATGACCGATTTTCTTATGCGTATTGCGGGCATTGTTGCGCGGTGACGCGTAGAAAAAAAATCAACTTAAATAAAGCCTGCGAAAATTGGTCGGAAATCGGAAGCAAGCGTGAGGAGCGGGAATATAAAATTAAAACTAATTTATTCCTTATGGCGAAGCGTATAGAGGATATTGCGATGCTGTTGGAGATTGAAAAAAATCACGGTGATTAAAACGCGGCGCGTTTGTGTATTCGCAGTGACCGCTTGCTATAAGTTGGGTGATATTCCTTAATTTTCCGAAAATTTCTTTGCATTTTTTCAACGTATATGGTATGATTTAATTGCAGAGGTCTATTATATGGAAGAGAGAAAAAATTTGTATTCGGCAATTCAGCCCACAAACAATTTAACCATAGGCAACTATCTGGGCGCCGTGCAAAACTGGGTAAGGCTTCAAAACGACTACAACTGTTATTTTGCGATTGCGAATATGCACGCGATAACCGTTCGGCAGAACCCTGCCGAGCTTCGCCAAAGAACGCTGTCGCTCGCCGCGCTTTTGATTGCGTGCGGCATAAACCCCGAAAAGTGCGTTTTGTACGTTCAGTCGAACGTGCACGAGCATGCCGAGCTTTGCTGGGTGCTAAACACCTTTACCTACGTCGGCGAAATGGAGAGAATGACGCAGTTTAAGGATAAGAGTTTAAAACACGCCGATAATATAAATATGGGGCTAATGGATTACCCCGTGCTTATGGCGGCGGATATACTCTTGTTTCAGTCCGCGGTTGTGCCTATCGGCAAGGACCAGACCCAGCACCTCGAAATAGCGCGCGACATCGCGCAGCGGTTCAACAACGCATATTCCCCCACGTTTACCGTGCCCGAGGGAGTATACGTCAAGACCGCGGCGAAGATTTGCGACCTTTTAAACCCCGACAAAAAAATGTCCAAGTCCGCGGAGAACGCGAACGGTTCGATTTTTCTTTCGGACGACAGAGATACAATCATAAGAAAATTCAAGCGCGCCGTGACCGACAGCGAAGCGCAGGTCAAGTACGACCCCGAAAATAAGCCGGGCGTCAGCAATCTGCTGTCGATATATTCGGTGTTTACGGGCAAAAGCATTGCGGACGCGGAAAATGAATTCGCGGGCAAGGGCTACGGCGATTTCAAGCTCGCCGTCGGCGAGGCGGTCGCGGACAGAATTGCGCCCATTCAAAGCGAGCAGGCAAGGCTTCTCGCGGACAAAGGTTATCTTGACGGAATACTCAAAGAGGGCGCGAAAAACGCTTCCTTTGCCGCAGGCAGAACGCTTTCGAAAGTCTATAAAAAAGTAGGGTTTTATCAGTCTTAATGTTTGGATATATTCAACCCGACGCCCCTTATCTTTTCAAGAAGGACGAAAAACTGTATCAGGCGCTGTATTGCGGGCTTTGCAAAAGCATAGGCAAGGGCTGCGGGCAATGCGCCCGAACGGCGCTGACATACGACATGGCGTTTATGTCGGCGCTCGTCCACAACATAAAAAAAGAGGACGTTATAATTAAAAAGGTGCGCTGCGCGATACACTGGCTGAAACGCAGACCCGTCGCGCTGGTCGACGACACCACCGTGCTTATGGGCTGCGTCAACACCGCGCTCGCATATTATAAACTGTGCGACGACAAGGCGGACGGCGATAAAAAGGGAATATTCCGCCACCTATATAAAAAGGGGCTGAAACGCGCCGCGAAGAAGCACAAGGCGGCGGTGGAGATGGTGCGGGAGTTTACCGCAAAGCAAAGCGAGCTGGAAAAGGCGGGCTGTGCGGTGATAGATATGGCTTGCGAGCCTACCGCCGAGCTTATGAAAAAGCTTTCCGCGTATGCGCTGGGCGAGTATTCCACGCCCGAAACCGAGGCGCTTTTCTACGATTTGGGCAAGTGGGTATATCTTGCCGACGCGCTCGACGATTACGACAAGGACGTCAAAAAGGGCAGATACAACGTCTTATACAACGCGTTCAAAATCCCTTGCAAGGCGGACGCGGTGCGGGAAAACGCGCGGGAGCTGAACTTCCTTTTCGACAGTCTGTTTGCGGATATGCGGATAAATTTGTCTGGGATAAAATTCCACTTCAATCACGACTTGACCGACAATATTATATTGCGCGGAATACCATTGAAAACTCGCCGACTGATTCAGTGCGGCTGTAAATAGGAGTAAATATGAACAAGAAAAATTTAGAGCTTTTCGGGCTCGGCGAAAACGCAACCAAGGAAGAGGTTTCCGCGGCATACGATAACCTTCGGGCAAAGTACCTCGAAGAGAGATTTATGGACGGCGAGGTCGGAAACAACGCCGCCAAAATGCTGACGCAAATCGACGTTGCATACAACGACCTCATGCGCGAATTTTCCGAAAGCGCGACCGCGGACGACGCGGAAAGCTCGTTCGCGAAGGTCGAGGAGCTTATCAAGGCGAACGATATTTCCGAAGCGCAGCGCGTTTTGGACGGCTTTAACGAGCGCGGGGGAAGATGGCATTACTTGCAGTCGGTCATTTTCTACCGCAAGAACTGGATAAACGAAAGCAAGAAACAGCTTGAAATCGCAATCCAGCTCGAACCCGAAAACGAGAAGTACAAGGAAACTTACCGCAAGCTCAACGAAAAGCTGAACTACGACGCGCAGAACGCGGGCGACGGCAACCAGACTGTCTATCAGGGACAGACCATGAGCTCGGGCGCCGACAACCAGATGGGTGGAAATTTCTGCGCGAACTGTATCGAGTGCTGCTACATCAACATGTGCATTAACTGTCTGTGCAACGCTTGCTGTCACTGATTTTAAGGTGATAAGTTGGGCAAACGCAAATACACTCACTCGTTTGAAATAGCGCTTTCCGCAATCTCGTGCGCGGTCGCCGTAGTCTGCCTTTTAGTCGGATTTTGGAGCGATATTCTGCTCGCGTCGGGCTATCTTTTCGCCATGGTCGCGCTTATGGTGCCCCTTTCGAAGAGGTTTTACGTCGGCGGATTTTTAGCGTACATGGGCACGGTTATCCTCGCGATAATAATGGGCGCCGCGGCAAGGTTCTGGGACCTTGTGCCTTTCATAATGTTTTTCGGGCTTCACCCGCTTATAAACTGCCTGCAAGTGCGCTTCAAAATCAACAAATGGCTCGCTTTGGCGGTAAAGGCGGTGTGGTTCGACTTCACGCTGTGGGTGGCGTATATTCTCATTTTCGGCGGGATTCTCGGCGGCGACATGTCGGACAACGCGGTGTACGAATTCATAAACAACTACATTTATTATTTTATCTTTATCGGCGGTACGGTTCTATTTTTCCCGTACGACTATGTGGTCTACAAAATGCAGAACGCGGTGGATAAACTTGTTTACCGCATAAGGAAATAATTATGGAAGAGGACAAACTCACTCGCGCGGAGGCGCTTATTGAAAAGGGCGAGCTTGACGAGGCGCAGAAGCTTATTTTTTCGGTGAAAGAAAAAAGCGGGCGGAAGTTCTTTGTGCAAAGCAAACTTTACAACGCGAAGGGCTGGTATAACGAGCAGAGGAAACAGCTGAACAAGGCAATCTCTGCCGACCCCGAAAACGAAGAGTACAAGGCGGAATTGAAGGAGCTTGACGAATTGTTTCAAAGCGACGAATATAAGCTTTTTCTGCAAGAAGAAAAAAAGCAAAAAAGGCAAATGGGCGGAAGCGACGATATGGCGGAATGCTGTTGCTTATGTTCGTGCGAGGCGTGCGCGACGGGCGTATGCGAATCTTGCGACGGGTGTTAAATGTTACATAAAAATGAAGAGTACGAAGGACTTGTCGAGGGGCTGGGAACCGACGGCGAGGGCATAATAAAAACCGAAGGCACAACAACGTTTGTGCCTTTTTGTCTTACGGGCGAAAGGGTGCGCTTCAAGGTCTTGAAGGTCAAGGGCAATATCGCTTACGGCAAGCTTATAGAGGTGTTGACCCCGTCATATGCGCGGGTCAAGCCCGTCTGCCCCGTGTTCGGCAAGTGCGGCGGGTGCGATTTACAGCATATGAGCTATGCGGAGCAGCTCGAATTCAAAAAGGAAAGCGTTAAAACCGCTTTGAATAAAATAGGCGGCATATATGCCGCGGTGAACGACACCGTGCCCAGCGATTTGCGGTACGGTTACAGAAACAAGCTCGCGCTGCCCGCGGGCGCGGACGACGGCGGAAATATACGGACAGGCTTTTACGCAAGGCACAGCCATAGAATTGTCGCGACCGATAGTTGCGCTATCCAGTCGCCGTGGTCGGAGGAGGTTATTTCTATTGCGAATAAGTTCGCAAAAACAAATTCGGGCAGGCATATGCGGCACTTAGTCGTGCGCGAGATAGACGGCAAGTTCATTTTCGCGCTCGTCGCGGACAAAAATGTTTCGCTTGACGGACTTGCGGCTTTGCTTGAAAAAAGGTTTGAAAAATTCACTCTGCTTTTAAATATAAATCCCTCGGATACGAACGTGATTTTCGGCGAAGAATGGCGCATATGCCGCGGCGAAGGCTTTTTCGAGGGCGAAGCCGAAGGTATAAAATTCAAGGCGGGCGCCAACACTTTTATACAGGTGAACGACGGCGTGCGCGAAAAGCTATATAAGCGGGTGTTAGCCGAGGTCGGAGACGGCGTCGCTATCGACTTGTACAGCGGCGGCGGACTGCTTACGGCAATGCTCGCGAAAAAGTGCGGCGCGGCGTACGGCATCGAGATTGTGAAGGAAGCTTCGCGTTGCGCGGACGAGCTGAAAGAGGCGAACGGGCTTTCGGGCAAAATGCATAATATCTGCGGCTCGGTAGAGGGCAATATAGACAAGGTTTTCGAAATGACCGCGGGGCAGAAAAGGGTTATCGTGTGCGACCCGCCGAGAAAGGGTATGGAGCGCAGCGTGGTAAAAGCCATCGCGCGCTCGGGCGCGGACAAGGTGGTTTTGATTTCGTGCAACCCCGCAACCCTCGCGCGCGACTTGGGGATTTTATGCGGCACTCTTACGGAAAAGGACGGTGCGCTCGTCAAGGCGGACTGCCCTGCTTCCGATTATAAAATCGACAGCGTGACCCCCTTCGACATGTTCCCGCAGACAAAGTGGTGCGAGACGCTCGTCGTGCTTTCTTGCGAAAGCAAGAAACACAAAGAAAAATCCACCTGCTAAATGATACGAAAGCGGGTGGAAGAAAACTACGATTAAAGGTGCATACGGCGTAAATCACCGAAGTCAAACGTGAATTAGGCTTGCCTATGTACGGCGCCTGAAACGCAGTAGAAAAACTCAAACGCCCCGCGCGTACCCTACGCCGAGAATGGCAGAAATAATCAAAGCCGCCTTAAAGCAGTTTGAGATATTGTATAATTGATGAAGAGGATACAAATATCTACGGTTTGCACCACGTTATTTTTAAGCCCGAAGCCACCGATAATAAATCCGAGTAGAGGACATGGAAATTTTAGGAATTATATTTTTTGCGATATTCAAGCGGGGAGCAGTCGGCGTATTTCCGGAAAGTGCGGGAAAAATGGCTCTGCGAAGAAAAACCGAGGTATGCACTGATTGCGGTCAACGTTTTGTCGGTATAACGGAGAAGTCTTTTGGCTTCGTCCGTTTTTTCTTTTAACACGAAATCGGTAAGCGTCATCCCCGTTTCGTCCTTGAATTTTACGGACAAGCGCGTACGGCTCAAAAACATAGCGTTCGCCAACGCTTCGATGTCGACGGGTTCGGAAAGATGATGTTGAACGTAATTACTTATCTCTATAACTAACTTCGACGGGGATTTACCGAGCCGAAGTTTTTCAACGCGTTCCGTATAGTCGAATACCATAAGATATTGCAAATTTGCTATTTGTCCCACGTTATTTAAAAGCTCGCATTTTTGTATATACGCATCGGAAAGAGTCAGCGCGTCTTCAACGTCCATTCCTCCGCGTATTGCCGCCCGAGAGATAAGGGTGGTTGTTACAATGAACGTGTTTTTCAATTGTCGCATTTGCTCGGTGGCGAGAATTCCCGCGCGCACGGCAGGGGCGTTCGCAATCCATTCGCGGAGCGCCGCAGTATCGCCTTTGCGGACGATATTGACGAGCATTTGTTCGAGAGTTATGGTGTTGTGGACGGCTTGAGCGGATTGAATTATTGCAATATCGGAATTGAAATTCTGATTGGCTCTGTCGGATTCTATAATCTCTTTAAGTTTTTGCTGTTCCGCGTCATATATTTTTATCTTTTCCAAAGAAAGTTTTTCGTCGTTCATCACGTAATTCATAGTGCATAAAATTTGCAATATGCTGTCAAGCGGCATAGCGACGATGCTTTTCATCCCCGCGGCAAATTCATTGACCTCATCTGAGGGAACGTCGCACTTAAAAGCCAATTCCTTTATTTCCTGATCATTCATTGTCGATTGGCGCGAGGGGCCGATAATTATTTTATACGGTGCGCGGTTTACTACTCCATAATAGTTGAAATACGGTGTAATAAAATAACCGACGCGGTCGGTTATCGATAAAATTTCCGAAAGATAGGGTGTTATAGGGTCTTTTGGCAGACCTACAAGCGAGTGGTAAAACACTTGCTCATTATTTTTGTAATTTCTGACCGGAATTCCTGCAAGATCACCGATAACGGCACAAAGATAATTGTAGTCGAGATTTTTCATATATCCCCCCAAAGTTAAAACAATTATAATATAATTAGAATAATTGTGCAAGAAATTTATGATATGTTCTGTTATAATTTATACATAAAATGAAAGGAAGTATCATTTTTATGGATATTCAAAGGCTTTTAAGAGAATTGACGGTAGAAGAAAAAGCGGCTTTGGTTGCGGGCGCGGACTTTATGTACACCAATCCCGTGCCGAGATTGGGCATTCCTTCCGTCCGAATGTCGGACGGCCCGCACGGACTACGCGTGCAATCGGAAGGCGGGGATAACGGCGTTGCGGGCAGCGAGCCTGCGACTTGCTTCCCTACGGCGGTGGCGACGGCTTCGAGCTGGAATATTGAAAACACCTATAAAATGGGCGTTGCTATCGGGGAAGAGTGTGCGCATTACGGCGTCAACGTTTTGCTCGGTCCCGGAACGAATATTAAGCGCAATCCACTGGCGGGCCGCAACTTCGAGTATTTTTCGGAAGACCCGTATCTTGCGGGCAAAATGGCGGCGGCGGAAGTAAAGGGCGTGCAGAAAAACGGTACGGGCGTTTCGGTTAAGCATTTTGCGCTAAACAACAGCGAAAACTTCCGCTTTATGGGCGATTCCGTTTGCGATATGAGGGCGATACGCGAACTGTACTTAAAGCCCTTTGAAATCATCGTAAAGGAAAGCAAGCCGCAAACTTTGATGTGCGCCTACAATAAAATAAACGGAACGTATTGCTGTCAGAACAAATGGTTGTTGACCGACGTTTTGCGCAGAGAGTGGGGCTTCGACGGATTGGTTATGACCGATTGGGGCGCGACGCACGACAGGCTTGAAATGCTCCGCGCGGGACTCGATTTGGAAATGCCGGGCGATACCGATATTTGCCGCAAGTGGATAATCGACGGCGTTGCGGACGGAACGCTCGCAATGACAGCCCTTGACAAAGCGGTAGAAAACGTGCTGCGACTTGTTGAAAAGCACGAAAACAACAAAAAGCGTGAAGCCGACTTTGCGGCGCACAATGCGCTTGCCGCAGAGATAGCCGCCGATTGCGCAGTGCTTCTCAAAAACGACGGGGTGTTGCCGCTTGCAAAGGACGGAAGTTACCTTGTAGCGGGAGAACTTTTTGAAAAGCCGCGCTATCAGGGGGCGGGCAGTTCTATGATAAATCCGACGTTCCTTTCCACGCCCAAGACTGCGTTTGACGAGAAGAAAGTTAATTATAAGTACGCCAAAGGTTACAAGGAAAATCAGCTTGCGCCCGACGAAAAACTTATAAAAGAAGCGGTTGCGCTTGCAAGCGGATATGAGAAAATATTGGTGTTTGCGGGGCTTACAGATTACGTTGAAAGCGAGGGCGCGGACAGAGAAAATATGCGTTTGCCCGAAAACCAGCTTGCACTCATTGACGCGCTTACAAAGACGGGTAAAAAGATTATCGTCATTCTCTACGGCGGTTCGCCCGTGGAGCTTACGTTTGCCGATAAGGTGCATGGCATATTAAATATGTACTTGCCGGGGCAGAACGGCGGAACGGCAATGGCGCAGCTTGTATTCGGAGATAAGACGCCTTGCGGCAAACTTGCCGAAACGTGGGCGGTAAGCTATGACGACGTGCCGTTCGGAAAAGAGTTCGGAAAGACAAGAAGCGAGATTTATAAGGAAAGTGTTTTCGTCGGCTACCGTTATTATTTAACCGCCGACAAAAAAGTGCGATATCCGTTCGGTTACGGACTTTCTTATACGTCGTTCGATTATCGGGCGATAGAAACAAGCGAAACAGAAACGGAAATAAATGTGTCTTGCGAGATCGTAAACAAAGGCAAGTATGACGGCGCGGAAATCGTTCAGCTATATGTGAAAGCGCCGCGGGACGGGGTGTTCAAACCGCTTAAAGAACTGAAAGGCTTTACAAAGGTATACTTGAAAGCGGGGGAGAGTAAAAAAGTTACCATAACCGTCGAGAAAGACGATTTGCGGTATTGGAACGTAAAGGAAAACCGCTTTATATTGCAGGGCGGCGAATACGACTTTGAATTATGTTCCGATTGCCAAACCTTGAAATTAAATAAAGCTATTACGCTGAAAGGCGAAGAAACCGCATCGCCGTATTCGGATGAAGTCAGTGCAATTTATAAGTCGGCGCAATTAGAAAAAATCAGCGATTCGCTGTTCGAGCAAATGTCCGGACTGAAAATCCCGCCGCTGCCGCCTGAAAAGCCGATACATTTGGAAAGCCGATTTACCGATTTGCGGCAGACGGTTATGGGAAGAATTCTGTTCAACTCCGTTCTGTCGGTTGCCAAAAAGGATATGAAAAAGGCGAAGAAACTTCCAGAAGGAGCGGAACGCGACAATAAAATAAAGGGCGCAATGTTTTTAAAACGCATACTCGAAAGCAATTCGATAATTACGATGTCGATGTCTGCGGGAAAGAGTTGCCCGTACAATTTTGCAACGGGCTTTGTAAATCTTGCAAACGGGCATTTAATCAAGGGAGTAAAGTGCTTCTGCACTAAAATAAACGTTCCGGCGTTGCCGAAGGATAAGGAGGATAAGTAAATGCAATCGGGGAAATTATTGAGCGGAAGAATTTTCAACAGTAAAGTTCATTCCAAAAACGTTGAGGGAAAAGAGAAGTGGCTCGGCTATTTGCTCGGCCCGTGCGGCGCGCTTTTATTGAACGCCGTCCTCGCTACATATCTGAACGTCTATTATACCGACGTTCTGAAACTGACTACCGTTTGGGGCGGATTGTTTCTCGTTGTGTTCCCGCTTGTGTCGAAAGTTCTTGACGCAATAACAAACGTAGTTATGGGTTACATAATAGACCGCACCAAAACGAAGCAAGGGAAAGCGCGTCCGTGGCTGCTTCTTTCCGCGCCGCTTTTGTTTGTTACGGGACTGCTTCTGTTTTTGGTTCCGAGCGGCAATCAGACGTTGCAAATCGTTTGGGTAATGATTTCATATAACCTTTTCTATTCGCTTGCTTATACGATTTACAATATGAGCCACAATTTAATGTGTCCGCTTTCGACCCGCAATACGGTTCAGCGCGGCGGGCTTTCGGTATTCAACCAGATTTCCACGATAATGATGAGCGGTATTTTGGTCGCTCTCGTATTCCCCATGGCGATTATGCCTATGCTCGGCGTAGATAAATCGTTGTGGATTATCGTTATGGGCGTCCTTGCGGGAATGGCTTTGCCTTTGACTCTTCTTGAATACTACTTTACGAAGGAGCGTGTAACCGAAGAACAGGCAGCGGAAGGCGAAAAAAAGATACCCTTCTTAACCCAGCTTAAAATAGTGCTTACCGACAAATATATGATAGTAATGTTTTTTTACTTCCTCATATACACTTTCGCTTCGTCGCTTAAAAATCTTGGACTTGTCTATTATTGCAATTACGTTTTGGGGACGTATAACGACGGAATTACGCAGACGCTCGTATCCGTTATCGGAGGTATCCCTATGGGTATCGGAGTGTTTGCCGTTTGGCCGCTGGCTAAAAAATTCGGCAAGCGCAACGTAACGCTCGTCGGATTTCTTCTTTATGCTTTGGGCAGCGCGATTTGCTGGATGATGCCTACTAATTTATATATAGTGCTTGTGGGTCAATTTATTAAAAATATCGGCGGACTTCCCTGCGCGTACGTCTTTATGGCTCTTTTTGCCGACGGGCTTGACCATATAGAATGGAAAAGCGGCATCCGTTGCGACGGCACGGCAATGTCCGTTTATAATATCATTGCGGTTGCAATAGTCGGTGTTGCAACGTCCGTATTCAACGCTATGATTTCGGGCGCGGGGTATGTCGCTCCAGAGATTGTCGACGGCGTTACGATTGCCGCAACCCAGTCGAAGTCCGTGCTTGATGTTATTACTTTCTCATTCGTAGGGCTTGAAACGATAACGGGGGTAATTCTTGCGGGCTTGCTTGTATTCCTTTCGGTGGAAAAGACTATAACCCGTAAACAGACAATGATACGCGAAAGACAAAAAGCGGCAACCGAAGCACGCGGCGAAGAATGGGTCGCACCCGAAATTCAAGCGGAAATCGACGAAAAGAATTTCCTGGAAGAAAGCGAAAGAATTTTTGCCGAAGAACTCAAAGTGAAGTGCGGGAAAAAGGGCTTGGACTATGAAGCCGAACTCGAAAAGCATAATAAAGCGGTTGCGGAAAATCGCGCAAAGCAAGCTGAAAAGAAACGCCTTGCGGACGAAAAAGCGGCGGCTAAATTAAAGAAAGCCGAAGAAAAACGTGCGGCTAAACTTGCCAAACTCACGCCCGAACAGCTCGCCGCCCGTGAAGAAAGAGCAAATAAGCGGCAAGAACGGGAGTCCGCGGCTTGGGCGGCAGAACTTGAAAAAGGCGAAACGTATTATAAAAAAATTCAAGCCGAACTTGCCGCAAGGCAAAAATAACGGAGTAGCGGAATGAAGGCAACAAATCTTAAATGCGAATATTTATATAATCCCGTAGGGATAGATATTCAAAGACCGCGTCTTTCGTGGAACTGCGAGGGCGGCGTAAAACAGTCGGCGTACCGTATCATTGCAATGTCTGACGGCAAGGCTGTTTGGGATAGCGGTAAGGTGCGTTCGGACGGCATGCATGCCGAATACCCCCACACGCTTGTAAGCCGCCAAAAAGTAGAGTGGCGCGTTACGCTTTGGGACGAGAGCGATAAAGAGGGCGAAAGCTCGTCGGCGTTCTTCGAAACGGGACTGCTTAAACAAACCGATTTTACGGCGAAATGGATAAGCGGCAACTATTCCGTAAACAAGAAAAAACGCTATCCCGTCGATTGCTTCAAAAAGACCTTTACGGCAATATGCGTTCGGCGCGCGCGGCTTTACATTACGGCTTGCGGAATTTACGAGGCAAGGCTAAACGGCAAACGCGTGGGCGATTTCCGACTTGCGCCGGGGCATACCGATTATACAAAGCGTATTCAGTTGCAGACCTGCGACGTAACCGAACTTATAAACAGCGGCGCAAACGACTTGACGGTGGAGCTTGCCGACGGTTGGTACAGGGGAAGCTGCGGCGCGTGGGGAATTAAAAACCAATACGGTACGCAAACCAAACTCTACGCGCAGTTGGAACTAATCGGACAGGACGGAAAAATAACCACGGTGTGTTCGGACGGAACGTGGGCTTGGAGTAACGACGGCGCAATCCGCTTTGCGGACAACAAGGACGGCGAAGTGTTGGAAGCATACCGCACGCCGACTTATAGCGGTAAAGCAAAGGTTGTCAAGTGCAACGTGATTCCCACGGCTTCAAACAACGTATCCGTTACCGAACACGAAACGTTCAAGCCGAGGCTCATAAAAACGCCGAAGGGCGCAACCGTACTCGATTTCGGACAAAATCTTACGGGATATATTAAGTTTTCGCTTAATGCGAAGAAAGGACAAAAGATAAAACTGCGTTTCGGGGAATTGCTCGATAAGGACGGCGAATTTACGCAAGTCAACATTCAATGCCGCAACAGGAAAGGCACGAAAGTAACGCCCTTGCAGCAAGTTATTTATACTTGCAAAGACGGCGCAAACGACTACAAAACCAAGTTTGCGATATTCGGCTTTCAGTACGTTTTAATCGAAACGGAAGTAGAATACAACCCCGAAGATTTCACGGCTGTTGCGGTCTATTCGGATATGCCCGAAACGCTGTCGTTCGACTGCTCGCACGAACTTATAAATAAGCTTGTGGAAAACACGCGTTGGTCGGCAAAGAACAACCACGCCGACGTCCCCACCGACTGCCCTACGAGAGAGCGGCATGGTTGGTCGGGCGACGCGCAAATCTTCGTCGGCACGGCAAGTTGCTTTTTCGATTACGGGAGTATGGCGAAAAAGTATTTGCGGGATATGTACGATTGGCAGAAGAAAAACGGCAGACTTCCGCAGATAGCGCCCGCGGGCGGAGTGGACTTTTATATGGCTATGATGAACGGCTCTGTCGGTTGGTCGGACGCGGGCGTTATTATTCCTTATAAACTTTGGAAACAATACGGCGACAGATCAGTGCTTGAGAAATACTACGACGGTATGAAACGCTATGCAAAGTTTATGATAAAGCGTTGCGGAAAGAAAACCGTACTTTCAAAGCCTATTCACTTAAAGCATAAATACAGAAAATTTGCGGTCAATTACGGGCAGAGTTACGGCGAATGGGCAGAACCCGCCGACGTGTCCCCTATGAAATGGACGGATATGGTATTGCCGCACCCCGAAGTTTCCACCGCATATACAGCGTATGTAATGGAGCTTATGTGTAAGATTGCAACCGCGCTTAAAAGGACGGAAGATATTGCGCTTTATAGAAAGTACGCCGACGGCACAAAACAAGCGTACCGCGCGCTTCGCAAAACGAAGGATTATCCGCTCGACACCGACAGGCAGGCTATGCTCGTCCGTCCGCTGTATTTTAACCTTCTGAACAAAGAAGAAACGGAGTACTCTAAAAAGCGGCTTGTAAAGGCTCTTGAAAATTACGGTTGGAGAATAGGCACGGGCTTTTTGTCAACGCCGTTAATTCTATACGTTTTAACGGAAATAAATCCCGAATACGCCTATAAGCTGTTGGAAAACGAGCAAATGCCGGGGTGGCTATATATGCCGAAAATGGGAGCTACGACAATTTGGGAAAGTTGGGAAGGCACGGAAGCGCAAGGCGGCGTTGCCTCGCTAAACCATTACAGCAAAGGCGCGGTCTGCGAGTGGCTGTTTGGAGTAATGTGCGGAATTAACGTTGCGGGCGAAAACCATTTTGTGATTAAGCCTGTACCGGGCGGAACGCTCACGCACGCAAAAGCAAGTTATCAAAGCATTTACGGGACGGTTGCAAGCGGTTGGGAAAAGACGTGTAAAGGATATAAGTTTACCGTAGAAATTCCCGCAAACTGCACGGCAGATGTCATCTTGCCCGACGGTAATAGACAAGTAGTCGGCGCGGGTAAATACGCATTTTAACTGCAAAAATATAGTGGTGTAAAAAGCTTAATGTGTTGTGGAATATGGAATATTACTTGGCAATAGATATAGGTGCGTCGAGCGGGCGGCATATCGTCGGTTGGCGTGAAAATAACGAAATAAAAACCGACGAGGTTTTTCGTTTCCCGAACGGCACGAAAAGGCAGAATAACTGTCTTGTGTGGGATACTGACAGTCTTTTCGAAAACGTTAAAAAAGGCATTAAAGCCGCAATAAAGAAGTACGGACAAATCAAATCTCTTGCGATTGACACTTGGGGTGTGGATTATGTGTTGGTAAACCGCATTCGCTCCCTGAGTCCGTGTTTTGCATATAGGGACAGTCGCACGGAGACGGTTATAGACGAAGTCCACGGGAAGATGTCTTTCGAAGAGTTGTATCGCAGAACGGGCATACAGTTTCAACCGTTTAACACCGTCTATCAACTCTATGACGATATGAAGCGGGGTAGATTGGATAGGGCCAATGATTTTTTGATGATACCCGAATATCTCAACTACTTGCTTACGGGCGTGAAGATGCACGAATATACCAACGCGACGACGACGGGGCTGGTAAATGCAGAAACGAAAGAATACGACAAAGATATTTTATCTGCGTTAGGTCTGCCGACAAGGTTATTCGGTCAACTTTATCAGTCGGGAACGAGGGTCGGATTGTTATTGCCCGAAATCGCTTGGGCGGTCGGCGGTCAAACGGAAGTCGTTTTATGTGCAAGTCACGATACGGCGAGCGCAGTCGAAGGCATAGCTATGACCGGAAACAGTCCTTATATATCGAGCGGAACGTGGTCGCTGTTGGGCTTGAAAGTGCCGCAAGCTATTACGGACGAAAAGAGCCGAAGGGCGAACTACTCAAACGAGGGCGGCGTGGGTTACGTCAGATACCAAAAGAACATTATGGGTATGTGGGTCGTCAACCGTCTGCGCGGCGAGCTATGTCCCGACAAACCGTTCCAGCAGATAGTAGAGCAAGCACGGCAAAGCACGTTCAACGCTTACGTTGATGTCAACGACAATTCGTTCCTTGCGCCGAAAAGTATGAAAGAAGCGTTTGACGGCGCGCTCGAATGCAAGCCGCAATCAGAAGCGGATTATTTCCGTTGCGCATTTTTAAGTCTTGCCATAAGTTATATGGACGCTTTGGACGAATTAAAGGCAAACAGCGGAAAAGACTTCGATACACTTTACATAGTAGGCGGCGGGGCAAAGAATAGTTTATTGAACGAACTAACCGAACAAGTTTGCAAAATTAAAGTTTGTGCGTTGCCTATCGAGGCAACCGCACTTGGAAATCTTAAACTACAAATAGAGGTGCAATAATGTATGAACAAGCAAAAAAGGAATATGCGGCATACGGGATAGATACGGAAGCGGCAATCAAAAAGCTCAAAGCTATCCCCGTGTCAATCCACTGTTGGCAGGGCGACGACGTTGTGGGGCTGGACGGCGGCGGAGAATTAAGCGGCGGCATACAGACGACGGGCAATTACCCCGGCAGGGCGAGGAACTTCGAGGAACTGAAAGCGGATATAAAGAAAGCGTTTTCTTTAATGCCCGGCAAGAAGAGATTGAATTTACACGCAAGCTACGCGGTAGGCGCGGACGTAGACCGCGATAAATACGCACCTAAGTACTTTGCCGAATGGGTGAAGTTTGCAAAGGAGCTCGGGCTGGACGGGATAGACTTCAACCCTACTATGTTTTCACACAAAAACGTAAAGGACGGACTTACGCTATCCAGCCCCGACGGGAAGATAAGGCAGTTCTGGATAGACCACTGCATTGCGTGTTTACATATAGCGGAGTATTTCGCGGACGAGTTCAAAAGCGCGTGCGCGTTCCATATCTG
>CAJTOY010000009.1 GCA_910578195.1 uncultured Christensenella sp. | reverse complement strand
GAACCGGGGGATGAGGGTTTTGCAGACCCTGGCCTTACCACTTGGCTATAGCGCCATAAAAAAAACAGTGCGAAAGAATTTTTGGAGCGGGAGACGAGATTCGAACCCGCGACATTCACCTTGGCAAGGTGACGCTCTACCACTGAGCCACTCCCGCATATTATTCTTCCGCACTGTTTTGGTGGGAGCTACAGGGCTCGAACCTGTGACCCACTGCTTGTAGGGCAGTTGCTCTCCCAACTGAGCTAAGCTCCCGAATGCTTATTTAATATATCAAATATGATTATAAAAATCAAGCATTTTTTCGCTTATTTTGAAAATTTTTTCAAACCCTGTGCGTTTTACTTCGGCTTATTATCAGTATTGATTTTTAAACCGAAATATATTATAATTATATCTATGAAATTCTTAACGAAAACTGTTACTATCGACACCGCCGAAATAGTTGACGAAAACCGCATAAACCATTACGAACCTAAGGCGAAAGTATGGCGGGCTCCCGACAGACGGCTGAAATATACTGTCGAACTTTGCCGTCAAAAATTTCAGACCTATTCTATTAACCAGAAATACTCTGTCGGCGAACGCGCAAGCGTAATGTTCAAAGACGGTAAGTGCGAGCTACTATATGACTCTATTTTTTACAATGTTAAACCTTTTACTGTCAAAAACGATGATTTGACTAATCTTGACTATTACGTCTTAATAAAAGGATTAAAAAGCGAAAAACGCCGCCGCGCGGCGCTTAAATCTTCGCCGAAAAGCATTGCGTCGCATGCGCTGATTATTCAGCGAAAAAGTTATGGAGTATGGCAGGTCCATGCAAAAGGTTATGTGCGTTTTAAACTCACGCTTCTTTTAAAGGGTGAAAAAGGCTACTTTATAACAACTTTTTCCGATTGGGATAAAACGGAACGGTTCGGCTCGATTTTAAAACATGTATTCGACCTTTCGGTAGGCGAAATCGTGCCCGTACTTTACAATGCCGACAACCCCGCGGACATAATCGTTGATTATGAACATCTGCCGCATGTAAAACAATTTTAAAATTTTAAAAAATGAACGTATAAATCACTTAACGCAGGTCAATAAAGATTGTGGAAGGTGATTTTATGAAAAAGTTTTTGATTGCGGTTTTGCTTATTGCCGCGCTTATGGCAACGATTGTTATCGCGCTCGGGGCGCTGCCCGTCTGCGCGGACACGGATTATCTCAGAATTCACGTTCGCGCAAACTCGAACGAACAGACAGACCAGAACGTTAAATATAAAGTCAAGGACGAGGTCGTCAGATACATAACGCCGTACGCCGCGCAGTGCACCGACAAGGAAACGGCAATCGAAGTCATAAGCGGTATTCTGGACGGCATTGAAAAGGTGTGCGACCGCGTCCTGAAAGAAAACGGATTTAATTACACGTCTAAGGCGAGCGTCCGCGCGGAAGAATTCCCCACGCGGGTTTACGGAGAGTTAACTTTGGAAAAAGGAATTTACGACGCGCTTATTATAGAACTCGGCAGCGGTACGGGCGATAACTGGTGGTGCGTGATTTATCCGCCGCTGTGCTTCACGTCGGGCAACGGCAACGTGCAGTACCGCTCGGCAATAATGGATATAATAAATAAATTTTTGAAAAAGTAAAAGTTAGGCGGGAGCGGCATTAGCCGCTCCCGCCTTTTAAATTTAATGAATTCACGGGCGCGCGCCGTCGCCACGTGCGCCCGTCCTTTTAACATTCGCTTTTGCTCAAATCTCCGTCAGTGCAATGTACAGTGTATTCAGCTGTATCGGAATTCCAGGTATTGTCTTTTTCTATCGCTTTCCACTGGGCCTTGGTCCCTTCAAAATTTATATCTTTTAGTGAACTGCAATCATAGAACGCAAACATGGCGATACTTGTCACACTATCAGGAATGGTTATACTTGTAAGTGAGCTGCAACGCCTGAACGCAGAACGTTCGATTGTAGCCACGCCGTCGGGTATTGTTACGCTTGTAAGCGAACTGCAACTGTTGAACGCCCAGCTACTGATACTCGTCACACTGTCGGGTATGGTTATGCTTGTTAGTCCTTTGCACTCTGAAAAAGTCAAGCCATTAAGCGCTATAATATTTGTAGGAACATTTATGCTTTCCAATTTTTTTGAATACCTAAAAGCCATATATCCTATACCGGTTACGCTTTCGGGAATTTTAAGCGTCACGAGATTTTTATTTGCAAAAAATGCGTTAGGATAAATAGTTTTACAAGTTTGAGGGATTATATAACTTTTATCGGCTTTCGAAGCCGGATAATTTATAAGAACAGTACGGTCTTTATTGAAAAGCACACCATCAACCGAAGTATAGTATTCATTATTTGGCGAAACTTCAAATGCCTGAATAGAATTTCCACTGCTTGTTCTGTCAAAAGCGCCTTCCATATCTTTTACTCTACTTCCTATTTTTACCGTTGTAGCATGCTGATAATCATCCCCGCAGAAGTTATTTTCTCCGATATATTGTACGCTGTCAGGAATTATTAACTCCGTATTTGCATAGCCGGAAAAATTAAAAGCATTGGAAGCAATTACTTTTGTCGTATTTTGTATCGTTACCTTTTCGCTAAAAAAGCGGTTTCCATATAATACAAGATACGGGTTAGAAGGGTTTCCAATATAAACGCACCCATCTTTTAATGTGCCGGCTCCGCGATTAGCAAAGTCAGTATCATTGTACATACCCCCTGAATTTACGCTTGTTACCCCGTCAGGAATTGTTAAGGACGTCAAGTTTTTATAACCTTTTCCAAATACGGGTAATATACATTTTGTATTATTATGCACAGTAAAACTTGTAATGTTTCTATCAGCTACATCAACAAGAATGTAATGCGGATTTTCTGTATTTCCGAAATATTTCGTGCCGTAATTATAAGTAGTATATCTTAATCTGCTACAACCTGATAAAGCATCGGCTCCGACAAATATAATTGAATTCGGTATGATGAGATTTGCGAGATTATCACAATTTCTAAAAGCATTATCGCCTATTCTTTTTATTCCGTCGGAAAGCGTTATCGAAACAAGACCTTTACAATTCTCAAAGGCACCAAAAGGAATATTACTATTTAAAACCGTAATGTCAGTTAATGAATTCGGAATATAGAAATCAAAACTTTCTGTCAAAAAACTTGCGTCATATCTGTTGCAGGACTGAGAGATAAGCATACTGTTTTCAAATTCTTGACTGCCAAATATAAAACCGAAAAGCTCAACACCGCCACCTACATTTGAAGCACCACCGACAAAAGGAATAGTCATACTTTTCAAAGAAGAACAACCCGTAAAGGCAGCGTACCCAACAGCTTCAACACTTTCGGGTATTATGATATTTTCAAGTGCGCTGCATTCGGCAAATGTGTAAGATTTTATACTTTTTACACCGTCCGGTATATTTATACTTGAAAGAGCCGTACATCCTTTAAAAACGCTAAGCCCTATATCTACAATATCTTTTGGTATGATTATACTTTCTACTGCACTGCAATCCATAAAAGCACAGTCATCAATTGCCGTTATCGGTTTACCGTTAATTTGTGAGGGAAGTTCCAAAACACCTACAGGCAGCTCATTAACACCCGTGATCTTATATGAGTAGCCGTTTTCATTAAGTTCGTATGTTAAGATATCTGTATATACCGCATTTACATTGATATCGCCAAAAGTAAGAGTATAGCTTTCCCATTTACCGAGAAACCTTGTCTTTTCGGGTACGTCAGGTTCATCTATTTTTTTGTTTTCTACCGTATAATTCCGCGTCGCGACAATTTCTTCATCCGCTATAAACGTTATTGTGTATTCAATAACCTCATATACAGCATTTACAGTAATGTTTTCCATATTAAGAGTGTACTCTTCCCATTTTCCCGTATAACCCGTTTTTTTCGGTATATCGGGTTCAATAACGGCTTCATCTTCTTCCGTATAATTTTGTATCGCTACTATTTTGCCCTCTGCCTTAAATGTTATAGTAAAACTTGTCAGCTTTTTTGTATAATTGCACTTACTGCATTTATTTGAATTGCTGATAAATATATGTTTCTCTTTCCCACTTATCTCTAACTTGTGTTCACAAGTTGCCTTGTGCCAGTGGTATTCGTCATCGTATCCGGAATAATCCGTTTCATACGTATGGGTGTGCACAGACGGACCTGCGGGCTCGTCGCGGTTGCAGGCAGTAAACGCGAACGCAAGGCAGACCGCCGAAATCAGTGCAAATAAGACAACAAGTAATTTTTTCTTCATAAATTCCTCCAACAAATTTTTTCGCGGGAATAAAATAAGGGCGGCATTAAGAGCCGCCCCCGCATAACGTACCCTTAACGTCGCCAAACAATTTATTCTTTTTTATAGTAACGGTATAAAACCCGAAAGACACACAAGAATATAGGATACGAATATGCCTACTTATTGTGTGTTTTTCGGAAATAAAAAATATACCGACTATAAATTAAATTGTTTGGCATACCGAGTATAACACAGCGCGGAAAAATTTTCAAGGATTTACTAAATTATTTTAAAAAATTAACGGCGCGTGGGAAAATCACACTTTTTCCCTGCGCACTCAATTTGCGCATACCTGCGGCTCGCCGAGGTGAATGCCCGCAATTGTATTTGTGTTTGCCCTTATGATTGCGGGCAGAGGACGAGCAGTCCTCAAATCACGGAAATTATCGCGCGCAGAATAGCGCGAGAATTTCGCGAAAGGGTTGAATAACTTTTTTTATATTATTCATAATAATTGCAACGATACAAACATATTACGCTCGACCGTTAAGGGGAGCAAGGAGGAAAAATGAAAAAAGCACTTAGAATCGGGCTGGCTGCGCTGGCTGTCGCTACCGTTGGTACCGCTACCGCCGCATTCAGCACGGCATACACAAGTGAAGAAGCTTCGGCGCCCTTCGTTCAGACTGCTGTTCTTAAACAAGGCGCGAGCGGCGGCGAAGTAAAGGAATTGCAGCGCCGTTTGAAAAACTGGGGCTACTACAACGGAGCGGTTGACGGCATTTACGGCAAGGGCACCGTTGAAGCGGTTAAACGCTTTCAGCAGAAAAACGGTCTGACTGCGGACGGCATTGCGGGCATAGACACCTTCAAGGCGCTCGGCATGAACGACTCGGTCAAGGTTCTCGAAAACGACAAAACCGGTAATTCGAATTACACGAGCTCGGATTTGTACCTTTTGGCAAAGTGTATCTACGCAGAGGCAAGGGGCGAAAGCTATACGGGTCAGGTCGCCGTCGGCGCGGTCATTTTAAACCGCGTTGCGTCGTCGCAGTTCCCGAACACCATTTCGGGCGTTATCTACCAGAAGAACGCGTTCACCGCGGTATCCGACGGTCAGATTAACCTCGAACCCGACAAGAAAGCCATGAACGCCGCGTCCGACGCTATGAACGGCTGGGACCCCACCTACGGCTGTATTTACTACTACAACCCCGCAGTGGCGACGAGCTCATGGATTTTCAGCAGACAGACTGTTACCACAATAGGTAAACATGTGTTCGCAATATAGGAGGCAAAGAGTGAAGAAAGAAATATCAAGCGGAGCGGAGAAAGCCGAGGAGCTGACCCGCAAGACAAGTAAAAAGACAACCACTACGAAAAAGTCCTCGCCCGCGAAGTCAAAGACTACCACGGTGAAGTCGAAAACGACCAAGCCCGCGAAGAAGGCGAAGGCGGTTAAATCCGAAAAGAAAGTAAGCGAAAAGAAGCTTGCGAAGCAGAAAGCACGCGAGCAGAAAAAGCTTGAAGCCGCGAAAATCAAAGCCGAAAAAAAACAGAGAAGGCTTGAAAAGAGGCTCGAAGCAAAGCAGAAGCGCCTTGACCGCATTGCGGCGTTCAAGGAAAAGGCTGCCGAACGCCGCGAAAAGAGGCGCGAACGCAGAGACATGTTGAAGCACGAGAGTAAGGAAGCGCGTATTCAGCGCAAAGCCGACGAGCGTCAGGCGAGAGTCGAAGCGCGCATTGCAAAGCGTCAGGCGGCTGCGGCTGAAAAGCAGGCAAAGCGCGAGCACCGTTTAAAAGTACGCGCCGAAAAACGCGCCGACAGAAAGGAAAGACAGAAGTCGCCCGGTTTCGGCGGCTGGCTTGCGGCGGTTATCGCGCTCGGCGTGACGTCGCTCGCGCTCGGCACAATGCTCACGTTCGGCTGGCTGAACATGAACGGCATGCAGGCGGAGTACGCGGGTATCCACACGCAGTCCTTATATGAGCTCAACTCTATCGTAGACAACCTCGACACCAACCTTTCGAAGGCGAGAGTTTCCAACTCTTCCGACGAACAAGTGCGTATTCTGACCGATATCGCTATCGAAAGCGAGATGGCGGAAGTCGTGCTCGAAAGAATGCCCGTCGAAACTCAGCTCACCCAGAATATGACCTCGTTCGTAAACAAGATGGGCGACAGCGCGCAGTCGATGCTGTTTGCAATCGCGCGCGGCGATAAGCTTTCGAACAGCCAGAAGGCGTCCATCGAGTATATGTACGAAATGAACACGGAAATGAAGCGCATACTCAACGAACTTTGCGCAAACTGCACCGAAAAGGACATGATTGCGGCTATGAAAGGTAAAAGCGGCGGATTGCTCGACACTTCGTTCGGCGACCTTCAAAACCACAATATAGAAACTCCCAAGGAAATCAACGACGGTCCCTTCGCAGAAAACATTAAAAAGGTAAGCCCCAAAAACTTGGAGGCGCTTGAAGAAATCAACGCGACAAAAGCCGAGGAGCTTGCGAGAGAGTACTTCGAGGACTACGGTCTTACCGACGCGCGTTGCACGGGCGAAACGGTTGCCCAGCAGCTGGAATGTTACAATATAATGTTGCAGACTCGCGACGGCGAAATGATGGCTCAGCTTTCCAAAAAGGGCGGCAAGGTCGTTATGTTCGACAGCTACAAGGATTGTTCGTCAAAGAATTTCTCGATTGAAAGATGTATCGACATTGCCGAGGACTTCCTCGACGAGCTCGGCTTCGACGACATGGAGCCCGTCTGGACGAGCGAAAACGGCACGACGTGCAACCTCAACTTCGCTTACGAGCAGGACGGCGTAATCGTCTACTCGGACATGATTAAGGTTAAGGTCTGCGAAGAGAGAGGCATTGTGACGGGTATGGAAGGACTTTCGTATGTGCTTAACCACACCACGCGCTGCCTTGACGAGGCGAAGATTACCAAGTCGGAAGCGGCTGAAAAGCTGAACCCCGCGTTCGAAAGCGACGGCTCGCGGCTCACGGTTATTCCCACGGACGACGGCGAAGCGCTTGCGTACGAGTTCTTCGGAACCTACGGCGGCAACCGGTATTATATCTATATCGACGCTATGACCGGCAACGAAATCGAAATGTTTACCGTTATAGGTACGGCACAGGGCAAAGCCTTAATGTAAGCTTAGCGGTAAATAATAAACGCGGGGGCGCAGAGAAAATTTCTCTGCGCCCCTTTTGTTTATAAAATTATTTTTACACGCGAGCCGTCGCGGGCGGGTATCTTTATTACCGGACCGCAAGGCGAGCCCAACGCAAGTCAAACAAAGTGACGTTGCATCCATGTATCTTAATTGCTTATACGGTAAACCAATTTACCGCAAGTCAAGCGTAGCGCCGTGCGGCAGTAGCCGCACGGCGCTTCTTTATACCGTGATTTTCACCCGCGTGCCGTCGGCGGAAACGACGGACACGAGCTCTATTTTTTTGTGATACTTCTTGGCTTTTTTTAAAGCCTTGACCATTTCTTTGATTTCCGACTTGCCGACAGAATTTACAAACGCATTCGCCTTGGCGTGTTTCAGCAACTGATTTATCGCAAGCGTCAGACAACCGTTCGGAAACCACAGCGCAATGCGGAATTTGCCGTGACGGACGCGGACCGTCATTCGACCCAGCCCTCGACGGTATCGCCGTCCGCCGACTTCACTTCGATAAGCTTGCCCACAGCACCGCACTTGACGAGCTGGACAATCTGCTTAAAATCAATCTGTTTCAAAACGTCGCTGTTGTCGACCTTAATAAGCCCGCTTTTCACGGCAACTTCGGCGAGCGAGAGGGGAATATTGATATTTACGTTGTCGCCCTTTGCGCTTATCACCTTAAACCTTAAAAGCATTTTGTTGAGGTCTATGAGCTCGGGTGCGATTGCCGCCGTCACCGAACACTTTTCCGCAAGCTGCTCCTGTGTGAGTCCCGCCTTCCTTCTGTAATGGGCTATTTTTTCACCTAAACTGTTCATTGTAGTTCTCCTTGACTTGACTTTACTGTAAGGCTATTATAATTCGTTTTCGACCGAAAAACCAGATATCAAACGTTGAATTGCCCGTTTTTTCGCTCAACTATTCGGTTAGTCCAATTCAACCGTAAGTTTAAAAGGCTCCCGCGGGAGCCTTTTTAATAATCTACGGGTGCAAGGCGGGTTTCCCGCCGCCGCACGCCTCAATCACTGTTTGTCTATAATATCGAGAA
Organism: uncultured Christensenella sp.; assembly: GCA_910578195.1. Lineage (GTDB taxonomy): Bacteria > Bacillota > Clostridia > Christensenellales > Borkfalkiaceae > Coproplasma. Next base: position 47,802 of record CAJTOY010000009.1, on the reverse strand, counting down.
TTTCGCAAATTCTGTCCAAATCGTCGCGCGAATAGTAATCGATATAAATTCTGCCCTTCTTGTCGGTGCCGATAAGGCTGACCTTCGTGCGGAACGTGTAGCGCATTCTCTCGACAAGCTGTTTGAGCTCGACCGAGGCGAGCGCACGCTTTTTCTTTTTCTTCTCGTCGAGCACCTCGGGCGCGAGCGTGTGGGCGCGCACCTTCTTTTCAAGTTCGCGAACAGATGTTTGATTTTTGACCGCGTCGGAAGCGAACTTAATCTGGTCGGGCTCGGCTAAAAGAACAATTGTTCGCGCATGTCCCGCCGAAAGCTTGCCCTCGGCGACCATTGCCATGACGTCGGGGCAGAGGTTCAACAGTCTCAGAGTGTTTGCGATTGCGGGGCGGGATTTGCCTATTCTTTCGGCGAGCTCGTCCTGCGTGAGTTTGTAAGCCGTCATTAACTCCTTCATTGCCGTCGCGGCTTCTATGGGGTTTAAATCCTCACGCTGCAAGTTTTCAATTAAGGAAATTTCCTTGATTTCCCGCTCGCTGTAATCGCGGATAACTACGGGGATAGTTTCCATACCCGCGAGCTTGCTCGCGCGGAAACGGCGTTCGCCCGCGATAATCATGTAAGTGCCGTCGTGGTTGTCGTTGACCACGATGGGCATAATCACGCCGTGCTTTTTGATTGAATCGGAAAGCTCCTTCAACGCCTGCTCGTCGAAGTTCTTTCGCGGCTGGTTGGGATTTGCGGAAATTAAGTCGAGCTTCATATCCTCGGCGTTCTTTCTCTCTTCCTCGGTGTAGCCGAAAGCACTTTTATGTTCGAAAGCGTGTCCGTACGCTTCGTCGGTGTCCTTGAACAGTTCGTCAAGCCCCTTGCCTAAACCTTTTGCCATAACTTATCTCCTTAGTTTTTTTTCTTTTTGTTCCAGCTGTCCTTTGCGAGGAATTCCTCCGTCAACGCCTTGTACGCTCTTGCACCTATACATTTCGGCTCGTAAAGCATAATGGGCATACCGTGGCTGGGAGCCTCGGCAAGGCGGACGTTGCGGGGAATTATCATTTCGTAAAGCTTCTTTTTGAAGAATTTTTTAATTTCCGCGGCAATCTGCCTCGAAACCAACGCCCTTCCGTCGTACATGGTGATAACCACCCCCTCGATGTCGAGGTTGGGGTTTAAATGCTGCTTGACGAGCCCGATTGTGCTCATAAGCTGGCTGACGCCCTCCATGGCGAAGTACTCGCTTTGCAGCGGGATTATAACCGAATCCGCCGCAACCCACGCGTTGATTGTCAGAAGTCCGAGCGAGGGCGGGCAGTCTATAAATATGTAGTCGTACCCGTCGCGAACCTTGTCGAGGGCGGTTTTTAGTATCCGCTCGCGACTTTTTTTATAGACGAGGTTGACCTCCGCCCCCGATAAGTCGACGTTGGCGGGAATTACGTCCAGCCCCTCGATTTCGGTGTGCAGAATGTTTCCCTCCGCCGAGTCGTCCTCGATAAGGATATTATAGACGGATTCTTTCAGCGCGCTTTTTGAAAAGCCCAAAGCGGTGGTCGCGTTGCCCTGCGAGTCGATATCGACGAGCAAAACCTTTTTACCGGCCTCCGTGCAGTAAGCCGCCATGTTCACGGCGGTGGTCGTTTTACCGACCCCGCCTTTTTTGTTCGTAAATGCAATAACTTTTCCCATTATTTAACTCTCCGTTCTGCTTTGTTTCACGTGGAACGTTTTAGCTTTCGTATCTTTTGAAGGCGTTGCCGACCTTGTCGTTCTCCGATTTTTCCATATATTCGAGAACCTCGGTGTGGCTTTTGCCCTCCATGAGCATATCGACCTCGTCCGCGTAAATTGTCTCGCGTTCGATAAGCACTCTCGCCATGTTGTCGAGTATGCTTCTGTTGTCGGTCAACAGCTTGGTTGCGCGTGCGTGGGCACCCTCGATAATCTTGTGCATTTCGTCGTCGATGAGTTTCGCGGTATCGTCGGAGTAGGCGTTGTGGGTTTCCATATCCTTACCGAGGAAAACCGTCTGCGAGTTCGAGCCGTAGGTCATAAGTCCGAGCTTCTCGCTCATACCCCATTCGGTGACCATACTCTTTGCCATATCGGTAACGCGTTCCAAATCGCTGGAAGCTCCCGTCGTGACGTCTTTGATTACGAGCTCCTCGGCAACACGTCCGCCGAGTGCCATGCAAATGAAATCTATTATCTTGTTCTTCGACATGTGGTTGTCGTCGTTCTCGGGAAGGGTCAGGGTGTAACCCGCCGCATTGCCGCGGGGAATTATCGTAACCTCTTGCACGGGGTCGCAGTTGGGGCACAGTTTTGCGATTATCGCGTGACCCGCTTCGTGGTATGCGGTAATACGCTTGTCGCTTTCGGTGACTACGCGGCTTTTTTTCTGGGGTCCCATAAGCACTTTATTGATGCCTTCGTAGAGGTCGGTATTTTCAATAAAGGATTTGCCTTCGCGGGCGGCGAGTATCGCTGCCTCGTTTAAAAGGTTGGCAAGGTCGGCACCCGAGAAACCCGCGGTCATGCGCGCGACGGTCTTGAAGTTGACCTCGGGAGCAAGCGGCTTATTGCGCGCGTGCACTTTGAGAATTTGTTCTCTGCCCTTGACGTCGGGAAGGTTGACGTAAATCTGTCTGTCGAATCTGCCCGGACGGAGAAGTGCGGGGTCGAGGATATCGGCACGGTTCGTCGCCGCCATTACGATAACGCCCTCGTTCGACTCGAAGCCGTCCATCTGGACGAGTATCTGGTTCAAGGTCTGTTCTCTCTCGTCGTTGCCGCCGCCGAGACCTGCGCCGCGGTGTCTGCCGACTGCGTCGATTTCGTCGACGAAGATAATGCAAGGCTGGTTCTTTTTCGCCATATCGAATAAATCGCGCACACGCGAGGCACCGACACCGACGTACATTTCAACGAAGTCTGAGCCCGAAACCGAAAAGAAGGGAACGCCCGCTTCGCCCGCAACCGCCTTCGCGAAAAGGGTTTTACCCGTTCCCGGAGGACCTACGAGAAGTACGCCCTTTGGAATTCTCGCACCCAAATCCGAAAACTTTTTGGGCTGGCGGAGGAACTCGACGATTTCCGCAAGCTCGACCTTTTCTTCCTCGGCGCCCGCTACGTCGGTAAAGCGCACCTTTATATTAGTGGATACGCGTGCCTTGGTTTTCGCAAAGCTCATGACCTTGCCCGCCCCGCCCATCGACGAGCGGATAATGAGGAAAAATACGAAGCACACGATAACAAGCATCAGTACCGAAAACGCCGTCGACATCCAGCTGCCCGCGTTGGGGTTCTCCTGATCGATCACGACGCCGAAGCCCTGCCACCTCATAAAGGTTTCCGAATCCCAGCTTTCTATCTGGTACGACGAGGGGCCGTAGCAGAAGTAGGAGCGGACAAACGCCCCGTTCGAGTTCTTGGTGTAACCCGAGTACTCGTAGTTGCTGGTCGATATTTTCCAGATTACGGGGAGGGGTCTCTCCTTGTCGTCGTTGGTAACGATTGCTCCGTCTTTGACTTTGTAGCCCTCTAACGTTATAATTTCGCCCTCGTCAAGTCTGCTGTAAATGTTTCCGTCCTCGACGTAGTACTGCGCATTCTCGACGTACTGCTGGAAGGTGGTTCTGTCAAGCTTAGCCGCACCGCCCTTCATAAGTTGGGTAAACACGACCGTAATCACTGCGATAGCAAGCACGGCGATTATCACCCAGGAAATAATTCTGCCTTTTTTACTCAAAACAAGTCTCCTTAATTTTTTATTAAAACATTGTTATTCTATCATATTAATTTAGCGTTTTCAAGCTTTTAATATTACTAATTTAATATATCACTCAAATTTTATCTGCATTTCACATAAAATTTTATATGCGCTTATCAAAAATCGCAAGCAAAAATGTTTCATGTGAAACTTTCAACCAAATTTTTTAACGTATGGATTGTTTCATGTGAAACACAAAGCGCGTTAATTGTGGATTATTTATCAACATGTTGACAAGTATCTGTTGAATTGTGGAAATCCATATTATTTAGTTTGAGTAATTTACCGATTAATATTTAAAATTCACAATCTGAAAAAAGATATTATATTTTAATAGAAAGCGGTCAATAACTTACGCGAGGTTAACATTATGGACTATTCTTTCAATTTATATAATTCGCTTGCCCCCGGCGGGGTCTGCCTTGCCCTTAAAAAAATCGTGCCGCTCGACGGCGAGGCTCCCGTAATTCTCTGCATCGGAAGCGACCTTTCGGTCGGCGACAGTTTGGGTCCCGTCACGGGCACGAAATTAAAGCAGTATCTTGCGGGGCTGAACTGCTACGTCTACGGCACGCTCGCAAAGCCCATCACCGCGCACGAGGTGAAGTACATGAACGAGTTCTTGAAGCAGACCCACCCGAACAGTCCGATTATCGCGGTCGACGCCGCGGTCGGTCTTGCGGGGGATATCGGATTGATAAAAATAGCCCGCCGCGGGCTGAAACCCGGCAGCGGGGCGAATAAGAAGCTTCAAAAGGTGGGCGACGTCTCGATAATGGGAATTATCGCCGAGCAGTCCATGTTCAATTATTCTCTGTTTTCGGCGACTAGGCTGAACGTAATTTACAAGATGTCCGAAATTATAGCCGAAGGCATCACGTCGTTTGTTTTGGACTATATCCAGAATACGGGCGTCAAGCAGGCTTGCGCAGGCGCGTTCGCCAGCTTTTTATAAAATCAGTCTTTGTCGAAGATAACGGCAATTTCGTCTAAGCGGTCGGACATATTTTTGACCGCTTTTAAAATGCTTTTATTTCTCTCGGCGTTGGCTTCTTCGCCGTCCTCCCAGAAGCGGCATGAGGTGACGTAAGAATAATTCAGTCTTTCACGGACGGGTCTTTTTTCGCAGGCGCAGTGCCCGCAGTTGACGGCGCAAAAGCCGTTTCCCGTCCAGCTGTAATGTCTGCAAAAATATTTACAGTTGTCGCAGCATTTGTCGTCTTTATTTTCGCCCATAGCCCGCCTCGCTTTTTTTTAATAATTATATACGAGTATCCCTCGTAAGTCAATTAAAATACGAGAAATACTCGTAAACTGTTTATATGGGTGAAATGATAGCAAAGCGTATAAAAGAGATACGCACTGAAAACAAACTGACGCAGGCGCAGTTCGGAGAGAGGCTTTCGGTGTCGCAGGACAACGTTTCGCTTTGGGAAAACGGCAAAAGCTTTCCTACCGTCGAGCACGTAATAAATATCTGCGTCACGTTTTCGGTATCGTCCGATTATCTTTTAGGACTGACTGAATATTAAAAGACCCGCCGATAGCGGGTCTTTATAATTCTATGATTTTTTTGCCGAGCTTTTTCGCGTAGCCGACGGTGTAAAAGGTTCCGCCGAAATTTTTTCTGAGAAAGCAGACCAAAACGTCGCTGTTTTCGACCATGTAGCGGTCGCGCCCGTGCATGCAGCCTCTGCGGTAGACGGGCGCAAGGGTTATCACCTCGTCGCACTTCTCTATAATGGAATTGTAAATAAGCTTGTTTTTTTGAGAGAACGTGTCCGACTGATTTGCGCAAGGCAGACACGCGACAAGCTTTACGTCATATTTTTCTTTGAGCGCCAGCACGCTTTGAGCACATTCGGTATCGAACCCGACCGCCATTCCGCAGAGGAATGTGTCTACGCCGTTTTTTATAAGATGCTCGTTCACGCGGTCGAGCAAACATCTGTCGAAACCGTAACCGAATAAATTTCTGTGTCCCGTGAACGCGCAAATCTTCATAGCGGGTTTTTCCTTTCCTTACCCTGACCGCGCGGGTATTTTTCGGGCGTGGTCTTTATTTTTGTTATAATTATAAGGGTGCGTTTGCCCTCGTCCTCGGGAAGCCCGTAATTTACAACTTCCTCGATTTCTCCGCCGAGGGTCTTAATCGCGTTTTGCGCCTCTTTAATTTCCTCTTCGGCGCTGCCCTTGTAGGCGATAAATCTTCCGCCGGTTTTCACGAACGGGAGGCAGTATTCGCATAAAGTATTCAGTCTTGCGACCGCCCTCGCGCATGCGATATCGAACTTTTTCCTCATATTTTTGTCGTGCGCCCCGTCCTCGGCGCGGATATTTTTAACTTGTACACATTTAAGACCGAGCTTGTCCACAACCGTTTCAAGATACGCGCACTTTTTGCCCGTACTTTCGACGAGAGTAAACCTCAAATCATCTCTGAAAAGCTTCAAAGGTATTGAGGGAAAACCCCCGCCCGAGCCTATCTCTATAACAGCCGAATTCTCGGGAAAATAGCTTTCTCCCGCCAGACTGTCGAGAAAATGCTTATATTTTACCCCTTTTTCGTCGACAATAGAAGTAAGATTGCAGATTTTATTGTGTTCGAGCAGCAATTCGCCGAACTCTTTGAATTTCCCGCCGTCTACGGCTTCGAGGTATTTTTCAAGCTCCATACGAAAATTATAACACAGCGGTTGATAAAATACAATAATTTTTCCACAATTCACATTTATCGGTTGATAACTAAAATTTTTAAACAAATGTTTCAAATTTTACTCTTTTTCCTTTCCACCAATCCCCAAAGTATGCACAAAACAGTTAACATAAAATTTCACATTTTTCCACAATAAACTTCCCCTTAATATTGTTGCTTTTTGGTTAATTTTTTGCTATTATATATAAGGTAATAGGAAAAAGCGTTGAGTTATCCACATTATTTGTATTTTCCACACTTTCCTATACTAATAATATTTAATTATATAATATAAAAAATAGAGGAAGAAAGAAATGAAAGCTGTTTGCGAAGGTATCGAATTATCGGAGGCTGTGCTTAAAGTCGTCAAGGCGTGTTCGACGAAAACCATTACGCCCATACTCGAATGTATTAAAATCTCCGCGAAGAACGACAGTTTGATTCTTTCCGCGACCGACGGCGAAATTTCCATACGCAAGACAATCAAAGCCGAGATTATGGAAGAGGGCGACGTCTGTGTTCCGGGCAGATATTTTTCCGACTTTATCAAAAAGCTCGAAGGCGAGCAAATCGTGCTTGCGGCTAACGGCAAGAAGATGGATATCATTTACGCCGACAGTCAGACCGAAATGCAGATGCTTCCCGCCGACGACTTCCCGAGAATAGACACCGAAATCAACGAAAGCAGTTTCAAACTCAAAACTAAGGATTTGAAAAAGTTCATTTCGTCGACTTCGTTCTGCTGTTCGACCGACGATTCCCGCCCTATTTTAAAGGGCTGTCAGTTTGTAATCGACGGCGACGATATCTGCGTAACCTCGCTCGACGGGTTCCGCCTTGCGACCGTTAATGGAAATCTCGTGTCTGCGACGGGAAATATGGAAATTGTCTGTCCCGCGCGCACCCTAAACGAGATTGAAAAAATGTTGCCCGACACCGAAGAGGAAACCGAAATTTTCGTGCAGCGCGGAATGATTTTGGTATCGTCCGACAACACGGTTTTAACTTCCAGACTGTATAACGGCGATTTCATTAAAAAAGAAAACATTATTCCCAGAGATTTCACAACTATTGTGACTGTGGACAGGGCATTACTCAAAGCAAGTATCGAAAGGGCTGCGATTCTGGTAAGAAACGATAAAAACAGCCTCGTCATCTTCGATATCGGTTCGGACAGAATAGAAATTTCTTCAAATTCCGAGATAGGCAACGTGCAGGAGCCCGTGAAGGCGGACGTAGTAGGCAAGGATATAAAGATTGCAATGAACTCCAAATTCATAATCGACGCGGTCAACGCGCTCGGCGAAGAGAGAATTCAGCTGTCTTTCAACAGCCAGATTCAGCCGTTCGTCTGCGAAAATGCCGAAAATAAGGACAGGCTGTATTTAATTTTACCCGTCCGCACCGCAAATAACGCTTGACAAGCAATGTCTTATAATGTATCTTAATAACGTTACCGAGTTAACATCAAATCAAACTTAAAATAGAAAAGAGGAATAATTATGAAAAGAACTTATCAACCCAAAAAGAGACAGAGAAGCAAAGTACACGGTTTCAGACAGAGAATGTCTACCAAAGCCGGCAGAAAGGTTTTAAAGCGCAGAAGAAACAAGGGCAGAAAGAAGCTTTCCGCTTAAAGTGAATTATTTAAGATTAAAAAAGAATACTGATTTTCAAAAGCTTTTTAACAGGGGAAAACGCGTATTTTCCCCCTCTCTTACGTTATTATATTTTCCTTCCGCAAATCTGACGATGGGTATAGCCATTTCGAAAAAGCACGGCAAGGCGACCAAAAGAAACAGAATTAAAAGGCTTGTACGCGCCGCGTTTTCGGCAACCTGCCCGATACTTGAAAAAAGTTACAGCATGATAGTTTTGCCGAAGGTTGCGGACGAGTATTCGTATACCGCTTTTGAAAAATGCCTTACGTCTTGCTTTAAGAAGGTTAACGCGTGCGAAAAATAAAAAAATTTTATAAGCTTTTAAGGCGCACAGTGCTTTTTCCGTTTATTAAAGTTTTCTGTATGCGGCTTATAATATTTTATCAGAAAAATTTTTCGAGGCACACTTGCCTTTACGAGCCTACGTGTTCGGAGTACACGCTCCGCTCAATCAACAATCTCGGCGTTATCATAGGTATTCTTTTGGGATTATGGCGTCTTTTGCGGTGTAATCCCTTTTCACGCGGCGGCTACGACCCCGCACCCGAAAATTATTTTAAACTGAAATGGGTTATTTAAATGTCCACTAACTTTATAGACTTCGTCGTCGAAAAAATAGCCATTATCGATTTGAACTGGATAGGTAAAATCATTCAATGGCTCATAAACGGTATCGGAATTATCGGTGTCGGCATTATCGTGTTCACCCTGATAATTAAGACCGTTACTATGCCGCTGGACGTATTTTCGCGAGTGAAAATGAAAAAACAGTCGCTGATTATGAAGAAAATGCGCCCGCAGATGGAAAAGCTTCAAAAGCAGTACGCCAACGACAAAAAAATGTACAGCCAGAAGGTTATGGAACTGCAAAAAGCAAACGGTATTTCCATGCTCGCTTCCTGCCTTCCCATGATTGTTACTCTCGTAATATTCATGGTAGTATTCGGCGCGTTTTCGACCTATTCGCAGTACGTCAACCTTTCGATGTATAACGACATGGTCGACGCTTACAACGCAAGCGTGCAAAATTATGTCGGCGAAAACGGCTTTTTGGAGGAAAAAACCGACGAATCAATCGGCGAAACCTCGTATCTTGTAATGTTCGATAAATTCGAAGAAGTCAGCGGTATCAGCTTGGAGGGCAAAAACGAAGCCCAGAAAATGGACGAGGTAAGAAAATTCGTCCGCGAAAACGCGAGAAAGAAAGCCGCCGACCATTACAGGGCGCACCGCAGTAACTTCCTCTGGGTAAACAGTCTGTGGTACCCCGATTCCATGCTCAATAAGGAAGTACCCGTATTTTCAAAGTTCAGCTCGTCAATTTCGCGTGCGACGGGTACGGGCATAAACGCATCGTACGAAGCTTCGTACAACGAAGTCACCTATTATCTTTTGAACGACGGCTACCCCAACGAAAACGGTAAAATAGAGGGTAAAACTTACAACGGATATTTCGTGCTTATAGTGCTCGCGATAGGACTTATGTTTTTACAACAGTTTATAAGCATGCGCGCGCAAAAGGACGCAAACGAGCTTGGCACGGTGGACGGCTCCGCCGCGAGAACCAACAAGTGGATGATGATACTGATGCCCGTAATTTACGGCTTCTTCTCGTTCATGTACAGTGCGGCATTCTCTCTGTATATGATTACAAGCTCGGTTTATACACTCGTTTCGACGTTGATTATCAATAAAGCAATGGACGTAAGCTTTGCTAAGCAAGAGGCTAACGGCGGATATAAATTAAAAAGCGAAAAGAAAAATAATAGAAAGAGGTTAAAGTAATGGCAGAGAACAACGTTTTCACCGGCAGGACGGTGGAAGAAGCAATCGCGGAGGGGCTCGGCGTATTGGGACTTACCCGCGAAGAGGCTGAAATAGCTGTTTTGGAAGAGGGAAAAAAGAAGCTGTTCGGCGCGGTCAAGGCAAAGGTGCAGATAACGAAAAAGGTTTCGGACGCGAAGCGCGCGTCTGATTTTGTGGACGAATTGCTGGAAATTCTGAATATTTCCGCGGTGAGCGAAATCGTCGACGAGGAAGAGAATATAAAAATCGATATCAAGACGACCAACTCTTCGAGAGTTATCGGCAAGCACGGCGACGTGCTCGACGCGATACAGACCCTTGCGGGCGCGGTCGCGAATATCGGGCGCAACGATTATAAAAAGGTCGTGGTCGATTGCGAAAATTACCGCGGACAGCGCGAGGAAACTTTAAGGGAGCTTGCGGAAAAACTCGCTAAAAAGGCGGTTGAAAAGGGCAGAAAAATGACCCTCGAACCTATGAACCCGTATGAAAGACGGATAATTCACTCGGCGCTTGCAAACAACGCGGACGTCAAGACAATTTCCGAGGGCAAGGAGCCCGTGAGATACATAGCGGTTATCCCCAACAACGCAAACCCGAACGACAGAGGTCTGAAATACGGCAGAGACGACAGACGCGGCGGTGAAAGACGCTTCAACGACAGAAAGCCCCGCGGCGACAGACGCGGCAGAGACGACAGACCCCGCGGCGGCAGCAGAGGCGGACGCCCTTCGGGCGGCGGCGCGAAGCGCGGCAAAAAAGAAATAATCTTCGGCACGTTCCTTGGCAACAGCGGAGCGAAAGAAGAGGAATAATTTAATATTGCTTGATTAGCGTATAGTTCGTCGAACGATACCGCAATTAAGATAAAAAACAGGCATTGCCTGAGATGGTTTTCGGCTAAACACATCTTTTAAAAAAACCGAGGAGATATACGAAAAGTAAGGACGGTTTTTTCACGCCGTCCTTTTTTCAAGCCGATTTTTCTTAAAACAAATATATGAAAGACGTTTTCACAACCAAAAGACTGTGCCGCGCGGGCGTAATCGCCGCGCTGTACACCGCGCTGACGTACGCGTTCGGCGCACTCGCATACGACGCAAGCATAATCGAGATACGCCCCGCCGAAGCGCTGACCATTCTTCCTCTCTTTTTTCCCGAAGCGGTGCCCGCGCTGTGGGTTGGCTGTATGCTGTCCAACCTTGCCTCGCCGTTCATTATGTACGACGTGCCGCTCGGCGGGCTTGCAACCCTCGTCGCGGCATTGCTGACGTACGGCGCGGGAAGATTGTTGAAAAACGACGTTTTACGGGTCGCGGTCGGCGGACTTTTCCCCGTGCTTATCAACGCGTTCGCGATACCGGGGGTAATAATCCTCTGCGGCGGCGCGGAGGGCTTCGATTCGACAATGATTGCGTATTGGACGTTCTTCGGCTCGCTGTGCGCTACGCAGACCCTCTGGGTCTACGGTCTGGGCATTCCGCTGTACGTCACGGTCTACAAGCTCCGAAAAAAGGGCGTTGCCGTCTTTCTTGACGGCAAGAAAATATAAAATACCCGCCCGCGCTATATGCGTTACAAAGTGCATAGACCAAATTTATTTAATTCTCGAACTAATGAAAGAAAGCGCGGAGAGGTTTTAACCTCTCCGCGCTATGTAACTTTATGCCGGTGTGCCGCCCATTCCGATAATTGCCGCGCCGACTATCAGCCAGACAAGCCCCCAGATAATGAGGGAAATAATGCCGAGCACAAGTCCCGCAATCGCAAACCCGTTGAGGGTGCATTTCTTCGACTGCACCATACCTACGATACTGAGAACCAAGCCCACAATCGAGGCGATACAAAAATAAATTCCCAGACCGAGCGAGAAAAAGCTGACTATAAAGCCCGCAATTCCCAAGGCGTTGACCTTTTTGTCCTCCACGGGTGCAGCCGCCGTGGTTGCCGCCAAATCCGTCGCTACGCCGCAGTGTACGCATACAACCGCTTTGTCGTCGATTTCTTTTCCGCAATTCTTACAAAACATATTCTTCTCCTGAAAAATTTTTTTACAGCTGACGCTGCATCAAACCGATTTTACAACATTTTGTCGAAAAATGTCAAGATTATTGTATTAAAAATATCGGCGCGGTATGCGTGTTTTGCATACCGCGCCATTAATTTTACGCTTTTTTGCTTGTTTTCTTTGCCGTCGCAGGCTTAGCCGCCTTAGCGGGTTGCTCCTCTGCGGCAGGTTTTTCAGCCTTTGCGGGCTTACAGTTATTTTTAAGGGTTTCGAGGCAATCCCAAAGCTCTTTGGGTATTCTCGACTGAATTGTGTCGTTGTAATAACCCTCGATTTCTTCGGCTTCCTTAGCCCACTTTTCGGTGTCGACGGTCAGAATTTCTTTCAGCGCCTCGATATCGAACTTCTTATTATCCGAAATATTATAGTCAAGCTCGGAAATGTCGATATCCTCCGCCTTGGGAACATAACCGATTGCCGTTTCGACCGCGTCTACGGGGTTGTCGTCGCAGCGCTTCAAAATCCATTCGAGCACGCGCATATTGTCGCCGAAGCCGGGCCACATAAAGTTGCCGTCTTTGTCCTGTCTGAACCAGTTTACGTTGAAAATCTTAGGCGGGTGTTCGACCTTTTTGCCCATTTCAACCCAGTGCGCGAAGTAGTCGCCCATATGATATCCCGCGAAGGGCTTCATTGCCATGGGGTCGTGACGGAGAACGCCGGTTGCGCCCGTCGCCGCGGCGGTCGTCTCGGACGACATTGCCGAGCCTATGAAAACGCCGTGGTTCCAGTCTCTCGACTGATATACGAGCGGGGTTGTCGAAGCGCGTCTGCCGCCGAAAATAATCGCGGAAAGGGGAACGCCTTTTTTCGAATTGAATTCGGGCGAAACGCAGGGGCAATTGGTTGCGGGCGCGGTGAAACGCGAGTTCGGGTGCGCCGAGCAGGTCGATTTATCCTTTTTATCGAACTTGTTTCTGTCCCAGGGCTTGCCCGTCCAGTCGATGCAGTGCTCGGGCATTTCCTTGGAAAGTCCCTCCCACCATACCGTCATATCGTCGGTATTGAGCGCAACGTTCGTGAAAATCGTGCCGCGCTTGGTCGATTCGAGCGCGTTGTAGTTGCTGTGCGCATTAGTGCCGGGAGCAACGCCGAAGAAACCGTTCTCGGGGTTGACCGCCCAAAGTCTGCCGTCCTCGCCGACTCTTATCCATGCGATATCGTCGCCCACGCACTCTATTTTATAGCCCATATCGAGGTAATGTTTGGGGGGAATAAGCATTGCAAGGTTGGTTTTTCCGCACGCCGAGGGGAAAGCCGCCGCAACGTACTTCTTTTCGCCGTCGGGGTAGGTAACGCCGAGGATAAGCATGTGCTCCGCCATCCAGCCCTCGTTTTTGCCGAGGTAGGAGGCAATTCTAAGCGCGAAGCACTTTTTGCCTAAAAGCACGTTTCCGCCGTAAGCCGAGTTGACGGAAATAATCGTGTTGTCCTCGGGGAAGTGCATAATGTATCTTTTTTCGGCGTCTACGTTGCACTTTGCATGGAAGCCCTTTATGAAGTCCTCGCTTTTGCCGAGGAAGTCGAGGCACGCCTTGCCGACGCGCGTCATTATGTTCATGTTGAGTACGACGTAAATCGAGTCGGTTACTTCGATACCGATTTTAGCGAAGTCGCTTCCGACGACGCCCATCGAATAGGGAATGACGTACATCGTTCTGCCCTTCATGGAACCGCGGGCAATTTCGTTCGCAAGCTCGTAAGCTTGTTTCGGGTCCATCCAGTAGTTGATGGGGCCGGCGTCCTCTCTGTTTTTGGTGCAGATAAATGTTCTGTCCTCGACGCGCGCAACGTCGTTTACTTTCGTGCGGTGAAGATAGCAGTCGGGCAAAAGATTCTGGTTGAGCTTGATAAGCTCGCCGCTTTTTACCGCCTCTTCCTTCAACGCTTTAATTTGTGCCGCGCTGCCGTCAATCCATACGATTTTGTCGGGCTGACCGATTTCGGCGCTTTCCGCAACAAAGTCAAGAACGTATTTGTTTTTTGTCAATGCCATTTTTTATCTCCTTAAAAAAATAAAACAAATTTCTACATATAACATTATACATAATAATATTGCTAAAAGCAATTAAATTATGAAAAAAACGGATAATACATTTTTTTTTGTAATTTTACAAAATCCGCGGTTTTTTTCGGCGTGTATATTCAGTATAATATAATAAAACATTTTCAAAGGGAACGCAGATGGGTTATACAAAAAACATAGCGGTAATACGCGGGCTGAAAAGCGGATTTTCGGCGGACGGCGGCTCGCTTTCGGGGCTGGTCAAGGCTGAAAAATACGGCGCTTCGTTGAAGGTCGAGGTTTCGCTTATAAACTTTGCACCTTTGACCGAGGGGCGGTACGTCGCCGCAATTTCGGACGGGAAAAAGGTCTGCATACTCGACGGACTGTCCTTTGACGGCGTTTCGGAGGTGGACACAAGCGCGGGGTTCGCGGCGCTTATATGCTTTGTCAACGGCACGGTTTCGCCCGTTGCCTCGGCAATATGCGGGGCTTTTCAGTCGGCGGCGATGGGTATCCGCGAGGAGATAGAAAAGCTCGAACGGGTGAAAAACGACGGGTACAACGACGAGGCGCTCGCGCAGGAGAATTATTATGAATACGAACAGACTGATAAAGACCGTGGGGCTGTACGCGAAAATACGGAAAAAGAAAAAGACGGGGAAAGCGTACGCAAAAATGAAAAGGATAATGTTGTACGCGAGAAGGAGCCGACCGCGGGCGGACTTGCCGGCGGAGATTTCTTCGGCAGAATGAAGGACGAGATTGAAAAGGTGCTTTCGTCCTATCCGTCGGAGCGGGCGCTCGAAGAGACGGTCGAAGATTCGCGCTGGGTGAGAATTAATTACGGCGGGGATAAATTTTATGTATTCGGCGTGATATATGGCGGGGGCAAGCCGAGATATATCTGCTACGGCGTGCCGTCGACGGACAGCCGCCGCCCGCCCGAAAGTTTATCCAACCTTGCCTCGTACATACCCTCGTCGCCCGAAAATGCGGAGGGCGGCTATTGGGTCATGTATCAGGACGCGGCGACTGGTGCAAGCGTAAAAATCCACGGCGCATAAAAAAGGGCACCTCACAAGGTGCCTTTTTTAATCTTCATTGTTCGATTGCATATGATTTTTCAAAATAATATTAATTAAAGACGACAGCGAGCGGTCTACTCTGCGAGCTTCTGTCCTTAATTCTACTAACAAATCCGTATCAAGAGTTATACTTATTTTATGTTTCAACGGTTTATCTTTTTCTTCCATAAATATAGTATAGTATTTTATCGTACTAAATATTGACAAGTAGGATAAAGTAGGATATAATGCTACTATGAAAACAGCAACCGTAGCAATCGTATTGCATAAATATGTCGAGGATTACAAAGAATTTTGTAAACAAATAAGCAGATTTATCAGCGACCTTATCGAGGAAGAAAACGCGGAAACCTTTATTCTTACTTGCCAAAGTCATACAGAGTTTTATTGCCTTAATGTATTAACGGATTTGAAAAGGTACTATCCACTGATAAAGCGCGTTTATGTAAGACTGTTCAACGATCGGTTTAATCGCTTTGATGATAAAGAAGCATTAAACGAATTTGACGAAATTTACGTTACCGACAAAGATATTACAAATCGATATGACGCTTTGGTCGACAAGTGCGATATTTTAGTAGTGTATTATGAAAATGACTACAAGTTGTTAAAAGGCAGAGCGTTGGCGACAAAACGTGTTGTCGCGCGTGCGGTGGAACAGAATAAGCGTATAATAAATTTAGCTGAATATTACAATAACCGTGCATAAACGCACGGTTATTTCAACCCCTTGAAGGGTTTGAAAAATATCATCGAATATATAGTAAAAAGCGCGGCGATTGCCGTCACCGCAAGGAAACTGCGGTAGACGCTATCCGAGCCGAAGCTGAGATATTTTATAACGTCGAAGCCCGAAAAAGCGTATACACCCCCGCATATGGCGGAGATAACGAGAAGAGAAACGCATAAATAGCAGGTGAATTTCATAAAATCAGTATGTACCGATTTGCTTATTTCTTGCGTTAAATCGAAATATTTTCAAGAACAAGTCTGTCAAAGTCCACCGCTTCGGCAAAGTCGCGCGGGATAAAACGCACGGTCGAAAATTTCGCATAATTGAAAATATGCGTCTTTAACAACACGGGCGTTGCGATATCCAGCCCCTCGCAGATATCCGTAAGGTAGTTGAAAAATTGCGAGTATGCAAACTTCTCGTCCCGCTCGTAGGTGAGCTGTTTTTCTATTTTTCCGTCTTTTAATACTTTCGCCCAAATTCTGAACATATTATCATTATACGCAAATCGCGCGGAAAAGTAAAGAATTAAGGTTGACAAAAATTTTAATAAAATATATAATAAAGTAGATACAACCGTGGTTCCGCTCGAACGGAATCACGTTTAATAATTCAGAGGTTTTTTATATGGCACAATTTGTAATGACTCAAAAGAATTACGAGCGTTTGAAAGAGGAGCTTGAATATCTTGTAAAGGTTAAACGTCCCGAAATTATCGAGCGTATCGCCGAGGCGCGCAGCCACGGCGACCTTTCCGAAAACGCCGAGTACGACGCGGCGCGCGAAGAACAGCGCTCCAACGAGGGCAAAATTGCCGAAATCGAATACAAAATCAAAAACGCGGATATCCGCGAAGAAGTCACCGACACGAGCTACGTGCATTTGAACAGCGTGGTCAAGGTCTATGACGACGATTTGGAGGAAGAGGCGGTTTACACCCTCACTTCGGTCACAGAGGTCGACGTTATGAACGGAAAAATTTCCATCGAGTCGCCCCTCGGCAAGGCGCTTATGAACAAGCGCGTTAACGATACCGTCAAGGTCGACGCGCCCACGGGCAGCTACACCTTGAAGATTATCGCCATTTCGTAATTACGGGAGGATAAAATGGAAGAAAATTTGACAGCGGCGCCCTCCGAAGAGGAGCTTGCCGAGCAGGCGAGAATTCGCCGCGAAAAGTTACAAAAGCTTATCGACGAGGGCAAAAACCCCTTCGCCAAGGTAAGCTATGACGCAACCCACAACTCGGCGTCGGTTAAGGCGGGCTTTGACGGGCTCGAAGGCAAGGAAGTCAGCCTTGCGGGCAGACTTATGTCGCGCCGCGTTATGGGCAAGGCTTCCTTTTCGCATATTTCCGACCGCGACGGGCTTATTCAGATTTACGTCCGCCGCGACGACGTGGGCGAAGAGGATTACGCGTCATACAAAAAGGACTACGATTTGGGCGATATCGTCGGCATTAAAGGCACGGTTTTCAAGACCCAGACGGGCGAAATTTCCATTCACTGCACGCATATAGAAATGCTTACAAAGTGTTTAAGACCTCTGCCCGAGAAGCAACACGGTCTGACGAACACCGACATAAGATACAGACAGCGCGACTTGGATTTAATCGTCAATCCCGACGTTAAGCAGAATTTCGTCACCCGCTCGCTCATATTCCGCGAGATACGCGCGTTTTTGGACGCGCGCGGTTTCCTCGAAGTGGACACGCCCGTGCTCACCACCCTTGAAATCGGCGCGGCGGCAAGACCGTTCAAGACCAAGCACAACGCGCTCGATATCGACATGTATCTCAGAATCGAGACCGAGCTGTACTTAAAGCGCCTCATTGTCGGCGGGCTTGAAAAGGTTTACGAGGTCGGCAGAATTTTCCGTAACGAGGGAATGGACGCCTACCACAACCCCGAATTTACCACGGTCGAACTCTATCAGGCGTACTGCGATTATTTCGCAATGATGGATTTGGTCGAGGATATGTACCGCTCAATCGCGAAAAACGTGTGCGGAACGACCGATATCACCTATCAGGGAACCGAACTTCATCTCGGCGAAAAATGGGCGAGAATGACCATGAAGGAAGCCGTAAAAAAATACAGCGGCGCGGACTACGACGAGTGGAAAACCGACGCGGAGGCGCGCGAGTGCGCGAAGAAGCTCGGCGTCGAGCCCGAGGAGGGCGAGACCGCGACGAAGGGGCACGTTCTTATCGCACTTTTCGACGCGTTCTGCGAAGACAAGCTCGTTCAGCCCACTTTCATTTACGATTACCCCGTGGAAAATTCACCCCTCGCCAAGCGCAAGGAGGACGAGCCCGCGTTTACGCAGAGATTCGAATATTTCATTTGCGGACACGAATACGGCAACGCTTTCTCCGAGCTCAACGACCCGATTGACCAGAAACAGCGTTTTATCAGGCAAGTCGAGGCGAAGCGCGCGCAGGAACCGGGTTGCAACGCGCAAATCGACGAAGATTTCGTCACCGCGCTCGAATACGGTCTGCCCCCGACGGGCGGGCTCGGCTTCGGCGTAGACAGACTTGTTATGCTGCTCACCGACAGTCCCACAATACGCGACGTATTGTTATTCCCCACAATGAAGCCCAAGAAATAAACTGTGTATATGCTTCGCATGGCTATGTTGCGCTCCGTGTCGGCTCGGTTACTTACCTTTAGAGTAAGCTCCCTCGCCGATACTCGCGCGCCTCGCTCTGCTCGCATCTTCACAGTTTATGAAGGTGATTTATGTACGAATATAGAATCTATTCCCAACTGAAAAAACACGCCAAGGACTTGAAGGCGTTCCACATGCCGGGGCACAAGGCGCACGGTGATTTCAAATCGAAATTCCCGTCCGCAGTGCTCGACGTGACCGAGCTTTCGTGGTCGGACAACCTCCACTGTCCCGACGGCGTTATCGAAGCGGCGCAGACCGAAATTGCGGAAATTCTGGGCGCGAGCAAAAGCTATATTACCACCGACGGCTCGTCGAGCGGCGTGTTGGCTATGGCATATTGCGCGTCCAAACGAGGGAACAAGATAATAGTTTTCAGAAATTCCCACCAAAGCGTATGGAACGCGTGCAAGCTTTTCGGGCTCGAACCGCTGATAGTTCAGGGCAAGGAGCGCGAGGGAGTTTTGCAACCCCCCGACGCGGAAATTATCGAAAAGCTGATGTCCAACGACGCCAACATTTCGGCGGTGCTCGTGACCTCGCCCGACTATTACGGCAATATCGCGCCGCTCGCAAGGTATAGCGATATTGTTAAAAAATACAACCGTCTTTTGCTGGTCGACGGCGCGCACGGCGCGCATCTCGCGTTCGGCGACAGAAACGGTTACGCGGGGCTTTACGCCGATATGTGGGTGGACGGCGCGCACAAGACCCTTCCCACCCTCACCCAAGGCGCTATCGTGAACGTCAACAACGAGGAGATTATTCCCCTTGCCGAGGAGGCGCTTTCCCTTTTCAGAACAACCTCGCCGAGCTATCCCATTATGGCGTCGGTGGAGTACGGCGTGAAATATCTCGCCAACAACACCAAAAATTTATATGCCGCGAAGGCGGCGGTCGAGGAGTTCAAGAACGGCGAGCACGACCTCTCTTTCTACCGCTCGGACGACTGGACGAAGCTTTTGATTGATTTCAAGCCTTTCAACGTTTCGCCCGACAAGGTTTCGGCAATACTCGAAAAGAAGGGGCTTTATCCCGAATTTTCGGACGGCAGATATATTTTATTCTATCTCTCGCCGTCGACGGACGCCGCCGACTTACTGCTTTTGAAAAAGCGGCTGGTCGCAGCGCTTCAAAACAAAAAGCTTAAAAACACTTACAAAGAAAAACCGTCTGTGCCCGAGGGCGACCGGTCGTATTCCTTCCAATACGCGCTGCGCAAGCCCAACGAATGGGTCGAGCTCGACGACGCGGTCGGCAGAATGTGCGCGAAAAACGCGGGCGTCACTCCCCCTTGTATTCCCGTTGCGGTCACGGGCGAAATGATAACGCTTGCGGCGATTAAGGCGCTTTCCCGCGCGCCGCACACGTTCGGACTTCGCGACGGAAAAATATGCGTGGTAAAGAAATGGTAAAGGGCAAATTCATTACGTTCGAGGGCTGCGAGGGCTCGGGCAAGAGTACCCAGCTGAGACTGCTTTCGGAGTACCTCGATAAACACAATATCCCCTACGTTTTAACGCGCGAGCCGGGCGGCAGCGCCATTGCCGAAAAGATACGCGAAATTATTCTCGACGGCAAAAACACCGAAATGTGCGACGGGTGCGAAGCCCTATTGTACGCGGCTGCGCGCATGCAGCATTTGAAGGACACGGTCGCGCCCGCGCTTGAAAGCGGGAAGCTGGTCGTCTGCGACAGATACGTCGACTCCTCGCTCGCCTATCAGGGCGAAGCGCGCGGATTGGGCATGGAATATGTCGGGGCTATCAACGCTTTGGCGCTTGAAAAGTACCGCCCCGATCTGACGGTGTTTCTCGATATTCCGCCCGACAAGGCGTTCAGGCGCAAGCACGGCGCGGACAAAAACGACAGAATGGAAATGCAGGGCATGGAATTTCACATGCGCGTTTACGGCGGATATAAGAAGCTTTTGGCAAAATACCCCCGCATATGCGCCGTCGAATGCAACGGAACGAAGTTTCAGACCCACGAAAACATAATCGCGCTATTAAAAGATAAGGGAATAATTTGAAACAGCTTGTTTTGAGGACAACTGCATACGCGGCTTTTTCCAACGATTTGGACGGCGGACGGTGTTCGCACGCATATATGCTGCACCTAAGCGACGGAAAAAACCTTCGCGCGGCGCTGAAAATTTTCGCGCTGAGGTTTTTCGGGCTGACCGGAAGCGAGGTCGACGGGAAGAGGCTTTTAGGCGAAAATCTGCCCGACTGCCGTATCTTTCCCGCCGAGGGAAAGAAGCTTAACGCCGAGGCGGTTGCCGCACTTCTTGCCGACAGCGCTTTAAACCCGCTCGAACGGGAGAACAAGCTTTTCATTATCGACGGGTTCGAGCAAGCCTCCGCGCTGCTGCAAAACAAACTTTTAAAGACCCTCGAAGAACCCCCGCGCGGAGTGTACTTTCTGCTGGGAACGACAACGCTTGCGCCCGTGCTTGACACGGTCAAGTCGAGGGTGAAGATACTGACGATACCCCCTTTCAACGCGGAGGATATCTACGCCGCGCTCGAACGCAAGGGGAGCAATCCCTTAAACCGCGAGGCGGCGGAAAGCTGCGGCGGAATTTTCGGCGTCGCCGAGAATATGGTCGGCGGCGGCTGGTTTGCCGAGGTTGCTGCGGCGGCAAGGGAAATCTGTTCGGTGACCGAACTTTCCGAGGTCGGCGCCATGGCTGTAAAGCACGGCGAATGCAAATACAAGGCCGAGCTCATTTCGGAGATAGGATTGCTGTTTCATAACGCGCTTTGCGAGCGCGCGGGCGGAAAACCGCTCGGCGCGGTGGCAAAGCTTTGGCAGACGCCCGCGCTCATTTACGCGGTTGAAGCGGTGGACAAGGCGTGTGCGGATTTGAAATTCAACGCATTTTTTCAAGGACTTTTATACGATTTGATGCTGAGAATTATAGAGGAGAACAATAAATGGTTAAGGTTACGGGCGTAGTTTTCAAAAACGGCGGCAAGCTGTATTACTTTGCGCCGGGAAAAGAAAAGTACGAAAAGGATACGGGCGTAATCGTCGACACCGCGAGGGGTTACGAGTACGCGATTGTCAAAAAGCCGTGTATCGAGGTTGAGGAGAATAAAATAATTTCCCCGTTGAAGCCCGTCGTGCGCATTGCGACGCGCCGCGACAGAGAGACGATTCAGAGAAACGAAGAACGCAAGCCCGAGGCTATGCGCACCACGCAGGAGCTTATAGAAAAGCACAAGCTGGATATGAAGCTTGTCGACTGCGACTTTGCGTTCGACGGCACGAAGGTTGTGTTTTACTACACCGCCCCCCACCGCGTCGACTTCCGCGAGCTGGTCAAGGATATGTCGGCAATATTCAAAATGCGTATCGAGCTGAGGCAGATAGGCATACGCGACGAAATCAAAATGATAGGCGGCATAGGCGTGTGCGGCAAGGAGTGCTGCTGCGCGACATGTATGCCAGACCTTAAAAAAGTCTCGATAAAAATGGCAAAGACGCAGGGGCTTTCTTTGAATCCCGCCAAAATTTCGGGCATGTGCGGAAGGCTTATGTGCTGTTTAAGCTATGAAAACGACTACTACGCGGAGGCGGCGAAGCGCGTTCCGAAGATAGGCGAGCTTGTTTCCGCGCCCGACGGCAAGGGCATCGTCGTGAACATAAACATGCTGAAAATGCAGGTTCGCGTCAAAATCGAGGACAAAAAGACGGATATCGTGTCCTATCACGACTATCCCGTCGAGCAGATTAAATTCAACAAGTCCCGCCCCGAAAAAGAGGAAAGCGACGAGGACTTGAAAGAAATAACCGACTAACCCGAAAAAAATTTAATTTCCCGCTTTACAACGCGGGAAAACTGTGATATAATCAATCTGCGGTTGCCGAAAGGGCGGTCGCATAAATCGAAATTAATTTGGAGGAACTTATAAGATGGCACACATCATAACAGACGAATGCGTTAGCTGCGGCGCGTGCGCGGGCACTTGCCCCGTTGAGGCAATTTCCGAGGGCGCAGACAAGTACGTTGTAAACCCCGACGTTTGCATCGATTGCGGAGCTTGCGAGGACGTTTGCCCCACCGGCGCAATCAAAGCTGAATAATTCATCGAATAAAAAAGCAAGGCGGGGAGATTGAGCCCCGCCTTCTTTCACTTGTCTGGGAAAATATGTTAAAAGACGGCGAAGTTTTAGAAGAGTTTTTCGAAGATAAAAAAATAATTCAGAACGTGAATTTATACCGCTTCACCTCGGACAGTATTCTTCTGTCGAGGTTTGCGCGCGCCAAGGTCAAGGACGGCGTCGCCGACTTTTGCTCGGGCAGCGGGGTTGTGGGCTTCCACTTTCTGTGTCTGAACCCGCAAATATCTTCTCTCACGCTGTTCGAAATGCAGCAAAGCCTTGCCGACATGTCGCGCCGCACGGCGGAACTGAACGGCTTTTTATGCAATGTGGAAAATTGCAGATTGCAGGATATCCCCGCAAGTTACGCCGAAAAATTTTCGCTTATACTCTGCAACCCGCCGTACGAAAAATCGGGCTTCGAAAACGAGGTCTACGAAAAGGCGGTGTGCCGAAAGGAGCTGACGCTCACCCTTCCCGAAATCGCGGACGCGGCTTTCAAAAATTTGAAGTTCGGCGGGCGGCTCGCGATTTTAAACCGCGCCGACCGCACGGCGGAGCTTATTTATACGTTGAAGGCGAGAAAGCTCGAACCCAAGCGCATGCAGTTTGTTTCGGGCTCGGCGGGCGCGAAGCCCTATCTCGTCATGGTCGAGGCGGTAAAAGGCGGGCGCGAGGGCGTCGAAATTTTGCCGTCAATCGTCAACTGAGAGGTTTGTTTTGGTCTATTTTGTAGCAACCCCCATCGGAAATTTAAAGGATATTTCCCTCAGAGCGCTCGAAGTTCTGCGCGCCGCCGACGTGATTTTCTGCGAGGACACGCGGCACTCGATAAAGCTTTTAAACGCGTACGAAATTAAAAAGCCCCTCAAAGCGTGCCATAAATTCAACGAGCACGTCGCCGCAGAAAACATAATTTCCGCGGCGCGCGACGGGCTGGAAGTCGCGGTGATTTCGGACGCGGGCATGCCCGTAATTTCCGACCCCGGCAACGTGGTTTGCGCCGAACTGAAAAAGGCGGGCGTGGAATACACCGTAATCCCCGGCGCGAACGCGTTTTTATCGGCGCTCGTTTTGTCGGCGATGCCCGCGGACAAATTCGCGTTCATAGGCTTTCTGCCCGATAAGGCGGGCGAGAAAAAAGCACTGCTCGAAAAGTATAAATCGCTCGACATGACTTTGTGCTTTCACGTCGCCCCGCAGGACGTTGACCGCGACATATCCGCCATCTATTCGGTTTTCGGCGACAGAAAGGCGTGCGCCGTGCGCGAGATTACGAAGCTTCACGAAGAGGCTTTGCCCTTTACGTTGAAAGAGGGGCTTGCGGGCGAAAAGCGCGGCGAGTACGTCATTTTAATCGAGGGCGCGAAGGAAGTCGAAAATCCCCTCAATTTACTGTCCGAAAAGGAGCATATAGCCCGCTATATGCAGGGAGGAATGGGCAAAAAGGACGCCGTAAAGCAAGCCGCGAAGGACAGGGGCGTGTCCAAATCGGAAATGTACAAGTTTTCTATCGAGCTTTAAATATATGAAGTCAATAATTTTAAAAAAATTCGGCTTATTAATCTTACTTTTTTTAATTCTCTGCGGCATATGGGCGGGTCTAAGCGTTCAGCCCGCCCGCGCGGACGACGACGAGGACGTGAAATTCGCCATACACAGCGGCGAAATATGCGTGACTGTCGACGAGAATAAAAACTTACGCGTCGAAGAAAATTTAAGGGTCGCGTTTTTGCAGAAAGTCAAATCTTTCAGCCGCGCGGTTACCGGCAAGAACAAGTCCTATTTCAACGTGAACGGCACGCCGATAAAGGGCAGAAGCTACCTCACGCGGATAAGCGGGCTCACCGCCGAGATTGACGGCAAGCTTGCCGAAACCGAGCTTTCCGTGCGCAACGGAGCGTACCATCACTTCACCGTGACGAATCCCGACGGCTATTTCGGCGTATGGGAGAACGGCTCGAACGAGGGCTTTTACAATATCAGAATTTCCTACCTCGCCGACTACTCGGACGACGCCGACGGCAAAGCCTCGTTTTACTTCGTGCCGTTTATAAACTATTACAGCACCTGGCTGTACTTCGACGGCGACAAGCAAAACGTGTCGAAGGTCAAAGTAAACGTCACCCTACCCGCCTCGTTCGGCGAAAAGGACGCCGTCCTTTTGAACGGCGTAAAAAAGGTCGGCGGGCTGACCGCGTCGGGAAACTCGCTCGCCTTCGAGGTGCCCGTCAAGGGCTCCGGCAGTTACGCCGTGCGGGTAATGCTTCCCGCGGGCACGTTCAAAACCTCCGCTACTTACTTTTCCTTTTATTGGTGGTTTGTCGGCGCGGCGGCCGCGGTAATGCTGCTCGGGATAATTTTAACGCTGATTTTCCGCGCCCGGCGACCGCTCGCCCCCGTCGAGTACGGCCCGCCCATTTTAAACCCGATTCAGTTTTCGGCGTTCTGGCACGGCTACGCAAGGCGGAAGGATTTAAGCACTTTGATTTTGCGCTGGGCGAGCCTCGGCTGTATCAAGATTAAAAAAGACGGTAAAAAAGATTTGATACTCACAAAAATAAAGGAACTGCCCGAGGGCAGACCCGTTGCGGAATACGGCTATTTCAAAGAGTTGTTTGTTGACGGCGAGTACTGCTCGCGTAAAATGCGCGGGAAGGAATATAAAGAGAGGTGCGGAGATATCCGCTACGCCGCGACCAAGCTCATTGACGAGTTCGGCGAACCCGTGACCCACGCGAGGGGCGTCGAAACGGCGAAGGTCATGGTTATGTTTTCATCGCTTTTGACGCTGATTATATCTTTTGCGTATTTTATAATGATAGCGGACGATTTCGCTTTCGCGCTTGCGCTCATTTTCGTCGTCGGCGGGCTGGCGCTTGTGGTTGGTAAAACGAACACGATAATTTCGGCGGGCAGGGAATCTAAAACCATAAACAAAAATAACGTGTACAGAATAACCTCGCTTATCGTGTCGGTTACGATATTCCCCGTCGCGCTTATGTTTTACTTTATAGTGTCGTCGCACTATATGCCCGTTTACGATTACATACATCTGACGCCGATTTCGGTCTTGTGGATAATTATCTGTCTGTACGTTCTGCCGCGGATTATCGCGAAGCGCACCGACGAGGCGCAAGCCATGTACGGCAGAATGCTCGGCTTTAAAAAATTTTTGAAGCTCGCGCAGGTTTCCGAAATGGAAACCATGCTCGAAGAAAACCCCGACTACTATCTCGATATACTGCCCTACTGCATGATTATGGGGCTTTCGAAAAAACTCGATAAAAAGACGGAATTCCTCGCCGCCCCCGAATGGGCAGACGGATTTGACGCAAAGAACTTCGCGTCGTCGCTGTTCTACTCGGTAAAGCGGTCGGTGATAACCCGCAAAAAGAAGGCAAAATAATGAAAAAGAATAAAACCGCCGTTCCCGAAGAGAACGGAAAAATGACAATTTACGAATACGAACAGAAATTTTCCAAGCGCGAAAACCTGCGCGCCGCACGCCTGTTTATCGGGCTGTTTATCGCGGGCATAGGCGTGTTTCTGTTTTTCTGTCTATTTTCGGTCACCATGCGCGTGTTCGAAATGGAGCTGCCCGCCAACATAAACATTTACGCGGGCGCGGGCGCCGCCGCGCTGTCGGTACTGCTGTACATATTTTTGTTCATAGTGCCGATAGTGAAAATATTCAAACTCAACCACTTCGTAACCAACGTCAACGCCAAGACCGCGCGCGCCGCGCAGAAGCACAACCGTCAGGTTCGGCACGAGCTCGCGGATAAAATAATCGACGTAACCGACAAGGTCGACGGGGTCGGCTGGTACGATTGCGAGATTGTCGGCAAGCTTGCAATCGCGCGAAAGACGGGCAACGAAAAGGGCATTAACGACTCGCTCACCGCGCTATATTCGGGGTGCGTCAAGAAAAACGCCAAGGACATGATACTCAAAACTTCGGTCAAAACCGCGATGTATTCCGCAATTTCCCAGACCAACAAAGTCGACGCGTTGCTCGTCGCGTTCCTAAATATCCAGCTCGTCAAGGACATAATGTTTTTGTACGGCTTCCGCCCGTCCGACCCCAAGCTTGTGAGGATTTTCGCGCGCGTGCTTCAAAACTCGCTTATCGCCTACGGGCTGGGCGGAATGAAACTCGGCAATACGATTGTGCAGTCTATGGGCAACGTGGTAAAGGGAATTCCCATACTCGGCGCGGCGATTTCCACCGTCGTGGACTCGTCGGTGCAAGGGCTTACCAACGGTGTACTTACCGCGGTTATCGGTCACCAGACCATTAAATATTTAAGCACCGAATACCGCTTGCAGGAAATTCTCGACGGAATAGAAATCGAGGAGACCGAGGAGGAGTTCGCGGAGACCTGCAACGAAATAGAGAAACAGCTTAAAAACGGCAAATTAGCGAAAGCATCTTAAACGCCGCATAAGCGTCGCAATACTGCGTTGCACTGCGCTTTGCTTCGGGTTGTTTACATTTGGGTAAACGCCCCTCGCAAATGCTCGTTCGCCTTGTCTTGCTCGCATCTTCGCCGTTTATAAAATTTTGGAGGAATATATGAACGATTTAACTTTAATTGAAAAACTTTGCGAAGCGCGCGGCGCTTCTGGCTTCGAGGACGAGGTCGTCGCAATCGCGCGTGAGTACTGCAAGGACTTCGCTACGTTCGAAGAGGACAGCATGCGCAATCTCTACATTTACCCGAAGTACAACAAGGGGTCGCGCCCGTATGTACTGCTCGACGCGCACTCCGACGAGGTCGGATTCATGGTGCAGGCGATAAAGCCCGACGGCACGCTCAGGTTTATTCCCATAGGCGGCTGGAACGAAAAATCGCTTCCCTCGTCAAAGGTGCAAATCCGCACTTCGTCGGGATATATCGGCGGGGTAATCGCGGCAATGCCTCCCCATTTGATGACTGCCGAACAGCGCAACGCACCGCTCGGCTATAACAATCTGACGATAGACGTCGGCGCTACGACCGACAAGGAAGCCGAGGAGCTCGGCGTCGAGGTCGGCGCGCCCGTGGTTCCCTTATCTCCCTTCGAGTGTGCGCACGGCATACTTCAAGGCAAGGCGTTTGACGACAGACTCGGCGTTGCGGCAATGCTTAAAACCTTGAAAAAATTGAAGGACGCGGAGCTTAGCCTCGACATAGTCGGGCTCGTATCCTCGCAGGAGGAGGTCGGCGAGCGCGGAATTACCGCGGCGATGTACCGCGTAAAACCCGCCGCGGCAATCTGTTTCGAGGGCTGTCCCGCGGACGATACTTCGGCGCCGTCGTATATGATTCAGGACGCGCTCAAAGGGGGCGTAATGCTCCGCCATATGGACGCAACCGTCATTTGCACGCCGCGGTTCACCGCGTACGCGCGCGAGGTCGCGAAAAAGGAAAGCATCAAGGTGCAGATGGCTGTCCGCTCGGGCGGCGGCAACAACGGCGCGTATATAGTTTCGTCCAACGGCGCAACGCCCGTGATTGTCGCGGGAATTCCCGTAAGATACATTCACACGTTCAACTGCATCGCGGCGATGGAGGATATCGACAGCAATGTTAAATTCGGCGTCGCGCTGTGCAAGTCATTAACCGAGGACATAATAAAAGGATTTTAAATTTAAAACCGGTGCGGGTGACCAAATCACCCGCACCGGTTTCTTTAAAAAATTACCTCTTCGATTACGCCCCCGCCGAGGCAAGCGGTCTCGTCGTAGAATACCGCGTACTGCCCTTCGGTCACCGCTCGCTGCGGCTCCGCAAATTCGACGAGCGCCCCGCCGTTTTCAAGCGTAACCTTGACCCCTTGCTCGGGCTGGCGGTAGCGGAATTTCGCACTGCATTCAAAGCTTGACCGAGGCATATACCCTATCCAGTTCAAATTCGAGACGCGGCAAGCCCGCGAATACAGCGGACCTTCGTCGCCGTGCGAGACGTACAAAATATTGTTTTCCAAATCCTTTTTAACGGTGAACCAGCGCCCCTCTTCACCGCGCTTTCCGCCGAGGTCGAGCCCCTTGCGCTGACCTATCGTGTAGTACATAAGCCCGATATGCTCGCCCACCGTTTCACCGTCGAGCGTGACTATCTTTCCGGGCTTCGCGGGCATATATCCTTGGAGGAATTTTCTGAAATTCCTCTCGCCGATAAAACATATCCCCGTCGAATCCTTTTTTTCGGCGGTCACAAGCCCGTTTTCTTCGGCGAGTTTTCTGACCTCGCTTTTGGGCAAATCGGCGAGCGGGAACAACACTTTGTCAAGCTGCTTCTCGCGGACCTGATTTAGAAAATAAGTCTGGTCCTTGTTCGCGTCGGCGGCTTTCAAAAGGCGGTGCCGCCCGCCCGAGTGGTCTATTCCGCAGTAGTGTCCCGTCGCGACGAAGTCCGCGCCCATGCTCAGCGCGTATTCGCGGAAGGGACCGAATTTTATTTCGCGGTTGCACAAAACGTCGGGGTTGGGGGTTCTTCCCGCCTTGTACTCCGAGAGGAAATAACTGAAAACTCTGTCCTGATACTGCTTCGAAAAATTGACGCTGTAATAGGGGATTTTGAGCGCGCCGCAAACGCGCTGAACGTCGGCGAAGTCGGCGTCGGCGTTGCACGCGCCGCGTCCGTCGGTTTCTTCCCAGTTCAGCATGAACAGCCCTATTACGTTGTAACCCTGCTTCTTCAAAAGCAGTGCGGCGGCGGACGAGTCAACGCCCCCGCTCATTCCCACAATTACGGTTTTTGCCATAAAATTATTATAGCACGGCGGTTAATAATTTGCAAATAAAAAAATTTGTGTTATAATCTTGATATGATATTGCCCGCCGACGCAAACATTTTACTGTCCGTGATAAACACGAAACTGCGCGACGAGTATTCCTCCCTCGACGAGTTGTGCGGGGAAGAGGGGCTCGACCGCGCCGAGCTTTGTGCCCTCCTTGCCGCGGCGGGGTATTATTACGTCGACGAACTGAATACTTTTAAGTAATGCATCCGTAGTCTAACCGGATAAAACAATGGCCTCCGACGCCATAATTGTGAGTTCGAGCCTCGCCGGGTGCACCAGATTATCGGTCCGAAAGTTTTCGGACCGATTTTTATTAATATTTTTTGCGCATACTACAAATATGCGCACGATACTTCACAGCGATTTAAACAATTTTTACGCTTCGGTCGAGTGCCTTAAAAACCCCGAAATACGCGATAAGCCCGTCGTCGTTGTGGGCAGCAAGGAGGACAGACACGGAATAGTTCTCGCCAAAAACACGATTGCGAAAAACCTCGGCGTAAAGACGGGCGACGTGTACTGGGAGGCAAAGCAGAAGTGCGGCAAATCGCTCGTCGAGGTGCCCGCCGATTTTTCGGCGTATCTTGCCGCTTCAAAAGAGGTGCGCGCAATCTACGGGGACTACACCGAGCGTATAGAAGCCTACGGCATAGACGAGTGCTGGCTGGACGTGACGCGGTGCGGCAACGGCTTGGAGATTGCCGAAGAAATCAGGGAGCGCGTCAAGTCCGAAACGGGGCTTACGGTAAGTATCGGCGTGAGCTGGAACAAGATTTTCGCAAAGCTCGGCTCGGACATGAAAAAGCCCGACGCCGTGACCGAAATCACGCCCGAAAACTACAAGGAAAAGGTATGGGTTTTGCCCGTGCAGGACTTGCTTTACGTCGGCAAAGCAACGCAAAGAAAGCTAAACCGCATCGGCGTGAAAACGATAGGACAGCTTGCGCAGACCGACGAAAAAATTCTGACCGACCTGCTCGGCAAATGGGGAAGCTATATCCGCACTTTCGCGCGCGGCAGGGACGAGTCGCCCGTGCTCACGGTCGGCGAGGAGGCGGCGATTAAATCGATAGGCAACAGCCTCACCGTATACCGCGACCTTAAAACCGAGGACGACGTCGAAATCGTGATATGGCTGCTTGCCGACTCGGTCGCCTCGCGCATGCGCGAGGCGGGGCTGAGCAAGGCGCGCACGGTTCAGCTTTACATGCGCGACAGCAAGCTTGTCGGCTATCAGAAGCAGGGCAAGCTGCCCCACCCAACGAACAACATGAACGATATCGCAAGGTTCGCGTTCGGACTTTTCAAGGAAGCCTACCCGTGGAACGAGCACGTGCGCGGGCTCGGGCTGTCGGTGACCGATTTCATAACGGGCAACGAGCAGCTCGACATGTTCGCCGATATCGCAAAGGACGAAAAGCAGAAGCGGCTGGATTCGGCAATCGATAAAATCCGTGCGAAGTACGGCAACAACATTATCCAAAGCGCGACGGTGTTCAAGGACCCCAAACTGCGCGATTTGGACATAAAGGGCGAACACGTCATTCACCCTTACAGCTTTTTCAAAAACAACAAATAGGAGGTAAATTATGAAATA
This sequence comes from uncultured Christensenella sp., assembly GCA_910578195.1. Taxonomy (GTDB): domain Bacteria; phylum Bacillota; class Clostridia; order Christensenellales; family Borkfalkiaceae; genus Coproplasma. The sequence goes on along the minus strand of CAJTOY010000009.1, from coordinate 16,808 downwards.
TATTTGCGAAGTATGCGACTGGGTATACGACGAGGATGAGGGCTACCCCGAGGGCGGGATTGCGCCCGGCACGAAATGGGAGAACGTGCCCGAGGACTTTTTGTGCCCCCTTTGCTACGTCGGCAAGGACCAATTCGTTCCCTCGGAAAAGTAGTATTGACTTTTCAACGCCGCCGTGTTACAATGGCGGTGAAATATGGAAAAAAACGTAATCATAGTCGGCGCGGGTCCGTCGGGACTGTCTGCGGCGCTAAATCTTATAAAGCGCGGGGTTAATGATATTCTCGTAATCGAGAAGTCGGTATTTCCGCGCTATAAGTGCTGCGCGGGCTACGTCACAGAAAAGACGGGCAGAGAATATAATAAGCTCGGACTGGATATATCGAAGTGCCGTTATTCGCTTATCAGGGACTTCAATATAGTCTACAAGTTTAAGCGCCGCCTGAACATTACGAATAAATTTTTGTACACCAACGCGAAAATAGACCGCGTCGAGCTGGACAACGCGTTTTTCGAAACGGCAAAGGCGGCGGGCGCGGAAATACTCGAAAACACGAAAATAACGGCGCACGCCCCCGAAAAAAACGAGGTCACGCTTTCGGACGGGCAAACGCTGAAATACGGCAGTCTGATTTTCGCGGACGGCGCGGTGGGCTACGGCAGCCGCTATCAGCGCGGCAAAAAGAAAAATATCGCAATGCAGCTCACCTTTCCGTGCGATAAAGAGGAGCAGATTTCAATCCACTTCGGTGTAACAAGGCGCGGTTACGGTTGGATGAGTGCCTACGGCGGCACGGCGAACGTCGGCTTGACCGACGTTTTCGACCCCGAAAAGGACTACGGCAAAACATTTGCGGAGTTTCTTTCAAAGCTCGGCGCGGACGCGGACGCGAGCGGGTTGAAGGGCGCGTTCACTCCCATAGGAGTGGGAAAAGCGGTAATTTTTTCCAACGTGTATTTTGTGGGCGACGCGGTGGGCGCGTGCGACCCTTTGACGCTGTCGGGGCTGAGGTACGGGCTGGCGAGCGGGGAGTTTTGCGCCCGCGCGATAGCCGAAAAAAAGCCCACTATATATAATAGGTATATAAAAAAACTGAAAAGACGGTTCAACTTTATGCGGTTTATGCAGAAAGTTTTCTATCTGAAAGGTACGTCTTTTTTCGTTTTTAACGTGCTTTGCCGTATGTTCGGCGGGCTTGTTTCGGCGGTGTTCAACCGATTTTTTGTGAATAAAAAGTAGTTTTTTCACAAAAAAATTATATGATAAATTTGCTTGCTTTTATTTTTTAAATATGTATAATGAATTCAAACTGCGGGACTTTTCCCTCAGACGAATAGAAAACAAGAATTCAATTTTTGGAGGTTTTATGAAAATAAAAACTAAACCAATCGCGATGGCGGGACTTGCCGCCGTATGCGCGGCAACGCTTGTTACGGGCGCGGCGCTTATCGGCAACAATTACGCACATGCGGACGACCAAAGTAAAATCAATGCATCAAGCTATTTCGGCGATAATCTTTACATGACGGAAAACGGCGTTGACGTCGATTACCCTCTTGCAAAGAAATTCTACGGCGCGCTTGACGAAATGAACAAGGCGGGCGATTTCGCCGACGGCAAGGTTCATTACAACATTACGGAGAAAATCGTAACCCCCGCCCAGATTAAAGGCTGGGTCGAGGACGGCGATCTCACCGTGCCCAAGGCGTTCAGCGCCGCGCGCGACGCATTCCTGACCGACCACCCCGAAATCTTCTACATAGACTTCTACAAAATGACCATAAGCGCGGGCAGAACGAACGGCGTGTATTCGGCGTTTATAGACAGCGGCCGCGAGGCTAACCTTTACCGCGACAACGGTCTGACCACCCAGCCCGCGGTGGCGGAGGCAATCAAGAACTTCGACGCGAAAATAGACGAGATTGTCGCAACCGTTACGGCGAAGCAGGAAGAGGACACCTATTCCGCAAGAGACGTGTTTCTTGCGAGAGAGGTAAACAAATACCTTGCCGAAAATATCGAATACGATTACGCGGCATACGAAAACAAGGATGACGAAAACTATATCGCGGCGGCGTACATTAACACTTCATACGGCGGACTTGTAGAGGGCAAAGCGGTTTGCGGCGGCTTCTCAACCGCGTATAAAGTAATCATGGATAAGCTGGGCGTGCCCTGCATTACCGTCAACGGTTACAGCAACCAGATGAACGAGTACGGCGAATATGACCCTTCCAGCGTCTACCATATGTGGAACTACGTCTACCTTGAAGCGCCCGAGGCTGCGGCGGCGTATTCCCGCGCGGCGACGGGCGGCGCATGGTACTCGGTCGACGTTACCTGGAACCATTCGAATCCCAACAGAAACAAGTACTCGGTATTGCAAAAGACGCGCGACGAAAAAATTCACGTCAGCGACGGTGAAATTTCTTCGTCGAAATATAAACTGAAATATCCCGAGCTTTCCGCCCACAACTACGGCGCGACCGGAGAGACCGACGGACTTCAATTCTCGTTCGATTACAGAGACACCGGCGAAAAGGATGATTACGGTAACGCGCTTAATGACACGTTCGTAACCGTAAGCTACAACGGCAAGAGTGCGAAGAGACTGCTCGAAGAGGACGGACTTTATCTTGTTTACCGTTACGCGACTTACAGCAAAGGTCAGATAAAATGGTATGAATGGGTAGCGATAGCGCCGATGTACGACTATCTGGGCATAATTGCCACTACCGAAGGCTATATGGACGACAACGGTACCGAGACGGTCTTTTATGAAAATACGGCGGTATACTATATGCAGTTCGCGGTATACGACGCTGTTCCCGACATAGAGTCGGAGCCTATACAGTCCGAAACTTTCCCCGAATACAACGGAATGACTTTCCCCATCAGCTATACAAACGAACACCTTGACAAAAGCCAGCCCGTTGAGATAAGCGATACGAAAGTAAACGAAACCTACGGCACCTATACCCCCGCGCCTTACGTTCAGAGTTCTGATCCCAATTTCGGCGAAGAACAGACCATATACGACAATATGGGCAGAGACGGCGTAATGTACCAGAGTGTCGCTCCGATCATCGAAGTTACTTTTGACGAGCCTTTGCGCAAGCTCGACGAGAATAAGCCCATAACGGTTACCTTCGAGTCGGCTCACCCCAACGCAAAGAAGTATGCTAAGTTCTATCCCGTCAACGCTGCCGGAGATATGGTAGAGATTATTGAAAGACCGAAAAATTCGGGCGACTCCACGCTCATTCCCAACACGCTTAGATTTAAGTTCGGCGCAAGCCTTATGTACGAGCACAACCGCGAAGGTTATCACTTCTACTTCGGCAACGTCGGCTCGGCGAAAATAGTTACGAGAATAATCAAAGACGAAGAAGGCAACGTTATAGACCGAAAAGAGGAATTCTCCAACAAGGCTCCCAACGCACCTTACTTCACGTTCAGCAGACTTTATCTCGCGTGCCCCGCACGCTTCAACTACGACGGCAGACTCTGGATTGAAAGCTGCGCGCAGCCCGTGCTTGCAGACAACTCCGACCTTTCGGCAAACAACTTCCTCAAAGAGGACGGCACCAGCTCGTTCTCCGAGGGCGAGAGAAGCCAGATGATGCTCGTTGCGGAAAAGTTTGATGATAAAGATACCACTTTAAACAACATGAAGGACGAAATCCTCGGCAAAGACGACAACGTTGTCAGCAAAGAGGAGCTTGCCAAGAGCGAGACCTACGATATCAGGCTTCAAATCTGTAACAAGTATCCCGTAATTCCCGACGGCAGCTACGTCAAGATAATGCTCGGCTTCCCCGAGGGCTACGGTCCCGACGACGAGGGCGTCAGATTCAAGCTGTATCACCGCAAGCATATCAAAGAGACAGACACTTACATTATCGAAGAAGTTCCCTGCGTCGTTACCAAGCTCGGTATCGTTGCAACCGTAACCAGCTTCTCGCCGTACATGGTAGTTCCCGTAGACGCGGCGAAAGTAACCGATAAGACTGTTGTTGCAAGCATTAACGGAAGCGGCGGCAAGCTCAGCGCAGCCGACGGCCAGATTCAGGTGCTCAAAGAGGGCGGAAGCTATACCTATACCGTTAACCCTGACAAGGGATACCAGATTTATTCGGTAACCCTCAACGGACAGCTGGTAACCGACAAGATTGTCGACGGCAAGTTCACCGTAAGCTATGCGGACCTTGCGGACGACAACCAGGTCGAGATTAAGTATATCGCGAACGAGGCGGTTCAGCACGTCAAGGAGAACAATATCGTTACTCCCGCGACGGTTGTAATGGGCACCGACGAGTCCACGGAGAAGGTTGGCGAGGTTATCGATACCCCCGACCATATCGAAATCGTGGCTCCCGAGCCCGATCCTACTCCCGATCCTACTCCCGATCCCGAGCCCACTCCCGATCCTACTCCCGATCCCGAGCCCACTCCCGATCCTACACCCGATCCCGAGCCCGAGAAGAATAAGGATCACACGACCGTAATAATAATTATGTGCGCCGTAATCGGCGTTGCGGTTATCGCGGGTATCGCGGTAGTTGTTGTTCTCAGAAAGAGAAAAGAATAATTTTCAGGCAAGACAGCCACGGATTTTCCCGAGGCTGTCTGTTTTGCAAAAGACAATAATGACGGGATAGTGACCGGATTGCCGCGCTGCGCTCGCAATGGCGGAAAGACTCTTTTAAAAAATTATTGCAAAATGCAAAATAGTATGGTATATTAAAACAAGTGAAAAAAAGGAGACACTACAAATGAAAATGATTTACGGTGTAAAAGACGTTCCCAAGTGGGGGCAGACAATTCTCTTTTCGCTGCAACAGCTTCTGGCTATCCTTGCGGCGACGATAGCCGTGCCCATGATTATCGGCAACGGCATGCAGCCCTCGGCGGCGCTGTTCGGCGCGGGCGTGGGTACGATAGTCTACCTCGCGTTCACGCGGTTCAAAAGCCCCGTGTTCCTCGGCAGCTCGTTCGCGTTCCTCGGCAGTATGTCGGCGGCGTTCGCGGGCGGCGCTTCCATGTCGCTCGGCTATCTCGGCTTGCTTTTGGGCGCGCTGTTTGCTGGGCTCGTCTACGTTATAATTGCAATCGCGGTCAAGTTCGCGGGTACGAAATGGATTGACAAAATCATGCCCGCGGTCGTAATCGGCCCCACGGTCGCCATTATCGGACTTTCGCTTGCGGGCAACGCAATCGGCGATTTAATGTCGGGCAGCGCGACCTATACCGTTATCGAAGAAGTTTTAAAACCCATAATTCAGGGCGGCGAAATCGTCGGCGGGCATCTCGTCGAAGAAGAAGTGACCTATACCTACGCGAACACGTTCATTGCGCTTTTATGCGGGCTCGTTACCCTCGGCGTTACGGTCGTCTGCTCGGTATACGGCAAAAAGCTTCTGAAAATGATACCGTTTATAATCGGCATACTTTCGGGTTATGCGGTGGCGGCAATCTTCACCGGTTTCAGCTATATCGAGGGCGCGGAGTGTCTGCGCGTAATAGATTTCTCGCCGTTTTCGACCCTCGGCACCGCCGAGGCGTGGTATCCCAACTTTGCTTTCCTCACGGCGTTCGACGTGTTCGGAGGCGGCTATAACCCCGGCGAAGCGGGCACTATCGGCGCGTATATCGGCACTATCGCGGTGGCGTATATCCCCGTCGCGTTCGTGGTTTTCGCCGAGCACATCGCAGACCACAAAAACATTTCCTCTATAATCGAAACCGACCTTTTAAAGGACCCCGGACTTCACCGCACCCTTTTGGGCGACGGCGTCGGCTCGATTGCGGGCGCGTTCTTCGGCGGCTGCCCCAACACTACCTACGGCGAGTCGGTCGGCTGCGTAGCCATTTCGGGCAACGCTTCTGTCGTAACCATACTCGTAACCGCGGCAATGGCGATTGTCAGCGCGTTCCTCGCGCCGTTCACGCTGTTCTTATCCAGCATACCCAAGTGCGTTATGGGCGGCGTATGCGTGGCGCTTTACGGCTTCATTGCGGTATCGGGACTTAAAATGCTTCAAAAGGTTGATTTGAACGAAAACAAAAATCTGTTCGTCGTCTCCGTAATTCTGATTGCGGGCGTCGGCGGAATGGTGCTCAATATCGGCGCGGTGACAGTAACCGAAGTCGCATGCGCGCTTATCCTCGGTATTCTTACCAACTTGCTTGTCAATATAAAGAGAAAGGACAAGACCCCCGCGGAGGAGGTTGCTTCCGAAGAGGTCGAAGAAGAGGTTAAGGAAGAGGTCAAGGAGGAGGCGGTCAATGAAGAAGTACAGTAATGTTTTCGTTTTCGACCACCCGCTCATTAAGCATAAAATCGCAATTCTCCGCGACAAAAACACGGGCATGAAGGAATTCCGCGAGCTTGTCGAGGAAATAACAACCATGATGACTTACGAGAGTATGCGCGACGTCGAGCTCGTGCCCGTAGAGGTGCAAACCCCGCTCGAAACCACAACGCAGTACAAGGTGCCCGAGGAAAGCATTGCCATCGTGCCCATTCTGCGCGCGGGGCTGGGCATGGTAAACGGCGTGCACAAGGTTTTTCCGACCGCGAGAGTGGGACACATAGGCATGTACCGCGACGAAGAAACCATGCAGCCGCAGGAGTACTATTGCAAGCTGCCCGACGGCATCGAAAACAAGACGGTGTTCCTCGTCGACCCCATGCTTGCGACGGGCGGGTCGATTTGCGACGCGCTCGCGGCGCTGAAAAAGCGCGGGTGCAGGAAAATCAAGGTAATGTCGATAATCGCCGCGCCCGAGGGCGTAAAGACGGTTGCGGAGGCTTACCCCGAAATCCCAGTGTATATCTCCACCCTCGACAGAGGGCTGAACGAACACTGCTACATTCTCCCCGGCTTAGGCGACGCGGGCGACAGACTGTTCGGCACAAAATAAATTTAACGAAAGCGCGGCGTTACGCCGCGCTTAATTAAACGGCTATGAAAAAAATTCTTATTGTGGACGACGACCCCTCGATAGGGGAAATGCTTGAAGAACTTTTAAACAAAAACGGCTACGAGCCCCTTCGGGCGACCTCGGGCGCAGAGGCGCTGGCGGTAATTTCGGCGTGCCCGCCCGACTTGATTTTGCTCGATTTAATGCTTCCGGGAATTTGCGGCGAGGCGCTTTTGCCGTACATTAAAAGTATTCCCGTTATCGTGGTCAGCGCCAAGGTCGGCGTCGAGGACAAGGTGGCAATGCTTTTGAGCGGCGCCGCGGACTATATAACAAAACCCTTCGACACGAACGAACTTCTCGCGAGAATAAGCGTACAGCTTAGAAGCGGCGCGTGCGGGGGCGAGCTTACTTATGACGACATAACCCTGAACGTCAACGACTTCACGGTGACGGCGGGCGGGAAGCCGGTCAAGCTGACAAAGACCGAATACGCGATACTTTTAACCCTTTTAAAGAGTAAGGGCAAGCCCGTCACGAAGGAGCGGATAATGTCCGAGATAGAGAGTAAAACCCCCGACTGCGAGGAAAATTCTCTGCGCACGCACGTAGGCAACCTGCGGCAGAAACTGAAAACTGCGGGCGGCAAGGACTATATCGAGGCGATTTGGGGAATAGGATATAAACTGAAATCTTGACGTTTTCTTGAAGTATTATTGTAAAATCCTTGATTTGCGCGCGGTAAAATGCTTATAAAAATCAAAGGAGTCAATTTTATGGAATATTGTCTGGAAACCGATTACCTCGTTAAAAGCTACCGCAATTTCCGCGCCCTCAACGGGCTGACCATGCATGTGCCGAAGGGCGCGATTTACGGTTTTATCGGCAAAAACGGCGCGGGCAAAACGACTTTAATCCGCATTATCTGCGGTTTGCAGAAGCCCACCGCGGGCAGCTATTCGCTGTACGGCGAAAGCTTTGATTCGCGGGGAATAAACAGGGCGCGCCAACGCATGGGAGGGGTGGTCGAAACCCCGTCAATTTACGGGGGCATGACGGCGTACGAAAATCTGAAACAGCAGTACGTCTTACTCGGCAAGCCGACGTTCGACGGCATTGACGAGCTTTTGAAGCTCGTCCGTCTGGACGACACGGGCAAAAAGAAGGCGGGGCATTTTTCCCTCGGTATGAAGCAGAGGCTGGGCATTGCGCTCGCGCTCGCGGGCGACCCCGACTTTATCGTTTTAGACGAGCCCGTCAACGGGCTCGACCCGCAGGGCATTGTCGAAATCCGCGAGCTTATCTTAAAGCTCAACCGCGAAAAGAACATAACCTTTTTGGTGTCGAGCCATATCCTCGGCGAACTGTCGAAGATTGCTACCCACTACGGCTTTGTGCACAAGGGCGAAATATTGAAGGAAATCAGCGCGGAGGAGCTGAAACAAGCTTGCCGCAAGTGCCTTTCGATAACCGTCGACAACCCGACGGCGCTTGCGCCCGCGCTCGACTACTTAAAGCTGGACTACCGTCTGACTGCGGACGACAAAGCGGACATTTACGGCGAAATCGACTTTTCGGAAATAGGCAGTATATTAAAACTGCACGGCGTGAAGATAATCCACGCGACCGAGCGGGACGAGGACCTCGAAGCCTACTATATCAACCTTTTGGGAGGTGATATAAATGGTTAGGCTTCTGCGTTCGAATATTTTAAGGCTTATAAAAAGCAAATCCTTTTATATCGTGCTCGCAATTCAAGCCGTCACGATGGTGTTTTTGACGATAAACGCCAAGCTCGCAACGCTTAGCCCCGGCGCCATGGGTTCGCCCGACATGATTTTCAAATACACCGCTTGCTCGGTGGAAACGGCGGTACTGCTCGCCGCCGTGTGCTGTCTGTATATCGGGGCGGACTACTCGGGCGGAACAATCCGCAACAAGCTTATTATCGGGCACACCCGCGCGGAGGTATACCTTGCAAACCTTGTCACGGTGATAACCGTCGCGCTGAGTATCGACGTCGTGTCCATGCTGATATTCTACCCCGTGACCATGCCCCTTTTGGGCGAGTTCTGGCTCAAACCCGAGGAGCTTGCAAGTATTTTCTTCCTCGGCGTGCTAATTCTGCTGGTATATTCGTCAATTTTCACCGCGCTTGCTATGACGGTGAGGAACACGCCCGCGACCCTTATAATTTCGTTTGCGCTCATGTTCGTAATGGCTTTGCTTGCGACCTACCTCGTTTCGGAAATCAACGCGCCCGCGACCTGGGTCGAAACGAGCGTGGACGAATTCGGCGAAATAATAACCACAACAGTGCCCAACCCGTACAGAAAAAGCGAAGGGGTGCTCGCGTTCTTTAAGGTGCTTGTAAACCTCTTCCCCTCGGGGCATCTGACCGTGCTCGGCAGCGACTTGATGTCGAAGTGGCAGATTGCCGTAAGCTCGTTCGTGCTTTTCGGCGGTTTCACCGCCGCGGGGCTGGTAATTTTCAACAGACAAAATCTCAAATAAGAAGGTAATAAAATGAACGTCGCCCTTTTGATAATTTCGTGTTTGCTTTTCGTTGCCGTCGTATTTCTCGCTTTCAAACTGATTGTTTTTAGACTCGGAGCGGAAGAAATTCGGCGCCAGCTTCCCGAAATTATCGGGGGCGATACAAATAAGCTGATTTCAGTTTCGGGCGGGCGTTCGAACAAAAAGCTCGCCGCCGAGCTGAACGTGCGGCTTGCCGAGCTGCGCGAAAAGGAGCTGAAATATTACAACGGCGACAGAGAGGTAAAGACGGCGCTGACGAACGCCGCGCACGACCTGCGCACTCCTCTCACCGCGATAGGCGGGTATCTCGACTTGCTCGAAACCGAAACCGACAAAGGGACAAGGGAAAAATACCTCGCTGTGATTCGCGAGCGGACGAATACCCTTTCAAAGCTTTCCGAGGAGCTGTTCGTCTACTCGGTGACTCTGGACAACAAGCCGACCGCCGCCGAGGCGCTGGACGCGGCGGCGGTGTTGAAGGAGTGCCTCGCCGACTTTTACGAGGCGTTCTGCGCGAAGGATATCACGCCCGAAATATGCGCCTTTCCGTTCACGGTCGTCGCCGACAAAACCGAGCTTTCGCGCATGTTTTCGAATATTATAAGCAACGCTTTGAAATATTCGGCGGGCGATTTCAAGGTGATGGCGGTTGACAGAAAAATCACGTTTTCGAACGTTGCCGAAGACGTCGACGCAATCGACGTAAATCGGCTGTTCGACAGATTTTACACGGTCAACAACGGCAAAAACTCGACGGGGCTGGGGCTGTCGATAGCGAAAATCATCTGCGAGCGTATCGGCGGAAAAATTTCTGCGGCAATCAACGGGGATTATCTGGAAATCAGCGTAAGCTTTTAAAATTGTTGCTTTCTCTGCGGGGAAGTGGTATAATTCATTAAATTATGAAACCTACCCAATTAAAAAATCAGACCTTCACGGGCGAGCGCGCTTTGTTTCAGGGCAAAAACCTTTTCATTGCGGACAGCACGTTCGAGGAAGGAGAATCCCCCCTCAAAGAAAGCGCGGATATCGCGCTTGAAAATTGCGCCTTCAAGTGGAAGTACCCCCTTTGGTATTCGAAGAATTTGAAGCTTGAAAACTGCACGCTTACCGAGGACGCGCGCGCTGGCATATGGTACACCGATAATATCCAAATCAAGGGCGGGCTTATCGCCGCGCCCAAGACCTTCCGCCGCGTCGACGGGGTTACCGTCGAAAACGCCGATATCCCGAACGCCGAGGAAACTTTCTGGCACTGCAAGAATATCACCTTGAAAAACGTGACGGCAAAGGGCGCATATTTTGCGCTAAACTCCGAAAATATCGTGTGCGAAAATTTCCGTCTTACGGGCGGCTACTGTTTCGACGGCGTGAAAAATCTCGTGATAAGAAACGCCGAGATAAACACCAAGGACGCGTTCTGGAACAGCAAAAACGTGACCGTTTACGACTCGTACATTTCGGGCGAATACCTCGGCTGGAACGCCGAAAATCTGACGCTTATTAACTGCACTATCGAAAGTCTGCAAGGTATGTGCTACATAAAAAATTTAAAGCTCGTCAATTGCAAGCTTGTAAATACCACGCTCGCTTTCGAGTATTCGACGGTCGACGCCGACATTTGCGGGGGAGTGGACAGCGTGTTGAACCCCTCGGGCGGAATAATCCGCGCGGGACGCATAGGCGAACTGATAATCGAGCCCGACAAGGTCGACCCCGAAAAGACGGTCATTATCTGTACGGAGGCGGCATGAAGTACAATTTCGACGAGCTTACGGACAGAAGAAACACAAATTCCTTGAAGTGGGACGTGGGCGAAAACGAACTGCCCATGTGGGTTGCGGATATGGACTTTAAAACCGCGCCCGAGATTGCGGACGCGGTCATAGCCCGCGCGAAAAGCGGGATTTACGGCTATCAGATTGTGCCCGACGAATGGTATAAAGCGGTTGCGGGCTGGTGGACGAGGCGCCACAACTTCGAGGTCAAAGAAGAATGGCTGTGCTTTTGCACGGGCGTAATTCCCGCGGTGACCTCGGCGGTCAAGCGGATAACCAACGTCGGCGACAACGTGGTCGTGCAGACCCCCGTGTACGACATTTTCTTCCACTCGGTGGAAAACACGGGCAGACGCGTTCTCGAAAACAAGCTTTCATACGACGGCGAGAAGTACTCGATTGATTTTGCCGATTTGGAGGCGAAGCTTTCCGACCCGCTGACGACAATGCTCGTTTTGTGCAATCCGCACAATCCCGCGGGCAAGGTGTGGGCGAGGGACGAGCTTGTTAAAATCGGCGCGCTGTGCAAAAGGTACGGCGTTACCGTTTTATCCGACGAAATCCACTGCGATTTGACCGAGCCGAACGTAGAGTATACGCCGTTCGCCTCGGCTTCCGAGGAGTGCAAAAGCATAAGCGTGACGTGCGTTGCGGCGAGCAAGGCGTTCAACCTTGCGGGGCTGCAATCGGCGGCGGTGATTATTCCCGACGAAGGGTTGAGGAACAAAATCGTGCGCGGGCTGAACAGCGACGAGGTTGCCGAACCCAACGCGTTTGCGGTAGCCGCTACAATCGCGGCGTTCACGAAGGGCGGGGAGTGGCTGGACGAGCTGAGAGAATACATATCCGAAAACAGAAGGACGGCGGCGAAGTTCATTGAAAGGGATTTGCCCGAGTTAAAGCTTGTCGGACAGGACGCGACTTATCTATTGTGGATAGACTGCTCGGCGGTGACCTACGACGCGGAAAAACTGTGCGAGTATATCCGTAAAAAGACGGGGCTTTTCATAACGGCGGGCAATCAGTACCGCGGCAACGGACATTTTTTCGTGCGGATAAACGTAGCCTGCCCGCGCGTTCGGCTGCTGGACGGTCTGGCGCGTTTGAAAGAGGGTGTAAACGGCTTTTCGGGCAAGAAATAAAGTGCTTTAAGGGCGCGGGCGGCTTTTACCGCCCGCGCCCTCGCTTGTGAAATTTGTATGAATTTTACAATTTTAGGTATTGACCGTAACACTTTTATGTGTTACTATACTAATGTATAGTGTGGATAATTCACTTTTAAGGAGGCTCGGAATGATATTTGCTTTAAATGCGACATGGTGGTTACCTATCCTTGCGCTTGTTCTGATAGGCGTCGTCGCGGTGGTCGGCGCGGCTATCTGCATTGTTTTGCTCAAACGCCGCAAGGTCGAGGACGAGGAGGTCGCCGCGGCGGAAGTTGCGGTTGACGAAGAGCCCGTCGGCGAGCCCGAGCTCGTAAAAGAAGAGGACCCCGCGCCCGTCGTTGAGGCGGAAACAGCCGAACCCGTCGTCGAACCCGAACCCATAAAAGAAGAGGGGGCCGCGCCCGTTGCCGAGGCTGAAATTGTCGAGCCCGTGAAAGCAGTCGTCGAACCCGTAAAAGAAGAGGAGCCCGCGCCCGTTGCCGAGGCAGAAATTGTCGAGCCCGTGAGAGAGGTCGCCAAGCCCGCGCCGATAATCGTGCGCCGCGCCGCGCCCGAGGGGAAGGTGTTCGTTAAGGTGCGCTACAACAGAAGCTATACGGCGAAGTTGATTCAGTCGGACGACACGGTCAAAAATTATTATACCGAGATTAAAAACGAGCTCATGCGCTACAAGCTTTCAAACCGCGTAAGCTGGCGGTACGAAACCTTCCGCCGCGGCAGAAAACTGCTTGTAAAGCTCGCGCTGCGCGGCAAGTCGCTTTACGTCTATTTCGCGCTCGACCCCGCGGATTATGCCGACACAAAATACAAGATTGACGACGTTTCGCACGTCGCGACCAACGCGGGCGTGCCCACTCTCTATAAAATCAAAAACGACAGACGCTGCCGCTATGCAAAACAGCTCATAGCCGACGTAATGGCGGCGAACGAGCTCGAAGCGGGTGCGGAGCAGAGCGAAAACTACGCCGCGCAGTATCCGTACGAGGAGCTTGAACCGCTTGTCGAAAGAGGGCTTGTCAAGCTGCTTAAATGGGAGGAGGCGTCAACCGACGCCGAGGTCGGCGTTATCGCCGTTCCCATTGAGGAGCTGCCCGAAAACGCCGTCGAGGCGGAAGAGGAAATCGCCGCGACTGTCGTCGAGCCCGAACCCGAGCCCGAACCCGAGCCCGAACCCGAGCCCGTCGGCGTGAGCGTCGCCGAGGCGGAGGAGAGAATTTCCGACGAAGAGGCGGAAAATCTGGTCGAGGTCAGCCGTAAGCGTTCGGATAAAACCAAAAAGGCGGTCGTCAATATCGACACTCTCGGCAGATACTTCGAAAGCGGGGAGAGGGTGACGCTGGACGAAATGAAAAAGCGTATCCCCGAAATCGGCAAAAAGGTCACTTACATAAAGGTGCTTGCGCGCGGCACACTGCACAAGGCGCTTACCGTCGAGGCGGACGATTTCTCGCCCGCGGCGATTAAAATGATAGTTTTGACAGACGGCAAGGTTATCCGCAACGCCGCACAATAATTTTCCGTCCGGCGTATATTTTTAATAGTAAGTAAAAATAGAAGGAAAGAATTATGGCTCAGAAAAAAGCGAAAGAGAAAAAGACAGTAAAACCCGTCGAGCCCGACAGAGTTTACCACATTTCCTACCGCAAACTTTTGAGGAAGTGGCAGGTCAAGGCTGAGGGCGATTCCAAGGCGTTGAAGCTTTTCTGGACACAGGCGGAGGCAATCGATTACGCGAAGTCGGTCGCGGGCAATCGGGAGGGGCGCATCGTCATTCATAAAGAGGACGGTTCGTTCAGAAAGCTTACTTATTAAATTTAAAGCCCGCGGCGTTGCCGCGGGCTTGTTTGACGTTTCGACAAAGCGTTTATAATAAATACAGATAAAAAATACAAGAAGGTGTAACTATGGCTAAAATCGATATTGTTTCGGGTTTTCTCGGCGCGGGCAAAACCACTTTGATTAAAAAGCTTATTAAAGAAGCGTTCGTCGGCGAAAAGCTCGTCCTGATTGAAAACGAGTTCGGCGAAATAGGTGTGGACGGCGCTTTCCTCGCGGAGGCGGGCGTGAAGATTAACGAGCTCAACTCGGGCTGTATCTGCTGTTCGCTTGTCGGCGATTTTTCAAAGGCGCTTAAAGAGGTCTACGAAACCTACCGCCCCGACAGAATTATAATCGAGCCGTCGGGCGTGGGCAAGCTGTCCGACGTTATCCGCGCGGTCGAAAGCGCGGGTTTGCCCGACTGCAAAATAAATTCCTATACCGCGGTCGTGGACGCGGCGAAGTGCAAAATGTACATGAAAAACTTCGGCGAATTTTTCAACGACCAGATTGAAACCGCGGCGTGCATTGTGTTCAGCCATGTCGACAAGGTAAGCGCGGACAAGCTGGACGAGGCGGTCAAGCTCGTTAAAAAGCGCAGCTCGTGCGAGGCTGTCGTGACTACCCCCTGGGACGTGCTCGACGGCAAGAAAATACTCGCCGCAATGGAAGCCGGTCATACCTTGGGCAACGATATCGAACAGCTGATCGAGGAAGAAAAGCATTGCCATCACGACCACGAGCATCACCATCATGACGGAGAGTGCTGTCACCACGACCACGAGCATCACCGCCACGACGGAGAGTGCTGTCACCACGACCATGAACATCACCACCACGACGGAGAGTGCTGTCACCACGACCATGAACATCACCACCACGACGGAGAGTGCTGTCACCACGACCATGAACATCACCACCACGCGGACGAAGTATTCGCAAGCTGGGGGGTCGAAACGGGCAAAAAGTTTACCGAAGGCGGGCTGAAAGAAATGCTGTCCAGGCTTTCGGATATCGAAAGCTTCGGCATGGTACTCCGCGCGAAGGGCGTCGTGCCCGCGGAAAACGGCTGGCTGCACTTCGACTATATCCCCGGCGAAATCAACGTGCGCCCGGGCGCGGCGGCGTGCGCGGGCAGACTGTGCGTAATCGGCTCGAAAATAGACGGCGGCAAGCTCGAAGAATTGTTTGGTGTATAATGGAAGAAGTATCGGTATATCTGTTTCTGGGCTTTCTGGAAGCGGGTAAGACAAAATTCATACAGGAAACGCTCGAAGACGAGCGCATGGAAAACGGCGAGCGCACCCTTCTTCTGTTGTGCGAGGAGGGCGTGGAAGAGTACGCGCCCGAAAGGTTCGCTGTGCGCGACGTCGCGGTTGCGACGCTCGAAAGCGCGGACGAGCTTACTTTGGAAAACCTCGAACGGCTTACAGAAAAGTACGGCGCGCAGCGGGTTGTCGTGGAATACAACGGCGCGTGGCTGTTGCAACAGTTTTTCGACGCCATGCCCGAAAGCTGGGTCATTAACCAGATGATGACCTTTTTCGACGCGAACACCTTTTTAAACTACAATAAAAATATGCGTCAGCTCGTTTTCGACAAGGTGCAAATGACGCAAATGGTCGTGTTCAACCGCTTCAAGGGCGAATTTGACAAAATGGAGTTCCATAAAATCGTGCGCGGAATTTCCCGCCGCCCCGACATTGTTTACGACTACCTCGGCGGCAAGCCCGAGTTCGACGAGATAGAGGACCCGCTTCCGTTCGACGTGAACGCGCCCGTTATCGAAATCGAGGACAGAGATTTCGCGTGGTTTTACCGCGATATGGCGGAAAAGGGAAAAAGCTACGTCGGCAAGACCGTCCGCTTCAAGGGCATGGCGGCGACTTCCAAAAAGGTGCCCGCGGGTTATATCGTGCTCGGCAGACATATAATGACTTGTTGCGAGGCGGATATCGCTTACGACGGTTTCGCGGTCAAGACCAACAAGCTTCTGACCGATATCAAAACGCGCGACTGGCTGACCGTCACGGCGAAAATCGTCTACGAATACAATTCTGTTTACCACTCGGAGGGACCCGTTTTCGTTGCCGAAAAGCTCGAACGCGCCGAACCGCCCGAGGAGCAGATAGTTACGTTTTATTAACGCCTGATTAGCGGTAAGTCGGTGTGGGGTTTGGCTATTAATATGCGCCGTCCCGTTTGATTGGCGGTAAGTCGGCTTAAAGTTCGCGATTGAGAAACGTCGTCGAACCTAAGGTTTGTCGAAGGTTGTCGAAAATGTTCTAAGATTGGCGAACACGAAATTATTTCGTAAAATTTTTTGTTTTCTTCGTTTTTATATGTTAATATGAAAGTACAAATTTAGACAGTGCGAAACGGAGGAAACACTATGAAGGTAGAACTTATAACAAGTTATTCAAGCAAGACAAAACAGCTCGCCGAGCTGGACAGGCAGATAGCGGAGGTTGAAGAAAGGCTTAAATCGCCCGAACGCACGGTCGAGGATATTATCCGC
Source organism: uncultured Christensenella sp. (assembly GCA_910578195.1). Taxonomy (GTDB): domain Bacteria; phylum Bacillota; class Clostridia; order Christensenellales; family Borkfalkiaceae; genus Coproplasma. The sequence goes on along the minus strand of CAJTOY010000009.1, from coordinate 62 downwards.
CATATTCAACTCGTAAAAGAAAGACATTCCATATAATTCAAAGGGGCGCCCGCGCAATTGCG
>CAJTOY010000008.1 GCA_910578195.1 uncultured Christensenella sp. | reverse complement strand
TCTTGCGCGGCGGCGCTTTTTTAAATCATTAATTCCAAAACCGCGTCGCAGCCGTTTTCAGCCGCGAGCTGCACGGGAGTAATTCCGTCGTTGTCCGCGCGGTTGTAGTCCGCGCCTTTTTTAATAAGAAACCGCGCCACGTCTTGCGAGCCGTATTTCAACGCGTAGTGCAACGGGGTTCTGCCCGTGTTATCAGCCGCGTTCACGTCCGCGCCCGCCCGCACAAGCTCCTTTACGGTATCCTTATAGCAGTGCTCGCGCGTAGCCGTAATCAGCGCGGTGCTGCCCGCGTTGTCTTTCTTGTTCAGCTGCGCGCCCTTCTCCAAAAATATACTCTGCACGGCGCTTATTATGCCTATGGGCTGGCGCTGTAAAAGCATTAACGGCGTCTTGCCGTCGTTTCTCTGAACGTCGATATTTTTGAGGTGCCGAAGCATTTCGGCGTAGTTCTCCGCGCGCTCGTTATATCCGATTTTTTCTATGAACGGCATATGAGCGGGCGCTTCGCCGTTGACGTTGCATATACTCTCGTCCGCGCCCTTTTCAACCAAAAGCTTGACAACCTCCTTGTTGCCGCGGCGGCAAGCGACGTGCAAGGGCGTTTCGCCCGCGTTCGCGGGGGCGTCCTGCGTTACGTTTATATCCGCGCCCGCTTCTATCATCCCTTTCAGCATATCGGCGTGATTCATAAACGCCGCTGTGTGCATTGCGGAAGTTCCGCGGTTGTCGAGCGCCGTCATACTCTCGGGCGAGAAATACTTCACCGCGTCCTCGAAGTAGGTGAATTTTTCGTTTCCGAAAAGGTTGGGGCGGTTCTGGCTTGCGACTATGTTTGCGGGAGTTTTGCCGTTGACCACCGCCTCGTTCAAGTCGACCCCGAGCGCGGCGAGCTTTTCAATCGCCTTGACCCCTGCGCGGGGCGTAAAGCATTTATCCCTGAGACACCAGCCCGTTCCGCTGTGCGCGTACGTCTCGGTGAAGTCGATTCCCGCGGCTTTGCACATGTCGAGCACGGTGCAGTTTTCGTCCGAGTTCAGCGCGTTGAAAAACAGCTCCGCAACGTCGTACATTTCGTCATCGTCGTCGGTGTCCGCAGATTTTATCAGCTTTTCGGCGAGGTAAAGCGCAATGCCCAGCCCGTCGATTTCGTTGCCGTACGCAAAGGCGTTGGAGGCTGAATTTTTGAGGTTAGATATCGAAACTTCGCCGACCGCACCCTTATCCTTCAACGCGATACACAGCCCCTCGCTGTAATTCTGTTGAGCGAGCATGAACGGGGTTTCGCCGTCGGCGTTTTCGGCGTTTACGTTTTCGGGGGTGATAAGCCGGAGCGCGGCGGTGAAATGGCGGTTGTTAATGGCGGTATGTAAAAGAGTGTTGCCGTCGCCGTCGGTTATCCCGCAGTCCGCGCCCTTTGAGATAAATTCGTCAATGAGGGTAAACGAAATATTGCTGTCGTCCGCGCCGAGCATGGCGGCGAGAGGAGTGTTGCCCTCTTTGTCGGGCTCGTTTATGCCGTGGCTCAAAAGCCGCGCAATTTCTCTGCGCTGTTTATAGGTTGCTTCCTTGCAGTGATACGATTGAACGAGCCCCGTCCGCAAGCCCGTCAGATAGTGGAAGCAGTTCCTTCCGTCCGCGTCGGTCAGTTTTTCGTCTGCGCCGCAGTTAAGCAAAAGCTTTACCATTTCGAAGTTTGCCTGACTGCACGCGAGCATCAGCGGGGTTATTCCACGCCCCTTGCCGTCGGTTACGTTCGGATCTACGGCTTTCCGTTCAAGCATATCCTTGACCGCGCCGTAAAAATTGTGCCAGACGAGCAAGTGAAATAGGGTGTACTTATGCGCCCCGCAAAGCTCCGTCAGCTCGTTCGGCTGAGCCGCAGAAACGCACGCCTCCGCGTCGGCGATTTCCGTTTGCTTGAAAATATTGTATCTGTACATACCGTCGGGGTCCTCGTCCCACCACGGTATATATTTGTTGTTCATGTTCGACTCGCCCGACTTGACGAGCAGAGAAGTAAGCTCCTTAATATCCATCAGTTTTCCGCCCCCGCTACAATGAGTTTTTCGACAATGTCGTTAAAGCCCTTTTCGGAGGCGTAGTACAGCGCGGTATGCCCGAGTTGGTCGGCGCAGGTAAAATCCGCGCCCTTTTCGAGCAGCGCGCCGACGATAAAATTAAACCCGTGCTCGGCGGAAATAATTAGCGGGGTGTCGCCGTCCTCGTTGCGCTCGTTTATCTTCGCGCCGCTTGCAAGCAAGCGGTTTACAAGCTTTTCGTTGTTGTTTCGCGCGGCAATATGCAGGGGCGAATTGCCGTAACGGCCGCTGATGTTCACGTCCGCGCCCGCCTCGATTAAAAGTTCGGCAATGAGAAGATTGTCCTCCTCGCACGCGGCGTAGAGGGGCGTGCACTTGTAGTCGTTGCGCGCGTTAATGTCGGCTTTGTTTTTCGCAAGCATGGCCTTGACTACCTCCGACTGACCGTTGAAACAAGCCTGATGAAGGGCGGTGTTGCCGTGCGAATCCCTGTCGCCCGTCGGCACAGACAACACCTCGATAAGCTGGACAAGCCCGAACGCGTTCGCGTAATCGAGCGCCTTGCGCCCGTCGTTGTCGGTAATGTTCGCGTCCGCGCCGAGTTCCAGAAGGTACTTCGCCGCGTCGGCTTTCTTCGCCTCCGCCGCGTATACGAGCGGGGTCTTGCCCGCCTTGTCGGTCGCGTTGATGTCCGCGCCCGCGTCGAGCAATAATTTTATTATTTCCTTGTTGCCCGAAACGCACGCAAGCTGTAAGGGCGTCGCGCTGCGGTTGGTTATCGCGCCAGCGTCCGCGCCCTTTTCGATAAGTAATTTTACTATGTCCTTATAGCCTTTAAGGCAAGCGTAATGCAGGGGCGAATAGCCGTCCTTATCGACTGCGTTTACGTTCAATCCCTCTTTTTTCAAGAATGCAAGCACTACCCCTTTTTGTCCGTTCTGGCAGGCTTTTAACAAAAGTTGTTCCATGGCGTTCCTCCGTATCCGTATTATAGCTTATGATTGCCCTTTTGTCAATTCGACAAAAACGTATATTATACCGTGTAATTTCACGGCTGTAAGAAAAGTATTATAAAGCGTGAGGTGATTAAATGAAAGTTTCAATTTTATACGGCAAAGAAACGCTGAGCACGGCGGGCAAAAAAGGCTACGTTCTGTCGGTGAACGTGAGCGGCGGAAAAATCGTAAGCTACACTTGCGCCGACGAAAACGAAAAGAGGTTCACAATCGACGCGGACAGCGTCAAGTCGGTCAAGGAAAAGATAGTCTACGTCGACGGCGGAAAGGGCGCGGCGGGCGAGCCTCTTCGACTCGGCAAGCCCGTGTTCGACTGCGAAGGGGCGTACCTCGGCAGACTGACCGATTTCACCGCGGAGAAAAACGTGCTTCTCTTCGCCCATTCGGGCGCAAAAAAATTCTCCGCCGACGATATCGTCTGCGGAGACGCGGTAATAGTTAAAAGCAGCGCGCGCGTGCTTAAAAGCGACGTCAAGAAAAACGGCAGAATAATTATAAGAAAGGGCACGCCGCTCACCCCCGAAACCCTTGAAAAAGCGGAAAAGCACGGGGAATATGTGCAGGCGAACTTAAAAACCTTCTAAACATTATATTTAGCCATAAGCTTCAACAGCGCGTTAAAATTATCGTTGAGGATATCCGACTCGGCGGGCGAAAGCGTGCCCTTCATTTGGAGTACGGCGAGGGTGTTTTTAAGCTTTTCAAGTTCTTGTCTGTCGCCCTTGCCGAGGTTCTTTTGCAAAAGCTTGTCGGTGACCGATATGGCGTGTTCGAGCCTTACGCTGCTTTTCGCCGCGGGAGTGTCGGTGCGGATTACCGTGCCCGCCCCCGCTTTCTGTTGGGGGACTGCGGCGGGCAAAGCCGAAATGGCGACGGGCGCGACGGGCTGAGGACGGGCGGGCTGGGTGAAGAAGCACAAAACGCCGTAAGCGAAATACCCCGCGAACCAGAAAAGCGCGGTCGCGAGCACCGACTGAGGAAGTTCGTTAGCGGTCAAAAACGCCGCTAACGTGACCGCCGTAAAAGCGTTTACCAGACACAGAAAGGGGCGCTTTGACGCCGTCTTTATTTTGGTCGTGAAAATGCAAAGTGCGAGTGACAAAACGAATATCGCCCCGAACGAACCCCACACGGTCAGAATGAGCGTGTCGAAAGGAATGTTTTTGAGCGAGCTGAAAATATTATTAAAAAAATCCGACATATGAATAAATTATATCCGTCCTTTCAATGCAAAAGGACGGATATTTTGGCTTAAAATAAATTAATTTGTCGCTTCTTAAATATGTTTACTATTACCGTGCCGATACTGCTTTCCTCGACGCGCATTATAAGCGCGACCGCCTTTTTATACAGCGCGAGTTGGCGCGAATAAGACGACAATAACTGCTCGTCGGTCTTGCGCGAATACTTATAGTCGATTATCAGATAACCGTCTTTCGTTTCGGCGAGCAAGTCGATTGCACCCTGCAAAAGCACTCCGTCGTCTGCGGGGGTGTCGAATATTTCCTTCGCGGGTAGGCGGCACAAGAATTCCTGTTCTCTGAAAAGTCTGCCTTTTTCAAGGTTTGCAAAGACGGGCATATTCAGTATCTCCGAGAGGTTCGCGGGGTCGAGCAATTCGTATTGCGCCGCGGATATGCGCCCGCTATTCAAAAATTCCCGAAGTTCCTCTTTGATTTCGTCGGCGGTTTTGATTTTGAAATCGCACAGTTCCAAAAATCTGTGATACGCCGTGCCCGCGTCGGTGTTGGTTTCGCCCTCGCCCGAAAACAGCTCGGGCGTGCGGAAGCAAGGCTCGTCCTCGGAGAGACGGAGTATCGCCGAAGCCGAGCTTTTGACGGGCAGATTTACGCTGTCGGCGCGCCCGTACTCCTTCATAAATCTCGACTGTATTCTCTCTTTCAGCTCGGGGTCGGGCGAGGAAATCAAGGTCGCGCGCCCGCTTTTTTTAATTTCGTCGGGGAGCGGCAGAATTTCGGGCGAATATTTCGACATGTCGAACAAGTCGGCGTAGCACCCCGCCTCCTCCGCGTCGAGCGGGTTGAAAGGTTTTAGCTCGGAAGCCATCACATGCAGATTGCACATCGCGCGTGTGCACGCAACGTAGAAGAGGTTGAGCTCGTTTTTCAGCTCCTCGCGCTTCGTGCGCTCGTTGAAAAGCCGCCTTAAAACCGTGGTCGAGGTAAGCATGTTTTCACTGTCGAAATACTTCGGCGCGAAGCCGTACTCGCCGTCGAAGGGCAGTTCGTTCTGCTCCCTTCCGCGGTATGCGGCGCACACGTCGGCGATTATCACCACGGGGAATTCAAGCCCCTTGCTCGCGTGCATGGTCATAATCTTTATGCTGTCCGTGGAAGCCGCCGAGGGCGCGGAAATTTCCAAGCCGTCTTTCAGCCGCGCAAGAAACGCAGAAACGCCGAGCCCCGCGCCCTCGGCGGCGAGCCTTCTCACGTTTTTGAGCTTTGCGCCCCCCTCTGCGGAATACACCGCCTCCAACCCCGTGCCCTCCATTATCTTGTCGATAATTTCGGCGGCGGTCAGAATTTCGGACAGCGCGCGAAGCCTTTCTATGCGCGCGTAAAATTTATTCAGCTTTATCGAAAGGGGGTTGGAAAACAGCTCGGCATATCTTTTACAGCAGTCTCTGAACGGAAGCTTTCCGTTTCTCGCGGTAATGCGGATTGTCGCAAGCTCGTCGCAAGAAAGCCCGCCTATCGGAGATAGAAGCGCGGTGGTCAGCGGTATGTCCTGCCGCGCGTTGTCTATATAAGAAAGTATGTCGAGCATCTGCCGCACCTCGGGGCGGGAGGTTATGTCCGCCTCCTGCGCGCCCGAAACGCCGTAACCCGCGTCGGTCAGCGCCCGCACAATCTCGGCGGCGCTTTTGTTGCGCTTGCGGGTGAGTATGCAGATGTCGCCCGCCTGCGTGTCGACGTACCCGCCCGACTTCAAATCGAAGTGCTTTGATTGAAGCTCCCTTCTCACTATTTCGAGCACGGCGAGCCCCTCGCGCGAGTGCCTGACCTCCTTGCCGTCGGACTTTACCGAGTAGACTTCGAGTTCGCGCTTTTCCTCCTCGTCCTTGCCGAAAACGTGAATTTCGGTCTTGCCGTCGCCCGCGGGATATCCCCCGCCCGCCCGCATAATACTGCCGCGCGAATAGTCGAAGCCGCAGCTTTTCGCGGTCATGATTTGCGAAAATACGGGGTTCACGAAATCGAGCACTCCGTCAGCCGAGCGGAAGTTGCTCGACAGTCTCAGCGCGCTTCCGCCGCCCCCTTCGAAGCGGTCGTACTTTTCCGCGAAGAAAAGCGACTTACTGCCGCGGAAGCCGTAGATGGCTTGCTTAACGTCGCCGACGAGGAACACGTTCTCCCCGCCCGCTCGGGTTATAATTTCCTCCTGCACGGGGTTAACGTCCTGATATTCGTCGACGAACACGCAGGTATATTTCGCGTTGATTTCGCCGAGCACCTCTCTGTCCTTTAAAAGTTCGAGGGTGAGATGCTCCAAATCGTCGTAATCTAATTTGTTCTCTTCGCGCTTGACCGCCCCATATTCCGCGTCGAATTCAAGTAATACGTTCAAAAACGCCTTCGCGGCACGCCCGCTTTGCAGAAAACGCGAAAGCTCGGTTTCTCGGTCGACTATATCGCCGCGCACCGCCTTGTAGCGCGAGGCTATATCCTCGCGGAATTTTTTGTATTCCTCGCCCGCTTCCTTCTCCGCCTCGGTCTTGTCGACGGGCTTGCGCGTGAGCGCGAGGGGCAATTGGGGCGCGAATATGTCGGCGTCAGCCATACTTTCGAGGGCGGAAACCATTTCCGCGAATATCTTTTTATATCCCTCGTTGGCGCTTTGAAAGTTTAAAGAAAACTCGATAACCGCGTCTTTCAACGCGAGATATTTCTCTCTTGCCGTCTCTTTTAGCCCGCCGCAAACCTTTTCAAAGCCCTCCTCGGTATACAGCGCCGAGCACTTTATAAAAACGCTTTTATAGTCGGCGTCGAGGCGCAGTTTCGAGTACGCCGAAAGTATGAGATTTTTTAAATACAAGTCGCTTCTCTTCTTGCGGTAGCACTTCAAAAGGGTCTTAAAATCCTCGTTGTCCGAAGCATAGTACCGCTCGAACAGTCTGTCGAGCACTTCGTTTTTGTACTCCTTCGCCGTCGCGTCGTCCGCCGAAATTATGTCGAACGTGCCGTCTATGCCGACCGTGTAAAAGTAAGTTCTGAGAAGCTTGCCGCAAAAGGAGTGTATGGTGGAAATGCTCGCCGAGGAAATTTTGGAAAGCTGGATTTTCAGCTTTGACCGCGTTTCGCCGTCGGCGTTCTCCATTCTCGAAATTATCGCGGCGCGCAGCTTTTCCTTCATTTGCGCCGCGGCTTTTTTGGTGAACGTCACCGCGAGCACGTTGTCGAGGTCGACGCCGCTTTCTATTGCCGCGACAAGCTTTTGTATCATTACGAAGGTCTTGCCGCTGCCCGCCGAAGCCGAAACTATCGTCTTGCCCGCGCTGTCTATCGCGGCGCGCTGTTCTTCGGTTAAGGTCATTCCTTCTCCCCCCTTTCCTTGCGGACAAGCCCGGAAATCTCCGTGCACTTGACGCTTCTTACCGAGCGCTCCGCTCCGTCCGTACCGACGGCGAAGCCGCAGCTTCCGCCCATCTTGCAGTAGTTGCACGCGTCGGTCACGGGCGACGGCGCGATATTGCCGCCCAGCATTTCCGCCGTGCCGCTTTTCGCCACCAGCGCGGAGTATTTTATAAAGTCGTTGAACTCGTCGGCTTCCATCGCCGAGTCGAGCTTTTTGCCGCTCAAATACGCGTCGAAGTACGCGCTTTTTTTCTTGGGCTCCAAGGTGGAGTCGGAGGCTTTCACCACCTCGTCGCTGCCGTCCATGAAGCCTTGCAATCTGAAAACGCCGTCCGCCTTACTCTTGTACTCGACCGAGGCGGGGAAGTAATACGCCCCGACCGCGCGTCTGCCGTCCGCCGCCGCGGTGAGGTAGAGGGGAAGCTGTAATTTCAGCCCCATGTAATAGAGAGTTGCCGAAGCGTCAATCGAGCCCGTCTTGTAGTCGATAATTCTGACCATGTCGCCGCAGCTGTCGACGCGGTCGATTCTGCCGCCGATTTTAATTCCGCGGTCGAGACGGATTTCGCACCTCGTCTCGGTCTGCTCGACGGTGAAGCGGGAATTCGAAAGCTGTTCGTACGTTCCCGCCGAAACCGCGCCCGCCTCTTTGACGAGCTCGGCGGCGTTGTACTCTCCGCTTTTCGAAAACGACAAGGACGAATACGCGGGCGAGCCCAAAAGTTCGGTCGCGATTGCCTCGGCGCGTGCCCGCGCCCCGGCTACGTCCTTAATCCCACCCAGCTCGGGCGCGAGCCTTTGCAGTACCGTATGTATGAAGTTGCCCGTGTCGAGGGGGCGCATCGCGCCCTCCTCCCTCTCTTTGAGTTTGAGCCCCTGTTGCATAAAATTTTTGTAGGGGCACGAAAAATAAGTTTCGAGCGCGGTCGGCGAAATCGAGTTGTAGGTCACGAACAGCGCGCGCCCGTCCGACACCGTGCGGGGCGCGGGCGGGCTTACCGCCAAATCGGCTTGCGCCTTGAAGCCGCCCTCCTTCAACACCTCGTACACCGACGAAACGGTCTCGGGCGAAGAGCCCGAGAAAAGCTGTTTGAGCGCGGGAAGCTTTTCGCTGCAATAGTAGGGCACGGCGAGCCCCGATTTTTCGAGCCGCTTGTAATCAAGGGGCTTAATCTGCCCGCCGTTCTTCGTGCAAAACACCGCCGAGGCGTAGGAAATTATTTCGCTTATCCCCCCTTCCTCGCCGCCGAGGCGGACGGGATAGGAGAGGTATAAATGCTTTTTGAACGCGCACAGATTGAGCGCGATTATCTCGCGGCGGCGCATGTTTACCTGACGTATCTTGGGGGATATGTCGAGGTTAACCTTTTCCAGCGCCGCAATTTCTCTGTCGGTCAAAAGGGCGGTGTCGTCGCTTGCGCCGGGCACCGCGCCCGTCAGCCTCGCGGCGAAAACCACGTTACTGCCGGTGTTCGCCGTGGCGGCGATATCGCCCACGAACACCGCGTCCGCCTTGGGCGGTATCAGGGAAATTTCGAGCGCGCCGAAACCGCTTTTGAGTATCTTTATAAACTCCTTAATCTGCACGGGCTCGCCCCCCGAGATTTCCTCCGCCTCGGCGAGCACGCCGAGCGTCGCCTCGTACACCCGCCCGCTGAATTCGGCGGCGGTGGGGTAGCTGTCCTTGAACGAGTCGCTCAAATTTTTAAGCTTGTCCTCTACCTTAAATTCAATCAAAATTTTGCGCAAACCCTCGCATATGGTGCGGGCATTGCCCTTTGCGGGGATATAAGAAAGCCCTTCGAGGAATGTTTTTCTGACCCTCTCCACCGCCTCGAAATCGAAGCCCGCTCCTTCGGTAATCTCCCTTTTGGGCTCGCGCTTTATGCCGCCGCGAAACAGCGCGAGGCGCAACGCATAGTTGCGGTATATGTCCTTGTCGTCGGGCTCGGCGGGGAACAGCGGCGAGGAAATTACCCCGTCGGTATGCTTGAACGAACAGCCCGAAGAGGCGCAATTGAGATAATCGGTTATGAACGCGCAGACGGGGTGCTCGGATAGCGCGTGGCGTCTGTCGGCGTAATATGGGATACGGTACTGCGAGAATACCCGCCTTATATCCCGCTCCGCGCCCGCCACGTCGGGGAGCATAACGGAAATTTTCGCGTATCTTTCGTCGCCGTCGAGGACGTGCTTTTTTATGCTCGCCGCGATAAATTCAAGCTCCTCTTCCTCGTCGGACGCCTCGAAAATATGTACGTTGACGGCGGGTTCGGGCTCGCGCCCGAAGTAGCTCAACGGGTCGAAAAGACTCTGCCTCAACAGCTCGGCTTCGGGAATAAGTCCGCTTTCGGCAGTCGATGTTGTCGCGCCGCCGAACTCCTCGGCGGCGGCTGTAAACGCCGCAATGCCCTCGTTGACGTATATGTCCTCAGCGCCGCCGATAAAGAGACCGTAGACGGCTTTCGCCGTAGCGAACGCCGCGCGCACGCATTCGAGCGAGGAGCGCGTAAACGACTGAAAGCCTAAGAATATGACGTCGCTGTCCGCGATTTTCGGGCTTTTTTCAATCACCGACGGCAGCTCGCCGAGGTAGGCGTTGCGGTCGGTCTTACCGCTTTCTTTAAGGTATTTGTTGTACGCGTCGTAAATCACCGCTATGTCGTGAAGCTTGCTTTCGAGCAGTCCGTCCGCCGCGGCTTTTTTAACGTCCCCGGCGGAAATTTTAGAGGCGTACAAAAGCGCTATTGTGTCGTAAACCGCACCCGCCGCCGCAGACGCCGAAAACTTGCCGAAAAGTTTCAGCTTGTCCTTGTTCTCTTCGATTATTCTGCGGATTGCCATCGCCGAGCCCTGGCTGGACAAAACCGTCGGGTTTTTGCCGCGCTCGGAAGAAAGGAAGCGCGCGAAGGTAAAGACCGACACCAAAAATGTTCCGCCCACCGCCGCGCACACCGTGCGCTCGGCGGCGAGGGTAAGTCTGTCCTCGCAGAAAACAATCGTTCTTCTGCCGTCCGCCTCGTTCCTCGCGATTATTCCTTTAAGCTTTTCCAGCGCCGCCGACAGCGCGGGGCAGTTAATTGCTTTAATCATAGCTACATTATACCACACCGCGGCGCAAATTTTAAATAATTTGGCTATAAAAGTTTTTACAATTAAAAAAATATGTGTTATAATCAAGCTATGAAAACTGTTTTTAAAATCGCCGCGGCAACGCTTGCGGCGGGCGCGGTTATAACCCTTGCGGGCTGCGGCGGCTGTGCCGGCTGCAACGCCAAGACGTCGAATAACGCCCTCACGAGTTCCAACTGGTACACGGGTACAAGCTATAAGGGAATTCAGCCCTCGTTCATTTTCGGGGACAACGAAGATTATACCAAGGAAGTCGTCGAATACGCCGTAACCCACGACAACACCGCGGCGACGAACGCGACCTACTCGGTCGAATACACGAACGGTAAATTCGTCACCGAGTTCTACGCGTTCAGATACGACTGGAACACCAACAGAGAATACCCCGAGGACAAGACCGAAATTCTCTACCGCTACGAAACCGAGCTGACCATTTCCGTCAGCTTCACCTTGAAGTCGACGGGCGAAAAGACGAACGAACCCCTCAATGACAGAGTAAAGACGGTTGCATATTTCCGCGCGGCGGGCAGGAATTTACAGCCCGTTTACAGCAGACAGGAAATTTTAAGCCACTCCCCCGCGGTATATCAGGCAAGCTCGATTGATAATATTTACAACAAGGTCGACGCCGTTTACGAGAATTTTTACAATTACGACTGCACCGCGGTTACGAGCATAAACGGCGACGACAAGGACGTTCACGACGGGCTGGACAAGATAGGCTACTCGGTATTCGACAATTCGTCGCTGTATATAGCGGTGCGAAGCATGAAGCTTTCTTCGAAGCTCGCGCAGACGGTCTACCTCTACTCCCCCGCGCAGGGCAGCGTAACCTCGTATGTGCTTGCGGGCACGGACACCCCCATCGACGCGAGCGAGGAAAAGACCGAGCTGAAACATATCACGGCTGAGATGCAGAAACACGACTTATTCGTTCCCGCCGAGAACAGAGAGACCGTTCCCGCGGTTGCAATCAACGTAATGTACGCGGGCGGAACCTTGCACGGCACGACCCAGACAGTCTGGTACGCGGCAATCGAAAACGCCGACAACAACACGGGGCGGGCGACGATGTTAAAGCTTGCAACCCCTTTGAGTTACGGGCTCGGCACGTTGAACTACTCTTTAAAAGAAATTAAATCCACACTGTGGAATAAATAAAAAAACTGCGGCGATAAAGCGCACTTCCCATAGGGAATTAAAAAACTAAATTTTTAAGAGTTATACTTTCAAGCAAGGACAAAAGCTCTCGAACGATATGTTCGAGAGCTTTTTACTACAAACCTTTTAGAAAGATAAATTGAAATTTACCGATTACCGTTTGTTTTTAAGATTGTTTAACGCTTCGGCATTATTCGATATTACCATACCGACAGCCTGACAGCCGTTAAATGTCAAACAGTCGCCGCAGGTTTCGCATCCTTTAATAAGCGCGCATTGTCTTATAGGGCACAGACTATCACAATACGGTGTTTTTACTCCGTCTGCCCGACAACCTTCGCAGTTTATCATTTCGGGTGTGATTTCTACGCCGTTTAATTCCGACCAAAGTTTCGCAACCTTTTCGCGTAAAGCATTATCGTTATGAAGTGTAGCAATTCTCGCATCACATTTTTCACAATCAAGTCCGCAATAGGCAATAAGTTTTTTCATCGTTTGTATTTCCTTTCTCTCCGCTAAATTACTGTTTATCGTACAATTATTATATCACGAAAAATGAAAGAACGCAACCGATTGAATTTTGCGGGAAATATAAAACATATCTATTTCTCACCAGGCTACGAGTAGCCTAATTCGTCCACGAAAAAAAGTACAGAAAAGGCACAGCTTAACGCTATGCCTAAATCTTTTTATTTGCGTTTTATTAAATTCCCTGTGGGAATTACGGTAAGCCGCAGTTTTTAATTTACCGTATTTTGCGGGTTGCCTGCAATAAACCGCTTCAAGTTTTCCGCCGCGACGGCGACCATACGCGCGCGGGTTTCGGGCGCGGTCCAAGCGACGTGCGGGGTGATAAGACAGTTCTTCGCCGTGCGCAAGGGGTTGTTTTCGAGCATGGGCTCGACGGCGACGGTATCGGCGCACGCGCCCGCGATTTTGCCGTTATTCAAGGCATATGCAAGGGCGTTTTCGTCCACAAGCCCGCCGCGCGCGGTGTTTATGAGCACGGCTGTCGGCTTCATAAGCGCAAGCGTCTTTTCGTTCACAAGCCCCCGCGTACCGTCGTTTAGCGGGCAATGCAGACTTAAAACGTCGCTTTCTTTAAATATCTCTTCCTTACCGACAAGCTCATAGGGGCAGCCCTCAGGCTTCGTGCGGGTGCAGACTATGACGCGCATGCCGAACGCTTCGGCGATTTTCGCGGCGGCTTTTCCAATACTGCCGTAGCCGTAAATTCCAAACGTTTTTCCGTTTAACTCCGCCATATCCCAGGGGAAATATGAAAAAGTTTCGCTTTTTATCCAGTCGCCGCGGCGCACCGACGAGGTGTATTCGTTAATTCTGCCCAAAAGGCTTAAAAGCAGTGCGAACGCGTGCTGGCTGACCGCGCGCGTGGAATAGTCGGGAACGTTGCACACGGTAATTCCGCGCGCTCTGCACGCGGCGATATCCACGCTGTTATATCCCGTTGCAAACAGCCCGACGTATTTCAGCTTCGGGCAATATCCGAGCAATTCCTTATCGACCTCGGTCTTGTTTACTATAATGGCTTCGAAGTCCTTCGCAAGCGAAAAAAGCTCGGCGCGGGAAAGCTCGCCGAAGTAGGTCACTTCGCCGCATTTCTCGAATTCGGTAAAATCAATATCGCCCTTCGTCACGGCGTTTGCGTTAATTAGAATTTTCATAATTTAATTATAACAAAAATACTTGTAAAAAGCAACGTTAATTTTATTACAAGGTATGTACAAAATCAAAAATAAGTGATATAATCGTTTCAGTATAATAATTCGGGGGAAATAATGGAAACAGAAATCAGATTTATAACCATGGGCGAGCTGCTGCTTCGCTTGTCGCCGCCCAACTACGAAAAAATACGCACCACCGACGAATTCAAGGTAACATACGGCGGAGCCGAAGCCAACGTCGCGGCTTCCCTTTCCAACCTCGGGATTGACGCGTCGTATTTTACGGTCGTGCCCGACTCGTCGATAGGAAAGGCGGCGATAAGATACCTCCGCTCGAACGACGTGCACTGTTCGCCGTGTATCTATTCGGACACGGGCAGAATGGGCATTTACTTCCTCGAAGAGGGGTTCGGCGTACGCTCGTCCAAGGTCACATACGACAGAAAGGACAGCGCGTTTGCGACCTACGATTTTTCGAAAGTGGACTTTAAAGAAACGCTCAAAGGGTTCACATGGCTGCATTTAAGCGGCATTACCCCCGCGCTTTCGCAAAACTGCCGAAAGCTTATTTTGTACGCGCTTAAAGCCGCAAAGGAAATGAAAATCACGGTCAGCTTCGACTGCAATTTCAGAAGCGCGCTTTGGGGCTGGCAAGAGGCGCGGGACTGCATTACCGAGTACTTGCCGTTTATAAATATTTTGTTCGGCGTCGAGCCGTTCAACCTTATCGGCGAGGACGGAAAGGACATAAAAGACGGGCTTTCCATGAACCCGTCCTATAAGGAGCAAGACCGCGTTTTCAGAGAGATAAACAAGCGTTACCCCAACATATATGCCATCGGACGGCATGTAAGGTACGTCCACTCGGGCAGCGAAAACTCGCTGAAAGCGTTCATGTGGTACAACGGCGAAACTTACGAAAGCCGCACCTTCCGCTTCAATATTTTAGACCGCGTCGGCGGCGGAGACGCGTTTGCAAGCGGTATGATTTACGCGGTAATGAAGGAAATGAAGCCCGACGATATAGTCAACTTCGCGGTTGCGTCCTCGGTGATAAAGCACACCATGCACGGCGATTTCAACATAACCGACGACGAGGAGTCGATAAGACATCTTATGAATCAGGAATTCGAAATACGCAGATAGATTTAAGGCGGGGGCGCCTCTCGGCGCCCCCGCCGTTATTTTTTATCCGAATATTACCCCGAACAAATTGTACTTGCTGAACACGACCACCGCGACCAGCGAGACGGTCGACATAATCTTAATCAGTATGTCGAGCGACGGTCCGACGGTATCCTTCAAGGGGTCGCCCACGGTATCGCCGACCACCGAAGCGTCGTGCGCCGCCGAGCCCTTTTGCTCGCCCTCGACGCCGCCCGCCTCGATATATTTCTTCGCGTTATCCCACGCGCCGCCCGCGTTGCCGCAGAACAGTGCGAGCATTATCGCCGCAACGGTCGCGCCTATGAGTATGCCGGCTACGAACATGGGTCCGAATATGAAGCCCGTAACTATCGGGAAGAGTATGCACATAATGCACGGAATACGCATTTCCTTCAACGCGCCCTGCGAGGAAATTTCTATGCACGTCTTATAGTCGGGCATGGTTTCGCCCTCCATAAGCCCGGGAATTTCCCTGAACTGACGGCGGACTTCCTCGACCATTTTGCGCGCCGCCTTGGCGACCGCCTGTATGAGCATGCCCGAGAACATAAAGGGCAGTGCCGCGCCGCACAGCGCGCCGCAGAGGGTCAGCGGGTCAATGAGGTTGAGAAGAAGGTTGGTTTCCGTAAACGCATACAGATAAGAAGTCATGAGCGAAAGCGCCGCAAACGCCGCCGAGCCTATCGCAAAGCCCTTGCCTATCGCGGCGGTGGTGTTGCCCACGCTGTCGAGCTTGTCGGTAATTTCCCTTACAGACGGGTCAAGCCCGCTCATTTCCGCAATGCCGCCCGCGTTGTCCGAAATGGGGCCGTAGGTGTCTACCGAAACGGTGGACGCAACGAAGGAAAGCATGCCGAACGCCGCGCACGCTATGCCGTACATGCCCGCTATCTGGTAGGACGCGAAAATCGCGATTGCGAGCACGACGACGGGGAGCATACAGCTTATCATGCCCGTCGCAAGTCCTTGCGTCACGGTGAGCGCGGGGCCCTCCTTGGAGGATTGCGCGATGTTTTTCGTCGGCTTGTAGTCGTAGCTGGTGTAGTACTCGGAAATAATGCCTATCACTATTCCCGCGATAATTCCGCACACCGCCGCAAGCCACGGGCTGAACGCGCCCACTCTGAAACCGACGTCTGCAAGCTTCAAGGTCTCCGCGGGGATATCCTTGAACATAAACCAGCTTAATACCACGCCCGCGGCGATTGTAACGCCCGCCGAAATCCACGTCGCTATATTAAGCTCCATATGTACGTTTTTCGACAGCCGCGGCTTTATGAGAATATACGAAATGCCGATAACGCAGGATATGAGTCCGCAGCCCGCGAAAATCACGGGGAATAAAAGCATTCTGTTGAGGAAGGCGGTGTCGGTAAAGGCGTCGTGCATAAACAGCTCGCACGCGAGCATTACCGCCGATAAAATCGCGCCGACGTAGCTTTCGAGAAGGTCGCTTCCGAGCCCCGCTACGTCGCCCACGTTATCGCCCACGTTGTCGGCGATTGTCGCGGGGTTTCTGGGGTCGTCCTCGGGAATATGCGCCTCGGTCTTGCCGACGAGGTCTGCGCCCATATCCGCCGCCTTGGTGTAAATGCCGCCGCCCACGCGGTTGAACATTGCAATTATAGAACAGCCCAGCGCATAGCCCGAAAGGGTCATAGTGAACGACGCGTCGAGCCCCGTTATAAAGTTTTTGCCTATCGTTCCCTCGGCGATATCCTTAATCTGACCCGCGGCGAGCCCGAAGATGCAGTACACCGCGATAACGCCCAAAAGCGCGAAGCCCGCGACGCACAGCCCCATTACCGAGCCGCCCTTGAACGCAACCTTCAATGTCTTGCCGAGGTCACCCGTCTCGCGCGCCTTGTTTGTCACGCGCACGTTCGAATAGGTCGCTATTTTCATACCTATCCAGCCCGCGGCGGCGCTCATTACCGCGCCTATAACAAAGGCGATTGCCGCCTGCCAGCTTATTACGAGAAATACCGCCACCGCAATGACCGAGCCTATTATCGCGACGAGCTTATACTCGTAGCGTATGAACGCGTTCGCTCCTATGCGGATTGCGCCCGCTATTTCGCCCATACGGTCGGTGCCCTCTTCCAGCTTTTTAATGCAGAAGTAGTTGAATATCGCGTACGAAACGGCTAAAATAACCGCAACGCCCACAACGATTAACAACAGATTGTCCATAATTCCTCCTTATATTCCAATATACGCGAATTATATCACAGCTTGTCGTAAATTGCAATAGGCAAAATAAAAAACGCCCTTAGTCATTACACGCTTTCCCGCTTCAACCCCCGAACGGCATTAATTAACGTAATTACTGATATTACCACGATAAACGCCCATATAGCAAAAGTGCTTAAAGCGCACAGCGCCAACATATCGCTCAATGTGCCGCCGTTGAATGTCATAATAAGGATATATTGCAATGAAAGCACCGAAACGAGCGCGTCCACAAAATTGATGTTCCGCAAAATCTTTACGCTCGAATTATTTAATTTTCGGGTTTTTATGAAGTTAATCGTAGCCGTTACGATTTTATAAACAGTAAAAGCCGCCATCATGATTGCAGGAATTTCGGAATAGTCGACCTCTTTTTGCTGTAAAACCATCATAGATACAGGCGCGATAAGCGCGAGGTCGATTACAAGCAGCAAAATACTCTGTATGAAAAACAGTTTCTTTCTTCCTCTTTCTTTTTGCACGTCGTCATATCCCGCTTTATTGAATTTGACTTCGGCTGAAATTACGTACGACCTGATACAAAGCAGTAAAGCATAGTAAACCGAAATTCCCAGATTGAAAGACGATTTGTACGCTACGGCGAGAAACACGTTATATGCCGTATAGGCAACGGTAACAAAAAAGGAAAGAGCCGAAAACACGAACGTGCGAAAAACATAATCGCTTTTCATTCGCTTAAAAAATTCTTCTCTTCCCTTATTTTTCATTGTAAATACCGTCTCTTTCAGATTAAATCGGTGCTTAAAAGGTCGTTGCCCTTTTCGAGTATGTTTGCAAGCTTCTCTTCCGTTTGGTCGATAACGGGCAAAAGCGCTTTGGTTTTCTTTTCGGCAAGTTTTTTATAAATAAAATAATTTATGCCGCAAAGCGCAATACCGAAAACCCCGAGAATTATTCCGACCGCAAAAGCGGGAATATTGTTTTCGGTAAGCATGCACAAGCACATTCCGCCGCCGAGTATTAGCGTTGCTATACAGCCGAAAATAATTGCGAATATGCTTGCGCCCGCCGTTTTTGCGCGGTGTAAGCCGTTGATTGTTTCGAACGCTTCCTCCGCCTGCCTTTCGAGCTTGGTAAGCTCCTGCTTGTGCTTTTGCTTTCTGTCGCGTTTAAGCGACAGCGTGACGCCGTCTGCAAAGGCGGGCGACGTGGAAGTTACTTCCCACCCAAACGCCTCGTACATATCCATAGCTTTCGTCTGGTCATTTGCCTTGACCGTTTTCGTCCTGTATTCATAGGATACAAAATCTTTTTCCTGCATTTTTATGCCTCCTTATTTTTAGTTTTACGTTTCAGTTGCCGACGCGCGTTTCGGTTGACTTTTTCGTAAGACAATTGTATCATATAGGATAAGGCGGAATAAATCAACCGCTTGAAAAGGCGATAAGACACTTTGCCCGAATATGTCGCCGCATTTGAGACGGAAAAGGAGATTTTGTATCGTGGAAATTGCGCCCGAAGAATACACAAGACACTATATCGTACAAGCCCTTTTCAGGTTAATGGCGGAATACAATTACGAAAAAATAAGCGTTACCGACATTGCCGAAAAGGCGGGCGTGGGCAGGGCGACTTTCTACCGCTATTTCAAGCGCAAGGAAGATATCATTATTTACTATTTCGAGCATCACACCAAAGAATTTATACTCGCCCAGCGCTTTTATCCGAGATGTAAAGACGATTACGTCAAAATAGTTACGAACGTCCTTACAATGTTCAGACAAAATAAAGAACCTTTGCGGCTTTTGCGCAAGGCCCGTTTGGAATATATTTATCTGGATTATCTGAATAAAAGCTTCAAGACGAAATTCGAAAGCGAATTTGACGAGGCAAGTTTGTATAAACCCTATTTGTATTCGGGAATGCTTTTTAACGTATCTATGGCGTGGCTTGACAACGACTGCGCGGAAGATATAAATTTCCTCGCCGAAACGATTGTAAACGCGATATATTTTAATGATTAATAACCACTCTCGTCTGAGAGTGGTTATTTGTTATTTTCCGATTATTTTTACTTCGCACTCGGCGAAAGCGAAATCGTGTATTTTCGCCGCCTTCGGCACGGTAATTTCTTTTAACGCCTCGCAAAAGCCGAACGCGTGGTCGCCGATTGACGTTATCGTCACGGGCAAAATCACGTTTTTCAGCCCCTCGCAGCCGCAGAACGCGCTCGCCTCTATCGCGGTGACCCCCGCGGGTATCTTAATTTCTGTAAGCGAGGTACAGCCGTCAAACGCCCGCTCGCCTATGCTTGTCACGCCGTCGGGAATTACAATCTCTTTTAGGTTTGCGCAACCGCCGAATGCGTTAACGCCGATTGTCTTCAAACTCTTCGGCAAGACCACGCTTTCTACCGCGCTGCTATCGAACGCCGAGTTACCGATAGCCTCCACTCCGTCGGGCACGCTGAAAACCTTGCCGTCGCCGGAGTATTCTACAAGCACGCCGTCCTTGACCTCGAAATCGTTCGAGCTCGCCTTGACAGTCTTATAAATCACGCGGGTGATTTTCGCCTTGTCGCCGAACGGTCGCCTGCCCGCGACCTCGCACTCCTTGGGAAGTCTCACCGTTTTAAGCTTTTTGCATTTCCAGAAAGCGAGCTCGCCAATCTCCGCGACCTCCGCGGGGATATCGAGCGAGCGGAGCTTAGCGCACTCACAGAACGCGTGCCCGCTTATCTTTTGAAGGCGCTTCGGAAAAGTGAAGCTTTGCAAGCTTTTGCACCCGTCGAACGCGCCTTCGCCCAACCTTTTGACTCCGTCGGGGAGGGTGACCGATTTCAGCTTGACGCAGCCCGCAAACGTGTTGCTTCTGATTAGCGTCACCTTTTCGGGGATTGTTATTTCCTTTAAGCTTACGCACCCCTCGAACGCCCATTCGCCTATCTGCGTAACGCCGTCGGGGATTTTAATCTCTTTCAAATTTTTGCAGTCATGAAACGCCCAGCCGCCTATTTTTTTAAGGCTTTCGGGCAAAGAGACTGTCTTGAATTCTCCGCTCATAAATGCGCTGTCGGCGATTTCGGTTATCCCCTCGGGGATTACAATATTATCCCCTTCGCCGGCGTAATCCTTGACCGTGCCGCCCTCGATTTCGAGCTCGACGCCCTCTTTTAACTTCTTGTCCGCATATCTGTTGTTGTATTTCATACCCGAATTTTAGCACGCGGGCATAAAAATGTCAATCCTATTGCAAATTTTTGACTTGCAGCTTCAAAAGCGCGTTTTCGTCGGTGAGGCGCTTTATTACCGTCAAAAGCTTTTTGTTTTCTTCCTTCAAGCTGCTTGCAAGTCTGTCGTAAAGCCCGTTTATCTCGTCCTCGATTTTCTTGCGCGCCGCGTCCGTGCCGCTCTCTATTCCGCACTCGCGCATCAAACGCTCGATACGCTCGGGCTGTTTGGTAAGTACGTTGCGATATTTATTCTGATATCTGAGCATTAGCTTGTCGTCGCCGTTAGAGAGGGTCAAAACCGCCTTTCTGACCGAAATGCCCTTGCTTTTCTGCAACAAAATCGCCTTTAAAATTTCATCGGTCTCCTCTTCGGTGAACTGTATGATTTTTTCGGCTTTCAACCCCGTGCCCGTAAGAAGGGATTTGACGCGGTTGTCCCCGCCCGAGCGCAAAAGCGCGTAATAGTAGTTGCGCACGCTCCCCTTCGCCCTGCCCGTCTTTTTGGCATAGTCGGCGAAAATTCCCGACAAATTCATTCCCGCACTCTTTCTTTCGCAGACGTATTGAACCAAGCTTTTCGCTTCTTCTTCCGTGTAGCCGTTAATTTTATTCATATACAAATCTCCTTTACGGAGTGTATATTGACATAAAATCAGAAAGGTATACATTAAATATATAAAATGAGAGTTTATTTTTTGTCATATCTGCCCGCGGCGCTGAAACTCAACGGGATTTACCTCGGAACGGTCGACGGCTTCGAGCGGCATATCGAGCTTGACCCATGCGACAGAGTTTTCGCCGAGCTTCTGCCCGGCAACAATTTGCAGCCGCTGAATTTTTTTCTCGACGAGGATTTTTTCAAATCTCCGCCGAAGTTCGCGGACGTGTACCTTTTGGGCGGCGACGCGCTGATTTATATCCGCGAGTACGGCGCGAAGGACGTAAAGCTGAACGTGATTTACCAGACGCGGTTTTTCGGAAGCCTCGTGACGATATTTTCGCAAGGGGGAGTTTATCTTACCATAGACGGCGCGGAATATTCGCTGACTCCGCTACCTCCCGAATTTTCGAATTTATACGCCGAGGAAAAGACGCTTGCGGGGCGGAGCGTGCTCGCCGTCTACGGCGGAAACAGGTTGCTTATTATTTCAGACGGCGGAAAAAAAGTATTTTTAAACCCCGCGGATACCGCGGAGTTCGGGGATTTTCTGACAATTTCCGCGCCGTTCGAAACTTGCACGGCGGCGAAAGCGGAATGTAAATTTTCATACGACGGCGAAGCGCTTACCCTCGTTTCCGGCCGAACGGTCGAAACACGCCCGCCCGAAAAAAATATTCTGCACTTCGCGTTTTTCGAAAGCGTTTTGACGCGCGGCGACTGCGAAAAATATTTAAACGACGAATTAAAACCGCGCGCGGGGGATTTGAAAAGCTATCTCGGCAACTTCGTGAGCGTGACCATCCCGACCGAAAAATTTTATTTTACGCACGGCAATATCGCTGCGGCGGGGCTGGTTTACCCCCGCGCCGAAAATCTGTACGAAGTGAAATACTTTGCGGTCACCCTCGACGGGGATAAAATAAGCAATATCTTTCCTATTGATCAGCCGTAGATTTAGGAATTATGAAGCGGTATAAATGACTGCCCGTAAGGCGGTCTACCGCGAGGAAAACGCAGACAAGCACGGCTATGCCCGTGCACCAGACTATGTCGAACATAGTGTCCATTATGCCGATATCGAGATACCCGCCGTCTATCGTATAAAGCACGTTGCCGTCCGCGTCGTAAAGCACGGTATATGCAATGCCCTCGATAATTTCGGTGTGCAGATGGTCGTAGCCGGGATATAGCAAAAACGAGTGTATGGAATTTATTATGGTGTCCTCCTGCATATCGAGGTTGGGCGATATGCGGTCGGCGATAAATTCGTAAATCTCCCACAGCACCGCAATCATTAGACAGAACGCGAAGCCGAACAGCAGATACATAAAGAATTTCTTTTTGGTGTCGGGCTCGCCCAGCGCAACCTTGATTAACGTGAAGCCTATTATGGTGAAAACCACTCCCCACATTGCGTGCAAGACGTCGTCGAGGTATCTGAAAATAGTGTAAAAATTATAGCACGCGCCGATAAAACTGCCTATACACAGCAGAATTATAGCGACCGCCGTCGGCGTGGGTATCTGAATTTTTAAATTTCTTTCGCCTATATAGAACACGGGCACCAGAAGCGCAAAAATAAGCGCGACGGCAATGTCGCGGTAGCGTTGAATAACTATGCAATACACGCAAGAAGCGATACAGCCCGCAAAATACAGCGCGAGCAGTATGAAAAGAAATATGTTCGACTTCGTTCGTTGCTTGAAATAATCCCAGAGTGATTTAAAGTATTTTGTCATAATGTGTATAATATATATGATTTATTAAGTATTTATTGTTATTATGTGAAAATATGATAAAAAAGCTTCTCTTCGAAGAGAAGCTTTTTTTATTAATATTTAGTGATTTTTACCGTCTTGATAACCAGCGGCGTTCTCGACATTGTGAACTTCTCTTCCTTCTTGGGTTTGGAATAAGTGTCGAGTTTGTCGACCGAAGTTTCGACAGAGGTCGTGAAGTTGCCCGAATAGCCGTAATCGTCGATATAGTCGGCAATCGCGTCCATAAGGTCTTTCAAACTGTCCTGCGCCTTGTCGTTGCGAAGGGTCGCAAACACGCAGTACTTATCCTTCGAATACGAAGTGGTGTTGCCGACCTGCATCGAGAAAATGCTTGTCGCGCAGTTGTACTGGTAGTCGTGTTCGAGAATTTGTCCCGCGCTGTTCACGATTGTGGCTTTCTTGTTCGACTCATCCTTTTCGTAATAGAACATTTTAAGACAGCCCATCTTCGCTTCGAGCGGGTTTTTCTCTATCTTGTGGTCGTTCGCCGAAAACTCGCCGATAAGGGTCGCGAGCGCGTCCTGCGGAACGGGCTTGCCCTTGTCGTCGTAGCCTATCTTTTTGAAAACCGTAGGGGTGAGCGTGTTGTTTGCCGCAAGCGCGTAATACTCCTCTTCCTTGCTGTTGTTTTCAAGGTATTCGAGAAGCGCGTTTTCGCCGCCGCCGTACGCCTTGTCGTATGTTGCGTAAACCTCGTCGGAGGTTTCGGAAACGGCGTTATAACTGTATGCACCCGTAAACCAGTCTGTCGACGTATTATAGTTATGAACTATCATGTTGTCGTAGAAGCCCGCGTCGGCAAGCTCGATAAAGTGCTGTACTGTCTGGGGGTACATGTTTCTGTACAGCGTGTACTCGATATCGTAAGATATATTATTGAAATCAACGGTGATTTTTGCGCGGGGGTGCGACGTTTTGATATTGCAAGCCGAAAAGCCCGCGGAAAACGCAACCACCGCCGAAAGCGCGCCCGCCAATAAAGCGCATCTGAATTTCTTTGACATTGCTTGTCCCTTTTATATTTTTCTTTACTGTATATTTTACTTTTTATTGGCGCGTCCGTCAAGCGTTTTTCTATGTGTTTTTCAACTCTCTGCATTTGCGGACGGGAAAAACAGCAAGCAATTTACCGGTCTTTCCCTTAATTTACCGATTATCTTTTTTCGGTTAAAATCTTGATTTTTTCGCGCGGGTATGATAGAATTTACGATAGAATGGTATACCATATAATAAATACGCAAAAATCTTCGGAGGCTGTATGAAAAAGCAAATTAAAAAATTCTCGATTATGGCGCTGTCGCTCGTGATTTCGGGCACTGTCGGCGCGTTTGCGGGCTGCGGTCCCGACGACCCGCCCCCGGGACCTACCCCTCCCGTCGGGCACACTCACAATTATACGGATATCGTAACCCCGCCGACCTGTCTGGAACGCGGCTATACGACGCATAAGTGCGAGGAGTGCGGGGACTTCAAGGTGGACAGCTACGTCGCGGCGACGGGGCACACCGAGGGCGAGCCCGTCAAGGAAAACGTCATGCCATCGACTTGCGACTCCGAAGGATTTTACGAGGAGGTCGTTTACTGCGCCTCGTGTAAAATCGAAATGTCGCGCGAACCCGTCTATACCGAGCCGCACAATTTCGTCGACGGCGTCTGCTCGGACTGCGGCGCGACCCGCGACCCCGTTTCGGGACTGACCGCGCCCGGCTATAATATAGACTACTCCACAACGCCCGCGACCGTCGGGCGCACCGTGCCGAGCAATATGCAGTCGGTTAACCTCGAAACGGCGTTCACCGTCAAGAGGGGATGCGAGTGGAAGCTTTATTCGGACGCCGAGGGCAAAACCGAAATAGAAAACAAGCAGATAACCCTCGCCACGGGTCACAACAATGCTTACATAATTGTCACCGACGAGGACGGCGAAAAGATTTCCACATTCCTTCTGGACATTTACCGCCTCAATAAATTCAACTACACGTTTACGAGCAACGGCAAAACTATCCTTCAAGGCAATGCCGACGAAGGACACAGACAGTACGCGCCCGGTCTCAACCCCTCGAAAGAATTCTACGATTTCTCGCACTGGGCGGTCAACGGCGAAAGGGTAACCTTCCCCTTCGTCATTAACTCGGACGTAACCTTCGAGGCGGTCTTTACCCCCACCCCCTACGAAATAAAATACTTCCTCGACGGCGGAAGCTTTGCGGGCGAGTACCCCGAGCATTACAATATCGAGAGTAATACCCGCCTCGTCAACCCCGTCAAGGAAAATTACGGCTTCATGGGCTGGTACGACAACCCCGAATTCGAGGGCGAGCCCGTAACCGAAATCAAAAGCGGCAACCACGGCGCGGTCAAGTTCTATGCGAAGTGGTCGGCGGAAACCTTCACTATTTCCTACGAGCTCGACGGCGGCGAATTCAAGACCGAATACGTCAAAAATTACACCGTCGAAACCCCGACGTTCGACCTTGCAAGCCCCGTCAAGACCGACTACGCGTTTGTCGGCTGGTTTACAGACCCCGAATTTAAAAACGGCATAAGCAAAATCGAGCAGGGCACATCGGGCAACCTCACCCTTTACGCGCGCTGGCTGTTCGGCACCGACGGGCTTATACTCACCCTCGCCGAGGACGGCAGTCACTACACCGTCAGCGGCTACGAGGGCACGGCGGCAGAGGTCGAAATTCCCTCCGACTGCTACGGAGTGCCCGTCTCCGAAATAGGCGACAACGCCTTTAAGGGCTGCGCGGAAATGACCTCCGTCACCCTTCCTTCAAACCTTACGCGCATGGGCAAAAGCGCGTTCGAGGGCTGTTCTGGCTTGACCGTGATAACCCTTCCCGAAACCCTTGAATTTATCGGCGAAAACGCGTTCAAGGACTGCACGGGACTTACAACCGTCAATTGGAACGCAATTAACTGCACGCTTGAAAACACCGTTTTCGGCGGCTGCACGGGCATAGTGGAAATCAACGTCAACGAAAACATGACCGAAATCCCCGACTACGCTTTCGGCGGCTGCACCTCTCTTCCCGAGTTTACCATAAACGGCAAAATCGAGAGAATAGGAAGCTACGCGTTTCAGGGCTGCACCTCGCTCACCCAAATGATAATTCCCGACACCGTCAAGGAAACGGGGCTGGGCGCGTTCCAGAACTGTACCTCGCTCGAAAGCATTACCCTTCCCTTTATCGGAAACAAAAACGAAGTGCACTTCGGCTATATCTTCGGCGCGGCGCAAGCCTCTAACAATTCGCGCTATGTGCCCGCGTCCTTAAAGACGGTGACCGTCACGGGCGGCGCCGCCGTAGGGCTGAACGCGTTCACGGGCTGTGCGAATATACAGACAATCGATTTGCCCGAAACAATCACCCAGATAAGCAACAACGCCTTCCTCGGCTGTACCTCGCTCACCGCGGCGGATATCAACGGCAACGTGACCTTTATAGGCAACAACGCCTTCCAGAACTGCGTCGCGCTCACCGAAATAGTTATTCCCGACAGCGTGCAAACCCTCGGGCTTAACGCTTTCTACGGCTGTACCTCGCTCACCTCGGCAAAGATAGGCAATGGCGTGACCGCACTGCAAAACTCGCTTTTCCAGCTTTGCGCAAAACTTACAAGCGTTACAATCCCCTCGACCGTTACGACGATGGGCACGCATGTGTTCAACGGCTGCACTTCCCTTGCTTCGATCACCCTTCCCGCGGCGCTGACCTCAATCGGCGAAAGCGCCTTCAACGGTTGTACCGCGCTGACGGGCATAGCAATTCCCGACAACGTAACTACCCTCGGCATGAACGTGTTCATCGGCTGTACGAAGCTTGCGCAGGTCAATATCGGCGCGGGCATCAAGACAATAACCAGCTCGGCGTTTCAGGACTGTACCTCGCTTGAAAACATAATTATCCCCGACAACGTAACAAGTCTGGGCGGACTTGCGTTCTCGGGCTGTTCCAACCTCGAAAACATAACCCTTTCGGAAAATCTGACGGCTATCGGCTCGAACGCGTTTTATCAGTGTTACAGCCTCAACAACGTTTCGATTCCCGAGGGCGTGAAGTCGATAGGCGGCAACGCGTTCAGAGATTGCCGCACGTTCACCGAAATATCCGTCCCTCTCTCGGTGACCTCGATCGGCGCGGGCGCGTTCAACGGCTGTACCTCGCTCGAAAAGCTTACGATACCCTTCGTGGGCACGGCTGACAACAGCAGGAACAACAACAATTTCGGTTATATTTTCGGAACCAACAAATTCGAAAATCATCAAAAATTCGTACCAGAAACGTTAAAGACGGTAATAATCACGGGCGGCGAAACGATAGCCGACTCGGCATTCTTCGGGTGTGCGGAGATAGTGAATATCACCCTCCCCGACACGCTTGTAACCATAGGCGACGAAGCCTTCCGCGGCTGTGCGGCGCTTGCCGAAATCGAGCTGACCGCAAATATCGCCTCGATAGGCAACTCGGCTTTCACCTCTTGCGCAAGTCTTGCAAAGGTTGTATGGAACGCCGAAAACACCACCTCGGCGGATGCGGGCACAACCCCTATATTCGCTCAGTGCGAAAGCCTTACCGAGCTTGAAATCGGCGAAAACGTAACCGCGATACCCGCGTACGCATTCCGCTCGTGCAACAACCTCGTAAACGTGACGATAGGCGCGAACGTCAGGACGATAGGCGACGAAGCCTTTTACGACTGCGAAAGCCTTGAAACCCTTCTTCTTCCCGAGGGCTTGACCTCGATCGGCGCAAAGGCTTTCTTCAACTGCAACACCCTTGCGGGAATGGTTATCCGCAACGAAGTAATTGAAATCGGCGCGAACGCGTTCGACGGCTGCGCCCAGATGGCGAGCTTAACGATAGGCGGCGCGGTAGAGAGAATAGGCGAATACGCCTTCCAGAATTGCGCCGCGCTCACCGAAGTAGTTGTGCCCGACAGCGTGACGGCGATAGGCTCGGCTGCGTTCCGCGGCTGTATAACCCTTGAAAGTCTCACTCTGCCGTTCGTCGGCGAAAGCGTCGCCGCCACTCCCTCGGCAAAGACCCTTTTCGGCTTTATCTTCGGCACGACCAATTACACGGGCTCATACGTTGCGAAACAGTACTTCTCTTCGAGCGGCTTCACCAATTACTATATACCGACGTCGCTCACTACCTTGACCTTGACGGGCGGCAACGTGCTGTTCGGCACGTTCGATGCGTGCAACAAGCTCAGAAACGTCACTCTTCCCGAAGCGCTCGCCGACATAGGCGCGTACTCGTTCAGAGGCTGTTCGTCCCTTCTGGAAATTTCGATACCCGAAACGGTCGCCTCGATAGGCAATTACGCGTTCGCGGCGTGCACGTCGATGGCGGAGCTGACCTTCGAAGAACCCGACGGCGACCCCGTTTCCCTTGCAATCAACACTTATGCTTTCCAGTCCTGCTCGTCGCTGACGAACGTGACCCTGCCCGACAGAACGAACACGGTAGCAAACTTCGTGTTCAGCGGCTGTAACAAGCTTGTGACTATGGATTTGCCTTTCATAGGCAACAACAGAACGCAGACCGCGAACAACAACGCGAACGTGTTCGGCTATATCTTCGGCACAAGCAACTACACGGGAGCGACCGCCGCGGCACAGGCGGGAACAAGCTCGGCGACGTATTACATACCCTCGACTTTGAGGACGGTAAATATCCGCGGCGGAAACGTATTGAAGGGCTCGTTCCAGAACTGTAAAATGCTTACAAGCATAACACTTCCCGAAACCCTCGCCACCCAGACGGTATTCGGCGAGTACTCCTTCCAGAACTGTACGGGGCTTACCTCCCTTGTAATCCCCTCCAACGCGACGACAATCAATAATTACGCGTTCCACGGCTGTACAAACCTTACGGGAATTTCAATCCCCGCGACAGTGACGGCAATCGGCGTTAACGCCTTCCAGAACTGCACGAACCTTGCGGCGGTTGAATTTGCGGCGGAAAGCGCGCTTGCGACAATCGGCAACTACGCTTTCACAAGCTGTGCGAAACTTGCCGGCGTTTCAATCCCCGCGACCGTAACGTCAATCGGCGTGAACGCGTTCCAGAGTTGCGCCTCGCTCGTAAGCGTTTCTTTCGGCGAGGGAAGCAAGCTTACCACCCTCGGCAACCTCGCGTTCAACGCGTGCACCAAGCTTGAAAGCGTCGATTTCGGCGTTTCGGAAACTTCGTTCACAATCGGCTCGCAGGCGTTCGACGGCTGTACCGTGCTCGCCCGCACCGACGAAAACGGCTTTACCATTCCCGCAAGAGTGACCTCGATAGGCACATACGGCTTCCGCAACACGGGCATAGTAAATCTTTCGATTGAGAAAAACAGTAAGCTTACGACCATTGCCGACTACGCCTTCTACGGACTTACAAAGCTGAACGAATTAGACTTCGGCACGTACGACGCGGACGCGACCGTGCCCGACCTTACGCTCGGCACGCAGTCCTTCCTCGGCTGTAACAGCGCGGGCTTCACGACGCTGAATATACCCGCAAGGGTTAAGACGATAGGCGCCAACGCCTTCCAGAACTGCACGGGTTTGGTGAATATCGATATCGCCGACGGAAGCAGACTCACCTCGCTCGGCAACTACGCATTCGGCGGCTGTGCAAGCCTTGAAAACGTGGACTTCGGCGAAAGCACAACCGCGCTCGTGCTCGGGACTTATCTCTTCCAGAACTGCGCCGCGATTACCGAAATTACAGTACCCGATAACGTAACCACAATCGGCGCGTTTGCGTTCACGGGTTGCCGCGGACTCACGGCTATGACCCTTCCGTTCATAGGCAACGCAAAGACCGCCGCGACCAACCATAACAACTATGTGTTCGGTTACATTTTCGGAACTACAAACTATACGGGCAGTACCGCCGCATCGCAGTACGGTACGAGCGCAGTTACCTATTATATCCCGACAAGCCTTACAAACGTAACCGTTACGGGCGGCAACATACTTTCGGGCGCGTTCGACAACTGCAAGACGCTTACAAGCATCACTCTCCCGAGCGCAACCGCAAGCGTTACCTCGATAGGCAATTACGCGTTCAGAAACTGCACCGCGCTTCAAAGCCTTAAAATTGCGGGCAGCGCTTCGACGACCCCCTACGCGCTCCCCGAAAATATCGTTACGATAGGCTCATATGCGTTCTACGGTTGCAATAACTCCGCGTTCACCGCAATCGACTTGCCCGAACCGCTCGCTACAATAAACACTTTCGCGTTCGCGGGCTGTACGTCGCTTGTCGGCGACAGCGTTGACGGCTTCGTCATACCCGCTAAGGTGACGGTTATAAACGCAAACACCTTCCAGAATTGCACCGCGCTTGAAAAGGTGACGGTTGCAGAAGGCAGTGTGCTGACAACGTTGGGCAATTTGGCGTTCGACGGCTGTACCGCGCTTAACAGCTTCTTATTCGACGAAACGAGCGAGAAGTTTACGACCTTCGGCACTTATGTATTTAAGAATTGCGCCGCGCTCACGACCGTTAAAATACCCGACACCGTGGCGACGATAGGTCAGGACGCCTTCCGCGACTGTACGGGATTACAGAATATGACAATCCCCGCAAACGTCGTCACAATAAACGCAAACGCGTTTATGGGTTGTACTTCGCTTGCAAGCGTAACGTTTGCAACCGACGCAAAGCTTGCGACGATAGGCAATTACACCTTCTCCGACTGTACCCTTTTGAACAACGTCACAATTCCCGCAACGGTTGCGACTGTCGGCACATACGTTTTCAGAAACTGTTTCGCACTCGGCAATATTACGTTTGCGGAGCCCGCAGAGGGAGCAACGCCCGTTGTGCTCAATATCGGCGCGAATACGTTCGAGAAGTGCACCTCGCTTGAAAATATCACGCTTCCCGACAGAACCAACACGATAGGCGCGAACGCGTTCACGGGTTGCGGCAATCTTGTGAGTATGGATTTACCGTTCATCGGATACAACCGAGGGTCAACAGCGGCGGCAAGCACAACATTAGGCTATATTTTCGGTGCAACCAACTACGAAAACTCGTATGCGGCGAACACGTGGAGCACTACTAACTATTACTTCCCCAACGGGCTTAAAACGCTGAGTATCCGCGGCGGAAATATTTTGCAAAACGCTTTACTCAGAGTAAAAACCGTAGAAACGCTTACTCTTCCCGAAAATCTTTACAACGTGACGGCGATAGGTCCGAGCTCGCTGAGGGAAATGACCGCGCTTAAAACGATTAAAGTAGCGGGCAATTCGGGGCTGAGCATTCCCGCAAATACGACCTCTCTGGGCGATTACGTTTTCCTTCAAACTTCCGCGATTGCCAATATCAAGCTTCCCGAAACGGTGACCTCGATAGGCGTCAACGCGTTCCAGAATTGCGCCGCGCTCGAAACCGTGACTTTTGCGGGCGAAAGCAAGCTTACGTCCATAGGCAACTACGCCTTCGACGGATGCGCGCTTTTGAACAACGTTTCAATTCCCGCGACGGTGACCACGATAGGCACCTACGCGTTCCAGAACTGCGCCGCGCTTGCAAGCGTAACGTTTACAACCGACGGCAAGCTTGCGACGATAAGCAACTACGCCTTTGCGGGCTGCGCGCTTTTGAATAACGTGACTATACCCGCCTCGGTCGCAACCTTCGGAACCTACGTTTTCAAGGACTGCGCAAAGCTTGCGAATATCACGTTCGAAGAACCCGCCGAAGAGGCAACGCCCGTTGCGCTCAATATCGGCGCGTATACCTTCCAGAACTGCACCTCGCTCACGAATATTACTCTTCCCGACAGAACGAACACAATCGCAAACTTCGTGTTCAGCGGCTGCGGCAACCTTACCGAAATGGACCTTCCGTTCATAGGCAATAACAGAACGCAGACCGCGGCAAACAATGCGAACGTATTCGGATACATTTTCGGAACTACCGCTTACGAAGGCAGCGTCGAAACGGCGCAGACGGGCACAAGCTCGGTTAAGTATCAACTCCCCGCAAGTCTGACTACGGTTACGATACGCGGCGGAAATATTCTTTCCGGCGCGTTCCAGAACTGCGCGAACCTTACGAGCATCACTCTCCCCGAAAATCTCGGCACGCAGAAAGCGATTGGCAACAACGCGTTTGCGGGCTGCACGGGAATTACGGCGATTACCCTTCCCTCCGACGCAACTTCAATCGGAGCTTCCGCGTTTAACGGCTGCAATGCGCTTACAAGCATTACAATACCCGAGCCCGTGACCGCAATCAACGCGTACGCGTTCCAGAACTGCACGGCGCTGACGGAAGTAATCTTCGCGGGCAATGCGGTTACGAAAATCGACAACTTCGCGTTTGCGGGCTGTACCGCATTGACCGAGTTCACGATAACCGAAGGGGTCAAAACGCTGGGCACGAACGTGTTCGACGGCTGCGGATTGCTTGCAAGCCTGACCGTATATTCCAAAACGCTTGCGATAGGCAACAACTCTTTCAACGGCTGCGAGGCGCTCGCGCACGTTTACTTCAAGAACGGATTAGAGGAGGACTTCGCCGTAACGGTCGGCGCAACCGGCAACGACAGCTACACCAATGCCGAAAAGCATTACGAAGCCCCCGAACCCGAACCCGAGCCCGAACCCGAACCCGAACCCGAGCCCCAGCCCACGGAATAATCATAACTATGTGTATCAATAAGCGCGGCTTGCTTTCGCAAGCCGCGCTTTTATTCTTTATTGATTTTATTGTAATAGTCGGTTATGTATTTCAAATCTCTTTCAACCTCGTCGAACCTCGCCGCCGAAAAATCGTAAACTTTGCCGCCCTTTTTACTCTCCCACTTTTCGCAAACGTTTTCTTTATCGGTAAGCCTTTCGTTAACTTCGCAGTATCTTCTTTTATTTCTGTAAACATAAAAAAATACTTCATATAAACACTTGCAATAATTGCAGTTACTGCAATTTTTAATTCTTGTTAGTTTCATATTCTTCCTCGATAACGTTGCGTATAAGTGTTATTTCTTCTAACAGCTCGTTTAAATAACATTTTACCCGACTTGACGGTTTACTTTTGGGCATGAAATGCTCGAACTTTTCGCAGCTTCCGTCCGTATGCACCACCTCGTGTGATTTTTGACAAAATCCGCATTTCGCTTTATTGAAGCGTTGCCCGCCGCGGACGTAGTACCTTTCTAAATAATTGCAGTTGTAACACTTTTTGTTTTCCATAATTTTACTCCTTTGTGCTGTAATTAAATTATATTATGCCCATAGGCGATAAGTCAAGTATTTTATCGCCTTTGGGCATATAATATTTTTAAGGTAAAATTATGATTACACTTAGTATTATACGGTCAAGATTAGCCGACGCATTAACTCATTGCGGAATGACCCAAACAGCAATAGCAAAGGCTTTAAAAATTAGTCAATCAAATATTTCTCATTATATCGACGGCAGTAAAACTCCTTCACTTGTGAATTTTGCAAAACTTTGTGAGCTTTTAGATTTGGATATTGAATATATTCTTGGTATAAAAAATTAACACCGTATCCCGATAGGATACGGTGTACATATTTGTAGCGGTCAAGAAAAAACTACATATGTGTAGTAAAATATTTTTAGGTGGGATATGGATTACGGAGAAGAATTAAAATATCATAGATTAAAACTTAATAAATCTTTAAGACAAGTAGAAAATGAAACAGGTATTAGCAATGAAAATTTGAGCCGTTGGGAACGCAATCTTGTTTCCCCAAGCATTGAAAATTGTGTAAAGCTTGCCGATTATTACGGTGTAACCTTAGACGATTTAATAGGCAGAAAATTATAAATCAAATCATAACTACGCATTCAACGCATAGTTTGCACAAGCCCTGAAAGGGCATGACCGGCAGCGCTATTTGCGCGTTGACTTTCGTCATTGCGAGGCTTTTGCCGAAGCAATCCAGTCGCCCCTTCGTCTTTTTTGGATTGCTTCGTCGCCTACGGCTTCTCGCAATGACGGCAAAACAGCAACGCTTCCGCTTTTTTTAATCTCCCGCATAGCGGGATTTTTTTCTACAATAAAACACCGTATCCCGATAGGATACGGTGTTGAAATTTTGTTTTCGGAAATTATTCCATAACCGCGGTTGCGCCGGCAGCTTTAAGGTCGTTAACGATCTTTTCAGCCTCTTCCTTTGCAACGTTCTCTTTAAGCACGCCGCCCTTTTCAACAGCTGCCTTAGCTTCGACAAGTCCGAGACCCGTGAACGCGCGTACAACCTTGATAACGTCGATTTTCTTTGCGCCGCAGTCTTTAAGTACTACGTTGAACTCGGTCTTTTCTTCTGCCGCTGCTGCGGGAGCCGCGCCTGCTACGGGAGCCGCCGCTACTGCTACGGGAGCCGCTGCGGATACGCCGAACTCCTCTTCAAGTGCCTTTACAAGCTCATTGAGCTCCAATACGGTCATAGATTTTACTTCTTCGATAAATTTCTTTACGTCTGCCATTTTTTTTATTCTCCTAAGATAATTTTTTATATTTTTTTGCGCTTCGAGGCAACGCCCGCCTTTTAATTACGATTGTTTTTGTGCAACTGCGTTCAGAACTCTCACGATACCCGACATAAGATTGCCGAGGACGCCCGCGAAGTTCGAAATCGGAGCCTGCAACGAGCCGAGCATTTTTGCAACCAGCTCTTCCCTCGAAGGCATGGATGCAAGCGCTTTCGCTCCCGCCTTGTCCACGTAAGCGTTATCGACGAACGCGCTTTTGACAACGATTTTGGAATCGTAAGTCTTAGCCGCTTCCGACATAAGCTTTGCCGCGGAAGTTTCGTCAACGCCGAACGCAACCGCCGTGGGACCGTTAAGGTCTGCGTCGAAATCTTTAAATCCGAGGTCGTTGAAAGCTTTTCTTACGAGCGTGTTTTTGTATACCTTGTATTCGCAATTAGCTTGTCTGCATTTATTGCGCAGTTCGGATACTTCTGCAACGGTGAGCTTGTTGTAATCGACGAGCACAACCGATTTAGCCGCTTTGATTTTGTTAGTAATTTCTTCAACAACTACTTTTTTAGCTTCAAAATTAGCCGACAAATTTTTTACCTCCTATATTATTTCACAAAAATCTCGGCTATTCTGCGCCTGCGATTTTTCGTGATTTCGGGGCTTCCGCCCCCTTGCCGCCATCGCTCGGGGCACACCGTTATATAATGGCGGCAATTCCCCTGACCGAGGCACAAGTATGTGCAAATTGGGGCGTGCTGCGGAAAAACGCGGTTTTCCTTGCACCGTATGTCAATTTGCATATAATAAATTCCTTGTGCGTGAAGTGACACAAGGAATTTTAATAAGCTTAAAATATACCCGTCACCTGAGCGGGATATTGAGCATAAAGCACCCGCCGTCTTTGGCACAGAAAATTTATTTACTTTGATATTATAGTTTTATCCGACGTTTTTGTCAAACGTTTTTGCTTCGAATTCTCAAAAACGCAGATATGCGAGCAAGACAAGGCGCGCGAGGAAAACCCGAGGGAGTTTACAAAAAGTAAATGACCGAGGGTTGCCGAAGCGCAACGATGTATTGCGAAGCATAGATGTGTTTTTATTTAGCCCTTATTATAGGTAACTTTCACGCCGGGGCCCATCGTCGATGTAACGGTTACGCTCTTGATGTACTGACCCTTTGCCGCCGCGGGTTTTGCCTTGACGATAGCGTCCATAAGCGCGTTGAAGTTTTCGGTCAGCTTATCGGCGCCGAACGACTTCTTGCCGATGGGGCAGTGAATGATAGCCGTCTTATCGAGACGGTATTCAACCTTACCTGCTTTAACTTCCTTGACCGCCTTGGCAACGTCCATGGTTACCGTGCCGGACTTGGGGTTGGGCATCAAGCCCTTGGGGCCGAGTACGCGACCTATTCTACCGACGATACCCATCATGTCGGGCGTGGTAATCATAACGTCGAAGTCGAACCAGTTGTCCTTTTGAATTCTCTGAATGGTTTCCTCGGCGCCGACGTAATCCGCGCCCGCCGCCGTAGCCGCGTCCGCCTTGTCGCCCTTCGCTATAACGAGAACCTTCTTCGTTTTACCCGTTCCGTTGGGAAGAACCAGAACGCCGCGGACCTGCTGGTCGGCTTGTCTGGGGTCAACGCCGAGACGAACGTGCAATTCGATTGTTTCGTCGAATTTTGCTTTTGCCGTGTCGAGAACGATTTTTACCGCCTCGCCTAAATCATAGGTTTTCGAACGGTCGTAGGATTTTATGCTTTCAGCGTATTTCTTTGCCAATTTCATAATTTACTCCTCCACCGTAACGCCCATCGAACGGGCGGTGCCCTTTACCATGCTTTTCGCCGCTTCGATATCCGAGCAGTTCAAGTCGGGCATTTTCGTCTTTGCAATCTCTTCAACCTGCGCCTTGGTAAGCTTGCCTACCTTGTCTCTGTTGGGACGCGCGCTCGCCGTGTCGATGCCCAGCGCCTTCTTGATAAGAACGGGCGTGGGGGGCGTTTTGAGAATGAAAGTAAAGCTTCTGTCCTGATAAATGGTTACAACGCAAGGGATAATAAGTCCCGCTTGTGCGGCTGTCTTTGCGTTGAATTCCTTGGTAAAGCCGGGAATGTTGATTCCGTGGGGGCCCAGCGTAGAACCTACGGGGGGCGCGGGGGTTGCTTTACCGGCGGGAAGTTGCAGTTTTACGACTGCGGTAATTTTCTTTGCCATGTGAAAAATTCCTCCGTGTGGTTAAACGAATATACCATAGAATAGATTTAATATATTCTCCCACTTTTTTAAGCTATATCAAAAACGCAGAGATACGAGCAAGACGAGGCGAACGAGTATTTGCGAGGGGCGTTTACTTAAATGTAAACAACCCGAAGCAAAGCGGAGTTCAACGCAGTATTGCGACGTATATATGCGTTTTAAGCTTCTAACTTCTTTATCTGTATATACTCAACCTCGACGTCGGTATTTCTGCCGAACATCTGGATATTGAGCTTCGCTTTGCGCGCGATATCGTTCAGCTCGGTTATGGTGCCGTCGAAGCCCTCCAAAGGACCCGACTCAACCTTGACCTTGTCGCCCAAGGCGAACTCGCCCTCGGAAACGACGTCTTCGAGGCGCATTTTGCGGATTTCGTTCTCCTTTAAAGGAATAGGTCTGCCCTGCGGACCTACGAAGCCCGTTACGCCTCTCGTATTGGTTATCCAGTACCAAAGCTGATTCGAATAAATCATTTTTATAAAAACATAGCAAGGTAAAAGCTTGCGCTCGACAACCTTGCGCTTGCCGTTTTTCTCTTCGATAGTCTGCTCCATGGGGATTTTGACTTCGAAAATCATTTCCTGCAAGTTGTTGTTTTCAATAAGCCTTTCGAGGTTGTCCTTTACCATCGATTCGTATCCGGCGTAGGTATGAAGGATATACCAGCAAGGCGTAGTAGTGACGTCTACCATTCAATCACTCTCCTAAGCCGGTAATCAGCTTCAAAAGCTCGTTCAGACCGTAGTTGATGCCGGTCGCCACAACGAGAAAGGTAACTACGACGACGAGTACGACGCAGGTAGCCTTAACTACCTTGGGAAAGGTAGGCCAGGAGACCTTTTTCAGCTCCGAAAAGGTTTCCTTTAATTTTCTGCCCATTCTCACGAATATATTGGGCTTATTTACTTTGTTGTCGTTCTTCTGAGCCATAATACTCCTCTCTTTCGGAAATTATTTGGTTTCCTTATGCTCGGTGTGCTTTTTGCAGAAAGGGCAGTACTTGGACATGGTAAGCCTGTCGGGGTCGTTACGTTTGTTCTTGTAGCTGTCGTAATTTCTGTGCTTGCATTCGGTGCATTCGAACGTGATTTTAGCCCTTGTTGATGCTTTCATTATGGAAAACTCCGTACAAAAAAATTACACCCCCTTGAATGGGTGTAATCGAATTTTAACATAAAAAATATATGCTGTCAATCAAAAATACAAGCTTTTGAATAAAATTTTTACCAGACGGCGGGCACGCCGTCGACGTAGTGCCAGTACTGTCCGTCGACCGACGGCTTCGCGGGCGAGTAGAAGTAAATTTGCGCGTTGTGTATGTCGTTGCCGTTCTTGCCGACGAACACGCCTCTCCACTGGTCCTCGGTACCCTCGTAATACACGGTTTGAAGGCTGTCGCATTTATAGAAGGAATAGCTTGCTATATGCTTGACGCTGACGGGGATAACCAGACTTTCGAGCGACGCGCACCCGAAAAAAGAGGAATAGTTGATTTTGACTACGCTGTTGCCGATAACCGCCCTTTTTATTACCGTTTTACTGAACGCGTAGTCCGGAATTTCGATAAGAGAGTTTGAAATTCTCAGCTCGGACAGCATGCTCACCTCGCCCGTGGGCGAGTCGAAGCCGCCGCCGGGGATATTCATGAGCACGCCGAAGCCGAGCGAAACCACGCTGTCGGGCATAATAAAACTTTCAATCAGAGGACAGCCGCAGAACGCGCCGTCGCCTATTGTTTTAAGCCCCTCGTTGAGCCCGACGGTTTTTAGCTTGCGACATTCCGCAAACGCGTTTTCGCCCACGTCCTCCAAGGTCGACGGAAAGGAAATTTCAATCAGTTCTTCGCAGCGGTTGAACGCGAACCCGCCTATACTTTTCAGCTTGCTTCCGAGGTTGAGCGCGTTGAGCTTTACGCAGTCGGCGAACGCCTCATCCCCTATCGTTTCGGCAACGCCGATT
Source organism: uncultured Christensenella sp. (assembly GCA_910578195.1). Taxonomy (GTDB): domain Bacteria; phylum Bacillota; class Clostridia; order Christensenellales; family Borkfalkiaceae; genus Coproplasma. The sequence goes on along the minus strand of CAJTOY010000008.1, from coordinate 18,876 downwards.
GCCACCCTTTCGAGCGAGGAGCAGCCGTAAAACGCGCCCTTGCCTATACTTAAAGCGCCGTTGCCAGCGTTCACGCCGACGAGCTTATCGCAGCCGTAAAAGGCGTAATCGGCAATCGCCGTCACGCTGTCTGGCAAGTTGATTTCGGTCACGACCGCATTTTTTAAATATAATGTGTGCGCAAAATACAAGGGGTTTGACGACGCGGCGGCAAACGCTATGCCGCACCACGCGCCGATATCCGTAATATTCACGGCGGAAAGCGCTGAACACCTCGCGAACGCCGCCGCGCCCACCGTTTTAACACCCTTGCCGACGGTTATGCTTTTGAGTTCGGAACAGTCGGCAAACGCGCGCGCGCCGATTGCCGTCACGCCGTCGGGCAGGGAAACGCTGACGAGATTGCTGCCCGCAAACGCTTCCTCCGCAATACCCGTCACGGGTTTTCCGTTATAGGTTGCGGGAATTTGCAGCGCGGAAACCGAGGCGTCGGTTATTCCCGTGACGACATAGCCGCCGTCCGCTTCGGAATAATTCAGGGCGGGCGCTTCGGCGCCGCCCGAAACTTTGCCGCAATCTATCCTTTCGCCCGAGGTGAGCACGATTATAAGTCTGCCGTTCTCGTCGATATACGCGGTCGCAATCCCGACTCCGTCTTTCCCGTCCTCGCCGTCTGCGCCGGGCGCCCCCGGCGCCCCGTCCGAGCCGTTGACCCCGTCCTCGCCGTCCTCGCCGTCCGCACCCGTGACCTTGCCGAGATTTGTAGTCGTGCCGTCGGTCATGGTTATAATCAGTTCGCCGTTCGCGTTGATTTCGGCGGACTTGATTGAAACCTCGTTGCACGCGGTCAGTCCGAACGCACAGCCGAAGGATATCAAAAGCGCCGTAATAAGCGAAAGTATTTTAAATTTCATTTGTTGCTCCCTAATGTTTATTAATCTTATTATACCCCTTTTTTTAAGCTTATGTCAAATTATAAAGCCCGCGCGTTTTCAACGCGCGGGCTTCTCGTCTTTCAGTTTAATTTGTTGTTGTCTACCGAGAAGGCGTAAACGTCTCTGTCCTCGGGGAAGATGGGACCCGCGATAACGGGCAGATTGAGGGGCGCGATATACGCGTTGGCCGTGAGATTGGTCACAGCCGAACGAAGGTAGGGATAAATAAGCTTCGTTCCCTCTATCACGAAGTTGCGTTCTTCGGTTTCGTTCGCAACCTCGACCTCGAACACGCCGACGAGCGTCACCATAATGTCGAAGGGCTTGGGCTCGGCTTCGGTGGATTCAATCTTGACCGAAAGCGCTATAAAGTTGAGCTTATCGTTGCCGTTAACCTTTCTCACCTGACGCGAGAACTGGGGCTTGATATCGAGCTTGTCCTCGGGATTGAGCTTTATGCGGTTGAGCTTGAAGGACAGCTCCTCTGCGGTTATACCTTTAAAATCGAATTTCATATTTAATACTCCTTTTATTCTATTATAATGGCAAAAAATGTTAAAGTCAATTAAACTTACTAAAAAGCGTGTTTTTTATTGATTAAATTTTGTGCGTATTATATAATTTGTATATGAAAATCAACTTGGACGAGCTGAGCGACCTTCTGCTCGGCGTGGAAAAGCCGTCAAGATACACGGGCGGCGAGTTCGGCGCGCCCGCGCCCGAAGAAAAAAAATTCAATTTCTGCATGTGCTTCCCCGACGTGTACGAGGTCGGAATGAGTAACCTCGGCATAAAAATCGTCGCCGAAAGCTTTTTAAAACGCGGACACGGGGCGGACTTCTGCTTCACGCCGTGGAAGGACTTCGGCGAGGGCATAAAAGCGCGGGGCGTGCCCCTCTATTCGCTCGGACTTAAAAAACCGCTGGGCGAGTTCGACATGCTCGGCTTTTCCATGCAGTTCGAACTGTCGTATACGAACATGCTTTACATGCTCGATTTGGCGGGGATACCGTTAACGCGCAGAGAACGCGCGGGCGGAAATTATCCCGTAATCGCAATCGGGGGACCTTGCACGGTCAACCCCGAGCCTCTCTCCGACTTTGTCGATATCGTCTTTATCGGCGACGGCGAAAGTGTTGACGCGGACGTCGCCGACATATATTTGAAGCACGGCGGCGCGACCGAAGAATTTTACAAGGAAATAATAAAGCTCGACGGAGTGTACGTTCCCGCCCTCGGCAACAAGGTCAAAAAGGCGCTCGTACCCGACCTCGACGGCGCGATTTTCCCCGAGCGCATAACCGTGCCCAACTGCGAAAGCGTGCACGACAGGGCGGTTATCGAGGTAATGCGCGGGTGCTACCGCGGCTGCCGGTTTTGTCAGGCGGGCTTTATTTATCGCCCCGTGCGCGCGAGGAGCGTTCAAACGCTCACGCGGCAGGCGTGCTCACTGATTAAAAACACGGGCTACAACGAGGTCAGCTTAAACTCGCTGTCGACGGGCGACTATCCGAATTTAAGACAGCTTATTAAAAGCCTCAAAAGCGAGCTTCCCGAAGGCGTTACCCTCGCCCTCCCCTCGCTGCGCGTGGACAGCTTCGACGGCGATTTCGCGCAGGACGCGAGAAAGACCTCGCTGACCTTCGCGCCCGAGGCGGGAAGCCAAAGACTGCGCGACGTGATTAACAAAGACGTCACCGAAGAGGAAATTTTAAGGGCGGCGGAAAGCGCGTTCGATATCGGCTACTCGGCGGTGAAATTGTATTTTATGCTGGGGCTTCCCACCGAAACCGACGACGACCTTTTAGGTATAGGGCAAATCTGCGCGCTTATAAAATCGGTCTACAAAAAGAAAAAGCGGAGCAAGCCTTTGAGAATTTCGGTTTCCTGTTCGACGTTTATACCCAAACCGTTCACCCCCTTCCAGTGGGAAAGGCAAGCCTCCGACGGGGAGATAACCGCAAAACAAAAAGCGCTTATCGAGGGGCTGAAAGGCAAGGGCGTTACCCTCAATTGGAGCGACAATTTTACTGCAATGCTCGAAGCCGTGCTCGCGCGCGGCGACAAAAAGGTGTGCAAGGCGGTACGGCTCGCCTATCTGAACGGCTGCAAATTCGACGGCTGGGGCAAGGAATTAAACCGCGAGGGCTGGCTCGAAGCGTTCAGACAAGCGGGCGTTTCGCCCGAGGACTACACCCGCGAGCGGGACGAAAGCGAAGTTTTGCCGTGGGATTATATCGACGTGGGCGTGACGAAAAAATTCCTGCTTGCCGAGCGCAAAAGGGCGTACGCGGGCAAAGTCACGGGAAGCTGCCTTTCTTCGTGCAAGGGCTGCGGGCTTCAAAGCGACTGCCCCGCCGCGGGAGGGGAAAAATGATTGCTTTCAGATACACCAAAACCGACGGCGCGGAGTACCTTTCCCACCTCGACCTATTAAGGCATATCGAGCGCACCCTCCGCCGCGCGGGTATTAAGGTCAACCTCTCCGAGGGCTTCCACCCGCACCCGAAAATTTTCTTGAACAACCCGCTCGGACTGGGGATTAAGTCAATCGCCGAGTACGGCGCAATCGACTGCGAAGCGGACGACTTTCAAAGCTTATTCAACGCCAACTCGCCCGCGGGCGTGAAGTGCCTCGGCTTTAAAGCCTTGGACATAAACCCGAACTACGCGAACACTATCGAAACGTGCCTCTACTCCGCCGAGGGGATAAACGAATTTTCGGTTGAAGAATTCCTCGGCCGCAAGGAGCTTGTTATTGTCGACAAGCGCGGGCGGACGGCGGACGTCCGCGGCAGAATTTACGGACTTGAAAACCGCGGGGGCAAGCTTTTCTTCACGCTCGGCTGCGGCACCGACAACCTCCGCCCCGATTTGTTCTGCGAAATTCTCGAAGGGGAATTCGGCGGCAAGGCGCGGGGGCTTATCAAGCTCGAAGCGCACGGCGAACACACATTCTGAAAAGGATAAAACTATGTCAAAGAAAACTTTATTTTTCGACGCGTACTGCGGTTACAGCGTTTCCGCCGTGACCGAAAACGGAAAAATAACCGAATTCCATTTCGAGAAAGAGGGCGGAACCTCTATCGTCGGCAACATATATAAAGGCAAGGTCGAAAACGTGCTGCAAGGCATGAACGCCGCGTTCGTCAACTGCGGTTTGGAGAGGAACTGCTACCTCTCCGCCGAGGACATGATGCCCGACGCGGGCAAGTACGACGGCGAAAACACCGACGCGCCGACCTTCCCCGAACTGAAAGCGGGCGACGAAATTATGGTACAGGTCGTAAAGGCGCCCGTCGGCAAGAAGGGCGCGAAGGTCACGGCGTTTCCGTCGTTCGTCGGGAAATACCTTATATATATGCCGCGCACGCCGTTCGTGGGCGTTTCGCGCAAAATCGCCGACGCCGAGTTGAGAAAGAACCTCGCCTATTCGGCGCACGGATTGAAAAGCGAAAACGAGGGACTGGTTTTCAGAACCGCCGCCCCCTACACGCGGCGCGACCGTCTCGAACTCGAACTCGACTACATGCGCAAGCTTTTCGGCAAAATCGAAAACGCGTTCGAAACTTCCGCGGTCGGCGCGCTGCTCTATTCGGACTGGGCGCTGCCCTTGCGGGTCATGCGCGACACCCTCTCGTACGACGTAGAAAAAATCGTGGTCGGAAATAAAAAGCTCGAAAAGCTGATAAACGATCTGGTCGAGCTCACGCAGCCCGCCTACCGCCGCCCCGTAATTCTGCACGACACGGGCAGAGACATGCTCGGCGAGCTGGGGCTTTCTCAACAGATTTACGAGCTTGCTTCGCCGAAAGTCGCGCTCGACAACGGCGCCGACCTCGTTATCGAAAAGACCGAGGCGCTGACCGTAATCGACGTCAACACGGGCAAATTCACGGGCGCGGACAACCTCGAACAGACGGTGTACTACACCAACATTTTAGCCGCGCGCGAAATCGCGAGGCAAGTCAAACTCAGAAATATAGGCGGTATCGTGGTAGTCGATTTTATCGATATGAACACCGCCGCCCACCGCGCCGCGATTGTGGAAGAACTTGAACGCGCCCTTCAAAAGGACGGCGCGAAGTGCTCGGTTTCTCCCATGTCGAAATTCGGGCTGGTGGAATTTACGAGAAAGCGCTCGGGCGCAAGCCCCCTTTCGCTTATGATTAAACCGTGCAAATACTGTAAGACGGGCTATACAAAGTCGCCGAGGTTCGCCGTTTTAGGTCTGCGCGCAAAGCTGTTGGACGCGTACTGCGACGGCGCGAGAAAAATAAAAATCGATTTAAGCTTCGAGCTGTTCGACGAAATAACGGGCTGGGCGGAGCTGAAAGAGGACTTGCTTGCCCGCTTTAAGGGCGCGGAAATTTACGCCGTGCCGCACAAGTCCTACTGCGAGGACAAGGCGGTTTTCTCGTGCGGGGAATTCGCGTTGCCCGAAAAAGCCGTAAAGTTGGTATAAAAGAATTCGCGCCCGCGCTTTTAAAAAAGCGCGGGCGCAATCGTTATAAGAATTTCTTTAACTTCTTTTCGAAGCCCTCTTCCAGAGTTATCAGCTCGTTCAAAAGCTTTTTAACCTCGGGGTCCATCACCTTGTCGCCGTCGGTCAAAGAGGTTTTGAGGGAAGTAATACCGTTCACCGTTCCCCTTATCATCATCTGGGCAATGTTCTGCGAAGAGTTATCGTTCGCCGTTCCCATTTTAATGGCGCTCCACATCATCGCCTTTTTGATTGCGCTTGGTCCCTTCAAATCGAGGTCGTACTTTAACGCAAGCTGAGCCGCCTGACTGCAAATTCTTTCGTACTCTTCGTGCTCACGCATGATTTCCTCGCGGATACCGCCGTCCTCCACTTCGGGTATAATGTCCGAAATAGACGTAAGCGCAAGCTGAGCGTTGCGGTAAATTTCCGCTACAATTTCACTGTTGGATTTAACTTGTTCCATAATTACTCCTTATTTATTATTTTGGCTGTTATCACGGAAAATATTCATTCTTTGATGCTTTAAATTGCTTGACAGCAAATCTGCGTTGTGTTAAATTAATTGTGAGCCGCTCGGAACGGGCTTTTTTTAAATGCGCACAGCGCTGCCCGAACGGCGAGACTGGTTAGAGGAGGTAAAAATTTATGTATGCAATTTTCGAGAACGGAAGCAAACAGTACAAAGTTTCCGTGGGCGACCTTGTAAAGGTTGAAAAGCTGAATGCCGAAATCGGCGCTACCGTGCAGTTCCCCGTCATTTTAACGGCTGACGAAAAGGGAATTCAGGTAGGCAAGGAAGTGGACAAGGTCAAGGTGTCTTGCGAAGTAGTTGCTCAGGGCAAGGAAAAGAAGATTATCGTCTTTAAGTACAAAGCCAAGAAAAACGAAAGAAAGAAGCAAGGTCACAGACAGCCCTTCACTCAGATTAAAGTAACGGCGATAGGCGCACCCGCAGCAAAGAAAGCGGCGCCCAAAAAGACCGCGGCAGAAGCCAAGGCGGAGTAATTCAGGAGGATAAAACAATGATATTTTTAAGTTTATTCGCCCATAAAAAAGGTACCGGTTCTTCGCATAACGGCAGAGACAGCAACCCTAAAATGTTGGGAGTTAAGCGCGCGGACGGTCAGTTCGTGCTTGCGGGAAACATCCTCGTAAGACAGCGCGGTTCCAAATTCAAGGCGGGCTCGGGCGTTGCGATGGGCAAGGACGACACGTTGTTCGCGCTCGTTGACGGCACGGTCAGATTCGAAAGAGTGGGCAAAGACGGAAAGCAGGTTTGCGTATATCCCGTCGCGGAATAAAAAATAATTCACGGCAATTCGCGGACGCGGGTTGCCGTAATTTTTTAAAGTTATGATTAAAGAAATTTTAAAAAGCAAGCTGAGCCGCGCCGCGCTGGCGTTGTCGCTTATCTGGCTGATACTCTACTTCGGGCTGGGCGCCGCAATCTTCAAGAATATGTGGCATACCTCCCCCGCCCTACCGCTGCTCGGCGCGGTTCTCGCGTTTCTGCCCTTGATTGCGGAAATTTTAAATCTATTTCTTTTAAAAAACTACAAGCTCGAAATCGCGCTTGTAGTAATTTGCCCCGCGCTCGGTCTTGCGCACTTTTTCTTTTTCGCGTACGTCCTTTCAAAGCTGACCTATTTTCTTATCGCGGGCGCGCCCTACTTTATCACGGCGGGGCTGGGCGGTCTGGTCGCGTTTTTCGTGTTCCTTTACCCCCGCCTTTCCGGACTTTGGAAAAAAATCACGGCGATTTCCCTCTCGGTCGTGCTTGCGATAATCTGCCTCACCTCCCTCTTCGGCGCGGTGCCCTTCTATATCGACGGCGGCGCGACGGTGTTCGCGACAGACAGCGAATACCAGATTGCCTTTTCCACCTCGCACAAATCAGTGGGGTCTGTCGAGGTGAACGGCAAGGTTTATTACGACCAGAAGGACGGCGAAAACAACGTTTCGAAGCTTCATAAAATTTCCGTGCCTACCGCCGAGCTGGACGGCGCGCGCAAGTACTCGGTGCGCACGCAGGGGGTTGCGCTGAACACAGCCTATCTCCCCCCGAAGGGCGCGGTTATCGAAAAAGAATACAATTTCCGTCCGGTTGACGAAAGCGACGGAATACAGATTTACAACCTTTCAGACACCCACGAGGTTATCGCGGGTCCCGCGAAAGCCGCCGCTTACTTCGGCGACAAGCTCGATTTGCTTATTCTCAACGGCGACATAATCAACGACGTTTCGAGCGAGTATCAGATTTCGCTCATTTACAAGCTCGCGCACCGCGTGACGAAGGGCGAACGCCCCGTCATTTACACGCGCGGCAATCACGAGTGCAACGGCAAGCTTGCTTCAAGGCTTTCGGACTACGTCGGAAGCACGGAAAACGGCATGTACTTCGACTACAAAATAGGGAATACCCTTTCTCTACTCGTGCTGGACACCGCGAACGATATGGCGGACGATAACCCGCTTATCAGTCCCATTGCGAACTTCGATTTACTCCGCAAACAGCAGACCGAGTGGCTGAAAGCCCGCTTGCCGAACGACTGCGAAATTAACTTTGCGGTCGCGCACATGGCGTATCCCCTCTCGGGCTATCAGTCGGAAAAGTGCACCTGGCACGAGTTCGCGCGGGAGCTGGTTGAACTCACCGACGTAGACTTTGCGCTGTGCGGACACTCGCACAGAACGGACGCGACCCTTCCCGCAACGCCCGACAACGCAGTGGCGGACTTCCCCGTTATCCGCGGTTCGATACGCAGCAACCGCTATCCCGACAAGGAGGGGGTTTCCCCCTTCGAGTTCACGGGTACGGCAATAGAAATCGTCGGCGGCGAGGTCACTTTCAAATTCACCAACGCAAAAAAACAAGTGCTGGGCACTTACAAGGGGGCTTAAATGATTAAGGTTTCACCGCTGACCGACACGGCAAAAAACGAATTTACGAGGCTTTTTTCGGACTACTACGGCGAGCTCGACTGCGCGGACTACGTTCCCCGTCTGATTGACGACTATATTCTCCCCGACCTTTTGGCGGGGCTGATTAAAATCGATATTCTTCACGACGGAGAAGGTTATGCGGGCTTCGTTATCTACCAGCTCGACGATATCGACAACGAATGGAATTACAAAGAGGGCTGGGGGGATATCAGAGAAATTTACGTCGCGCCCTCCTCGCGCGGGCGGGGCTTGGGCAAGTTTCTCTTATTCACCGCCGAAATGAAGCTTAAAGAGCTCGGCGCGGACAAGGTCTACTGTCTGCCTTACGAGAAGTCGGCGGATTTTTTCGCCGCGTGCGGCTATAAGAAAACCGACGACTACAACGACGAGCTCGACTGTCCGGTTTACGAAAAGCATAATCTTAGCAATCACTGCAAAAGAGGCGTATAAATTATTATATGGGCTTTAAAATAGCGTTTACTAACGTATTAATTACTTTGCTTTTCATTCTGCCCGGTTTCATATTGGGCAAAATGAGAAAGGCGTCAGCCGAACATCTAACCACGATGTCTGCCGTGCTTATTTATATATGTTCGCCGTGTATGATAGTGAACGCCTTTCTGCAACTTGATTTTAATTGGACGGACTTTGGGAAAATGGGGCTGTTTTTTGCAATCACCCTCGTTTTACAAAGCGTATTTATGCTTTTCTTGTTTCTGATTTTCCGTAAAAAATATGCCGACAGCAAATTCAGAATTCTCACTATCGGTTCGGTCTTAGGCAACGTGGGCTTCTTTGGTTTACCCGTAATAAGCGCGCTTATGCCGGATAATCCCGAAGTTATGTGCTATTCCTCGGTATACGTAATTTCAATGAATATACTCGTCTTTTCGGTAGGAGTGTTCTGTCTTACGAACGACAAAAAATATATGTCTGTCAAGTCTATGTTTTTAAATCCCGCCACCCTCGGGCTTGCCGTTGCGCTATCGCTGTATTTTATCGGGGCAAGGAAGTACATACCCGAAGCCCTGTCCTCGGCTATTTCTCTTCTCGGAAAAATGACTACGCCGCTGTGCATGATTATTTTAGGGATACGCCTTACTTCCGTTTCTATTAAAAAGCTGTTCACAAGACCGTTAATTTATTTAACCTGCCTTTTTAAACTTATAGTTTACCCGCTGTTCTGCTTTCTCTGCGTTTACTTTCTGCCGCTTGACTATGCTTTTAAAGGCAGTGTTTTAATTTTGTCCGCAGTGCCGTGCGCGTCGGTCATACTGAATATGGCGGAAATGCACCGATCGGAAACAGAGCTTGCCGCAAATTGCGTATTGCTTTCGACGCTGATGTGCTTTGTAACAATTCCCGTGCTTGCCCTATTGCTTTAATGGACAAAACGGATATTATTTGATATAATACGGATATGAACAAAATCATATTTGCGGGTAAATACGAAAGCTTCAAAACGAGCAAAAACTTTGAAATAATAGCGCCGGACGGCGCGGAAAAGATAACCGTTGTGCCGCCGCTCGCCGAAAACGTGTTTTCGGCGAGCGGCGTTAGGGTTACCCTCGACAAGGCGCTTTTGCCGTTTAAAGAAGTTGTCGAAATCCCCGACGACGAAGGGGGCGGAATTTCGCATGCGGCGGCGCAGGCGGCGTATTATTTTAATTCGGATATGCCGAAAAGGGAGCTTATTTTATCCGCCCTCGGCGAGCTTATCGTGGGCTACTGCGCGGCGTTTGCCGAAAGCGAAAACTTTTCGCCCGTCGTTAAAACCGTGCGTGCCGATATCGAGCGGGGAATTTCAGACTGCACCTACTCGCTCGAAGACAGTCTGAAACGGCTTCCGCTAAACTACGACTATGTGCGCAAGCTTTTCAAAAAGGAAACGGGCGCCACCCCGCACGAGTATCTTCTGCACGAACGCATGAAGCTTGCCCAAGGGCTGATACTCGGCGGAATGTCCAACCGCTATTCGGAATATACGGTTTCGCAGATTGCGGAGGCGTGCGGCTATTCCGACCCGCTGTATTTTTCGCGGGTGTTCAAAAAGTATTTCGGCGTTGCGCCGAGCGAATATAAATAATAAATAACCCGCTAACCTCGTTTACGAAGTTAGCGGGTTATTCGGTTTGTTCGTCATTGCAAAGTCGGTTTACACGTCATTGCGAGGCTTTTGCCGAAGCAATCCAGAAAATTAGGCTATTTTATGATTTCATTATATAAATCTTCCCAATTCGGATTCATAGTTTCTATCAACTTTAACTTTGCTTTACGCGAACCGCCTTTTATTTGTTTTTCGCGTTGGATTGCTTCGGTAATATCCGAATATATTTCATAATATCCGAGTTTATCGATATTATATTTTTTAGTAAAGCTTTCCGCAGTTTTGCTTTTATGTTCCCAAACTCGACGAATTAAGTTATTCGTTACACCCGTATACAGTGTACCGTTTCGAGAATTAAACATTATGTATACATAAGAAACATGCTCTTTCACATCCCGCCTCTTCTGGTAGCTTCGCTCCGCGCTTTCGGTGTTGCACCGAGCGAACTATACTTAATTCGTCATTGCGAGGCTTTTGCCGAAGCAATCCAGTGTTTCCCTTCGCCTCTTCTGGATTGCTTTGTCGCTTCGCTCCGCGCAATGACGGAAAACAAAAAGCAAGGAGATGTCCTTGCTTTTATTTAGTTATACCTAAAACATAATTTGCGTCAGCGTCCAAAACCTCGCAAAGCTTTGCAAAAGTGTCTAACGATGGCAATATGTTACCTTTAACATAATGAGAAATAGTCTGTTGACTTACGCCTATCATTTTTGAAAGCTCGGTTTGCGAATATCCGCTATGATTTATTAATTCCGCTAACCTCGCTTGGATTTCTTTTATTTTTTCCATGCTTTTATTTTACACTTATTAAGCGTAATTGTCTTGACTTACGCTTACTACTTGTAGTAAAATATTTATATAAAAGCATGGGGTACTTATATGGAACAAAATAAACAGTGTTGTAATTGCAAGCATTTTTTGGAATATTACGTTAAATATAATTGCAAATTTAAGTCTGTTGAACGAGGGACTTGTCTAATGAAAAGAAGAGGCAGCAAACCCGTCAAAGCAAGCAGTGCGGCTTGCGAAAAATGGGAAGATAACGAAGAAACAAAAGTGACTGAAAAAATCACAATCGAGAAGGCATTTATCAATGCTTCCAACAGCTTAAAGCGCATTGCCGAAGTACTTACGCATGAAGAAATATAAATAAAGCGGAGCCGGAGCTCCGCTTTTTCAATTCAACATAAACGCGTCGGCGAGCTTTCTCATCAACGAGGTAAAGCCCGACCAGACTTTCGGAATTTCGTCGAATTTTCGATACAGCGCCTCCCTCATGTTTTCGTACTCCGAAATCAGCACCGTAAAGACGCTTCCGTCCGCGCTTGTATCGCCGATTGCAATTCCGCCCCGCGCGACGTCGCCAACCGCGATTATACTGCCCGAGGCAAACCCGCCGCACGCAAACGCGCCGACGGCGCAGCCGCCGATTGCCAGAACACCGACCGCGAGCCCGCCGAAAGCAATAAAGCCTACCGCCACTCCTCCGAACGCCACAACCCCCGCGGAAATACTCGCGAACGACAAAAGCCCTAAACAAAGAATGCCGACGGCTATCAATCCTAAGCTTACAAGCCCCACCGACACCACGCCGACAGAAACCAGCCCGACAGAAAAGAAGCCCTTCGCCACTCTGCCGAACCCTATGTTGACGTGCACGAGCGGGAGCTTGCCTATATGGGTTTTACTCTTATATTCGAAGTAAAAGTTTTTAAAGTCTTTGAAGTCGAAAACGAACTTGCCCTCCTGCGGGGGCGGCGACTGTTCGTCGTAGTTTAAAAGATAGTCGCAGCTTACGCCGAAAAGCCGGCTCATTTTCATAAGCGTGTCGGTCTCGGGAAAAGCCAAATCCCCCTCCCACCGCGACACCGCTTGTCTGGTAACGCCGAGGGTTTCGGCAAGCTGACCTTGCGTCAGACCCTTTTCCTTTCTGCACTTTGTTATTTTTTCGCCCGTTGTCACTTGCTCACCTCTTGAATTTATTAGTTCAATTATATAACAGCGGCGCGGAAATATCAATTCCCGCGCCGCTTATATATGTAACTTTTGAATTGCTATTTATAACTGTTTGATTTCGGTGTACGCCATTACGAACGGACCCGTGCCCTTTGCGTCGTTTTCGACAATCGGCTCGGAAATGTAGTACTCGAAAGTGCCGTCGCGCTTTCTGTTCGTTTCGGGTCCCAGCCCCGCCATAAGGCAGATGCCGCCGAGATTGAGTTTTCCGTCCGTTTCGGTCAGATATTCCTTGCAAATGCCGTCGAAAATCTCTTCGCCGAGCTTCGCAAACCTCTTATCTATAAGCCCGAGGCGCGCGCCCTTCATAAGCGCGTACGCAATCATTGCGCTACCCGAAGTTTCGAGGTAGTTGCCCTCTCTGCCCCCTTGGTCGACCACTTGCCAAAGCATTTTTTTATCCGGATCGACGTAGTTTTCGAGCCCCTCCGCCGTCGCCTTGAAAATTTTCACAAGCCGCGCCTTGTATTCCTCGTCCTCGAAATACCCTATCGCGTCCACAAGCCCGACCGTATACCAGCCGACCGAGCGCAGCCAGAAACTCTTCGAAAGCCCCGTCTTTTTGTCGCTCCAAAACGCGGTTTTGGAATAGTCCCAGCCGTGGTAGTACAGCTTTTTCTGCTTATCGTACATATTTTCGAACACGTTTTCGAACTGCTTAACTATGTCGGCGTAATTCTTGCCGCCGTTGAACTCGGTTTCGTAGCGGGTATAGAAAACCTGCGCCATGTACAGTCCGTCAAGCCAGACTTGCTCGGGGTAAATTTTTTTATGCCAGAAGTTGCCCGCCGCCGTTCTCGGCTGGGTTTTCAGCTGCGAATACAAAAGTTCAATCGCCTTTCTGTATTTGGGCTTACCCGTTTCGCGGTATAAATCGAACAGCACTCTGCCCTCGTTGATGTTGTCGACGTTGTAGGTTTCGAGCTCGTAGCCCCGCATACTGCCGTCGTCGAAAACGTAGTAATCGACGAATTTGTCGATAAAATCAAGGTACTTTTTGTTGCCCGTCTGCAAGTAAATTGTGTATAGCGAGGTCATCATACAGCCGTCGATATAGTTCCAGCCCGCCGCCTTGCCGTGCTTGATATTCTCGATATTCCAGATTGGCGCCTCGGGCGTGGTGTCGTCGATAAGACGGTCTATGTATTTATCGATTATTGCGTAATCCATAACTCACTCCTCCACCAATTCGCCGATTTTATTCTTTATTACCTTGTCGCCCTTTACGCCCTCGAAGGTCACGTTTTTCAAAACGAGCTTTTCGACGTTGTCGACGTAAATTCCCTCCTTACAGTACTCGCGCACGCCCGTAAGCATTGCGGGAAGATGGGGCTTTGCGCCCTTTTTGAATTTGAAACTTACGTTCTCGATTGTGACTTCCTTTATGGGCTGTTCGGCAAGTCCGTCGAAATAGCCCGCCATGCACTCGCAGTCATTGCACTCGATATCGCGGAAAAGGAATTTGCCGAGATAGGGCGTGCCGTCGTCGACGGGAGTTTTCGGGTCGCGAGACCAGACGTATTCGGTCTTGCCGTCGGGGTCGCAGAAGTAGTACATGTTGATTACCAGCGGGGTTATGACGTTGTCCATTTTAATATTTTCGAACGTCACGCCGTCGATTACCGCGTCCTTGCCTCTGCCCCTGCGGGTCTTTATGCGCAAGCCTCTGTCGGTGTGGCTGAACACGCACTGCGACACGGTCAAATCCTTCACGCCGCCGCTCATTTCACTGCCCAAAACAATCGCGCCGTGTCCGTCGCAGAAAAGATTGTTTCTCAAAACGTGGTTGGTCGCAGGGGTCTTATAGGTCTTGCCCATGTACAGCTTGCCGCTTTTAATCGCGCAGCAGTCGTCGCCGACGCTGAACTGACAGCCCGCAATTTCCACGCCGTCGCAGCTTTCGGGATCGAGCCCGTCGGTGTTGGGCGCGTTGGCGGGGCATTTTATTTTTATGTCGTAGAATTTAAGATTTTTCGAGAAAAACGGGTGAAAATTCCACGAAGCCGAATTCGCGCCCGTTATGCCGTGGAAAACCACGTTTTCGCATTTATTGAGGAAAACCAGCCTCGGGCGCGCAATCTTTCTGCCCTTGGGAGTTTGCCACCACGTCGAATTGACGGCGTTGCCGTCTATTTTGCCCTCGCCGACGATTTTAACGTTTTTGGCGCGGTACGCCGAAACGAGCGCCTGACGGCAGTCGTACGGGTCGCCCTCCCAGCTTGCAAGCACCTCTTCCTTGCCGTCGATAAACACCCTTGCGGGCACGACGGGATAGTGCTCCTCAACGGTGTCGCCGAGAAGTACGGCGCCCCTCTTCAAGTCGAGGGTGATATCGCTTTTCAGCTTTATCGGGCGCACGAGGTACGTTCCCCCGGGAATTACCACTCTGCCGCCCGCGGGGCAGGTATCAATCGCAAACTGCACGAAAAAGGTGTCGTCGGAAACGCCGTCGCCCTTCGCGCCGAGCGATTTTACGTCGACGCACGCGCTTTCGGAAAGAGTGTCGAACTCGACCGTGCAACCGCACGCCGTCACGCGGTAATGCGATGCGGGGGAAAGGTCGAAAAGCGAGAACACGTTGGTGTCGCGGTCGGTTTTTTCCTCGACGCCGTTTACCGAAACTCTGTATTTTTCGGGCGTGTAGTAGGGGTTTTTATTGACGAATTCGAAACAAGCCGAGCTTGCCGAAACGAAAATTTGCTTAAACATCAGCAGTGCGCTCCTTATTTTTTAATTTTTTCACGAGGTAAACTATGCCGTCCTTGACGCCGATAAATATCATGTCTACCGCCACGGCGAACACGCCGAACAAGAGAGGCTCCATTCCGAGGAAAAACATATACTTATTTATCACCAAATAGCAAAGGTTTACGCCGAAGGTTACGGGGACATAGTAAATTATGTTCGTGAAGAACGTCCAGTACGCCTTGAACGGGAACGGAAACATTGTGTATTTGTCGAACTCGCGCTTGTCGGTTTCCAGAAAGCGGAACAAAGGGTTTACCAGAAGCTCGACCATCAGCCCCATTACTATGCCCGACAGCATAAATCTGTCGAGGTCGTTCGTTATATATATGCCCAGCCCCATATTGACGAAATAGCACAACACGCCCGCAAACCACCATTTTATAAACAGCGCCTTTATCCAGACGGGAACTTTGCCGAGCCAGTCCGTTTTGTACGGGTCGAACTCTTTTTTGCCGTCGGACGCGCCGTCGGTGCAGTCGGAGATTTTCATTGAAACCTCGCCGAACTCCTCGGTGCTTTCGCCCTTTAATGCCGCAACCAGCTCGTCCACCTTGTCGAGCTTCAAATCGTAATAATTTTCTATGCTCGTTTCGCGGACTTTTTTGTTTTTCTTAGCCATAAATTACCTTTTCCTAAAAATAACCGACAAAATTTAATTTGTCGGTTATTGAAATTAATCTTCCGTTATATCGATATTTCCGTGCATGTTTTCGGTCGCCGATTCGAGCTTGACCGAAGTGTTTATTTTTCTTATCAGTCTGCTGTATACGGGCAAAAGCGCGAACACGACCGAGCTTATGCCGAGAAGCACTATGTGCCCCAGAACGTACGGCTGCGCGCTATCGACCGCGATGTACATATCCGAACCAACTTTGATATCGTTCAGACAGTTGTTCATTTGCAGGTAATATACGAGGTCGCACGCAATCTGTCCCGCAATCATGACGCCGACAAGCACGATAAAGAAAATATTCGGTTTTTTGCGCTTGGGGAAAGCGTTTAAGAAGCTGACCAGATATAAAAGGGAAAGCAGCGTCGTTATAAACGTACAAATTCCCGTCGCGAACGTGTGCTTGTTTTCGGACGACATATCGATCGCCTTCGAAATATTGAACAGCACGAGCATGAAATATACGGTGGTAATCGCCATTAAAACAAGCGGAATTATCTGCGGTTTTACCTTTAAAGCAACTATTCTCTTGCGGAACCATTCCTTTAAGCCCGCCTTGAAGCTTTTGCCCTTTTCGGGCTCGGCAACAACGTTTTCATTTTCTGCCATTATAATTCCTCCTTATCTGATTGCCTTTCCGTACTCGACAATTATTTCTTCCTCTTTGTTGGTCTTGGGATTGAGCTTCATTTCCGTCTTGTTCGTTTCGAAGAAGTGCATCATGTCGGGCGCGAAACCTATTCCTATTTCGTCGCCGTCCTTGAAATTGCACCACTCCGCAAACTTGCAGACGACGATTTTCTTTCCGCCGACCTTGCCGTGTACCAAAGTGTTCATACCGAGGTTTTCGTTATTTGTTACGAGAAGCTTTACGGGGCCCGAACGGGTGACGTTTTCGGGGCGAACGCCCAAAATAACCGTCTTGCCCTCATAGTCCGAAAGAATTTTTTTCTGTTCGGCGTTTAAGGGGTAATCGAAAAGCTCGCTCTTGAAATGTCCGCCTTCGACAACGCCCTCGAACATGTTCATGGGAGGAAGTCCTATAAACGTCGCAACGAAGGTGTTTGCGGGTTTTTCGTACAATTCTATGGGGTTGCCTATCTGCTGGACGTGACCCATGGACATACATACAATTCTGTCCGCCAAAGTCAAAGCTTCGGTCTGGTCGTGGGTGACGTACATCATTGTGGCGTGAAGCTTTTTATGTAAAAGCATTATTTCTCTTCGCATCGAGCCTCTCAGCTTTGCGTCGAGGTTTGAAAGCGGCTCGTCAAACAGAAAGAGTTTGGGGTTGCGGACTATCGCACGACCCATTGCAACGCGCTGGCGCTGACCGCCCGAAAGCTGTTTGGGCTTTTTGTTGAGCTGGCTTTTAAGGTCGAGAATTTCAGCCGCCGCCATAACCTTTCTGTGGATTAACTGCTTATCTTCCTTTCTGAGTGTGAGCGAGAAAGCCATATTTTCGTAAATCGTCATATGACCGTACAGCGCGTAGTTCTGGAAAACCATCGCTATATCTCTGTCCTTGGGCGGAAGCCTCGTACAGTCCTTTCCGTCTATGGTGAGCTTGCCCGCGGAAATATCTTCTAGCCCCGCAACCATTCTCAGCGTTGTCGATTTACCGCAGCCCGACGGACCTACGAGGACTATGAATTCGCCGTCTTTAATGTCGAGGTTGAAGTCATAGACCGCCTGCACTCCGCCGTCGTAAATTTTATCAAGATGTTCGATTTTTACTTCGGGCATTATTCCACCTCCCGCGCGTCGAGTTCTTTCAAGGTTGCTTCGACCGAAACCTCTCCGCTTTCGAGCTTCTTGTTGAAGTCCTCGACCATTTTACTGCGTATGAAGCCGACGACCGCGGACGCGATTATAAACGCGCCCGAGCCCGCAAGCCCCACAAGCATGGCAATGAACGAGCCCGCGGATATCGCCTTTGCGGTGATACCGCCGAGGGGAAGCCAGAATATTCTCGCAATCTGCAACACTCCCACTATAAGTTGAAGCCAGAAAAGCTTTCTGTTATAGTTTTTGACTTGCTCCGAGCAGAGGAACGTTATTAGCATAAATACAAGATTATATATAACGTCAAACGCTATCGCCCAGGTGTAATAGTAGTTGTCGTTTTTGACCTGAGCGTATAAAACGATAAAATAAACACAGCCGAACACGAGCCCCAAAAGCGCGAGGTTAGCGCCGAATT
This sequence comes from uncultured Christensenella sp., assembly GCA_910578195.1. Lineage (GTDB taxonomy): Bacteria > Bacillota > Clostridia > Christensenellales > Borkfalkiaceae > Coproplasma. The sequence goes on along the minus strand of CAJTOY010000008.1, from coordinate 768 downwards.
TATTCTTTTTATAACGTTGGATATCATTTTTAATTACGGGATTTACTGATTTATTCATACAGCCGCACCTCCCATAGCCGCGTCGCCGAGCAGTTTTTTCTCGCCTTGCATAAGCTTGATTTTCCATACCAGATTTAAGATAAGCAAAACCGAAGCGACGATGACGAGCGCATACATAACGAAAGCGAGGTCAAACATTACGGTTGATTCCGAATAGTGCACCGCGACAACGTCCGCGCCGTCGACGAGTATCGAGCCGTCGGGGTTGTAAATGGTGTTGTTTTTAATCTGGTTCGCCCAGTATGCGTCCCACTTGGCAAAGTCGATATTCAAGAATTTGCCGCGCCAGATGCCGTTTAAAATCATGGCGACGAGCGATAAAATTATATTTCCGCCCGCGCACGCGCCGGTGGCGACAAAGTTGGTTACATAGTAATTTCTGCGCTTGTTGCACGACGTGATATAAAGACTTACGGCAAGTAAAATCATTACTATACCGAAATACATTAGCATGTTGTTAAAACTCTGTATGTCGATAAACAGCGTCGCGTCGTATTTGCCATCGGACGCCTTGAAAAGCGATTTGCCCTTCGCGTTAAGCGTCTGACCGAGTTCGGCAAGCGAGCCCGTGCAATAGCAGAATGCAAACAGTGTTGCAAGCGCGCCGACTATAATCATCGCAAGACATATGTATTTTTGAAATCTCATTTGGGTTTTCATGAGTTATCCCCCTGAAAAAAATAGGGAGCGCCCGCGCCCTGCGCGGGC
>CAJTOY010000007.1 GCA_910578195.1 uncultured Christensenella sp. | reverse complement strand
TCACTCACAAATCTAATGATTTAATTTTTTGTCCAAACTTTGGGGTTCACTTCAGTAACGCGGCGGGATTTTTTTTCATAGAATAAAGTAACTGTACTTTAAGAAAATACTATGGAGAAATACTTGTGGAATGGTTTTATAATTTAGAGGGCTGGCAGCAAGCGCTTATAGCCACATCGTTCACTTGGGCGTTGACGGCTTTGGGCGCTCTGCCCGTCTTTTTCTGTAAAAGCGTAAGTAAAAGCGCGTTTTCGCTTATGATGAGCAGCGCGGCGGGCATAATGCTCGCTTCGACGTTTTTCTCGTTACTTATGCCCGCGCTCGAAACGGGCGTGGATTATGCTTTTTTAGTACTTACAAGCGGTTTTATTCTGGGCGGTCTTTTAATAATCGTTACCGACATAGTGACCGATAAGCTCAGAATTTTCAACGGCAACGCCAAAAAGAAAAGCTGTGCGGTAATGTGCATTGCGGTAACTATGCACAATATTCCCGAGGGGCTTGCGGTCGGCGTCGCGTTCGGCGCGCTCGCCGCGGGCAGCGGAGTGGGCGCGGTCGCCGCGGTAATGCTCGCGGTCGGCATAGGAATTCAGAACTTCCCCGAGGGTATGTGCGTCGCGTTCCCGCTTCGCGCCAACGGAATGGGCAGATTCAAGTCCTTTTTCGTAGGTCAGCTTTCGGGCGCGGTGGAAATCGTAGCGGGCGTGATAGGCGCGCTTGCCGTGACGTTCGCAAGCGGAATACTGCCGTGGGCGCTGTCGTTTTCGGCGGGCGCAATGGTTGCGGTCGTCTGTTCCGAGCTGATACCCGAATCCTTTTCCGAGGGAAAAATCAAAGCAACCGTCGGCGTAATATTCGGGTTCGCCCTGATGATGATTTTGGACGTCGCCTTCGGTTGATTGCATAATTTTTCCGTATTTTCCGCAATATAGGAGTATGGAAAAATATAAGTCTACCGCGATAGTCGTGGGCGGAAGTTCGGGCATAGGCTGTGAAATCTGCGCAAGGCTGTCGTCGCGAAGCTGGAACGTTATCAATATCTCCCGCAATCCTTGTAAAAACGACAAGGTTAAAAATATCAGCGCGGACGTCGTTTCGGGCAGTACGTTTACCGACGCCATAACCAAAACGGGCGAAAAATACGGCATAGACGCGCTGATATACTGCGCGGGCTTTTCAATGGCTGCGCCGATAGAATACGCAAAGGAAAGCGATTACCGCTATCTCTTCGACGTAAACTTTTTCGGCGCGCTTAAAGCCGTGCAGGCGGTCATACCGTTTATGAAAACCAAGGGCGGCAGAATAATTCTCGTCGGCTCGCTCGGCGGCGATATTCCCATTATGTTCGACGCATTTTATTCCGCCTCGAAAGCAGCTCTCGAAATGCTGGTAAGGGAAGCGTATTGCGAGTTAAAGCCCTACAATATCCGCATCACCGCCTTTTTGCCGGGCGGCACGGCGACGGGCTTTACCTTCAAACGCAAGGTCTACACCGACGACGAGAACAAGGCGTACGCGCCCGCAGTGAACAAGGCGGTTGTCGCGCTTTCCGAAATGGAGCAGAAGGGTATGTCCCCCGCGGAGGTCGCGGAGGATATATATAAGCTCATTTTGACGGACAAGCCCCCCGTGGTCAAGGCGTGCGGATTCAAGAACTCGGCATACCGCATAGCTTCGCACGTTATGCCGGAAAAGCTTATGCTGTATTTCAACGACAGGGTGTACAAGCAATGAGAAAGGAATTTGATTTGTCGCGCCGTGACGAGCGCGAAAGCTTTATAAAAGGCGTCAAAGCAGGAGGGGAGAAGAATGAACGGCAAGACAAGTGAAAACAGCAACCTCAACTATTTAAACTACGTTAAATCGCAGGACCCGCCCACAAAGCATTTCAAAAACTGCGCCGCGGCGTTCGGCGTTGGCGGACTTATCTGCTGTATCGGTCAGTTTATAAGGTTCATGCTCGAATACGCGGGGCTTTCGGGGGACGAGCTTGCGGGCACCACTTCGGTAATACTCATTTTTCTGGGCTGTCTTTTAACGGGCTTCGGCGTATACGACCGCATAGGCAGATACGCGGGCGCGGGCTCGATAGTGCCTATAACGGGCTTCGCGAACAGCGTTACCTCGCCCGCAATAGAATTTAAAACGGAGGGCTGGATTTACGGAATGGCTGCTAAAATGTTCACCGTAGCGGGCGCGATAATCGTGTTCGGCGTGTTCTCGGGCGTTCTCGTGGGTCTTGTATATTATTTTATATAATGAAGAAAGGCAATACGATATTTTTTAAAAATTCCCCCCGCATAGTTTCGTATGCGGCGATTTGCGGCAGTAAGGAAAAAGAGGGGATAATCGGCGGCTTTGCGGACGTGACCCTCGACGACGACATGTACGGTGAAACCACCTACGAAAAGGCGGAGCGCAAAATGCTGGTAAACTCCATCTCGCTCGCGATAGAGAAGGGGGGCTTTAACGAAACCGACATAGACGTGCTTTTGTCGGGCGACCTTTTAAACCAGATAATTTCGGCAAGCTTCGCCGCAAGGCGTTACAGTTTCCCGTTTCTGGGCGTTTACAATGCGTGCTCGACTATGAGCGAAAGCATACTTTTAGCCGCCGCGTTGACCGACGCGGGCTATATTAAACGTGCGGTTGCCGCCACGGGCTCGCACTTCGCCTCCGCCGAAAGGCAGTACCGTTACCCGTTGGAGCTCGGCTGTACACGCCCGCCGCAAGCGCAGTGGACGGTTACGGGCGCGGGAAGCTGCGTGGTTGCAAGCGGAAAAGAGGGGATTAAAGTTACCAGCGCGACCATGGGCAGAGTATGCGACTACGGCGTGACCGACGTAAACAACATGGGCGCGGCAATGGCGCCCGCCGCGGCGGACACCATTATGCAGCATTTTAAGGATACGGGCAAAACTCCCGACGACTACGATATGATTTTGACGGGCGACTTGGGCGCGCTCGGCAGCCGTATCGTCAAGGACTTGACGTGGGAGAAGGGCTACGATATATCGGACAGACATGTCGACTGCGGCGAGATAATTTACAAGGTAATAGAAAGCGAGTTTCAGGGCGGAAGCGGCGCGGGCTGTTCCGCGGTCGTGCTTAACTCGTATGTGCTTTCGAAGATGCAGGCGGGGCTGTATAAGCGCATACTGTTCGCCGCGACGGGCGCGCTTTTGTCTACGGTGTCCTCGGGGCAAGGCGAAAGCATACCTTGCATAAGCCACGCGGTGGAGTTGGAGATTTGAGTATGGGACAGGAAATGTTGGAAATCTTTTTGGCGTTTTTAAAGGCGTTCGCCGTCGGCGGCGGAATTTGCCTGATCGCCCAGATAATTATTAATTTCACCGACTTGACGGCGGGCAAAATTTTGGTTTACTTTATGCTCGCGGGAGTGGTGCTCACTGCGATAGGCTTATATCAGCCCCTCGTCGACTTCGCGGGCGCGGGCGCGACCGTGCCCATTTCGGGGTTCGGGTATCTGCTTGCAAACGGCGCGATAAAGGGCGCGGAAAAGGGCTTTTTCTACGCGGTGACGGGCTCGCTTGCAGCGGCAAGCGCGGGCGTAACCGCCGCCGTAGTGTTCGCTTTTATAATGTCTTTGATTTTTAAATCAAGAACGAAGCGCAACTGACATACAATATTGTATGGCTAAAAACAGAAAATTCAAACGCTTTAAAATTCTCGCGGTTTTCGTATGTCTGTTTGCGATTGCAACGCTAATTTATTTTCAGCGCAACGTGACCCGCGTGCTTATTTCCATAAGCGAGGCGACGATACGCTCGATAACGACGGTTGCGGTCAACGACGCCATTTATTACACGCTGAACGACGTAATGCGGTACGAGGACCTAATTCAGATTGAGCGCGACGAGGCGGGGAACGTGACCTCGATAACCACCGACAGCCTCAAAATAAACCGAATTGCGAGAGATACGGCGTATCTCTCGCAAGAAAATCTGAATAAAATGAGCGCGGAGGGGATAATGGTGCCCATCGGCGCGCTGACGGGCATCGAGGCGCTCGCGGGCTTCGGTCAGAAAATAAATATAAAGATAATTCCCATAAGCAACGTAGAATGTCGTTTCGTAACCAAATTTTTGCAGGCGGGAATAAACCAGACGCTGCACTCACTGTATCTCGAAATCGTTTCGGATATTTCTATAATTCTGCCGTCGAAATCGACCAACCTCGCCTCGACGATAGAGGTGCTGATTTGCGAAAGCGTGATAACGGGCAAAATTCCCGATACATATCTGCAAGCTTCGCTTGCGGGCTCGGGCTCGGCGTTAGTGCCTAACCATTAGCATTTCGTAGTTTTTGAATTTAACGCCCGAACGCTCGACTTCTTGTTCTTTGACGACGGTATAGCCGCGCCGTTCGAAAAAGGGCTTAGCTGTTACAGAGGCATAAGTCTTGACGGAGGGGAAGCCCTTTTCAAGCTCGTCGCAAAGCGCCGTCGCAACGCCGCGGCGTTGAAAATCTTTATGGACGTAAAGTAAATCCAGCACGCCCGAAGAAAGTATACTGCCGAAGCCGACTATTGCGCCGTCGGTTTCGGCGATTAAAATTAAACCGTTTAACCTCGGTTCGAGCCCCGCCCAGACAACAAGCTGTTCTTTAGTGTAGTCGGCGGCATTGACCGTTAAAATCGTTTCCGAAAACAATTTGCGGACGCTTTCAAAGTCGTCGGGGGTATAAGTCCGTAATATCAAAGCGTCACCTCGAAATTGTAGTTTTCGTCAATCAAAATAAAATTCAGGTTGCGCTTTTTGCACTCATCGAGGTTGTAAAGGTTTTCATCTATGAGCCGGGCTTTCGAAACGCAGCACTTTTCAAGCCGCCGTTCGATAACGTTTTCAAACCCGATTATGTCGTTAAAATTGTTTTCGATATAACTTTGGCTCATTACAAGGCAGAAAAATTTGATTTCGGAAAGATAGTCCGCGCCGAAATCCTTTTGCCAGTCGAAGGGGATATAACAGCCCTCGATTATAAGGCTTTGCTTGTTTTCGATAGCCGTCTTGATAATTTCCTTTATAATGCTCCAAAGGTAGGGGGTAAGAGGGGCGTCGTCGGAAGCGGTCAGATTTGTCTGCCCGCTGAGTATAAGTCCCATCTTTAAATGGTCGATGGAAAGGTACGGAATGGAGTGCCTTTCCATTAATTTTTGAGAAAGCGCGGTCTTGCCCGTGTGGGTCGCGCCGCCTATTAAAATTATCATTATTAAACTTTAACCCTCACAACGGTTATTCAAACAATGCTTTATATAATCACTGCGGTTTCCATTCCAATAGCAATGAATGCATCTGCCGTTTTTAAAAATATGGTTACAATTCGGATAACCGTATATAATACTTGCGCACTCCGGGCATAAAGATTCCATTACAGAACTCGATTTAAGGAATTCGCTGTCACATTCATCACATACAGCGTATTTTTCATTTTTCATAGTACTTCCTCATAATTAAATTACATTTCAATTTTAAACCTTGATATTAATTTTGTAAACAAAACGAACCAATAATTTTCATTGGCGTTAAGCCCGTGTGGGCGATAAATATTCTTCTTGCGTACCAAGGCGAAAGCCGAGCGACTTTTGCCAAGTCGTCAAGAGTTATGTTTTCCGACAAATGCGCCGCATTGCGGGGCGTAGTGGTAAAAGATTAAACACACAAGCGCGTTGTCGCAGGAACTTCTCCAACGCGAGAGGGATTCTCGCCTGCGGCGAGAGCGTCGCTTCGCTCGCACGAACCGCGGGGTTTCTTCATTCCCTCTACCAAATTGCGGGGCGTACTGAAAGTACGCCCCGCAATTTGGCGGAGCGGTGGTAACCTAAAACGAATTTTCTATGCAAATTGAAAATTAGTCTTCAAAATGCTCCATTTCGTCGGCAGAATACGCATTTGTCCAATGATAGGGCTGTAATTCACCCAAGGGTACAAATTTCAAAGAATTGTTTTTCGTAGTAACTGCCACTTGCACGTCTTTTCCCCAAAAGCTCAACCGTTCTTGACAAATTCCGCAAGGGGTCAAAATATTAAACGGCGACTTTTCATTTTTTCTAATTAAACACAAACAGTGCGTTACTTTTTCATTGTATTTGTGTGCTTCTAAAATTGCGCCCGTTTCAATACACAATACAGCCGATGCGTTTGCGGTTTCTATACTTACACTTGTAAAATAATGCCCTTGTTCGGTATGAATAACTGCTGCGCCGCCCCAACCGGCAGGATAACGTTTCTCTATAAAATCCTTCGCAATTTTGTACATTTTATTTTCAATCTTTACGTCTCGCATAACGAAATTCCGCCTTTTATCGATGACTTACCGTTTATCGCTTTATTAAAAACATTATACCGCAAACGTACGGTATTTTCAACAATATCACGACATAAATTAGATTATGGCATTTTAGGCTTTATACAGTGCAATTCCATAGAAAAAAGGCAAAAGAAAAAACCTAAAACAATTCACTCAAACAGTGGTTCGTTTTAGGTTTCGATTGGCGGAGAGAGAGGGATTCGAACCCCCGGAAGCTTTCACTTCAACGGTTTTCAAGACCGCCGCATTAGACCGCTCTGCCATCTCTCCGAATAACCTCTACATTTTAACAAAAGGCAGAGGAGTTGTCAAATAAATTTTTATCCTTTTAGCTTATATTCGACGGACGCAACGGTCGCAAGATAAACGCTGTCCGCGCCCGCTTTAAGCAATTTTTCGGTTATAGCTTCGGCGGTTGCGCCCGTAGTTAAAACGTCGTCGATAAGCAAAACCTTTTTGCCTTTGATTTCACTTGCTTTTTCGACCTTGAAGCAGCCTTTCAGATTTTTAACGCGCTCCTTTCGCGAAAGCGACTTTTGCTCGGCGGTTTCCTTGATTTTAAGCACGCAGTTTTTGATAACGGGCAAGTCAATTCTTTTGGAAATGCTTTTTGCGAGCAGCTCGGCTTGATTGTATTCCCTTTTTCTGACCGCCCTTTTCGTCATGGGAACGTAGACTATACAGTCCGGCTCGGGCATCATAGCGAGCTTTTCGACGAGAAGCTCCGCAAAATAATCTTTCAAATACGGGTGCCCGTTTTTGAATTTGGCGATAAGCACGGCGGAACCGTTCTCGTAAATAAGTGCGGAAACCGCCTTTTTAAATTTGGGCGCGTTCGCCTTACATTCCATGCATATTTCGCTTATTACGTTTTTTCTGCCGCAAATCGGGCAATTCGGCGCGCAGTTATATATTACTTTCTTTAAGCAAGAGAAGCAAAGATTGCCGCCGAACGTCTCGACGCCGCAAATGTCGCAAGTAAAGGAAGAGGGGAACAGTGCTTCGCTTAAAAATCTGCCGATGCGCTTCATAAATATTTTTTCAAATCATTCGCGCGGTCGACTCTTTCCCAAGGCAAAGCCTTGCCGAAATGTCCGTAAGCCGCCGTCTGCGAGTAGATGGGCGCGCGCAGTCCGAGGCATTTAATAATGGAGTAGGGGCGCAGGTCAAATTCTTTTACGATTATATCCGCGATTTCGCCGTCCGAAAGTTTGCCCGTTCCGAACGTATCGACAAACACCGACACGGGACGCGAAACGCCTATGGCATACGCTACCTGCAACTCGATTTCGTTTGCAAGCCCCGCCGCAACCACGTTTTTACAGATATACCTCGCCATATACGCTGCCGAGCGGTCGACCTTGGTGGGGTCCTTTCCCGAGAAAGCTCCGCCGCCGTGCGCGCATCTTCCGCCGTAGGTGTCGACGATAATCTTTCTGCCCGTCAGCCCGCTGTCGCCCTCGGGTCCGCCTATCTCGAAACGCCCCGTGGGGTTGATAAAATATTTGGTGTTTTCGTCCAAAAGCTGCGCGGGGATATCGCTTACAACGTATTTCAAAATATCCTCTTTAAGCTTGCTTTGCGAAACCTTTTCGTTGTGCTGGGCGGACACTACAACCGTGTCGACGCGCACGGGGATTTTCCCTTCGTACTCGACTGTAATCTGCGTTTTGCCGTCTGGGCGAAGATAGGGGAGGGTGCCGTCCTTTCTGACTTCGGAAAGTCTTGCCGCAAGCTTATGCGCAAGCGATATGGGCAAAGGCATAAGCTCCTCGGTCTCTCTGCAAGCGTAGCCGAACATCATTCCCTGGTCGCCCGCGCCAATCAAATCCTCTTCGCCGCCGCCCGATTTGTTTTCCATCGAGCTGTCCACGCCCATGGCGATATCGGGGCTTTGGCGGTGCACAGCAACCGTAATATTGCATTTATCGTAAGAAAAAGTGCCGAACGTGTAGCCGATATCCTTTATCGTTTTTCTGGCGATGGCTTCGTAATCCACCGCGGCGGTGGTCGTAACTTCGCCCATTATCATAAGTCTGTCAAACGCGGCGCAGCACTCGACGGCGCAGCGCGCGTTGCAGTCCTCGCTTAAAATCGCGTCGACTATCGAGTCCGAAATTTTGTCGCAAAGTTTGTCGGGGTGACCTTCCGTCACACTCTCGCTCGTAAAGAATTTTTTCATTTATTATCCTCGCTTGTTTTAATCATTTGTAAATAGGGGAGGGGCTTGAAGCCCAGACTTTTATATAGCTTAATCGCCCGCACGTTGTCGGGTTCGGCTTCGAGCCTCAACGCGGCGTAACCCGAAAGCCCTTCCAAAAACTTGAAGAATTCCTTCGCAATTCCCCGCCCTCTGAACTTAGGCAGAACGAACAGCTCGTCCACCCACAAAATTTTGCCGCCCGCTTCTTGCGAAAAATACGGCACGGTTAAGGCATAGCCCGCGGTTTCGCCGTCCGCCTCGATAATGTATCCTAAGACTCCGTCGCCTTGCGACAAAGCTTCCCAGACGCGTTCGCGTTTATCGTCTCCGATAGGCTTCAACGCCGCGCCCGAAGAGTAAAACTCTCTCGACATTTCAAAGTAAATTTCCTTGTCGTTTGCGCAAATTTTTCTGAACATAAAAACAACTCCCCGCCGGGACCGCGGGGAGTAAATATCTTCTATATTCCCATAGTCCTCGGCATTAGCACCTTGCAAAGCAGGTTGCTGTGTGGTCAACGAGCCGTTCTCTCGCACACTCTTTATAGGTTTGTACACTCATTATAGCCGTGCGGATAAATATTGTCAATCAAAACTTGCAATTATAAGATATTTTTATTATAATAAAGCGGTGAACTGCAAACAGTGCCCCGCGGAGTGCGGGGCGGACAGAAATTTAAATAACGGCGCGTGCGGGGTAAAGGGCTTAAAAATCGCGAAATACTATCTGCACCCCTTCGAGGAACCGCCCGTTTCGTTTAAAAACGGCAGCGGCTGCGTATTTTTCTGCGGCTGCGCTTTAAAATGCGTTTTCTGCCAGAATTACGACCTTTCCCGCAATACCCGCGGCAAGGAAATAACCGTAACCGAGCTTGCGGAAATTTTCAAGGAACTCGAAGAGAGGGGCGCGGAAAATATAAACCTCGTCAATCCGTCGCACTATCTTTCGCACATAGAGGAGGCGCTATCTCTTTACCGCCCGAATATCCCCATTGTGTGGAACACCCACGGCTACGAGAAGATCGAAAGCCTTAAACGCGCGGACAAGTTCGTCGATATTTATCTGCCCGATTTGAAGTTTATCGACCCGACGCTTTCCACGCGTTACACCGTGCGTAAAAACTACGCCGAATACGCCTTGCCCGCAATCCGCTTCATGGCGGAAAAGCAATTAAAGTTCCGCGAGGACGGTAAAATGCTTTCGGGCTGTATCGTGCGACATCTCATTTTGCCGCTCGCAGCATACGACACGGCGAATATAATAAAGTTTGTTTCGACCCTGCCGGACAGCGTGTATTTCAGCTTAATGAGCCAATATACGCCCTTCGGCGCAATAGAAAACTATAAGGAATTACAACGCAAAATTACCCGAAGGGAGTACGAAAGGGCGCTTTCGGCGGTTGAGGAATACGGGCTGAAAAACGTGTTTTTGCAGGATTTGGAAAGCGCGACCGAAAATTTTATACCCGAATGGGACTACTGATAATATGCTTATAACACTCGACAACGTAACTTTTTCTTACGGCGGAAACTTAATATTCAGGGACGTTTCGTTTGCCTTAAACGAGGGCGAGCGCGCGGGGCTAATCGGCGCGAACGGCGAGGGTAAGACCACGCTGATAAAGCTGATACTCGGCGAGCTCGAAGCCGACTTCGGCGAAATTATAAGAAAGAACGGGCTCAAAATCGGCTACCTCGAACAGAACGGCGGGTATTCGAGCGGTAACACCGTTTACGCCGAAATGCTTGAAATTTTCAAAGAAGAATTGAGCGCGGTCGAAAAGCTTTCGACCCTTTCGGCGGAGCTTGCAAACGCCGGTAACGAGCGCGAATACAACGTATTGTCCGCCAAAATAGAAAGCCTGAATAAATTTCTTTCCGCGCGCGACTGCTTCGACGTGGACGTGAAAATCAAGACCGTGCTTAACGGTATGGGCTTCAACGGAATGTACGAACGCATAATCGACACCATGTCGGGCGGCGAGAAAACCCGCCTTAAACTTGCGCGTCTGCTTCTGGAAACGCCCGACCTTCTCATTTTGGACGAGCCCACGAACCACCTCGACATAGCGACCCTTTTCTGGCTGGAAGAATATCTGCAAACCTTCAAGGGCGCAATCTTCGTAGTGTCTCACGACAGATATTTTCTCGATAGAACGGTCGGAAGAATTCTCGAAATAGAAAATAAACGGCTGACTTCGTTTACGGGCAATTACTCCAAATATAAAATATTGAAAGCCGACCTCGTCGAAAGGCTTCAAAAGGACTACGAAGCCCAGCAGGAGGAGCGGGCGAAGCTTCAAGACTATGTCGACAGAAACATAGTCCGCGCGACGACGGCGAAGTCGGCGCAAAGCCGCGTAAAACAGCTTGAAAGAATGGAAATTCTCGAAAAGCCGTATATCCCGCCCAAGCCGCCGCGCTTTAAATTCGGCTACGATACAAAGCCATACGAGCAAGTTCTCGATATCGAAGGATTAAACCTCAAAATCGGCGAAAGGACGCTTTTTTCGGACGGCAGACTCAGCGTAAGGCGCGGCGAAAAGCTGGCTTTGATAGGCGAAAACGGCACGGGCAAATCCACGCTTTTAAAAGAAATTATCAAGGGAAGCAACCCCACGATTAAGCTCGGGCGTTTCGTGAAAATCGCGTTTTACGACCAGGAAGGAATTAATCTGAACGGTGAAAACACCGTCTTGTCCGAGCTGTGGGAAAGGCACGTCGGATATACGCAGACCGAAGCGCGCTCCGCGCTGGCGCGGTGCGGACTGTTCGCCGAGGATATAGACAAGCAAGTCAAATTTCTGTCGGGCGGCGAGCGGGCGAAGCTTGCGCTTTGCATACTCGAATGCGAGCGTGGCAACGTTCTTTTATTGGACGAGCCGACAAACCATCTCGATTTGCCCGCCAGAGAGGCGCTCGAAACGTCGTTGAAGGAGTTCGACGGAACGCTGATTTTCGTCTCCCACGACAGATATTTTTTGTCGGCGCTCGCGGGCGCAATCGCCGAGATAGAGGACGGCAAGCTGAGATATTTCGCGGGCGGGTACGAGGCGTACGCCGCGGAAAAGAAGCCTTCGCCGCCGCCTGTTCGAAAAACCGAAAAGGCGTACCGTTCTAAAAAGGAGCGTGCCGAAGAGGAAAGGCAAAAACAGCTTGTGAAAAATCTCGAAGCTCAAATCGCCGAGTGCGAGAAGCGGGAAGAGGAAATCAACAACCTTCTCGCGCAGCCCGAAATAATTGCCGACTATGTTCGCGTCAACGCGCTTTTAAAGGAGCTCGAAGCCATAAAATTACAGACGGACGGGCTTTACAAGGCGTATGAAGATATGCTATAATGGGTTTGGTTATGGAAGAAGAAAAGAAAGAAGAAGTTAAAGAGGAAGAAAAGGTCACAATCCGCCATACGATTAACGCGGAGGAAGCTTTCACCCTCGCCAAAGACGTTTATGATATAAGAAACGTACTTAAAAACATATATAACAACCGTGCGCTTATCGGGCGGAGGCTCAATCTTTTGACCTTGTCCGTAAGCTTGGTGTTTACAGTGCTGTACGTTGCGTATATTCTCTGTACGGGGCTTTTGAACAAGCTGAGCTTAGGGTCGGAAATCGCAATGTACTGCCTTTTGGGCGCGTATGCGGCGCTGTTTATAACAATGTTCGCTATAATGCTGTGCGGAATAGGCGCGAACGCGAAGAATATAAAGCGCTATAACAAAGTACTTTCGTTTTTCAGACTTGCGATTAGGCTTATTTCGCTCGCGATAACGGTTGTAGCATTAGTGCTCGTAACCCGCGGCGGGGACTATTCCGCCGAGCACGTCGCCGTCGATATCGTGCTGATTATCTTTTCCATACTCTGTCTGATTTTTCAGATAATTCCCCTTTTATGCGGCGGGTTCGGCAAGCTTGCAAGGTGGCTTCTCTCGCCCGTGAAGATAAAATTCCGCTTCGCAAAGGTCGCGCTGGAATGGTACGAGCTTACGGTAACCGCGGGCAGCGAAAGTAAGACGGTGAAGCGCGTTTCCAAAAAATATTACGACGAAATAGGCGTCTGCCTAGACAATTTTTTAATACCCGCTTTCGGCAAGAAGTATATCAACCAGATTAAGTCCGCGCAGATTTTAAGCGTGGTCGAGGGCGCGGGGGAGGAGGACAGACGGCTTGTCGAGGGCATACTCAAAAACGTTTTCGAGTATGCGTCCGAGTGCGGCTACGTCGTGTTCGACCCGTGCAGAGATTTGAAATTCGAGGGCACAATCGAGGAAGAGGTCAAACAGCCAAAGACCGTCAAGTCACGGTTCATGGGGCTGGGCAAGAAAATAGGTATGTCTATGCTCAACAAATACATAGACAAAAATTCGGATAAAGAATAAAAGCAACTCCCGCGTTCGCGTCGGGAGTGTGTAAGGGGCGGCGCATTGTATGCGCCGCCCCTTAAATAATATTCGATTAAAATTCAAGGCTTTTCTCGATGTAGGCTTCCAGCTCGTCGATTTTAAGCCTTATCTGCTTCATACTGTCTCTGTCGCGCACGGTCACGGTGTCGTCGTTCAGCGTGTCGAAATCGACGGTAATGCAAAAAGGCGTGCCTATCTCGTCCTGACGGCGGTAACGCTTTCCTATCGAGCCCGTTACGTCGTAAGTGACCGAGAATTTTTTCGCAAGCTTTTTATAGACGTCGTCCGCCTTGTCGGAAAGCCCCTTCTGCAACGGCAGTATAGCCGCTTTGTAGGGCGCGAGGAAGGGGTGAAGTCTTAAAACCGTTCTCACGTCGTTCTTTTCGGCGTCGAGCACTTCCTCGTCGTACGCGTCGGTGAGGAACGCGAGTACCATTCTCTCCGCGCCGAGCGAGGGCTCGATAACGTAAGGAATGTATTTCTCGTTGGTGACTGGGTCGGTGTATTCCATGTTTTCACCGCTTTCGGCGGCGTGCTGCTTTAAGTCGTAATCCGTTCTGTCGGCAATGCCCCAAAGCTCGCCCCAGCCGAACGCGAAGTTGTATTCGAAGTCGGTCGTGGCTTTGGAATAGAAGCAAAGCTCCTCGGGCGAGTGGTCGCGCAGCTTCAAGTTTTCCTCTTTCAGCCCGAGCGAGAGGAGGAAGTTTTTGCAGTAGTCTTTCCAGTAGGAAAACCACTCCAAGTCCGTGCCGGGCTTGCAGAAAAATTCAAGCTCCATCTGTTCGAACTCGCGCACGCGGAATATGAAATTTCCCGGCGTGATTTCGTTTCTGAACGATTTTCCTATCTGACCTATGCCGAACGGCACGCGGAGGCGGGAAGTTCTCTGTACGTTTTTGAAATTGACGAAAATGCCCTGCGCGGTCTCGGGGCGGAGGTAAACGGTGTTTACGCTGTCCTCGGTGACCCCTTGAAAGGTCTTGAACATGAGGTTGAATTTTCTTATCGGCGTAAAGTCGCTTTTTCCGCAGACGGGGCAGTTTATTTTCTTTTCGGCGATAAAGTTTTCAAGCGCCTCGTTGTCCATGCTTTCGACGGAAACATTCAGCTTATGCTTTTTGCAGTAGTCCTCTACGAGATTGTCCGCGCGGTGCCTCGCCTTACAGCTGCGGCAGTCCATCAACGGGTCTGAAAATCCGCCGAGGTGTCCCGAAGCCTTCCATGTGCGCGTATTCATAAGTATCGCGCAGTCGAGCCCCGTGTTGTAGGGAGTTTCTTGCACGAACTTTTTCCACCACGCCTTTTTAACGTTGTTTTTGAACTCGACGCCGAGGGGGCCGAAGTCCCAGGTATTCGCAAGTCCGCCGTAAATTTCGCTTCCGGGGAAAATAAATCCTCTGTTTTTGCAAAGCGCGACTAATTTTTCCATAGTCACCGCACGTTTTTTATCCGCCATAGGTATCTCCTTTGCCACAATAAATGTTGATATATTGATTTTATATTATTAATTTTGAATAGTCAACCGATGTAAAAGTTAATTTAAAAAAAGTTGCTTAAAACGATATACAACGGGTTAATATTTGTGATATAATACACAGTGGAAAATGATAATGGCAAGCTGTATGTTTGCCTCAAAGGTGGTATATGTTATCCGATATTGAAATTGCGGAAAGCTGTCAGATCAGAGATATCCGAATAATCGCGAAAAAGCTCAACCTCGGCGAGGATAAGTTGGAGCTTTACGGCAAGTACAAAGCGAAAATCAATTTGAAAGAGGTAAACCCCAAATCCAAGCTTGTGCTGGTTACGGCAATAAACCCCACGGCTAGCGGAGAGGGCAAGACGACCGTGTCGATAGGGCTCGCCGACGGTATGGCGAAGCTCGGCAAAAAGGTCTGCCTCGCGCTGAGGGAACCCTCGCTCGGACCCGTGTTCGGCATCAAGGGCGGCGCGGCGGGCGGCGGTTACGCGCAGGTCGTGCCCATGGCGGATATCAACCTGCATTTCACCGGCGATTTGCACGCAATCACAGCCGCCAACAATTTGCTGTGCGCCATGATTGACAATCATATCTTCCGCGGGAACGCACTGAAAATTTCAGAGGTGTATTTCCGCCGCTGTATGGACATGAACGACAGGGCGCTCCGAGATATTACCCTCGAATGCGAAGCGGGAAGCATGAAGGGCTGTCAAAGCTATACGCGAAAGGACGGCTTCGAGATAACCGCGGCTTCCGAGATAATGGCTATACTCTGCCTTGCGACCGACCTTTCGGACCTTAAAAAACGTATCGGCGATATAGTCGTCGGCATAGATACGGACGGCAATTACGTCCGCGCGCGCAGTCTGAAAGCCGAGGGTGCAATGGCGACCCTTTTAAAGGACGCGATAAAGCCCAACCTTGTGCAAACTCTCGAAGGCACGCCCGCGATAGTCCACGGCGGGCCGTTCGCGAATATCGCGCACGGCTGCAATTCGGTGCGCGCAACGTACACGGCAATGACCATTTCCGACTACACCGTGACGGAAGCGGGCTTCGGCGCGGATTTGGGCGCGGAAAAATTCCTCGACACCAAGTGCCGCGTAGCGGGCATACAGCCCGACTGCGTGGTGATCGTCGCTACCGTAAAGGCGTTGAAGCTTCACGGCGGCGCGGATAAGACAAAGCTTTCGGAAGAAAATCTCGACGCGCTGAGGGCGGGGCTTCCAAACCTGTTAAAGCACGTCGAAAACGTCACGAAAGTATTCAACAAGCCCGCAGTCGTCGCCATGAACCGCTTTGCGACCGACACACAAGCCGAAATCGACGAAGTGCTCGCGGCGTGCGCAAGCGCGGGCGCGAAAGCGGTGTTTACCGACGTTTTCTTAAAGGGCGGCGAGGGCGGCAAGGAGCTTGCCGAAGCGGTAATCGCCGAGTGCGACAAGGAAAGCGAGCTTTCTTTCGCCTATGACCTCGACGCGGATATCAAGACCAAAATTGACGGCGTCGTTAAAAACGTTTACGGCGGCGAGGGCGCGGATTTCTCGGACGAAGCGCTCAGAAAAATCAACGAAATAGAAAGCAAGGGCATAAAGGGCTTGCCCGTAATAATCGCGAAAACGCAGTATTCCCTTTCGGACGACGCGTCCAAGCTTGCCCGTCCCGAAGGTTTCAGAATTTTCGTGCGGGATATAATTTATAAGGGCGGCGCGGGCTTTATCGTCGCCGTTGCGGGCTCGGTAATGCTTATGCCCGGGCTCGGCAAGGTTCCCGGCGCCGAGCATATAGACATCGACGGTGACGGTAACATATCGGGATTGTCTTAATAATTAAAATGTTTGCGCTTAATATCGCGCAAAGGGAGGCGGAGCCTCCCGAAATCGTAAAATCATTACGCGCAGAATAGCGGAAAAATTTTATGAGAGGAGAATATATGAAATTACCCGAAGCAACAAACTTTATCGAACAAATTATAAACGAAGAACTCGAAGCGGGCAAATTTTTGTCGCGCGGAAATCAGCTTCAAGTGCGCTTCCCGCCCGAACCCAACGGCTACGCGCACATAGGTCACATAAAGGCTATGTGCATAAACTTCGGCGTAAAGGACAAGTACGGCGCGAAAATCAATCTGCGTATGGACGACACCAACCCCGCCAAAGAGGACTATGAATACGTCAATTCCATTGTCGAAGCGGTGAAATGGCTGGGCTTCGAGTACGATAAGCTCGTGTTCGCTTCCGACTACTACGACAGAATGTATGAAATCGCGGAAAAGTATATAACCGACGGCAATGCGTATGTGTGCGACCTTTCCGCCGAGGAAATAAGCGCGACCCGCGGCACTCTGACCGAGGCGGGCACGCCTTCGCCGTACAGAAACAGAAGCGTGGAGGAGAATTTGAAGCTTTTCCGCGAAATGAAGGACGGCAAATATCCCGACGGCGCAAAGGTTTTGCGCGCGAAAATCGATATGGCGTCGCCGAATATAAATATGCGCGACCCCGTCGTTTACCGCATAGCGCGCGTTCCGCACTACCGCACGGGCGACAAGTGGTGCATATATCCCATGTACGACTTCGCACACCCCGTATCCGACGCAATCGAGGGCATAACGCACTCGCTTTGCTCGCTTGAATTCGAAAATCACCGCCCTCTTTACAACTGGTTTGTTGAAAAGGCGGGCTTCCCCGAGCCCAGACCCCGCCAGATTGAATTCGCGAGGCTGAACATTACAAATATGCTTATGTCCAAGCGCTACCTCAAAAAGTTGGTGGACGAGGGTTTCGTCCGCGGCTGGGACGACCCTCGCATGCCCACTGTTATGGGACTTAAAAACCGCGGAGTTCCCCCCGAGGCGCTTAAAAAATTCTGTACCGACGTCGGCGTCGCCAAGGCGTTTTCGGTTGTCAACCAAGCCCAGCTCGACAGCTGTGTGCGCGACAACCTCAACGAAAACGCGGAGCGCGCAATGGCGGTTTTGAACCCGTTGAAGCTCACCGTTACGAACTACTCGGGCGAAGAAACCCTTTCATTCGACAAGAACCCTATGAAAGAGGGGTGCGGGACGAGGGATATAAAATTTACGGGCACAGTATACATAGACAGGGACGACTTTTCGCTCAATCCCCCGCCTAAGTATAAGAGATTGCAAAAGGGCGGCACGGTGCGCCTTAAAAGCGCGTATATCGTGCGTTGCGACGACGTGAAGCTGAACAGCGACGGCGAAGTCGAGGAAATTTTCTGTACCTATTTCCCCGAAACGCGCAGCGGTTCGGACGCTCCGTCGACAGTAAAGGCGAAGGGCGTCATACAGTGGGTCGACGCGAAGTACGGCAAGGACGTCGAGTTCAGACAGTACGAAGCGTTGCTTACGGACGAGCAGTACCCCGACCAGGACTATGCCGAACGACTGAACAAAAACAGCGAAAAAGTATTCGTCGGCAAAGCCGAGCCGTACCTCACCGAGTGCGAGGACGACAAGCCCTTCCAGCTTATGCGCACGGGCTACTACAAAAAATGCACGCTTGACGGCACGGTTTTGTCCGAAATAGTTTCGTTAAAGGATAATTTCAACAAATAATTACCCCGAGAGGCAGTAATGAACATATTAAGTATAGTAATTATAGCGCTGGTTGCGTTATCGGCTTTCACGGGCGCGGTTATAGGCGTCGTCAAGGGATTTACAAAGGTGAATTCCTGGGCTGTGGAGCTCATACTGACAGGTCTTATAATTATTCCGGTATCGTACCGCGCGATTGCGCCGCTCGGCGGGTCGCTCGCGGCTATAATAACGCTTGGCGTAACGGTCGCGCTCGTCTACGCGATGCTCGGGCTTTTCAAGCTGTTCCGTTTCGGTCTTAACAGCCGTATCGAGCTGAGGAAAAAACTTTCCTATTATCGGCAGTACGACGAAATCGAGGACAACACCGAAAAAATTCTGTGCGCCATGGGCTCGGAGGACAAAAAGGCTTTCAAAAAGCTCGCTAAGCGCAAATTCAAACAGTCGGGAGGCGTCTGGGGCGGCATTGACAGAGTTTTCGGAATGATTGCGCTTGCGTTGAAAGGCGCTGTCATTGCGGGCATAATCTCTGCGGTCTCGCTCGCAATAATCGACTTTTCGAGGCTTGCCGCCGACGGCGGCAGTTTGAACGGCGCGCTCGGCGGAATATATGTAAGCGGTGCGTGGGCGTTCTTTAAAAATTACATATTCGACTTTATCGTAATCGGCATTTTTTCGCTTTGTATAAGAAACGGCTTCGCGGGCGGGCTTTCCTCGTCGGCGTGGGGGCTGATAGTTTTGGGAATGGTAGCGGGCTCAGCCGTGCTTTCTTTCCACCTCGCGTTTACGGCGCCCGAATTCCTTTCCGCCGCGGCGAAAATGGAGGGGAGCCTCGCAAACTCGCTTGCGGGCGTAGGTGACGTTTTAGAGGCGGTCGGCTTGACCTATAACAAGCTTGCACAGATAATAATCGGACTGATTATCTTCGTGTTTATGTTGATTGCGGTCATACTAATCGCCGTGTTTGTTCCAAAGCTTATCGACAAGGCGCGCGACGGCGTGATTTTCCGCAGCATAGACGGTGTTTTGGGCGCGATAGCGCTGACGGCTGTCGTCGTCGGATTATTGCTTGTCGTGGGCGCGCTCGCCAACAGTCTGCGCGGACAAGAGTTTATGGACGTGTTCAGCGCGTACTTCGCAAAAAGCGGTGTCGCGACTTATTTCTACGACAAAAACCTTTTGAATTCCTTCGGGGTGCTCACCGAGTTTCCGCTGATAGGAACGTGGTTCAATTAAATAAAACGGCGGGCGCAAGAAAATCTTGCGCCCGCCGCTTTATAATCAGACGTCTTCCGAATAACTTTCGCAGCAAGTGCATCTGTCGCTGTTGCACGAGCAGCCTACGGTAATTCTGTCAAGGGTGCAGTTGCAGCCGTGGAAATTGTACTTACACTTATCAACGCTGCATGCAATATCCTTATTGAAGTTTTGCATATTAATCCCTCCGACATTAATTTGTGCGTAACACGGCAAATTATTCATTTATCTTGACAAACCGTCAAATTGATTGTAAAATACCATAAAGGAGTTTTACCATATGAAAGTAATTTTATTGCAAGACGTTAAAGGACAAGGCAAAAAAGGCGAAGTGGTGGACGTAAACGAAGGCTACGCCCGCAATTTCCTCGTTAAAAAGGGGCTTGCCGAAATAGCCACGCCGTCCAAACTCAACGATATAGCGCAGAAAAAATCCTCCTCGGATTTCCACAGGGCTGAGGAGATAAAGGCGACCAAAGCAATGGCGGAGGAACTGAAAGGCAAGACGTTTACCGTCAAGATTAAGGCGGGCAGCAACGGCAAGGTGTTCGGCTCGGTCACGGGCGCGAACATTGCGGACTCGCTTCAAGCTAGCGGTTACGCCGTCGATAAAAAGCGTGTAGTTTTACCCCAGCCGATAAAGACCCTCGGCACTTACGACATAGAATTAAAATTCATGGAAGGGATAACCTCCAAAATTTCCGTTTTGGTAGAGGGCGAATAAAAATAGCGGACGGTTTAAACCGTCCGCTTTGATTTTTATCTGAATCCGCCGCCACCGCCGCCGTGACCGCCGCCCGAGAATCCGCCGAAGCTTCCGTGACCGCCGCCGCTTCTTCCGTTCGAGGAGGGGCGGGAAATCATGTCTTTCGACATCGAGCGCATGGAGTTTCTTAGCATACTGTTCAAAATTCTGAATTCGAAGTAGGTTGTTAAAACGTTGCCCGTCAGCCATTGGGGCGGCTCGACGGTAAGGTCGGCAAACTTTTCCTCCCACTTGTCGGTAACGCCTAAAACTTGTGCGTAGGGCAGTATGTGGTAATAGAACTGCGGGTCGCTTTCAAGCATCATTTCAAGCTGAGACTTTTCGGCAAGCTGAATAAAACTCTTGAAGCCCGTTATATCGTTGAGTTTGTCGTTGTATTCCTTCGTTCGGGTAATCAGGAGAACCGAGCCCGTGAATACGGGAACGCACAGCGCGTACAGCAGAATTTTTTCCGCCGCGCCCAAAACCGTGGCGGGCACCAAAATGTAATAAAGTCCGCAGAAAGCGCAGCTCAAAATTACAATTCCGCCTATAAACAGCGCAAGCTTGCCCTTGGAAAGCTTCAATCTGATATGAACAAGCGCTTGCGATAAAAGATTTATAATAACGACTGGCACAATCATTATAAATCCCGAAATGAACAAGAACTTACCCGAAAGCTCGCTGATAACCGTTATGAACGGCGCAAGCCCCAAAATCAGCACGGCAAGTACGGCGAACACCCAGCACGCGATTATGCTTTTTTTGTCGTACAAGTTTTTTGCGCGCTTGTTTACCATAGATGAGGTGGCGTCTATTACCTTGTAAAAGCTGTTTTTAAGCTGGCTCGGTTTAACTACGTCGCCTTTTCTGAAAAGCTGGGCGTACATATAGTGCTCGTAGTCGGGCGAATTTGCGGGAAGTTGTTGATTAATCCGGATAATTGCGGGGTCGTTTTTATCGTCGAGGTTAATCTTGACGTAGCCCTTGCTTGCCCAGTAATAGATAAGTGAGGTTACGTCCTCGCTGTCTACCGTGTTGTCAATAAGCTTGCCCATGATAAGCGGGTCCATCTTGTTCGGCGCTTCGTAGTTGACCACGGGCATCAATTTGTTTTTATTGAACACGAACAGCTTCAACACAATCAATGCCGCAAGAAGCAGCGCTGCGGGGATAAGGTAGAGTAAGTGTTTATACGAGGAGTAGGTGGTAAGCGCCCCCTCGTTAAACTTCATATCCAGCCTCATTTCCGAGCCTTTCGCCAAATAATTGGTGGAGGCGGTAATAACCGTTCTTCCGTCGGACATTGCCTCGTTATAGTCGATTTCGGTTATTTTGCCATAATAATTCACAAAACAAGCCGCGCTGCCGCCTATGTATCCCTCGGGAAGTATCGCCGTCATGGACACGTTTTCGATTTTGCACGGCCAGTCCGAACCGACGGGAGTAAGCGCAAGCATATTTTCGCCCTCTTGCGCTTTCGTAAGACAGTACTCGTAGTTAATGCGGTAGGTGTGACTTGTGTTCTTTATAGTCCGGTCGCCGATATCGAGCATCACGAAGCCGTTGTCGTAGGTTACGCTGTAAACTACCTGCGTCTGCGCGCCGTTGACTAATTCGTAAACTTCCAAATCCTTGACTATTTCGCCCGCATTGACGGGAATATATCTGTAAACACCGGTACCGTCGTCAAAGTTCACCGTAATGTCCTCGGTTACGCTGATACTGCGGTTGCTTTTAATATCGTAATTTATTCGGTACGCCGAAATATATGTATTTCTGTTGTCGTAAGCATAGGCGGACTTTGAGTTCGCAAACCCGAATACGCCTACGGCAATCAATGCCGTAAGCGCAACGATAAGTAATATAGGAAGAATCTTTACTTTTTTCATAATTCTCTTACGGTTTTAGAATTCAACCTTTACGTTCTTTCTCTCTTCGACGTCGTCCAGCTCGAAATAAGGCTGTTTTTTAAGGTGCATTGCGCCCGCGATAATGTTTGCGGGGAAGTAGCCAATCTTTTTATTGAACTGCAAAACGCACGCATTGTAATACTTTCTCACGTTCGCAAGTTCGCCCTCGATATTTTTCAGCTGGTTTTGAAGGTCTAAAAAGTTGGTGTTTGCTTTCAGCTCGGGATATCTTTCGACAACCGCGTTGAAGTTGCGGATAGACTGCGTAAGCTCGGCATTCGCCTCGATTTTCTCGGCGGGAGTGGTGGCGCTTTGCGCCTTGCTGCGCGCTTCGATAACGCTTTGCAATGTCTCGCCTTCGTACTTTGCATAGCCCTTTACGGTGTTGACCATGTTGGGCAAAAGGTCGTAACGCTTTTTAAGGTAAATGTCGATATTGTGGAACGAGCCTTCGCACTGGTTCTGCATACTGACAAAGCTGTTTCTCGTGGCGATTGCCCAGATAATTATAGCAAGCACTACAACAGCCGCCACTACAATTCCGACGATTCCGCCGATAGACAAAAGTAAATTCATTTTATTTCTCCTTGATTAAAGTTTTTTGATTTCGTTTAACGCGTTCTTCAAAAACGCTTCTGCCGTAGAATCCTTTTTAATGGCTTCCAGCGCTTCGTTTGGCGCGAACCACTTAACTTCTGTCAGCTCGTTAGGGTCGGGCACGGCTTCGCCGTTTTCAGCCATTAACAAAAAGTTGAGCATAAGCACGTTCTTCGGCTCGTGATAGCGGGAGCCCATGTATTTGAATTTAACGGTGTCGAGCCGCGTTTCCTCCTTGAACTCGCGTGCGACTGATTTTTCCGCCGTTTCGCCCTTTTTGATGTATCCCGCAAACAAAATATAATCGTCGCTGCCGGCGTGCTTTGCAAGCAGAATTTTGTCCTTGCTTCTGTTGGTTACGACCATGCTCACCGCTGTGGCAAACAGCGGAAAGCGGTACTCGCTGCAACTCTTGCAGTAGGGGACGAGACCTTCGTCCTGTTTGAACATCAGCGTAAGTTTCTCTCCGCAAACCGTACAAAACATAAAATTTTCCTCCTTTTTTGAAATTTAGCTATATATTCACACATAATATTATATAACAGCTTATCGAATTTTTCAATAGAAATTTCGAAATTTAACAAAATTATTGACTTATTTTCACAAATAATATATAATTTATCTTAATAATTATACCAAGGGAGAAAAGCAATGGACTACGAAAGGGCAAAACTGTTTTTAAGTCAGCGCAACCAGATTCAGCTTCTGGATTATTACGACCAGCTTGACGAAGAAAAACGCCGTATCCTTTTAGACGAAATAGAAAAATTAAACTTTACGGTTGTAAAGAATATAAATAAATCAAACGACAAAAAAAAGGTGGGTAAGCTTAAACCCATTCAGGCGAAAAGTATCGAGGACATAGATAAAAACCGCGAAAAGTACGAGGAAGAGGGGCTAAAACTCCTGCGCGAAAACAAGGTCGGCGCCGTACTGCTTGCGGGCGGGCAAGGCTCGCGCCTCGGGTTCAGCAAGCCCAAGGGCATGTTCGACATAGGCGAAACCCGCCCTCTGTTCATTTTCGAAATTTTAATGAATAATATAAAGGAAGTGACTGCCGCATCGGGCAGAAACTTCCCCGTGTTCATAATGACAAGCGTCGACAACTACGATGAGACCGCCGAGTTTTTCAACAGTCACGACTTTTTCGGCTATCCTAAGGATAAAGTGCACTTCTATAAACAGGACACCGAGCCCGCGTGCGACTTCGACGGAAAAATTTTCCTTTCGGAAAAGCACCGCGTTTCGCAGTCGCCCAACGGCAACGGCGGCTGGTATTCGTCGCTTATCAACAGCGGACTTAACAGAGTGCTCGAACGCGAAGGCATAGAGTGGCTCAATGTTTTCGGCGTCGACAACGTCTTGCAGAAAATATGCGACCCCGCGTTCATTGGCGCGACCTCTCTTTCGAGGACGTTCTGCGGGGCTAAGGTGGTAAAAAAGACCTGCCCCAAAGAAAAGGTCGGAATTCTTTGCGAGCAGGACGGCAAGCCCAGCATAGTGGAGTATTACGAAATGCCGCAGGAGCTTGCGCAAAAACGCACGCGCAAGGGCGAGCTTGTCTACCGCTACGGCGTGATTTTGAATTACCTTTTCAACGTGCACGTTTTAAACGCGACACTCTCGTGGAAGCTTCCTTACCATCAGGCGGTAAAAGCAATTACCCATATCGAGAACGGCGAAACCGTCGTGCCAAAAGCGCCAAACGGCTACAAATTCGAAACGCTTGTGGTCGATATGGTCAAGTATATGGGCAACTGCCTTGCGTACGAGGTCGACAGAAATAAGGAATTCGCGCCCGTTAAGAACAAAGAGGGCGTGGACAGCGTTAACTCAGCGAGGGAATTGCTCAAAGCTAACGGTTATGAGCTTTGATTAACTGTCAATAATCATTTCAAGGATTGAAAAATGAAGAAATTTTTAATAGCTTTCGCAACCGTTGCGGTTGCGGCGGTAATGCTTTTTTGCGGCTGTACGCCCAACGACGGTAAGGACGGCAGGGACGGCAGAGACGGCAAGGACGTCACAATAACCGAGGTCTACGAAAAATACGTCGAGGAATACGGCGAAATTTCCTTTGCGGATTTCCTCAAAGAATATTTAAGCTACACCAACGACGATTTGGAGGGTGCGGCAAGCTTGCAGACGACTGTCAACAAGTCGCTTTTATCGGGCGTGTCCATTCTTTCAAGGTTTGCCTACGGCTCGTCGGGTTCCGGGCTGTTCCCCAACCTTCCGTCGTCGAAAACCTCCTATAAGGTGTTCAGCGGCTCGGGCGTAATTCTATGGCTCGACAAAGAGAAGGGCGACGCATATATCGCGACTAACTGCCACGTCGTCTACGACGACACTTCGTCAAGCAAATTCTGCGAGGATATAAGGCTTTATCTCTACGGTCAGGACGTAAACGGCGTAAACTATCAGGTAGACACATATTACAATATAACGGGCGACGAAAACTACCGCATCAAAGCCGAGATTGTCGGCGCGTCGGTGGATTACGACGTCGCGCTTTTAAAGGTGGAAAACAGCGAAATTATAAAGCGCAGCGGCGCGGTCGCCGCGAAATTTTCGACCGAGCGCGATGTATACGTCGGCGAAACCGTCTATGCGGTCGGCAACGCCTCGGGCGAGGGTATTTCCGCGTCGAACGGAATTATAAGCAAGGACAGCGAACAGATCGAAGTCAGCCTTTCGGATTATGACCCCGACGAATACAACGCATACCGCGTAATGCGCACGACCGCCGCGATTAACCACGGCAACTCGGGCGGCGCGCTGTACAATTCCAAGGGCGAGATTGTCGGGCTCGTCAACGCCAAGGACGATTCCGAGGACGTAGACAATATGGGCTATGTCCTGCCCGCGAACAACGTAAGGCGCATTTTAAAGCTTATGTACGACAATTACGTCGCTAACGGCAACAAAATGCTGTCGGGCGGCGGCGTGAAAAAGGTATATCCGAATATAAGGACGGGCGTTTCGGACGCGTACTCGGTATATAACGAGCAGACGGGGCGCGCGGAAATTATCGAAAAGATAAAAGTTGTCGGCGTGGACGGCAGTCCGTCGTCGGGCAAGCTGCAAGTCGGCGACGAGCTTGTGTCGGTTAAACTGTCGTCCTCCGACGGAAAGGTTTTGGAGGAGCAGAGGGTAACCCGCAGTTACCACGTTTCCGAGCTGTTGTTTTCGGCGCGCGTCGGCGACACGCTGACGCTTACCGTAATCAGGGACGGCGCGGACGTCGACGTTTCCATAACGTTCAGTTCCGAAAATTCAATAAAATAAAAAAGCGGGCGCAAAACGTTGCGCCCGCCTTTTTTATGCGGCTTCCGCCTGATAGACGTAATAATTCAGCCAGTTGATATAGAACAGATTTGCCGAAGAAGCCCAGCTCATATTGACTTCGGTTTTTTCTTTGTCCGAAAAGTAGTTCACGGGCGGCTTCAAGTCCGAACAATTTTGCTCGAACTGGTTTTTAAGCGTGTATCTGTCGTATTCGAGGTGTCCCGTCAAAAACACCCTTCTATTGTCCACGCTTTTGATTATCGACGCGCCCGCGCGCTTCGAGTAGGACAGAATTTTCAGCTCCTTGATATGCAGAATATCCTTCGCGTAAACAATGTTGTGGCGGGAGTGGGGCATATTGAACTCGTCGGAAATGCCGCGCATAAGCGGCTCGGCAACGCCGTCTAAAACTCTGTTGTGCGTGAAAATCCCGAAGCAGTTTTTCTTCAACGGGTGCTTTTTTATATTATAGAAATAGTTCAGCGCGGTCTGCGCCGCCCAGCACGAAAACAGCGTGCAGTTTACGTTGGTTTTCGTCCAGTCGAAAATTTCCTTTATCTCCGACCAGTATTTCATTTTGCCCGAGGTCGTGTTTTCGAACGGCGTGCCCGTAATTATCATTCCGTCGAATTTGCGGTGCTTAATCTCCGAAAATTCCTTATAGATTTTGCTCGTTTTGACTTGCACGGGATACGCCGAGGACTTCAAAAGGGTTATGTTCACGGGCACGGGCGAATTCGACAGAAGCCTGATAAACCGCGCCTCAGAAGCCTCTTCTGTGGGGATAAGGTCTAAAATCGCAATTTCGAGCGGGCGTGTTTTTTGCGCCGCCGCGCGTTGTCTGTCTATCACGAAAATTCTTTCTTCGGTGGAAGTAGTGTAGGCGGGTATTTCCCTATCGATTACTATCGGCACGATAAACCTCACAAAAAAAATTATTCCCGGTATTCTTTCAGCTGTCTGTCAAGCGCGCGCTTTTCGTCGCGTTCGGCGATAGTGCGCTTTTTATCGTAGTTTTGTTTGCCGCGGCAAAGCGCAAGCTCGACTTTTACAAGACTGCCCGAAAAATACAGCGAAAGGGGAATAAGGGTATAACCCTTTTCGTTAATCTTTCCGACAATCTTGTCTATTTCGAATGAGTGCATCAAAAGCTTTCTGTCGCGGTTGCTGTCCTTTGTGGAGAACGCGCCCGCCTTGTCGTAGACCGCGATATGCGCGTTTTTAAGGGTAATCTCGCCGTTTCTTATAAAGCAGAAGCTGTCTTTCAGGTTCACATTCCCCGCACGAAGCGACTTGACCTCCGAACCCTCCAAAACAATTCCCGCTTCATATTTTTCGAGTATGAAATACTCGTACGCGGCGTGTCTGTTGTAGGTAATTGTTTTCATATCATTAATTATATCACAAAATTTATTCGGCGGCAATGGAAAACATCACGCGCATTCTGCCGAAATCGCAGTTTTCTACGCGTATTTTCAATTTGTCGCCCAGCCTGAACGACCGTCTTTTGCCTTTGAGCAAAAATTTTTCGGCGAAAAACTCGTAGCTGTCGTCGGGCAGAATTTCAAGCGGAATAAGCCCCTCGATTGTGTTTTCCAGCTCGCAGAACACTCCGAAATTCGTCACGCCCGAAACGGTACCGTCATAAATTTCGCCTATGCGGTCGTACATATACACAACCTTGTACAAATCGTCGACGGCGCGCTCGGCTTCGTCGGCAATTCTTTCTTTGTCCGAACAGTCCGCGCCCGCGCTTTCGGCAATCTGAAAATATTTCGACGGCGATTTGCCGTGCAGAATATCTTTTATTACGCGGTGGACGAAAAGGTCGGGATAGCGGCGTATGGGCGAAGTGAAGTGGCAGTAGCAGTCGGAAGCAAGCCCGAAATGCCCCGCGTTTTCCTCGCAGTATCTCGCCTTTTGCATGCTTCTGAGCATGACCTTGCTTACAACCGAGCTGTACGGCTTGTCCGAAACCTGCTTCAAAATACTTTGAAAATCCTTCGGCTTCACGTCCTCGGGGTTGCATCTTGCGTTTATCCCCAAATCCTTTAAAAATGTAATGAGGGCGGACGCCTTTTCTGGCGAAGGGCTTTCGTGGATACGGTAGAGACAAGGCGCCTTTTTGTTTTGCAAAAACAACGCGACCGCCTCGTTAGCCGCAATCATGAACTGCTCGATAATCCGCTCGGAAATGCCCCGCTCGTAGTCGGGGATTACTATTTCGCCGTCATCGTCGATATATATTTTAGCCTCGCGCACGTCCAGCTCGACCTCGCCCGCGGCTTTGCGGTTGCGCTCCATAATAAGGCACAGCCTTTCCATATCCTTGACGGTCTTGACTAATTCGGGATATTTCGCGCAAACTTTTTTGTCGTCTTTGCAAATCGCCGTTACGTCCG
Organism: uncultured Christensenella sp.; assembly: GCA_910578195.1. Lineage (GTDB taxonomy): Bacteria > Bacillota > Clostridia > Christensenellales > Borkfalkiaceae > Coproplasma. Next base: position 31,373 of record CAJTOY010000007.1, on the reverse strand, counting down.
GATAAGTCATTTTGCGGCGGCTGCGGATTACGCTTTCGCAAATCTCGCTGTTCAGCCTTTTTCCGTCCTTGTCGAAGGTCATAAAGCAGGAGAGGGCAAATCTGTCCTCGCCCTCGTTCAGCGAGCAAGCGCCGTTTGACAGCGCCTTTGGCAGCATAGGTAAAACTCTGTCGGGGAAATATACGCTCGTCCCGCGCGCGTAAGCCTCGTTGTCGAGCTTCGAGCGGTACTTGACGTAATTGCTTACGTCCGCGATATGCACGCCCAAGAGGTAGTTGCCGTCATTGAATTCAAGCGACACGCCGTCGTCGATATCGCGCGTGTCCGCGCCGTCTATCGTGAAAATCAGCTTTTCGCGCAAATCTCTGCGGTTGCGCAAAGTTATGCGCTCGCGCGAAACCTCGTCGGCTTCAATCAAAACCTCGTCGGGGAATTCCTCGTAAAGCCCGTGCGCGCGGATTATCGCAAGCTCCTCGGCGTCGAAGTCGCCGCTTTCGCCGAGTATTTCGATAATTTTGCCCTTCGGCGTTCCGTTTTTGGGGTACGCGGTAATTTCGACGTAGACCTTGTCGCCCGACTTTGCCGAAAGCGAGAGAGGGCGGGGGATTATGACTTCGGGCAAGCGCGTATCGTCGGGGTAAAATCTGCCCCGCTCGAACGTACCTACAATCTGCCGTCTGCCCCGCTCGGACACGGCGATAATCTTCGCCTCGTCCTTGGTGCCGCGGACGTGGGTTGCCACCACCCTGTCGCCGTCGTACGCGCCGTTCAAAGAGGAGCGGGGTACGAAAAAGTCGTTTTTGTATTTTGTTTTATCGTCGGGCACGATAAAGGCGAACCCGCGTTCGTTGCCGCGAACGGTGCCCGTGAATGTATTTTTTGCGTTATTGATTTTTCTTTTCTCTTTCATAATTAAAAATAAAGCGGCTTTTAAAGCCGCTTTTCCGATTTTAAGAAACTAAAATATTTACGATGTAAAGTGCTATCGCCAGAAATGCAAGGACGCCTAAACAAACCCACGTCCATTTTTTAAGTCTGCTTTCAATCGACTTACCTTTGTGCTTGCCGAAGAACGTCTCGCTCGAAGCGGTGATGCCCTGGATACCGTCGGAATTGCTTTTCTGGAAAAGTACGATTATAATCGTAAAAAGTGCGGTAAGGAATAAAACTACGAGGCAGATAACCGAAAGTACCAGCCATAAAGTAAACATTGTGTCCGACATATTTACTAATAAATACGCGCCCATAAATAAACCTCTCAAATAAACTTACCTAAAAAGTATAACACAGACTAAAAAGATTTACAATCAATTTTATCCGCTTTTTTTAAATTTTAAACCTTTTTCACCGAACTTGTTTATCACGAATATGCCCGAGCACACCAAAACCAGCGCAATCAGCGTAAACCACGACAAAAGCTGTCCGCTTTCGCCGAGCACGATTGCCGAAAATACCGCGCCGAACAGCGGGTTTGTGCTTTTGAACACCGCGACCTTGGAAACGGGGTTATACTTCAACAAAAACCCTTGCAGGGTGAACGCGAACGCCGAAAGGAAGCCGAGATACAAAAGCATGAAATAGCTTCCGACCGATACGGGGCGATAAGCGCCGCCGAACGACAGCCCTATAATTACAAGGACAATCCCGCCGAACAAAAACTGATAACCGCACAGCGCGGTCGTGTCTTCGTGCTTTGAAAAAATTTTCACCAGTCCCGACGCAATCGCCGCCGACAGCCCCGAAAAAATTACAAAACCCTCGCCGAGCAGAGTAAATGTAAACGAAAAATCCCCGCCGAGGTTTATTAAAATCACTCCGCCGAAGCCGAGCAAGCACCCGAGCAGCTTTATAAGGTTAAATCTTTCGGTGCGGAAGATAAAGCACGCGGCGATTATCGTGAAGAACACGCCCAGCCCGTTCAGAACCGACGCCTTGACGCCCGCCGTATGCGCTAGCCCGATATAGAAAAAGGTGTACTGCGCAATCGTCTGGAATACCGAAACCAGCCCGACCCGCCATAAATTTTTCGCCTTCGGCACTATAAATCTTTTCTTTATTATGCAACCGAAAATAATTACGAGCAGCCCCGCCAAAGCAAACCGCGTGCCCGCGAACAGCATTAAAGAGGGCACGCTTTCGGTGTTTACGTCGAACAGCTTGTAGCCTATCTTAACGCACGGAAAAGCTGTCCCCCACAGTACACAGCACAAAATCGCGCCGAGGCACACTATATAATTTTTAGTAAAAAACTTTTCGGGTTCCTTTATTATCACATTATTATTATATTGCAAATTAAATTTTTAGGCAAACGTTTTGTTTAATCGTTAATTAGTAAAAAAATAGAAAGTTACTCTATTGTCAAGTAAAGCATTAATTATTATGTTACTATAAATATAGTCGCTACACCCATACAATAATAAACAGCGGTAGGGTAAAGAGTAAAGGAGAAGCGGCGGACTGAAAAGTCCGCCGCTCTTCGTTATTGGAAATTTTATTTTATAAGACTTTTGCCCGTCATTTCTTCGGGTACAGGTAAGCCCATAACCGTTAAAAGAGTGGGGGCGAGGTCAGCCAGAACACCGTCGTCGCGGAGCTTGACGTCTTTCAGTTTATCCGAAACAAGCACTACGGGCACGGGGTTGGTCGTGTGCGCCGTGAAGGGCGAGCCGTCCTCCGAAAGCAGCTTGTCGGCGTTGCCGTGGTCGGCGGTAAGAAGGGTCGCGCCGCCCATTGCAAGAATTTTGTCGGTGACCTTTTTCACACACTCGTCAACCGTGCCGACGGCTTTTACCGCCGCGGGTATAACGCCAGTGTGCCCGACCATATCGCAGTTGGCGAAGTTCAGAATAATCACGTCGAACTCGCCGCTGTCGAGCTCCTCCAAAACCTTGTCGGTAACGAGATAAGCGCTCATTTCGGGCTGTAAGTCGTACGTTGCCACTTTGGGCGAGGGGATAAGGTCGCGCACCTCGTTTTCGTTGGGCTGCTCGACGCCGCCGTTAAAGAAGAACGTGACGTGCGCATACTTTTCGGTTTCCGCAATTCTCAGCTGTTTTTTGCCGAGCTTTGCAAGATACTCGCCGAGGGTGTTCGCCATAGACGTTTTGGGGAACGCTATGTTCAAACCCTCGAACTGCGCGTCGTAGACGGTAAAGCAGACGTATACGGGGTCGATAAAGCCCGTTTTTCTCTCGAACGCCGTGCCCTTGGGAACAACGAATTCCTTCTGGGAAATAGCGCGGGTAATCTGCCTTGCACGGTCGGGGCGGAAGTTGAAGCATATTATGCTGTCGCCCTTTTCAATCAAGCCGACGGGCTTTCCGTTTTCAAATACGTTGGTGGGCTTGATGAACTCGTCGGTCACGCCCTCGTCATAGCTCGCCTTGACGGCCTTCAACGCGTCGTCGCACTTGTTGCCGTTGCCGAGGGTGAGCATGTCGTACGCCTTCTCGGTTCTGTCCCAGTTGTTGTCTCTGTCCATTGCGAAGTATCTTCCGCAAACGGTCGCGACTTTGCCGACGCCTATTTTTTTCATTTCGGCTTGAAGTTCGGTCAGATACCCGATGCCCGAAGTGGGGGCGGTGTCTCTGCCGTCCATAAAGCAGTGGACGAACACGTCTTTAAGCCCGAAGTTTTTCGCCATTTTCAAAAGCGCGTAAACGTGCGTTACGTGGCTGTGAACGCCGCCGTCGGATAAAAGTCCGTAAAGGTGTAGCTTTTTGCCGTTTTTCTTCGCGTTATCCATCGCCTTGACAAAGGCGGGGTTTTCGAAGAAATCGCCGTCCGAAATCGCCTTGGTGATTTTCGTCAAATCCTGATAGACTATTCTGCCCGCGCCCATATTGAGGTGACCTACCTCGCTGTTGCCCATCTGCCCGTCGGGCAATCCGACGCTCATTCCGCTTGCGCCGAGCGTGGAGGAGGGGTATTCCTTAATAAGCGCGTTGATATTCTTGCTTCCGTTTATCGAAATCGCGTTGCCGCCGCCGGCGGGCGCGAGTCCGTAACCGTCCATAATAATGATTGCGTAGGGAACCTTTTTCATTGCGTTCACCTTACTTGTCGAAGTTTACGATAGTTGCGAAATCTGTTTTTAAGGACGCTCCGCCGATAAGCCCGCCGTCGATATCGGGCTGAGCCATAAGTCCCTTGCAGTTGCCCGCGTTCATGCTGCCGCCGTAGAGAATACGAACTCTGTTCGCATCCTTCACGCTGAACATTTTGCTGAGCTTCTTTCTGATAAATTTGACGGTTTCCTGCGCCTGCGCGTCGGTTGCGGTCTTGCCCGTGCCGATTGCCCAGACGGGCTCATACGCGATAACAAGCTGTTTTACGTCCTCGACGCCGTGCAGACCGAGTTCAAGCTGTCTTGCAAGCACATTTTCGGTGTCGCCCGCGTCGCGCTCGGTAAGGGTTTCGCCGATACATACGATAGGGGTAAGCTCGTTTTTAAGCGCGGCAAGAGTGCGCTGGTTAACCGTGTCGTTGTTTTCTCCGAAGTACTGCCTTCTTTCGCTGTGTCCGATAACAACGTATTTAACGCCGTAATCTTTCAGCATTTCGGCGGAAATTTCGCCCGTGTATGCGCCGTGGTCGGCAAAGTGCACGTTCTGCGCGCCGATTTTAATTTTCGAACCCTTCGCGGCTTTCACCATGGCGGGGATTAAGATTGCGGGTACGCAAAGCGCAACGTCGCACTTAGCCTCTTTTATAAGAGGTTTGAGGTCTGCAATAAGTTTCGTGCCGGTCGCAACCGTCATATTCATTTTCCAGTTGCCCGCAATAAAAGGTTTTCTTGACATATATATCTCCTTTCAGATTAATTCTTTTCGTTGAGGCAGGCGATACCGGGAAGTACTTTGCCCTCGAAAAGTTCGAGCGAAGCGCCGCCGCCCGTGGAAATGTGGGTTACCTTGTCCGCGAAGCCGAGCTGCTGAACCGCCGCCGCGCTGTCGCCGCCGCCGATAATGGTGGTGCACTTGCCGTAAACGTCCGCAAGCGCCTGCGCAACAGCAATCGTGCCCTTTGCAAGGGTGGGGTTTTCGAACACGCCCATGGGACCGTTCCAGATAACCGACTTGGCGGTGTGAACTTTATCGGCGTAAAGCTTTCTCGTCTTTTCGCCGATATCCATACCCATAAGGTCGGAGGGGATTGCGTCGGAGGGAACGGTCTTGACTTTGATATCCTCGTCGATGGGCTCGGGGAAGTGGTCGGCTACGACGGTGTCTACGGGAAGCAGAAGCTCTTTCCCCGCGTTTTTCGCCTTTGCCATCATTTCCTTGCAGTAATCGATTTTATCCTCTTCGAGAAGGGAGGTGCCGACCTCGTAGCCCTTGGCTTTGAGGAAAGTGTAAGCCATGCCGCCGCCGATAATCAGCGTGTCGCATTTTTCGAGTAAGTTGTTAATAACGTTGAGCTTGTCCGCAACCTTCGCGCCGCCGAGAATTGCTACGAACGGGCGCTTCGGGTTTTCGAGGGTGTCGGCCATGACCGACAACTCTTTTTCGATAAGGAAGCCGCAGACAGCGGTCTTGACAATGCCGTATTCAACGATAGCGGCGGTGGAAGCGTGCGAGCGGTGCGCCGTTCCGAACGCGTCGTTGACGTAAATTTCCGCGTCGTATGCAAGCGCCTTGCAGAAAGCCTCGTCCTTTTTCTCTTCTTCCCAGTGGAAGCGCAGGTTTTCCAAAAGCACGGCTTCGCCGTTTTTGAGGTTATCTCTTTTAGCCTTAGCGTCCGCGCCGATAACGTCGGTTGCGAAAGCTACCTTGCCGCCGAGCAGCTCGTTAAGTCTTGCGGCAACGGGCGCAAGCGTAAGCTTTTTGGGTTCGTCGGCTTTTGCCTTTGCAATAACAGCCTCCGCAGTGGTTTCGCCCGCGTCGACCTTTTTCTTGTCCTTTTTGTTAAGCTTTACTTCGTCCGAGAAAATCGAGTGGGGCTTGCCCATGTGCGAGCAAAGCGTGACCTTCGCACCGTTTTCCAAAAGGTATTTGATTGTGGGCAGCGCACCCTGAATTCTGTTCTCGTCGGTAATTTTACCGTCTTTCATAGGTACGTTGAAGTCGCAGCGTACAAGCACCTTTTTGCCGTTGAGGTCTTTAAGGTCTTTTACTGACATCTTGTTCATTGCAAAATGCTCCTTATAATAAATATTTTTTTACTTATTCAATTATAGTTTAACGGTCTTTAAAAGTCAAATATAAGCGCGTTAAAATTTTAAATAAAACTATTGTGTAAATCGTACGAATGTGTTATAATGCATATTATGAAAATTTGTGTTGCGGGAACGGGCATTATAGGCGGCTCGATATGTATGGCGTTGAAGAGGGCGGGATATTCCGTCGCGGGCTGGAACCGCTCGGCGGAGCCTTTAATGTACGCGGTGACAAGCGGGATTATCGACGAGGTTGCGGAAAGCTTTTCGCTTTTCGACGTCGTTTTCGTCGCGCTTCCCCCCGAAGCCGCGGTCGAATTCATTAATTCAAACGTATTTAAAGACAATGCGATTGTTTCGGATATCTGCGGGGTCAAGGGCTATATAGAAAAAGAGGTATATAAAGTGCCGCGCAACTTTCGCTACGTCGGCTGTCACCCCATGGCGGGCAAAGAGGTCAGCGGGATAGAGAATGCGTGCGCAGACCTTTTCGACGAGGCGAGCATGGTCATTACCTCGGACGCCTTCACCGACTGCCACGCGCTCGAAGTAATCCGTACGCTCACGGCGGCAATGGGCTTTAAATATATTGTGGAGTGCACCGCCGACTTACACGACAGGAAAATCGCGTACACCTCACAGCTCGCGCATATTGTTTCCGGCGCGTACGTCATGGACGGCGAGCTTGACGGAAGCATAGGCTTTACGGGCGGAAGCTTTCAGGACATGACGAGAATCGCGGGTGTGGACGAAGAGGTCTGGTCGTCATTGTATCTTCTGAACTCCGAAAATTTATCCAAAAATATCGGCACGCTCATTTCGTCGCTCGCAAATTTGAAGGAAGCAATAGACGCGGGCGACAGGGCGCGGCTTATCGAATTGCTGGCAGAAGGTAAGCGCCGCTTCGAAAGCGGTAAAAATTTATTGAAGCTGCCCGATATTTCCGTACAAAAAATAAAGTAATTTATAAAAAATTGTGGTATAATGAATTATAAGGTTATAATCCGCTCGGAAGGCAGAGGCTGGACGGACGAAAAAATAACGGAGGGCAAGGTTTCGCAAGTCAAAAACGGAGTGCGCCTTGCGTATTCTCTCGACGGCGACGGGTGCGAGCTGATTGCAAACGCAAAAAGAGTTGTGCAGAAGCGTAGCGGCGACCAATGCGTCGCCATAGAATTCGTCGAAGGCAAAATTACAAAGTGCGAAATCGGCAGCGGAAGCTTTCGCGGCTCGTATAATATTTTTACTAAAAGCCTGAAATTCGCGTCGGGCAAAAACGGCTTCAAGCTGTCGCTCGAATACGAAAACGGTTCTGACGGCGAGCTTATTAAACTTGTTTTGACGGCATACGTCAAAAGGGATTTGGAGAAAAAATGAAAATAGAATACTTAGGTCATTCTTGTTTTAAACTCACGGAAAGCACGGGTACTTCGGTAATTTGCGACCCGTACGACGAAGCGGTCGGGTACGGTGTGCCCGAAATGTCCGCCGACGCCGTGACCGTGTCGCACCATCACTACGATCACGACGCGGTTAAATCCGTCAAGGGCTCGCCCGTTATAATAGACAAGGAGTGCAGCTACGACCTCCCCGGAGTTGAAATCAACGCGATAAAAAGTTTTCACGACGGCGAGGAAGGAAAGCTTCGCGGCGGAAATCTCATTTTCAAATTCCGTATGGACGGAATAGACGTGTGTCACCTCGGCGATTTGGGAGAGGAGTGCTCGTCCGCGCTCATTGACGAGCTTTTGCCCGTAAACGTTTTACTTATTCCCGTTGGCGGCACCTACACGATAGACGCCGAAATGGCAAAGGAGTACGTAGACAGAATAATGCCCGAAGTGGTAATCCCCATGCACTACCGCGACAAGGGCTGTAAGCTCGATATCGAAAAGGTTGACGCGTTTTTGAACCTCTTCGACGACGTCGAGGAAGCGGAAGAAAGCGCAATCGAGCTCATGCGCAACGATTTGAAGGACGATACCAAAATAGTGGTATTAAGGAGACGGTAATGTCCGAAAAACTGCTTGAAGAAATAGAGAAGCGGCTGAACGCCAAGACCATTCACGATTTGCGTCAGGTGGCGCGCGCGGTGGGCGTTCCCAGACCCGCGGACGGCAGAAAAGAAAGAATTTTAGAATATATTCTGCAAATAGCAGAGGGTAAAAGCAATCCCGTAGCGCCCGCCGTAAGGGGGGCGCATCCTAAATCCGCCGAATACGACAGACAGTTGGTGGCGGATATTTTGCGTTGCCGCGAAATAAACCTTTCGGATAAGGACTCGGCGGAGGAAAAACCCGTCGAGCTGTCGGTTGCAAGCGGCGCGGAATTTTCTTCCGCGGGCATTTTAGAAAAGGACGGCGACAAGTGGTTTATCTGCGGAAGCTGCGATATAGCGGTCAATCCGCAGTTTGTACAAAGGTACAAATTGCGCGAGGGCGACTGCGTTTCGGGCGTTTGCACCAGCGCCGAGGGCGGTATTTCCGTTTTAACCTCTGTAAATTCGGTCAACGGCGTATCCCCCGACAGTATTGAGGGACGGGCGGACTTCGAACGGCTCACGCCGATATATCCCGATGTACGCCTTAAAATCGCGCGCGGCGGTGACGATATCACGGGAAAACTGATAGATTTGTTTGCGCCCGTCGGCAAGGGGCAGCGCGCCGCGGTCGTGGGCAAGCACGGCACGGGCAAGACAGCGATTTTAAAAGAAATCGTCAAAGGAATAAGCTTCAATCATCCCGAGGTAAAAATAATCTTCGCGGCGGTGGATACCGCCCCCGAGGAAGCCGCCGAGATTAGGCGGACTTTTTCGGACTGCGACGTGTTCACTTCACCTTTCGACGCGGGCGCGGACGCGCATATCCGTACGGCGCGGCTCGCGCTCGAATACGCCAAGCGCCAGACAGAAAGCTTAAAGGACGTGTTGCTCGTTTTGGACGATTTATCGAAATTGACACGCGCATATAACAGCACGGGGCTGGTTTCGTCGGAGCTTTCGACTTCCGCGCTCGACAGCGCGAAAAGATTCCTCGCCGGCGCGAAAAACGCGGCGGAGGGCGGTTCGCTCACGATATTAACCGCGCTAAATCCCGACGGGGTTTTAACGGACGGCGCGGCGTATTACGGGCTCAAAGATTTGTGCAATATGCGCGTTTCTCTCTCGTCGGAGCTCGCTCGTTCGAGAATTTTTCCCCCGATAGACATAGAGGGAAGTTATACGAACGGCGACGAAAAGCTTCTTTCGTCCGAGGAAATCGCGCGGGCGGCGGCGCTCCGCGGTAAGACGTATGCGGAGGTCGTCGGCATTTTAAAGCAGAGTTAAATTATGGCAGACAGAAATATATTTACCGATAAGGTTAAAATCACAATAAAATCGGGCGACGGCGGCGACGGAATGAATTCGTTCAAGTCCTACAAGGGCAAGCCCGCGTGCGGACCCGACGGCGGCGACGGCGGAAACGGCGGAAACGTCTATATCGTTGCGGACAAGAACGTAAACGACTTGCTTTCGTTCAGATATATAAGCAAATATTTCGCGGGCGACGGCGAACGCGGCGGCACGAACAAATGCTTCGGCAAAGGCGGTGCGGACGTCGTTATAAAGGTGCCCGAGGGCACCGTCGTCAAGGACGAAGAGACGAGCACTGTCATTGCCGATATGTTCCGCGAGGGCGAGAAAAAGCTTATAGCCGAAGGCGGCAGGGGAGGCAAGGGCAACGTCCGCTTCACGACCGCAAGACGGCACGCGCCTAATTTTGCGCAGAAGGGCGAAAAGACCGAGCCGCACGTTTTAATCCTCGAATTGAAGGTAATTGCCGACGTGGGAATAATAGGCTTCCCCAACGTCGGGAAATCGACCCTCCTTTCAAAAATTTCGGCGGCGAAGCCCAAGATAGCGAACTATCATTTCACGACCCTTTCGCCTAACCTCGGCGTGGTAAAGTATTACGAAAACAGCTTCGTCGCGGCTGATATTCCGGGGCTTATCGAGGGTGCGGCGGACGGCGCGGGGCTCGGTCACGACTTTTTAAGGCATATCGAGCGCACGCGCATGCTTTTGCACGTCGTCGATATTTCGGGCTGCGAGGACAGAGACCCGATTGAAGATTTCAAAAAAATAAACGCCGAGCTTTCCTCGTACAGCAAGGTTTTGTCGTCGCTGCCGCAGATAATCGCGCTTAACAAGTGCGATGCGTACGGCGCGGAGGAAAACGTCAAGGCGTTTAAAAAGAAGTATTCGCGCAAATACAAGATATTCCCGATTACCGCGGTAAACGGCGAGGGTACGGACAAGCTTATCGAAGGGATTTTCGAGGTGCTCGAACAGCTTCCGCCCGTTAAGCGCATCGAAAGCGACGAAAGCTTCACTTATACGAAAAGCGGAGATTTGGGCTTTGAAATTTACATGGACGGCGACGCGTACGTCGTTGTCGGCGCGCTCGTGGATATGCTGTGCCGCAACGTCGCGCTCAACGACCCCGATTCCATGACCTATTTCCAGAAAATTTTACGCGAAAAGGGCGTAATTTCCCGCTTGCGCGCAATGGGCATCAAGGAAAACGATACCGTTGTCGTCGGCGACGTCGAATTCGACTTTATCAATTAATTTCGCGAAATTCCCGCGCGGGTTCGCGCGCCGCTAAATAATCAACTATAAGAGGAAAAAATGTTAACATCCAAGCAACGCAGTAAATTAAAATCCCTCGCCGCCAACTTATCGCCCATAGGGCAGGTCGGCAAGGAGGGGATAGGCGAAAATATGCTCGCAAGCTTTTCGGACTGTCTTGAAAAGCGCGAGCTTATAAAAATCAATATTTTGGAAAACGCCGACGGCGACCCTAAGGAGCTCGGGCGCGAGCTGGCGGAAAAGCTTTCCGCCGAGTGCGTCATAGTGATAGGCAGAAAAGCCGTCTTATACCGCAAATCCAACCGCAAGGATATTGACCATATCAGTTTATAACCATGGTGATTGCGGACAGCGCAAGCATAATTCCCCCGCTTATAATGTAGTAAACGGGGAAAAACGTGAAATAGCTCAAAGCGAGAAGGGCTAAGCCCGACCAGAACAGCGGCGCGCAAAGCTTGCGCGAGAACCGCGTTTTTATTCTCTTCCATACGCTTATTTTTTTTGCGCCCTCGTAGACGTACTTTTCGGGCAAAAGGTCTTTTTCTTTCAAAAGCGAATAAACGTAATCAATCTGTTTGATATCGATTAAAAAATTTTCGGCAAGCGCGGCGGCTTCCGCCGAGATGCGGCAGCAGTAAATAACCTTGTTTTCTTCGCACTTGTATTTGATGACCTTTGCAACGTCGTCCTCGGTTATGGGCTGCATTTTGAACTCGAAAAAGTACGCGCTTTCTTCCGAAAAGACTTTGCCGCCCTTAATTTCGGCGTCGGTCATGCACTTTTGAAAGAGGTCGCAGATATACTCGTCGGAGGACAGCGAAAGGTGCAAAGATAACAGTTTTTTCTGTTTTTCGTCGCGCGCGATAAGCAGCTTTTTATTCTGTTTTCGGCTTATGTAAATGAAGCTGAGACAGCCGAACAAGAGGCAGGCGCAAATTCCGAACGCCAGCGCGATATACACGCTTCGCGTGTAGTATCTTATAGCGGTGAAGAACAGCAAAAACGCGCACAGCCCCGCAAAAATCGTATCGAGAACGAGGGGTAAATTAATTTTTCTCATACCTCGGTTATTGCCAAATGAAAATAGCTTTATTCGGCGGGTCGTTCAATCCCGTCCATAACGAACATATAAATATCGTAACCTCTGCGCTCGAACGGTTCGACAAGGTGATAATTATTCCGTCGTATCTGACCCCCGACAAAGAGGGCAGAATGACGGCTTCCGCCGCGGACAGACTGAATATGTGCCGTCTTGCGTTCGGCTGTGTTCCGAACGTCGAGGTGTCCGATTACGAAATCGAACGGGGCGGAGTAAGCTATTCTTATATAACGTGCCAAGAGTTCAAAAAAAGATACCCCGACGACGAGCTTTTTTTCATGGTCGGCGCGGATATGTTCGAAAGCTTCCATACCTGGAAAAACCCCGAAAAAATTCTCGAATGCGTCACGCTCGCCGTGTGCGGCAGAGAAAAACCGCTCGGGAGCGAAAGACCTTTCCCTTGCGTCGAAATTCCATATACGGGCAAAAAGGTCAGTTCGACGCGGATACGCGCGCTTGCCGCGCTCGGCGAGGATATCGGCGGATATGTGCCCGAAAAAGCGGCAGACTATATAGTGAGAAACGCGCTGTATAAAAAGGACTTGTTTTTAAGCGCAAAGAAATACATTTCGGCAAGGCGCTGGAAGCACACGGTCGGCGTCGCCGTGGCGGCGGCGGAAAACTGCGCGCGCTTCGGCGTTCCCGAAGAAAAGGCGATAACCGCGGCGGCGCTTCACGACTGCGCAAAGGAATTGCCCGCGGATTTGCTCGAAGGCTTCGAGCGCCCCGACGGCGTTCCCGACGCGGTCGTGCACCAGTACGCGGGCGCGTACATGGCTGAAAAGCATTTCAAGGTTTCGGACGCGGATATTTTAAACGCAATCAGATATCACACCAGCGGCAGAGAAAATATGTCCGCGCTCGAAAAGCTGATTTTAATTTCGGACGTAGTCGAAGAGGGCAGAGATTATGACGGAGTGGAAGAAATAAGAAAAGCCCTTTCCGAGAACCCCGAAAAAGGACTTTTATTGTCGTTCGAACAGCAGCTGAAACATCTTAAAGAGACGGGTAAAACAATTTATCCGCTCACCGAAAAAGCGTTAAATTATTTAAAGGAAAACAAAAATGACAAGTGAAGAAAAAGCAAAATTGATTTGTAAAGTATTATCCGACAGAAAGGCGAACGATATCGTTTATATCGCCGTAGAAAATAAGACCAGCCTTTGCGACTATTTCGTAATCGCGGGCGGCAGGTCTAAAACGCAGGTGAAGGCGCTTGCGGAGCACCTCGAAGAAAAATTCAAAAAGGACTATGAAATAATCCCCCGCCGCACGGAGGGCGTGCAGGGCGGGAGATGGGCTGTCCTCGACTATGCGGACGTAATCGTGCATTTGTTCGGCGACGAGGAGCGCGATTTTTACCGCCTCGAACGCCTCTGGGAGGACGGCGCAAACCTCACAAGATACGAGGATTGAGCTTCATTTTTTGAACCGGATTTCCTTCGGTTCGGAATAGGTCGATTTTTTCGACCTCTTTTTTTCGACTATGTAATACACAGGCTCGGGCTTAGGCGGAGGGGCGGGTTTCTCCTTCGGCGGCTCGGGCGGCTTTTTTTTTGTACTTTTTAATCCCAAATATGCAAGTTTTATTAAATGCACGAGAATAAAACAAATAACAAAAGTTAAAAACAAATACAGAAGACCGATAAGCATACTTATATTTTAAAAGCTGAACGGTACGGAAAATTGAAGAAATTCAAAATATTTTAGGTAAAAAGGTAGATTACATGGAAGGAATTTTTATGGACGAAACCGAAAAGCAACAATTTTCGGAGTTTAAACGAAAGCTCAATTTGCAGGCGGCGCAGTCGCAGGTGACTAAAATCGAATACAATCTGACCGACGCGACGATGGAAAAGGCGACCCTCCGCCGCGCGTGTCAGGACGCAAACGCCTTAAAGCTCGGCGCGTTGTGCGTGCTTCCGGGGCTGATTAAAACGTGCGTAAGCTTTCTGGGACCCAAGCCTCAACCCATGCTCATTGCGTGCATTTCCTTTCCGCACGGCGGCGACAGCACCAAAACGAAAGTGACCGCCGTCAAGAACGCGTTCAAGGACGGCGCGGACGAGGCGGAGGTCACCGCGCCCATTTCCTTTATAAAGGACGCGAATTGGAGCTACGTCAAGCGCGAATTCAAAAAGCTTAAAAAAGCCGCAAAAAACAAAGTGTTGCGAATTAATATCGAAAGCCCCCTTTTGACCGCGCAGGAAATAACGAAAATCTGCAACGTCGCGGCGGAGTGCGGCATAACCTCGCTGCGCTCGGCTTCGGGCGCATTCGGCTGCGGTTTCGACGCCGACACCCTTACGCTTATGCAGAACGCCGTCAAGGACAAGTGCATTGTCAAAGCCGACGGAGTAAACAACATTATAGACATGAACACCGCGGTGGATATTGGCGCGGGAATAGTGGGAAGCAGAAACGCGTCCGACCTCGCCCGCCTTATCTTGCAGGCCGCAGAGTATTGAAAATAGCCCCGCGCCGAAACTTCGGCGCGGGGCTTTAAAATTATCTTATCAAAATAAGTTTTTTCTTTGCGCGGGTAATCGCCGTGTACAGCCAGCGGCTTTTATCCTCCTTAAAGGCGTAGCTTTCGTCGAACACGACCGCGTTGTCAAACTCGCTGCCCTGCGCCTTATGGCACGAAATGCAGTAGCCGTATTCGAAGCGGTTCAATGTGAACGCGCCCGTCGCTTCGCCCTCCTCGTTGAATTTCTCGAAGTAGTCGCCGTGTCTGTAAGCGTACCGTCCGTCGGTAAAAATGCCGATATCGAAGGGTAGGGCTTCGGGGCAGAACTCGTCTAAAAAGTCGGGCTTGAACTGCATGAACCCGATGCCCGTCGAGTGGTCGTAAAAGGGCTCGTACGCGGTGCCTATTATTCCGTTTACGAGGTTGAAGCGGTATTCGCCGTCAATGAACTGCTCCCAGTTGTTCAGCGTGCAGATAAGCTTGTCCCCGCTTTCGGGAAGTCTGCCGAGACCGCGCATAGCCCGCAGTTCGTCGTTGATTGCCGCGCGGGTCTTGTTAATCCCGCAAATAATCTGGTCGGCTTTCAAAAGATAATTTTTCCGTCTCTCGCCCGTAAAAAGCTGTTTCCGCATAACCGAAACGGTGTCGCCGTATCTGCCGTAGGGGATATATTTTCCCTCGCGCGCCATTTCGGAAAGTTTGATAATGGGGTTGTCGAGCTGTTGTCTTACAATCGTCCTTAACGTATAATCGGGGTTTTTCAGATATGTATTGAACCCTTCGACAGGCGGCAGCTGCGCGTTGTCGCCGCACAAAAGCAGCTTTACGCCGTATTCCGCCAAATCGGATAAAACGCCGTCGGAGACCATTGACGCCTCGTCGAGCACTATAAGCTTAATGCTTTTGTCTATGCTTTCCCGCCGTTTGAAGCTCAGCTTTTCGATTTTGACCTTCTTGCCGTTGAGCTCGATTTCGACCTCCTCGGGAATGGACTGGTAAATCAGTCTGTGAAGAGTGGTCGCCGCAATTCCGCCGCGGATAAGCACGGTCGCCGCTTTGCCCGTCGGCGTCACGAACGCCGCGCTTTCTTCGGGCACCAGCCCGAGAGTTTCGGTGACGGTGTGCTTTAAAAGGGTGGTCTTGCCTGTGCCCGCGTACCCCGCGAGCACGAATATCGGCTTCGACGAATTCAAAAACCAGTCCTTTATTAAATTGTCCGCGTTTTTCTGGTCGGCGGTCAGTTCGCTGTGCATAACGGAATTATACCATTAAAACAAACGTTTTAGCAACTGTTTTCAATCAAAAAATTGCCCGCGCTTTGTTGACTAATTAATTATAACGGTATATAATGGGCTATGGAAAAATTTGCTTGGAGGACACTATGAAAAACAAAATGCGTGTAACCGTTGACTTCAATTATATGATGGAAAAATCGTTGGGCGACAAGGGTATCAAAAATTCCGAGCTCGCCGCCCTCGAAGGCAAAGCGGCGGAGGCTTTTAACTACGTTAAGACCAACCGCGGCAGAGACGATTTGTTCATGGGCTGGACGGAGCTTCCGTATAACCAGACCGAAATCGTCGAAGATATTTTAAAGACCGCGGAAAAGGTCAGAAAAAAATTCAAATATTTTGTCGTGCTCGGTATAGGCGGCAGTGCGCTCGGACCCATAATGGCGTTCAACGCGCTCAAACATCTTCATTATAACGAGCTTCCCGACGACAAGCGGAACGGACCCAAATTCTATGTCGAGGACAACGTCGACCCCGTGAGAATGGCGGCGCTTTTGGACGTTATCGAACCCGAAAAAACGTGCTTCAACGTAATTTCGAAGTCGGGCGCGACCAGCGAAACAATGACGCAGTATCTCATTATCGCCGACATATTGAAGAAAAAGGGAGTAAACCTCCCCGAAAACATGATTTTCACGACCGACGCAAGCCGCGGAAATCTCATTAAAATCGACCAAAGCTTCGGCGGCGCGTTCAAAAAGTATGTGCTTCCCGACGGCGTCGGCGGAAGATTTTCCGAAATGTGCCCCGTCGGACTTCTGCCCGCGGCAGTGCTCGGCATCGATATTAAAGCAATGCTCGACGGCGCGGCGTACATGGACGAACTTTGCAGCAAGCCCTCGGTTGAGGAAAACCCCGCGCTCGCGTGCGCAGTGTTGCAGTACATCACTATGAAACAAGGCAAAAATATCAACGTGCTTATGCCTTATTCTGATAACTTGAAATTAATGGCGGACTGGTACTGCCAGCTTTGGGCGGAGTCGCTCGGCAAAGCTGTGGACTACGACGGAAAGGTCGTCAACGCGGGCACCACGCCCGTCAAAAGCCTCGGCGTAACCGACCAGCACTCGCAGGTTCAGCTGTATATCGAAGGTCCGTACGACAAGGTCATAACTTTTATTTCGGTTGAAAAATACGGCTATGAAATGCCCATAGCCCGCGGCTGCGAGGATATTCCCGACGTCGGTTTCCTCGGCGGTCATACCATGCAGGAACTTATTCAGGCGGAAAACAAGGCTACGGCGTACGCGCTTATGCGTGCGGGCAGAATGAACTACACTATAAACATGCCCGAAGTAAACGCGTTCACGCTCGGTCAGCTTATGTTCCTTCTCGAATTGCAGACGGCATATACGGGCGCGCTTTTGAACATAAACACGTTCAACCAGCCCGGCGTAGAGGACGGCAAAAAAGCGACGTTCGCGCTGCTCGGCAAAAAGGGATACGAGGCGCAGAAGGCGGAAATGGACGCCGCGCCCGCGCTCGATAAAAGGTATATCGTATAATGTGTTTGATTCTTGCATTACTTACCGACCGTTACGCGTTCGGTAAGCGCTGTGAAAAGAATGCACAGTTAGTATATTTTTCGGCGGAAGACTTCGGTCTTTCCGCCGAAGCCGTTTCCTTGCCGAAAGGCTTGAAGGGTTTTATTTACCGCAAGGACGTGCCGCAAAAGGACAAGCTTATAATTTTCTGCCACGGTATGGGACCGGGGCATATCGCGTATACGACCGAAATCGCGTATTTTTGCGGGCAAGGCTATCCCGTGCTTGCCGTTGATAGCAGAGGCTGTAATTTCTCCGGGGGCAGAAATTTAAAGGGCATGTATTCCGGTGTGCAGATGGTTATTAAGGCAATCGATTTCGCCCGCGAAAGGGGGTATAAAAACGTTTACCTCATAGGGCACAGCTGGGGCGCGTATTCGGCGCTTTGCGCCTCCGCAGAAAGAAAGGTGAGCGGGGTTGTGGCAATCAGCGCGCCGAATACTCCTTCAAAGACAATGCAGGAGGGCGCGGCGCCGATTATTTCGCGTCCGCTTGCAGCGCTTCTGCGCCCGTCTTGGTGGGTGGTAAACTTTCTCAAATACGGCGCTAAGGGCAATTCAAACGCGGCAAAATGCGCCGAAAGAAACAATACGCCGACACTTTTAATCCACGGGGACAAAGATAAGGTCGTTTCGCCGAAAAAAGCGGTGTTTTATAAAGCGGAAGGAAAGCACTTAACTAAAATGCTTGTAAAAGGCAAGGCGCATAACCCTTACAATACCGAAAACGCCGAAAGGCTTTTATCCGAGCTTACCATGTCATTCAAAAACCGCACTTACGACAAAACGAAATTCGATTTTAAGGCGGCGACGGAGGAGGACGAAGAGGTTATGCGCAAAATTCTGAATTTTATCGAGGAGAAGCAAAATGAAAAAGAATAACTTAAAACAACAAACCGAAGAAATGAAGGCAAAGGTCAAAAGGCTTGGACCGGTTAAAATAATCATACTGTTGATTATGTTGGTCGGCACAATTTGCTCGTACGTCTTTCACGACTATATTTTCGCGTCGGACAGCATTTTCAATCGCGGAATTTCGACTTCCGAATTTTTAAACAGCCTGCTTGCGCTCGTGCCGAATATCGTGCGCGCAATTCAGGTAATTACGATTATATTAGTTGCAACCAGCATAATAATAGGCATAATAAACAGACTTTTCACCAAGACCCAGCGCGAAATAACCGTGGTGAAGCTGACCAGCAGTATTATAAAATGGGTCGCGGCGATTATTCTCGTTATCGCCGTGCTTGCAATCTGGGGCGTTGACACAACCGCGCTTATAACCGGCGCAGGCGTGCTGACCCTTATCGTCGGTCTCGGAATGCAGAGCTTGATTTCGGATATCGTCGCGGGGCTTTTCATCGTATTCGAAAACGAGTTTAACGTCGGCGACATAATCACCGTCGACGGGTTCAGGGGCACGGTCGTATCTATCGGAATTCGCACAACCCAGCTCGAAGCGGTCGGCAACGTCAAAATTTTCAATAACAGCGAAATAAGGGGCGTGTTAAACCAGACCGTCAAGCCCTCCAAGGCAAAGACGCTGATTGATATCGAATACGGCGACTCGCTCGCGCGTGTGGAGGAGATAATCAAAAACAAGCTCCCCGAAATCAAAATAGAGGGAGTAATAGGCGAGATAGTCTATGACGGCGTTGCCGCGCTCGGCGCGTCGGGCGTAACGTTGCAGTTCACTGCCGATTGCGACGAAAACGATATTTTCGCTGTACAGCGCGCCATGAACGGAAGGTTAAAGGTCATGTTCGACGAAAACGGAATAGGCATACCCTTCAACCAGCTTGTCGTGCACATGGACAAAAAATAAAAGTTACGCCCACTCTACCGTCGGTAGAGTGGGCGTGAACTAAGCCTTTTTTATTTTAATTTTCCGATAAGCTCGGCGAACTTTTTCTCGTTCAATATTTCGTTCGAAATATATCGCCCGTTGTAAAAAAGGGCGTAATTCGTCCAGACGCAGGGCGCGTTTTGCGCTTTTTCGGTGCTGTCAATCAAAACGCTTTCAAAGGGAATACCTTTTTCTTTCGCGAATTTCTCGACAATCGGCACATACTTCGCGGTGAACGGGCAGCCGTGGGTGTAGTAGACTACGAAGCCTTGCTTATCAGTATGCGGGCGCTTCGCGCTTTCTTTAAATCTTGGCACGGGCGCGTTTTCGTTGAACGGCAGATATAACAGCGCATAGCTCGGCTCGGCAGTGTCGGCAACCTTGAAGCACTTATAAAGAAGGTGCTTCGGGTCGGAAAGAAAGGGCATTTTCTTTTGCGAAGAAATCACCGTCAATCCGTGCATGCCCTTTGACTTCGCGTCGGCGATACACGCGGACAGCAAATCGTTCGAATAGCCGTGCCCCTTAAACGAGCCCGAAACCCAGAAGCAGTTTATGTGCATGTATCCGTCGGCTTCAACGGGACACCACGCATATTCTGCGGGTATGTACTCTATAAAGCACTTGCCGCGCTCGGCAGACTT
Organism: uncultured Christensenella sp.; assembly: GCA_910578195.1. GTDB lineage: Bacteria > Bacillota > Clostridia > Christensenellales > Borkfalkiaceae > Coproplasma. The sequence continues at coordinate 11,692 of CAJTOY010000007.1, read as the reverse complement.
CAAAAACACAAGCCCGTCTTGCAGTCTTTCAGAAAGCCAAGCTTTTTTGCTCGCGACCTGAATATCCTTGTTGTTGGATATGGCGCAACAGATATGCTCATTTTCAAGATTATCTTGCGTAAGTTTTATGTATTCCATTTAATGCTCCTAAGATAGGACATCAGCTCCTTTTCGAAGCCTATGCCGTTTGAAAGCTCCTTTGCGGCGCTTTCGGAAATTTCAACGAAGTCGACGTCGTTGTCGCGCTCGACTTGTTGAAAGGAAATAGCGGGGGTAACCCATTTTTCACCGTTAAAGGACTTATAAAAGCCGCTGTCGCAGTCGTAAACGTACAGCCTGTTTTTTTGTTCGACGTAATAATATCTTAGCATAATATATAAGTTAAATACGGTTTGCAATCGCAAACCGTATTTATATGGTGACCCTGCCGGGAATCGAACCCGGGATTGAGCCTTGAGAGGGCTCCGTCTTAACCGCTTGACCACAAGGCCGAACTCAAATTGCTTTGTGATTATATCATATACGTTCACCGTTGGCAAGCAAATTTTATGCGTAATTCAATATTTTTCAGAAAGTGTTAACCTGTTTCAGATAAAATTTTATTAATTTTATCCGCGTCCGAAATTTGACATAAAAAATTTTTGCGTATATAATAACTTAGACTTCAAACTATTCGAAGTCTAACTATTCGGAGGCTGAGCTTTGGAAAATAAAAGATTATTCGGGCGGATATGCTGTCTGCAAAGACACATGAGCAGAGAAAACAATTTTCTATTTGCCGGATACGGAATAACTCCCGTGCAGATGGACGCCCTTGTGTTTGTATTGCGCCGCACGCGTCAAGGCGAAAAGGTTTGCCAAAAGGACATAGAAAAGCACGTCAATCTACGCGCTTCTTCGGTTTCGACCCTTTTAACCACGCTTGAAAAGAAGGGTTATCTCGTCCGCAATGTCGCCGACGGCGACGCACGCACGAAGTATATTACGCTCACGGAAAAGGGGAACGTACTCTGCGAAGAGAAAAAGTTATATATGGAAAAGTGCGACGCGCTCGTTCAGTCTGCGCTGACCGAGGAGGAACAAGAGACCTTCATAACACTTTTAAATAAAATAATGTCGGGAATTAATCCCGAAAAGGAGGATACTAAGTGATTAAAACTTTGCTTAAAAGCGTAAGGGAATATAAGACCGCGTCCATACTCTGCCCCATAGTAATGGTAGGCGAGGCGGTTATGGAAATACTAATTCCCTTTATGATGACCTACATAGTCGGACAGTTCGAGGACCTTGCAAAGGGCTTAATCACCGAAATCAACGTCTCCGCAATAGCAGTGTGCGCGTCATTGATGGCGGTCTGCGCGGTGCTCGCGCTGCTTTGCGGCGTGTGGGGCGGAAAGCTTGCCGCAAAGGCGAGCTGCGGCTTTGCGCACAATTTAAGGGAAGATATGTACAACAATCTTCAAACCTACTCGTTCGCGAATATCGACAACTATTCGACGGCAAGTCTTATAACCAGAATAACCACCGACGTTTCCAACGTCCAGAACGCCTATCAGATGGCGATAAGAATGCTCGTCCGCGCGCCCGTGCTGTTTATCGCTTCGATAATAATGACGGCGATAATCGAGCCCATGATGGCGCTTATCTTTGCGGGCGCGGCGTTCACGCTCGGAATCGTGGTTGCGATTTGTATGTTCAAGGTCGTGCCGTATTTCAGAACGATGTTTAAAAAGTACGACAGATTGAACGCAGTCGTGCAGGAAAATCTTACCGCGGTGCGAGTCGTTAAGTCTTACGTCCGTGAAGACCGCGAGATAGAAAAAATGAAGAGTGCTACGGGCGAGGTATATAACTATTCGGTGAAGGCGGAGAGGATACTCACGGTAATGATGCCGTGCGTGACACTCGTAATGTTTATCGTCAATTTACTTATATTGACCCTCGGCTCGAATATGGAAACGGGCGCAATCAGCGGCAACGTCAGCCCCTCTGAAATCCAGACCCTCATACAGTACTCCGCGCAGATACTCACGGGCGTGATGATGGTCGCAATGTGTCTGAACTTCATTTCCCTCTCAAAGGGAAGCATGGACAGAATTTGCGAGGTGCTTAATGAAAAAACAACCCTTCCCAAACCCGAAACCCCCGTTACCGAAATCAAGGACGGCTCGATAGACTTCGAAAACGTAAGCTTCGCATATTCTCAAAAATCCGAAGTGAACGTTTTGTCGGGAATAAATTTACATATCGCCGCGGGCGAAACCGTGGGAATTATCGGCGCTACGGGCGCGGGCAAGACCTCGCTCGTATCCTTGATACCCAGACTGTACGACGTGAGCGGCGGCTCGGTAAAGGTCGGCGGGGTGAACGTCAAGGACTACAATATGGACACCCTCCGCAACAAGGTGGCAATGGTCTTGCAAAAGAACGTGCTTTTCTCGGGCACGGTTGCGGAAAATCTGCGCTGGGGCGACGAGAATGCGACCGACGAAGAATTACGCTTTGCCGCAAGGCAAGCGTGCGCGGAGGACTTTATCGACAGACTGCCGGGCGGGTTTAACTACGACCTGGGTCAGGGCGGCGTAAACGTTTCGGGCGGACAGAAGCAGAGGCTTTGCATTGCCCGCGCGCTTTTGAAAAAGCCCTACGTCTTGATTTTCGACGACTCGACTTCGGCGGTCGATACCAAAACTGACTCCGAAATCCGCTCCGCGCTCAGAAAATACGCGCCCGACACAACAAAAATCATTATAGCCCAGCGCATTGCTTCCGTGCAGGACGCGGACAAAATAATAGTTCTGGACGAGGGTAAAATCGTAGGCTGCGGCACCCATGACGAGCTTATAAAGACCAACGAAATTTACCGCGAGGTGCACGCGTCGCAAGTAAAGGGAGGCGAAAATGAGTAAACCCGATAAAAAACGCGCAAAGACGCCCGTAAAAACTTTAAAAAGGCTTTTAAAATACGCCTTTTCCAACAACAAGCTTGCGACCGCGTTCGTGTTCGTGTTCGTGCTTTTCGCGTCGGTTGCCAACGTGACCGCCGCTTCCAGAATTTCGTATATCGTCACCGAGCTTATAGACAACGGCGTCAATGCCGATATGTGGGGAATTGTTTATCCCAACATAATCGCAATGGGCTGTATTTACCTTGTCGGCGCTATATCTTCGTTTTCGTACAATCTGATAATGATGTATATCGCACAACGCACGCTCAAAAAAATGAGAGACGAAATGTTCGCGAAAATGCAGCGGTTGCCGTTGAAGTATTTCGACACTCATACGCACGGCGATTTAATGAGCCTTTACACCAACGACGTAGACACTATGCGCCAGCTTCTCACCCAGACTATACCGCAGATAATTTCCTCCGCGCTTACCATTACGGCGGTGTTCGGGTTTATGCTCGTATACAGCGCAACTCTATTGCTTGTAGTTTTAATAATGCTTGCGGCGGTCATTGTCGCGACAAAAATCGTAGGCGGCAAATCTGCGAAATACTATCTGACCCACCAAAAGGCGTTGGGCAACTTAAACGGCTACGTCGAGGAAATGACCGAGGGGCAGAAGGTAATCAAAGTTTTCTGTCACGAGGCAAAGGCGCGCGAGCAGTTTAAAAAAGTTAACGACGAGCTCAACGAAGCGGGTAAAATCGCAAATAAATACGCATTCATTTTAGGACCTATAAACAATAACCTCGGCTATTTGCAGTACGTCTTGGTCGCGCTGGTCGGCGTGCTTATGATGGTGTTCGCGGGCGAGATCGGTTTCTTGTCCATACAGTGCTCTATAATCGAGGGCGGAAACGCGAATCGCGTCGCGGTGGTTGCGGGTATGCTGGTTTCTTTTTTAATGTATTCGAGGCAGTTCAATATGCCCGTAATGCAGGTTTCGCAGCAGTTCAATGCGATAGTTATGGCTTTGGCGGGCGCCGAGCGTATTTTCGAGATGGTCGACACCGAGCCCGAGGATGAGGGCGGAGACGTCACGCTCGAATACGAAAACGGCAAATGGGCGTGGAAAAAGCCCCTTGCAAACGGCGAATTCGAGTTTATTCCGTTAAAGGGCGATATCCGTTTTAACGACGTTGTTTTCGGCTATACCGATGAAAAGGTCATACTTAAAAATATCTCGCTTTACGCAAAGCCCGGTCAGAAAATCGCGTTCGTCGGCTCGACGGGCGCGGGCAAGACGACGATAACCAACCTTATAAACCGCTTTTACGATATTCAGTCGGGCGAAATTACCTACGACGGGCTGGATATCAAGAGTATAAACAAGGACGACTTGCGAAAAAGTCTGGGCGTGGTCTTGCAGGATACCCACCTTTTCACGGGCACGGTAATGGATAATATCCGCTACGGCAGACTTAACGCCACCGACGAGGAGTGCATAAGGGCGGCGAAGCTTGCGAACGCCGATTTCTTCATAACACACTTGCCCGACGGCTACGGCACAATGATAACGGGCGACGGCGCGAATCTCTCGCAAGGGCAAAGACAGCTTCTCGCGATAGCCCGCGCAATGGTATCCGAGTGCCCCGTTCTGATACTCGACGAGGCGACCTCGTCAATCGACACCCGCACGGAGAAGCTTATCGAGCAAGGCATGGATAAACTCATGGAGGGCAGGACGGTTTTCGTAATCGCGCACAGACTTTCCACCGTCCGCAACAGCAAGGCGATAATGGTCCTCGAACACGGCGAAATTATCGAACGCGGCGACCACGAACAGCTGATTGCGCAAAAGGGCAAGTATTATCAGCTGTACACGGGCGCGTTCGAGCTCGATTAAATTCGACAAATTCTGTAATAGTACAAACAGTCGTAAACATACATTACCTAAGAGGTAGTGTATGTTTTTCGATTTATTAAGTCAGATTTTCGGCAAAGTTTTCTTTTTTACGGGTCTCGTCCGCGACGGCGGAACCTTTCCCAAACCCCTTTCCCCCGAGGAGGAGAGTAAATATCTCGCGCTCGCCCGCGCCGGCGACGAGGAGGCAAAAAATACGCTGATAAAGCACAATATGCGCCTTGTCGCGCACATAGTCAAAAAATACACGGGCGCGGCGGAAACGGACGACTTGTTGTCGGTCGGGTCAATCGGGCTTATCAAGGCGATTAACACTTATCAGGACGGCAAGGGCACTCAGCTTGCAACATACACCGCGCGGTGCATCGAAAACGAAATATTGATGCTTCTTCGCGCGGGCAAAAAGCACAAGACGATAGTTTCCCTCTCCGACCCCGTCGGCGTCGACAAGGACGGAAACGAGTTGACGCTTATAGACCTTCTCGCCGAGAAGGAGGACAGCGTTTTCGCGCAGGTGGAGAAGAGTATCCAGCGCGAAAAATTCGTCGCGCACCTAAAAAAGTTTTTAAGCGAGCGGGAATTCGTGATACTGTCCCTTCGCTACGGTTTGGAGGACGGCACGGCGTTGCCGCAGAGGGAGGTTGCAAAAAAGCTCGGAATTTCTCGCTCGTACATATCGCGGATAGAAAAACGCGCCATAGAAAAGGCGCGTGATAACCTCAAAAAAGAAGATTTTTTCAACGATTGAACGACTTTTAATTGCAATTTTTTTTCACGGGTGATAAAATCATACGAAAGGAGATATCATGAATAACGTAATGGATACCCTCCGCGCGAGGGGATTTGTAAAACAGACTGTATACGAAGAGGAGCTTTACAAGCTTCTGGGAAGCGAAAGCGTAACTTTTTACACGGGCTTCGATCCCACGGCGGACAGTCTGCATATAGGTCATTTTTTACAGCTGATTGCAATGAAGCACATGCAGGACGCGGGGCACAGACCTATCATACTGATAGGCGGCGGCACCGCCTTGATAGGCGACCCGACGGGTAAGACCGACATGCGCAAAATGATGACCCGCGAAACAATCGATTACCACATAGAATGTTTCAAAAAGCAAATGTCCAAATTTATCAGCTTCGAGGGCAAGAACGGCGCGATAATCGTGAATAACGCGGACTGGCTGACGAACCTCAATTATCTCGAATTTATCCGCGATATCGGCGTTCATTTTTCGGTCAACGAAATGCTTCGCGCAAAGTGCTTCGAAACAAGGTTGGAGCGCGGATTATCCTTCCTCGAATTCAACTATATGCTTATGCAGGGCTACGACTTTTTGGAGCTTTACAAAAAGTACGGCTGTATGCTCGAACTCGGCGGCGACGACCAGTGGTCGAATATCCTTGCGGGCGCGAACCTCATAAGGGTTAAGGAAAGAAAGCCCGCTTACGCCATGACTTTCACTCTGCTCACAACGAGCGAGGGCAAGAAAATGGGCAAGACCGAAAAGGGCGCGGTCTGGCTCGACGAAAGCAAGACAAGCCCCTACGAATTTTACCAGTACTGGCGCAATATCGCGGACGCGGACGTTGAAAAGTGCTTGAAGCTTTTAACTTTCCTGCCGCTCGAAGAGATAGACGGGCTCGTCAAATTCAACGACGAGCGCATTAATAAGGCTAAGGAAGTGCTCGCGTACGAGCTCACCAAGCTCGTTCACGGCGAAGAGAAGGCGGCGGCGGCGCAGGCTCAGGCACGCGCGGCGTTCGGCGGCGGCGGCGACCTTCCCGAAAAAGACGTAAAGGTCGAAAACACGACGATTATTCCGGTGCTCGTCGCGGCGGGTATCTGCGCTTCGAACGGCGAGGCGCGCCGTCTTATACAGCAGGGCGGAGTTTCGCTCAACGACGATAAGGTCACCGATATCGACACGCCCGTTTCCGACGGCGACGTCATTCATAAGGGCAAAAAAGTACACGTTAAAATCAATCTTAAATAAGTGGAAAAATATCTTTCTGTAAGCGGGGATTTTCAGTCGGTTAAGCTAATTGAAAAATCCCGCTTTATTACAACTTCAAGGCACGTCGCGGGCGAGGAAGAGGCGAAGGCGTTCATTGCCGAAATTTCCGCAAAGTACGCCGACGCCACGCACAACTGCTATGCGTATATCTGCGATAACCTCGGCAACTTTCTGCGCTTTTCCGACGACGGCGAGCCTTCGGGCACGGCGGGCATGCCCATGCTCGAGGTGCTAAAAAACAAAAAGCTGTTCGAAACGGCTGTGGTGGTCACCCGCTACTTCGGCGGAATTAAACTCGGCGCGGGCGGGCTCGTGCGGGCGTACTCGGGCTGTACCGCCGAAAATTTGGACGGCGCGCAAAAGGTTTTGTACGAAACGTGCTCGGAAAGCAGATACACCGTCGACTATTCGGGCGTGGACGCGTGCCTTCGCTATTTTGCCGAAACGGGCGCGGACGTTATCGATACGGAGTATCTGAACGAGGTCGTCTTTACCGTCGCGACCAAAAAAAGCGAAGAGGAAACCTTCAACAATGCGCTTGTAAACCGCTTGAACGGCAAAATAAAAATCGAAAAGGCGAGGGAATACTTTTTCCCGTTCAAACTATGAAAATCTGCGTAATAGGCTATTCGGGCGCTGGCAAATCCACGCTTGCCGAAATTCTGGGCGGAAAGTATAATCTTCCCGTGCTTCACCTCGACGCAACCTTCTGGTTCGGCGACTGGCAGCAAAGAACGCGCGCGGAGCAGACCGCGATAGTTAAAAGCTTTATGGACGAAAACCCCGACGGCTGGATAATAGACGGCAATTACCAAAAAATCTGCCCCGAGCGTTTAGTTTCGTGCGACAGATTGTATTTTCTGAATTACAACAGGTTTTTCTGCTTTAAGGAAGCCTTCAAACGATATAAAAAATACAAGGGCGCCGTTCGCCCCGATTTACCGTGCAAGGAGAAATTCGATTTCGAGTTCGCGCGGTGGTTACTATACAAGGGCAGAACGGTAAAGTGCAAAAAAACCTTTAAAAACAACATAAAAAATTGCCGCGGCGAAGTTTTTGTTTTCAAAAACCGCCGCAAGTTAAACGAATATCTGAGTAAAGAATATGGCGGAAATAACATCAATCGAACCGCAAGTCAAGGATAAGCGGCGCTGCAACGTCTACGTCGACGGAAGATTTTATTGCGGCATCAAGCTCGAAGTTGCGATAAAATATCACCTGAAAGCCGGCATGCACATAGAAAAAGAGGAACTTGACAAAATCCAGCTCGAAACCGAAAAAAGTCAGGCGCTCGACAAGGCTATGACCCACCTTTCGGCTTCGATGAAAACCCGCAGGCAGATAAACGATTTTCTTGCGAAAAAGGGCTATACCGAGGCGGTGATAAATTACGTCCTCGAACGGCTGGAATATCACAAGCTCGTGGACGATTACGCGTATTGCCGCGCGTACGTTCAAAGCGTCAGGGGCAAGGGCAAGCGCGCATTGGAGCTCGACCTGATAAAACGCGGCGCGGCGCAAAGCGCAATACGCGCGGCGCTCGACGAAACGGAAGAGGACTGCGGCGAAGCGGCGGCGGTTCTCGAAAAGTACATGCGCGGCAAGCCTACGGACAAGCAAAGCCTTTACAAGGGCTTTAAATATCTCTTATCAAAGGGCTACGGCTACGACACGGCAAAAGCCGCGCTGGATAAATTCGGTGACATAAATGAAGATTATTGAGCTTGACGAGGTCGACTCCACAAACGAATTCTGCAAGCGTGCGGGCAATTTCGATATGCTCGTAACCGCGGTAAGACAGACCGCGGGCAAAGGCACGAAGGGCAGAAGCTTTGTCTCCGACGAGGGCGGGCTGTACGTTTCAATCATGCGAAGATTTGAAAAATTCAATACCGCCGAGGCGTTTACCATAATGGTGAACGCGTGCGTCGCCGTCTGCAAGACTATGGAGCATTTCGGATTAAGACCCGTCATACGCTGGGCGAACGACGTGTTGGTCGGCGGAAAAAAGATTTGCGGCACGCTGATTGAAAACTCCTTTTCGGGCAGTAATATCAGCCGTTCGATTATAGGCATGGGCATAAATATAAACAACGTCTTACCCGCGGAACTTTCCAAAATCGCCACTACGATGAGCGCTGAGCTCGGCAAACCCCTTTCGGTTAAAGAGGTGCGCGCCGAGTTGATAAAAAATCTGCGCAAAGAATATAATATACAAGAGTACAAAAATTATATCGACTGGTTCGGCAGAGAGATAACCTTGAAAACCTCGGACGGCGAATTCACCGCAATCGCGGCGGACGTCGATTTGGACGGCGGGCTTTTATGCGTCGTAGCGGGCACGGTCAAGAAAATAAGTGCGGCGGAGGTATCTTTGAGGCTGTAATGGAAATTCAAGCTATAAAAAGGTTTTATCCCGCCCGTCCCCGCAATTCGCACAAGGGCACATACGGCTCGGCGTGCATTATCGCGGGCAGCGACAAATATATAGGCGCGGCGGCGCTCGCTTCGCGCGCGGCGCTGATGTCGGGGTGCGGGTACGTCAAGCTCTTCACTTCGGAAAAGGTTAAGCTTGCGCTCGCGGCTCACATACCGCAGGTCATTTTTCTCGGCGAAGCGGATTTGAAATCGCAATCGATTGCGGTGGGCATGGGCTGCGGCAAGAGTAATGAGCTTTACACTCTTATAAAGTTTTTGCTTGCTGAGTATAAGGGCACGCTTATAATCGACGCCGACGGGCTGAACTCCCTTGCCGAGTACGGCAAGGAAGTTTTGAAAGAAAAGTCGTGCAAGGTAATTCTGACCCCGCACGCCGCCGAGTTTGCGCGGCTGACCAATGAAACGGCGGAAAGCTTTGCGAAGGAGTACGGCGTAATCGTGCTTTTAAAGGGCGCCGACAGCATAATAACCGACGGCGTGCGCACGGAGGTCAACACTCGGGGCACGACCGCGCTTGCAAAAGCGGGAAGCGGGGATATGCTCGCGGGGTACATCTGCGGCACGGCGGCGCGAGGAATTGACGCGTTCGGCGCGGCTTGTTGCGGGGCGTTCACGCTCGGGCTTGCGGCGGAGATAAGCTCGGCGGAAAAAACCGATTACTGCGCCACTGCCGAAGATATAATTAAAAATTTACATTTTGCGGTTAAACAGTTGACAACTTAGTTTTTAGTTGTTAAAATAACCGTGTTGAAAGGGAGTAGTTTAAGACAAACCTCGTCATCACAGCGCAACCGCTCGGGGTTTGGCACCTTAATTATCGGGTAACAAGACTTTCGACTTAAAGCGATTTAAGTCGGATAGTCTTATTTTTTTGACTTTCGGCAATATAAATAATGAGGTGTTTTATGGTTGGTGAAGCTATATTAAACGTTTTCCTTTTGCTTTTGGGCTTTGTGTTGTTGGTTAAGGGCGCCGATTTCTTCGTGGACGGCGCTTCGGGAATAGCTAAAAAGCTGAAAGTTTCCACGTTCATAATCGGCGTGACGGTCGTCGCGCTGGGAACCAGCGCGCCCGAAGCGGCGGTAACTATCGTCGACGCGGTCGGCGGTTCGGGCGGGCTTATCGTCGGGAATATTCTCGGCAGCAACATTATAAATATTTTCCTGATTTTGGGCGTTTCGGCGGTCGTGTGCAAGCTTCCCGTCGAAAAGACCACCCGCTATATCGATTTGCCCTTTCTCGTGTTGATCAGCGCGCTGTTCGTGGTGCTGGGCTTTTTCGGCGGTTCGTTCGCCTGGTGGGAAGGCTTAATCCTGATTTTGCTGTATGCCGCGTTCATGGCGTATAACGTCGTGCTCGCCTTGAAGCAGTCAAAGGTCGGGCTCGAACATGCGGCGGCGGTTTCGGTCGCGGAAACGGGCGAAGGGGTCGAAGAGGTAAAGGGCTGGTATTCCCGCCTTAAATCGGGCTATGAAAAATTAAAGGAAAAGGTCTGGTTTCTCATAATCATAACCGTTGCGGGGCTGGGCATGGTAATCGGCGGCGCGCAGCTCGTCGTTAATTCGGCGCGCTTTATCGCCGAGGATCTGATAGGCATTTCCCCCGAAATCGTCGCGCTGACGGTGGTTGCGTTCGGCACTTCGTTGCCCGAGCTCGTGACCTCGGTTTCGGCGGCGAGAAAGGGCGACGTCGGAATAGCGACGGGCAATATAATCGGCAGCAATATAGCCAATATTCTGCTTATCGGCGGGCTCGGCGCGCTGTGCTCGGGCGCGGACGGACTTATATTCTCCACGGAGGGCTTGATAAGCGGACTTGTGTCGCTGTTCGCCGCGGTATTGATATTTGCGTGCTCCTTCGGCAAAACAAAGAGTTTAACGCGCGCCGCAGGCATTATGATGCTCGTCTGTCTGGTGTGCTACTACGGTTTTGTGTTTGCAAATTACTACGCGTTTAAGCTGTATTAATCGGTATAAAAACCTTGCCCGCGGTCAACAATATTGATAGGGCAGTACATATAATAGAATATACTAACTGCCGAAAAAGAGGTTGATATGACAATAAAGCGCGGAGAATTATACTATGCCGATTTGTCGCCGGTAGTGGGTAGTGAGCAAGGGGGCGTCCGCCCCGTGCTCGTCGTTCAGAACGACGTAGGCAACAAGTATTCACCGACCGTGATAGCGGCGGCAGTCACAAGTAAAATAAACAAGGCAAAGCTTCCGACTCATATCGAGCTTCCGTCGAACTCCTACGGGCTTGCAAAGGACTCCGTTATTCTGCTCGAACAGATACGGACGCTCGACAAGCGCAGATTGAAGGAGCGCATCGGCGAGCTCAGCGAAAACACAATGACGCGCGTCGACAAAGCGATATTAATCAGTCTTGGTTTTGAAAAATAATTCGGGGCGCGCGGCTGAAAG
>CAJTOY010000006.1 GCA_910578195.1 uncultured Christensenella sp. | reverse complement strand
CCTTGACATAATAATATGCACCTCCAAAAGTGTCTAACTTTTGGGGTGCAAATCACTGCGCGGCGGCTGATTTTTAAAACGCTTTGAAAACGTAACCGTTGTCTTTGTAGTGTTTGATAATATCTCTCAATGCCTCGGCGGTAGCAGACTTCGAGGTAGAGTCGTGCGCCAAAAGCACAATGTAATTACTGCTCGCCGAGGTGGTGACCGCGGCTTTCAGAAGCTGGGCGGGGGTCGCGTTGAGTATCTCGGCGTCGCGGGTGGAGGCGTTCCAGTCGACGTAGCGCAGACCGTGCGCCGTCACCGCGGAAATGAATTTTTGCGAAAGCCCGTAGCTTCCGCCGGGAAATCTGTAAACCGACGAATATTTGCCCGTCACGCTTTTTATGACCTCGTTGCACGCGTCGATGTCCTTTATAAGGCTTTCCGCCGAGGAGTAAATCTCCTTGTATTTGTGCGTGTAGGAGTGCACGGCGACGGTATGCCCCTCGTCGAATTCCCTTTTAATTAAGTTTTTGCGGGTTTCGACGTTTTTGCCTATGATAAAGAACGTAGCCTTGACTTTTTCTTCGGCAAGCACGTCTAAAATTTTGGGCGTAACTCTGTCGCTGGGTCCGTCGTCAAAAGTGAGGTAAACAGTTTTTTCGGCTTCTTCGGCAAGTGCAAATTTCTTGCTGTCGGCAATGAATCCGCCGCAAATGACAAGCAGTATCGCAAACGCAAGCATGGCCGCGCAAAAGGCGGTAAAATTTCTGTTCATATCCGTATTTTGCGCAATTTTCCAAATTTTACATACGTATTTTAATTTAATTTTACATTGACGATAAGGTCTATAACCGCGGCTTGCATATACCGCATATCCTTCGAATAAATATACCCTTTTTCCCTTTCCTCGCAGCAGTTGAGGACGGTGTTCAGTCCGTGCATAAAACAGTTGCCCGAGTTCGCGCTCAGAAGCCCTTTAAGCCCGCTTTTTATGTCGTAGACAACGCTTTTGGCTTGCTGTTGGGTGTATGAACCCGTGTCCAGCCCGTTCGCGCACTCGTAGGCGAGCATGGAAAGGGTGTGGAGGGTGTTCAGGTTGCCGAGGTAAAGCTCCTCGTTTCTTTTCGCGGAATAGCTTTTAAGCCTGTATTCGTCCGTCTTTATTTCGAGTACCGTGCAGTCCAAATCCCGCTTTTTAAGGCTCGAACACACGGTCTCGGCGTCGTTTTTTTGATAATAGCACGACATAATTACGTAATAGTTGCCGTCATAGCTCAGGTTGTAGCCCGCCCCGCCGTAGCTCGAAGCCGTGCCCGAAAGCGAGCCCGCGGAGATAACGTTGTCGGTCACTCTGTAACAGACGAAATAATACGAGGCGTTAAATGCCATATTGCCGCCCGCGCACGAAAACGCGCATACGCAGATAATGACGGTCGCAATAACGACCGCCCCGATGCCGACGACAAATCCCGAACATTTTCTGAACATATTATATGATATTTAAGCCGAGCGTTAATTATTTGCCTCTTTTTAAAATCTTTTCGAACTGAACGCCGTAGAAGTGGTCGTTATCGGTCTGTTTAATGCACTCGCGCACGAATTCCGCGGCGCTGTCGCAAGCATTTTCAAGGCTGTTGCCCGCAAGATAGTGCGCCGTAAAGACGGAGGCGAAAATATCGCCCGTGCCGTGCTTTTTGGAGGGCAAAAGCTCGTGCCAGAGAAATTTTACCGACATGAACTCGCCGATGCGCCCGCCGAACTCGACGCCCGTAATTATAATTTCCGCGTCGGTCAATTCCTTTAATTTGTTTTTAAGCTTTAAAACGAAATCCTCGTCGTAGTTTTCGGGATACGGCGTATCCGTGAGGAAGCACGCCTCGGTCACGTTCGGCAAAATAATGTCTGCGCGGCGCAAAAGCTTGCGCATAGCCGCAACGTAGTTCAAGTCGAACCCGCCGTAAAGCTTGCCGTTGTCGCCGAAAACGGGGTCTATGATTATTTTCGCGCCGTCTGCGGAAAAGTCGTCGAACGCCCGCTCCGCCAAATCCATAAGCGCGGATTTGCCGAGATAGCCTAAAAGGAACGCGTCGAACTTAAAGTTGTTTTTCCGCCAGTATTCGTAAATTTCCGGAATTTTATCGGTCAAATCGAGGTAGCTCCAACCGTTGAACATAGTGTGGTTGGAGAGTACGGCAGTCGGCAGAACGCACGTTTCCACGCCGTACGCCGAAAGAATGGGCAGGGCGACGGTCAGCGAGCACTGCCCGACGCATGATAAATCTTGCATGGTTAAAATTCTTTTCATACGGCTATTATAGCTTTTTTCCCGCGCGAATGCAAACGTTTTAACACGTTTCCGTTATATCCGTTCCGCGTACGGTTAAATTCCATAACTCCGTTTGTTCGGTTTTGCTTATGTTTTGAATTAAAAAGTGCGCTTCGAATAAGTTTTCGACGCGGTGTATCTCGGCAGCTAATACAAGGCTTATAGGGGAATTCGGTTTTTTACCGTCATAGCGAAAAACTTTTTTTTCTTGCCCTTCGATTATTTTTGCGTCTTTAATTGTAATTCGATAACTGTCTACGCCTTCAATGTGTAAATCGCCGTTTTTTTCCTCGATAGCAATTATTATAAAATTTTCAAATCCGTCGAAGCTGATTTTGTTTTTTAAAAATTTTTTTGCCTTTGCAGTATCTTTGTCGACTACCTTTTTGAGCGATTTTTTAAGCTCCGAGCAATATGGGCGCAAAAGTTGTATTACTTCCGCGCTTGCGTATCCCAAAGCAAAAACTCGGATATCGGCGATTTTATCGGTTATGTATTGCGGCAACCGACTGTAAAGCGCAACATTATTGCGTTGACGTTCAGCGAATTTTTGTCTGCACAGATTTTCGTCAAATGTATAAACAATTTTATCTTTTGGAAAATTTTCGTAAACTTGTGTTAAAAGTTTCTTTTCTTCCTCGCTTATTCTTGTATCAATTGCGATATTTTTTAACTCCTTCGTGGGGTCAAGATACCAAAAGCAATGCTTTTCGTTATTTTGAAAAATTGCGTATTGTTTTTCGTAAACGGATTGATAAAAAGCTTCGTTTTTAATTTCGGCTTTTTTTGACGGTTTTACGTGTTTGATTGAGAATGACAGTAAATCGGATGTAAAATAATCCTTAGTAAAGTATTTCATAATGTTTCCTTATATTTTGATTTATGATAATTATAAGTGTAAGATATATCTTACGTCAAGTATTTTTTGTAAAATATTTCTTACAATATTTTTGTGAAGAATAAGTTTGCAGAAAGATTGAGTGATTTGCTTAATGAATACAATTTATCAAAGAGAGCGTTTGCGAAGAAGATGGGGGTCTCCGCTATGAGTGTTTCGGACTGGACAACCGGAAAAATTCAGCCTACTGCGGAAAATATATATTTAGTCGCCGAATATTTTAATGTTAGTGCAGATTATTTGCTTGGTTTACAAGATTAATAAAAAAAGGAAGAGTGAATTTCCACTCTTCCTTTTTTTCGTGATGATAGCCGTGTATTGCCGTTTCCCGCAAGCGGGAGCCCTCGGCAAAGCGTCGGGCTAACGCCCTCGCGCGAACTGCGGTTCAAATCCGTCATATCGCTAAAAAAGAAAGAACGGAAAAATCCGTCCTTCCTTTTTTTGGAGCTAATAGCCGTGTATTGCCGTATCCCGCAAGCGGGAGCCCTCGGCAAAGCGTCGCTGCGCTCGCGCGAACCGCGGTTCAAATCCGTCATATCGCTAAAAAAGAAAGAACGGAAAAATCCGTCCTTCCTTTTTTTGGAGCTAATAGCCGGATTCGAACCGGCGACCTGCTGATTACGAATCAGCTGCTCTACCAGCTGAGCCATATTAGCGTATGACTTTATCATTATACCAAATAAATTTAATTTTGCAAGCGTTTTTATAAATATTTTTTATCATTATCATTTTATTTTCAAAAACCTTTGACTGAAAGGACAAGTTGTTATATAATATAGTATGGTTTTTAGTATACTTAACGTATAAAGGAGGCAGAAAACATGGCGCTTTGGGCGTTTTTACTCACCGCAACAGTTATAGCTTTCGTCGTAGTTCACGCTTATGTTCTGCCTAAGCTGTTTTTGAAGGTCAGATACGATTACGACGGATTGCCCGACCGCGGCATAAGAGTAATCGGCGAAGAAAACGGTAAAAGCATAGTTTACGAGCCCGACGTAAAAATAAGAAAATACATAAAACAATACATTCTGTCCGAACGAGACGGCAAAAAGCTTTTTGTCTGCAAGATTGACGACAGCGTGCGCTTTATCGACTACGACGTTGTGTTGTTCGACGAAAACGGCAATTCCTTCAAGGTTTTAAACGTCAAGGAGCTTATAAGCAAAAAGGGCTATACCCGCGTGAGCGGGCTTCCCGACAAAACCGTCTACGTTTCGCTTGTCTTAAACGGCGTAAACGACGACAAATTCTCGAATAAAACCTCCAAAAAAGTACTTTCCAAGGGCGCGGCGCTGTATATTTTATTCGGCGCGGTGACCGAAATTCTCGGCATACTGTGCGCAAAGGTCTTGCTCGGCAAGCTGTTCGGCGGACTGTTTTTCGAAAGTTTCGTGATTTTGGGGCAGACCTGGATATTCACCGCGCTTATCTGCGCGGGCGCGATTGCGATAAACGTGCTGTGTACGCTCGGCATACTGTTTTTAAGAAGAAAGGGGGCGGAACTGAATGGCTGAGTACGTCGTGATTTCCAAAGGCAAATACGATTGCCCCCAACCCGAAAACGCCATACCCGTAGACAGCTTTCTGTTTATCCGAGACGGCGGCAAAAAGTATCTTTTGCTGAAATTCAAAAACAGCCGCGGCGGAACGCTTACTGGTCTCGATTTGAAAATTACCGCGCTGAACAGCCGCGGCGGAACGCTGAGCGTTAAAAATTTAAGCTTCGGCAAGCTTTCTGGCAAACCGCGCAAGGACTACGTCCTCGAACATAAAATCGAGGTTGAGGAGGAGTGCGTCGACTTTTTGTGCGAGGTGAGCGTTGCGCATTACGGTGCGTACGCCTATTCGGTCGGCAAAAAGGGCGAAAGCATAGACTTCGTCAAGGGTACGAACGGAAAATTCGACGCGGGCAAGGCGCTGGATACGCTCGGCTGGGAGAACGCCGTCGTTTCCGAGCGCACTGTAAAGCACCGCGTGCTTATCGCGGTTATCGCTTTTCTTATGATAACCGCCGTGCTTGTGTTCACCGTGCTTCAACTCAACTCGTTCACGAAAAACCAGAAAACGTTTATATATTCGGGCGTGGAATACGCGTTCGAGAACGACGACACGGGCGAGGGTACGAATATTTTCGTCACGGGTTCGCGCGGGACGAAAAGTCACATAACGATACCCGAAGAGATAGAGGGGCACGCCGTAACCAAAATAAGCGAGGGCGCGTTCGCGGGCAACCCGAGAATTCGCTCGCTCACGGTCGAGGGCAACGCGGTAATAGAAAAATCCGCGTTCGACGGCTGTAAAAACCTCGAAAGAATAAGCATTGAAAAAGTAAACACAATATGCGCGGAGGCGTTCGCAAACTGCGGCAAGCTTTCCTCGCTGTCGGCGTGTAACCTCGAAAGCATAGGCGACGGCGCGTTCAAAAACTGCAAGACGCTTAGCTCGGTCAAATTAGAAAACGAGAGAAAGAAGCTCACGCTCGGCAAAAGCGTGTTCGAAAACTGCGGCGAACTTAAAACCGCCGAGCTTTTGCAACCCGTCGAATACCCCGACGATTTGGCGGTTTTCCGCGGCTGCAACAGCCTTGCGACACTCGGATTAAACAACTTCTCGGGCGCAAAGACGATAGTTTCCCTTTTCGGCGGTAACACGACAAGCCTTAAAAACGTCACGATAAACACGCTCGACGCGATAGGCAAGAATTTCCTTGCTTCCTCGCCCGTTCAAAGCGTAAAGATAAATACGCTCGGCAGTTCGATTATAGGCGAACGCGCGTTTTACGACTGTTACTCGCTCACCGAGCTCAGCCTTCCCGTAAGCCCGAGCTCGGTCGGCGCATACGCATTCTATAACGCGGGTCTTAGGTCGTTCGACTGGCGCGCGGTCGATTACGTGGGCGAGTACGCTTTCGCCTATTCGCAATTGACGTCGTTTGCGGGAACGCGCGTGACCGAGCTTCGCGAATACGCCTTTGCCGCAAGCGCGGTGAAGGAGGTTTCATTCCCCGCGGGCTTATACAGAATAAGCGACTTTGCGTTCAGCGGCTGTTTGTCGCTTACATCGGTTACCGTGCCCGAAACCGTCTACGAAATAGGCATAGGCGCGTTCAATTCGTGCGGCAATCTCGAAAATATCGTGCTTCCGTACATAGGCGGCAGCGCGTATACTAATACCTACCTCGGCTATATCTTCGGCGCGGAGGAATACACGCGGTCGGAAAGATACATTCCGTATTCCCTCAAAAGAGTGACCCTGACCAACGGCGCCAACGTGCCCGATTTCGCTTTCTACGGCGGCACGGGAATTCGCGAAATAAAGCTTCCCGCAAAGACGAGCATTATCGGCGAATACGCCTTTGCGAATTGCTCGTCGCTTACCGAAATTAATCTCGATACGCCCTTGCAGAGAATAGGTGCGTACTCGTTCTATAAATGCGCTTCGCTTGTCTCGCTCACCTTGCCCGACTGTCTGGAAGAGGTGGGAATGTACGCTTTCTCGGGCTGTAACGGGCTTACGCAAATGACAGTGCCGTTTATTGGCGGAAGCGCGAACGAAAACAACTACATAAGCTATGTGTTCGACGGAGTGCCCGCGTCCCTTTCGAGCGTTAAGATAACTCTTGCGGAAAGGATAGGCGAGTCGGCGTTTTACGGCTGTTCGGGGCTCAAACAAATAATCCTTCCCGAAAACCTCAAAGATATCGGCGAATACGCCTTCTTTAACTGCGGACTTACCCAAATCACAATCCCCGCGACCGTGGAAACGGTGAAAGATTACGCTTTCGCGTTTTGCAGACAGCTTCAACAGATAACCATACCCGAGTCGGTGAAATATATCGGCGAGAGAACAACGTTCGCGGGCTGTTACACGCTTTGGGAAATCTGGAATTTCTGCGGTCTGCGCGTGTGGGCGCCCAACGCGATTGTCTACGACAGCGGCGATTTACAGCTTCAAAAATTCAAGTTCGACGGTTACGAGTTCGGCTATTCCCGCTTTGAAGATAAGTACTATCTTTTAGGCTATCCCGCAGACATCGCGGCGCTTATACTTCCCTCGCAATTGACGTTCAACGGACAAAAGGTGGAGGAGTACGCCGTGCCCGCGTATCTTTTCAGCGGCGATACTCGCATAATATCGGTAGTGCTGCCCGCTTGCGTAAACCGTCTGGGAGAATATGCTTTCTCGGAGTGCGTAAACCTCGAAAGCGTCAAATTCGAGGGCGCGAAATTCACGGAAATAGAACAGAACACCTTCGAAAGGTGCACAAAGCTTAAAAGCGTAAATATCCCCTACGGGGTCAAAACAATATCAGGTCAGGCTTTCGTCGACTGCATTTTGCTCGAAGATATAATTTTCGAAAGCGGGTTGGAGGTCATTAGCCCGTCGGCTTTCCAAAACTGTAACGCAGTTAAAACATTGCAATTGCCCGAGGGGTTGAAGCAAATCGGCGCGTACGCATTCACGCAGTGTCAATCCCTTCAAAGCGTCTTATTGCCCTCCACGCTCGAAAGAATAGAGGAAGGGGCGTTCGACGGTTGCATAAAATTATTGCTCGTTTACAACGACAGCGCGCTCGAATTAACCAAGGCGTCTCACGGCGGGGTCGCCGCGCACGCTTTGGCGATAGTCTCAGCAAACGAGAGTAAGGACGTTGCGGGCTACTATGAAACAAACGGCGTAAATTATTTGTATTGCCGCGGCGAGTGGACGGCGGTCTGGCTTGCAGAGGGCGCGACAGAAATCGTGCTCGACGCCTTCACGTTCAACGGCAAAAGCGTCGCCTCGCTTAAAGTCCGCCATTACGCTTTTTCGAACACCGGAATAGTGCGGGCGGTGATAGGCGGCGCGGTCACCGAAATAGGCGAAGGCGCGTTCGCTTACTGCTATGCGCTGGAAAGGGTGGAGTTTTCCGCTAAGATTTCCGAAATTCCCGTCGCCGCGTTCTCGGACTGTCAGTCTTTGAGGGAAATTAAATTTCCCGATACTGTCAAAAAAATAGGCGAAAACGCTTTCAGGGCTTGCTATTCGCTGACCAAGGTCGAGCTGAATTCGGGCTTGACGAGAATAGGCGGGTACGCATTCGCCTACTGCGGCGGTCTGACCGAAATAACCGTGCCGTCGTCGGTTACGGCAATTGCCGATTACGCGTTTTACAGCTGTCAGAAGCTGTACGTCGTGTACAATCTGAGCGGACTTAACATAACCGAGCACTCGTTGTCAAACGGTTCGGTGGGTTATTACGCGGCGGTCATTTTCACTGACATAAATCAGAAAGCCGAGTTTACCGTCGTCAGAGAATTCGAGTTCGCGAAATTCTATAATAATTGGTATCTTTTCAGATACAACGGAAGCGGCGGGGCAATAGAGTTGCCAAAAACTTCGGACATAAAGGAATACACGGTCAAAAGCTATGCGTTCGAAAATACTTCGCTCAGCTCCCTGCTCGTGCCCGTTTGCGTTTCTAGAATAGAGGACAAGGCGTTCAGAAACGAATATTTCACGGTCTACTTCGAGGGGACTCGCGCGGGCTGGAAAAACCTCTGCCCCCCGACTCTTACGAACACCACTTGCTATGAATACGTCGACTGCGTGCACGGAAACTACGAGTGGACATACTTAAACGGCTCGGTTTCGACCTGGCGCGACCATTACGGCTTCGAGTGGGAAACCACCAAAGCGCCGACGTGCGCGGAGGAGGGCGTGTCCACGGGAACGTGCCCGCACTGCAATAAGTTCACTGTGACAAGCGCGCTGCCCAAGACGAACGACCACGACTTCGAGTGGGTTATAACCAAGAAACCCACCTGCACGGAAGAGGGCGAAGAGACGGGAACGTGCAAAATTTGCGGCAAGACGGAGACGCGACCGATACCGGTAGATTGTATCGAATACCCCGAGGCGGATGTATATGATTAAAAATCCTGAAATTTTGAAAAAACTCAATATCGACGAAAAAATTTCCCTTGTCGCCGACGCGAACACTCTGTTCATGCAGGGCAACGCCAAGGCGGGAATTCGCCGCGTAAACACCGCTTCGTGGGAAGAGGTGAACGTCGCGGAAGGCAACATATATCCCGCGTTCGGAGCTTTGGTCAATTCGTGGAATTCCGAGCTTATTTCGGACGTCGCGGCGGATATCGCCCTTCGCGCAAAGAAAAATTCGGTAAACTTGCTGTTCACGCCCGAGCTTCGCGTAAAAAGCAACCCTTACGTCAACGGCGTTTCGGAAGACCCGTATTTCGTGCGCTCGTGCATATACAATCTGATTAAAGCGATTAAGTCCGCTGGCGTCGAGCCGTGCGTGACGGGCTGTTATATCAAAAATTCCGACGTCAGGTATCTCGATACCAAAATGGATTTGCGCACCGTGCGCGAATACTTTTTCAATCCCTATAAGGCGGTTTCGGCGTTCGAGGACGGCGTTGTCACAATGACCTCGTACACCAAGCTTTCGGGCAGTTATGCCGAGGCGAACACTTCGATTCTCGGCAACATGCTTTCGACCATTGCGGAAAAGCGCAACGGTTTCGTGGTGTCGGGAGAGTGCGACGACGACTTGAACGTAGAGGGCGCAATGAAGCACGCCGTGTCGGTCGGGGGCAATCCGTCGGCGTTGAAACAGGCAGCTTTGAACTACAATTACATAAAGGAAGCCATGACCACGGGCGACGCGTCGGGCACGGATATGGAGGCGGCTTGCCAAAGCTATTCTGCGGTCAGCGACGAAATGCTCGGCGAAGCGGTCGAAAGGGTCGTGCGCTTTTCCGAATTTATAAATGCAGACAAGCAAGTCACGGCGACCGCAAAGGGCGAGCAACTCGCGCTCAGCGCGGCGATAGAAGCAATCGTGCTTTTGAAAAACAACGACGGACTGCTTCCGTTAAAACGCAAAAAAGTCGCGATTATCGGCGACCCCGCTTTCGACGGCGGTTTTGCGGAATTCTTTTCCGCGAACTGCGGCAACGAGGGCGTTGAGGTTGTGGGCACGGCGCGCGGTTACAGCCTTTCGGGCGACAGAAACGAAACTCTTCTGGCGGAAGCGCGCGCGGTTGCAAAGACGGCGGACGTGGTTTTGCTTTTTCTCGGGCTCGATAAAAAGCGCGAGGAACAGCTAGGTTATTCCGAGCGGGTAAAGCTTCCCGCAAACCGACTTGCGCTCGCCGACGCGCTTACAAAGGAAAATAAAAACGTGGTTGCGGTCATCACGACCAATTGCCAGATAGACGCGGGCTTCGACGACAATATGTCCGCGACGCTTATAGCTCCGCTCGACTGCAAAAACTCGAACGAGGCGCTGACGGAAATTCTGCTCGGCGTGTCGAACCCGTCGGGCAAGCTCGCGTCGACGTACTACGCCGATACCGATAAATATTTTACCAAAATCAAGAACTATAAAAATACGGGCAGAATTAAAGTCGGCGGGTTTATAGGCTACCGCTATTACGACGCGGCGGGCAGCGGCGCGAAGTATCCGTTCGGTCACGGTTTAAGCTATACCGATTTCGAGTATTCGAACGCGGTCGTTACCCCCGAAACCGTCGAGGTCACAGTCAGAAACATAGGCGGGTATGCGGGCAGCGAGGTAGTGCAGCTGTATATCGGCAAGACGGGCACGTCGGTTATAAGACCTTTAAAGGAGCTGAAAGATTACAAAAAGATATTCCTGCGCCCGGGCGAAAGCAAAGTCGTCAAATTCAGAATAAGCGGCAAGCTTTTAGCGGTCTACGACGAACAGAAAAAGAGAAACATAACCGAGGACGGCTGGTACGAGGTTTATGTCGGCTCGTCGGTTTCGGATATAAGAATAGAGGGCAAAATCAAGGTCGAGGGCGAAGCCGTCTGCCGCGATTTCAAAAAACACCCGGACTATTTTCTGAATATGTCCAACGTTTTGACCGAAGGTTATACCTTGAAAAACGTGAAGCTTACGGGTAAAAAAGGCAAGCCGCAAATTTTTGCGGGGCTGATAGGCGCGGGGCTTTGCGCGCTTGCGACTTGTATACTCGTCGCGCTCAACGCGCTCGGCGTGTTCGACAACATCTGGCGCGATACCGATATTTTAGGGCTGAACGACAACAAATTTTTAGCCGTTTCTGGGCTTTCCCTTCTCGGCATATTTCTGGCGTTCGCCGTGGTCTTTATCGCGGGCGCGGTAATGCGCAAGAATTCGAAGCTGATGGCGGCGACCGTGAAAACGCGCGAGCCCGAGCTTAAAAACCGACCGCAGAACCCGTTCGAAATCCTCTTCAACGAGGAGTTCGGCGAAGACGAGCCCGAGGAGGAAACAAAAACCGCCGCGGTCGAAGCCTTCGACGAGGAACAGGAGGCGCTCAAATACATAGACGGCACGCTCACTTTAAAGACGGCGTGCGCACAGCTTTTAGCGTATTCGAAATCGTGCGGGGTCAACATGGACACCGTAACCGCGGCAAAGCTGCTCGCGGCGTTCGCGTCCTCTCGGCTTATCCTTTTAAAAAGCCGTAACGCGCCCCTTTTGCCCGAGCTTATCAAGGTTTTAAGCGGGTTTTTCTGCACCGAAAGCTACATAGACGAATTCAAAGACTTCAAGACTTTCGACGGGTTTTTTGCGAACAACTGCGCGTCGGCGGTGCGCTCGGCTTCCGAGCTAAGGCAAAACGTGCATATAGCGGGGCTTACGGGCGTTGACGTCCGCGCGGTGCGGTCTTTCTTCATGCCGCTGTTAAAATACGTTGCCTCGCCGTCGTCGGAGTGCCGCATAAAGTACGGCTACGATAAGACCCTTGCGGTTCCGCCCAACGTCTGGTTCGTGTTCGGGCTCGACAATTCCAAACCGAGCGCAGACGACGCGTTCATATTTGGCTCGGCGGCGTATGTCGACGTGAATATCGGCAAATGCGCCCCCGCGGCGGAAAAGGCGGGCGTCAGATTTTTCAGTTACTATCAGCTGAGAAATTTTTCCGACACCCTTGCGGACAAATTTCCGCTCGACGAGGACAAGGGCTGGAAGAAAATCGACAAGCTCGAAAAATACGTCAACGCGCGCTCGCCGTACCGCATAGGCAACAAGCTTTGGCTCCGCGCCGAGAAGTTCGCCTCCGCGATACTCGCGTGCGGCGGCGGGCATAAGGACGCGCTCGACTGCCTTACGGCAAGTATTTTCCTTCCCGCGATAATCTGCCAGACAAACGGCAGGCTTGCCGCGGCGGACGAAAGCTTTGCGGGCGTGCTCGACGGCATTTTCGGCGAGGATAATGTACAGGAAATAAAGAAGGTTTTAAACGGCTTTTAAGAGGTGACGGTATGTCAATCGGCAATTTAATTTCGGCAACCGAAAATAAAAGCGTAATGCAGACTATCTGGCAGTACGCTTCCTCGGGCTACGCAATTTTAATTTACGCAATAATTCTTTTAGTGCTGGTTGCGGTGCTGGTCGTATCGTTAATGATAAGCGACAACCGCCAGCCGAAATCCCTTTTAATCCAAAGCGACAAGGCGGAAATTTCCAAGACCGGGGAAGCGCCCGCCGCGGAAGAAAAGATAGAAGAAAGCGACGGGCGGTTCGACGGACTGAGCCGAATAGACGACCAACGCGAAAGCTACAAGCGAAGCGATTACAGAGAGGATATAACATTAAAAAGACTGTGCGAAAGCTTCCGTAACTTTTCCGCGAACAAGCTGAAATTATACTACGACATATCGGATATAAGGCGGTTTATAGCGGGCATGGCGGTGTCGCACATACTGATACTGCAAGGCATGTCGGGCACGGGAAAGACGTCGCTGGCGTACGCGTTCGGCGAGTATCTTGACAATACGTCGACGGTAATCCCCGTCCAGCCCATGTGGAAGGAGAGGACGGATTTAATCGGTTACTACAACGAGTTTACGAAGCGCTTCAACGAAACGGACTTATTAAAAAAGATGTACGAAGCGAATTACAGCAAGGACATATATATAACCGTGCTCGACGAAATGAACATAGCGCGTGTTGAATATTACTTTGCGGAGTTTTTGTCGCTTCTGGAACTGCCCGACGCGGAGAAGCGCAATTTGAGCGTAGTGTCAGACGAGTGGGAAAGCGACCCGAAGCAGCTTAGGAACGGACACATAAAACTGCCTAAGAATATATGGTTCATAGGCACGGCGAACAACGACGACTCAACTTTTGCGATATCGGACAAGGTGTACGACCGAGCGATGATAATGGATCTGGACAAGAAGGCTGAGCCGTTCGCAGCGCCGAGGGAAAAGAACTTACACATAACGTCGGACAGATTTGACGAGCTTGCGGCGCAAGCGGTAAAGGAATACACGCTTAGCGGGAGAAACCGAAAGCGGCTGGAAAAGCTGGACGAATATATGATAGAGAACTTCCATATCACGTTCGGCAACCGAATAATGAAACAGATAAACACGTATATTCCCG
The DNA here is from genome assembly GCA_910578195.1 of uncultured Christensenella sp. GTDB lineage: Bacteria > Bacillota > Clostridia > Christensenellales > Borkfalkiaceae > Coproplasma. The sequence continues at coordinate 56,206 of CAJTOY010000006.1, read as the reverse complement.
TGTATGTGAGTTGCGGAGGAGACGAGCTGGAAGCTTTGGACGACATACTCGCTAAAAAAGTAATGAGAAAGCTGAGCATGCAAAACCCGGTGTATATACGAAACTCGGCGGACAGATTTTGCAGATACATGGACGAGCTGTTCGGCGAAGAGAACATGCAGCTATGCAAGGCGTTCGTCCGCAGACTTGAAAAGAACGCATAAGGTAAGCTTATGGATTTGGATATTTACTATCGTGCGTTGACCGATTTGCGCAGACACACGAAGGAGGACAGAGATTGCGAAGCAAGGCGCAAGTCCATCTCTTCGGCGGATACGTCAAACGACAAGATAGAGGTAATTAAGACAAACTGCATAATCGAAGAGGACTGGATAGACGCGATTGAAAAGGGGCTTGTTCACGTCGGAAAAGCCCTCGGCGAGGAGCGGCAATTTATCCGCTCGAACGGCGAGGTTATTCCGATTGAAAAGGTCAAGCAGGTTTCCAAGGACTCGGTCGAGCATCTCGCGCGCCACAGCAATCTTTTGACGCGCAAGCCCGAGGAGGGCAGGGATATAATTCCCGACCAGCTTTACACCGTCGAAAGGCTGTCCGACTTTGCCGTATACGAAAACAGATTTTTGTATATGCTTTTGTGCTTTCTGCGCGACTTTATCGCGTTCCGATACGAAAAAATCGTCGAGCTTACGAACACCTACAACGGCAAGCTCGAAATGCGCAAAAACGTGCATCAGGGCGGCAGAACTACCGTCTATGAATTAAAGCTTGACGAAGAGATAAAAAACGACGCCTTTTTAAAGGAACACAACCCCGCAAAGGACAAAATCGAGCGGATAGATTTGATTTTAAAGACGGTCATTGCGTATCTGAACACTCCGCTTATGGAGTTCGTCGCAAAGGCGCCCATGCTCAAACCGCCCATAACCGAAACCAACGTTTTGCGCATGAACAAAAACTTCAAGGGCGCGAAGGAGCTTTATTATTTCGTCAGTTCGTATTCGAAGCCGGGCTACACGGTAGAGCGAAAAACAGAAACTATAAACCCCTTTCCCGACGAAATCGCAGACGAGTTTGCGGAAATGGTCGCGCTGAACGCGTTTTTGGCGTATATGCACGGTCTTGGCATAGAAAAGGAACTGAAAGCAAACTTTGACAAATACGAAAAAGAGTTAAAGGAAATAGAAAAGAAAAAGCGCGACGAGCAGTTGAAAAGCCTCAAAAAGCGCATTAAACAGTCGGGCAAGACCGACGAGGAGTATATACTTCTTTTAGAACAGCGCAACAAGGCGCTCGAAGGTGAAAGCATTCAGCTTGCCGCCGCAAAGGAAGAGGCGATAAAGCTCAACGGCGAGATAACTTCGCTCAATAACTCGGTCGCGGCGCTCAACGAAAAAATAGAGGCGTTAACCGAGGAATACTCGGCGGAATTAAAGAAAAAATCCGACGAGCACGCCGAGGAAATGAGCGCGAAGGTCGCGCGCTTCAACGAAGAATTGAACCGCGTAACAAGCGAATTCAATGAAAAAATCGCCTCCCAGCGCGCCGAATGCGAAAACCTTTTATTCACCGCCGAACTCGAAAAGGCGGAAAAGCAGAACGAATATAACGAGCTTTTGTACGAGATCGACAAGCTCGTCGACGAAAAGCGGCTTATACAGGCGCGGCTGAACGCGGTTATGCATAAAAACGGCATGCTCAAAACCGAGAATTTCTCGTCGCAGGAAAGCTTCGACGAAATCGAGGAGCAGTACAAGGCGTTCAAAGCCTTCTTTAAGGACGAGTGGCGGTTAGCCAAAAAGCAAATCCGCAAGGACGTGCTCAATTCCGACTATATAAAAAATCTTTCGGAAAAGCGTTACGCTTACGAGGTGCCGAAAGCCGAGCTGGATATGAACTCGGTGTTCGGCAAAAAGCCGAAAAAGCGCAGAAAGCGGGTTGAAAAACCCGTTGAGCCAGACGAGGCGCAGTACCGCAAAATGATTGAAAACAAAGAAGAATAACCATGAAAAAAAATAACGAAAAGGGCAAATTCAAAATTAAATATATAATTTTTTTGATTGCTTTGGCGGCGGTAACTATACTGCTGTCCCTTTCGTTATACTTTTTCATGCGCGGAGAACGCGACGTAGGTCAGCTCGTGCGCTCGGAAACGGTGTACGTAATTATAGCCCTTCTCGCGCTGTTGCCCGTGTTGCTCATAGTATTAATTGCCGCCGTGCTTGTAAGGCGCAAAAAGAACGCGCAGACCGAGATTGTAATTTCGAGCGTGAATATCGACGCGCCCGCGGCGGCGACTGCTCAGCCCGCGGAAGAAAAGATAGAAGAAAGCGAGGGGCGGTTCGACGGACTGAGCCGAATAGACGATATGCGCGAAAGCTATAAGCGAAGCGATTACAGAGAGGATATAACATTAAAAAGACTGTGCGAAAGCTTCCGCAATTTCTCGGCGAACAAACTGAAATTATATTACGATATATCGGATATAAGGCGGTTTATAGCGGGCATGGCGGTGTCGCACATACTGATACTGCAAGGCATGTCGGGCACGGGAAAGACGTCGCTGGCGTACGCGTTCGGCGAGTACCTTGACAATACGTCGACGGTAATCCCCGTCCAGCCCATGTGGAAGGAGAGGACGGATTTAATCGGTTACTACAACGAGTTTACGAAGCGCTTCAACGAAACGGACTTATTAAAAAAGATGTACGAAGCGAATTACAGCAAGGATATATATATAACGGTGCTCGACGAAATGAACATAGCGCGGGTTGAATATTACTTTGCGGAGTTTTTGTCGCTTCTGGAACTGCCCGACGCGGAGAAGCGCAATTTGAGCGTAGTGTCAGACGAGTGGGAAAGCGACCCGAAGCAGCTTAGGAACGGACACATAAAACTGCCTAAGAATATGTGGTTCATAGGCACGGCGAACAACGACGACTCAACGTTTGCGATATCGGACAAGGTGTATGACCGAGCGATGATAATGGATCTGGACAAGAAGGCTGAGCCGTTCGCAGCGCCGAGGGAAAAGAACTTACACATAACGTCGGACAGATTTGACGAGCTTGCGGCGCAAGCGGTAAAGGAATACACGCTTAGCGGGAGAAACCGAAAGCGGCTGGAAAAGCTGGACGAATATATGATAGAGAACTTCCATATCACGTTCGGCAACCGAATAATGAAACAGATAAACACGTATATCCCCGTGTATGTGAGCTGCGGAGGAGACGAGCTGGAAGCTTTGGACGACATACTCGCTAAAAAAGTAATGAGAAAGCTGAGCATGCAAAACCCGGTGTATATACGAAACTCGGCGGACAGATTTTGCAGATATATGGACGAGCTGTTCGGCGAAGAGAACATGCAGCTTTGCAAAGCGTTCGTCCGCAGACTTGAAAAGAACGCATAAAATATTTAAAGGAGGGCGGTTGTGAAACGTTCGAAATTCATATATATAATCGGTTCGATAATAATCGGCGTCACCGCCCTTTTGATAGTGTTTTTCGGACTGATTGCGGGCGGGGTTATAAACGCCACGCAAACCAAACTTGTTTTCGCGTCCGCGACCGAGGAATTTACCTACGACGGCAAGGCGCACAAGGATACCGAATGGACGCTTGTCGACGGCAAGCTTAAAGACGGACACACCGCAAAGGTCACCGTTTCGGGCAGTCAGACCGACGTCGGTACGAGCGAAAACTTTATTTCCGCTGTCATTGTAGACGGCAACGGCGTGGACGTTACAAAGTATTACGAGATAGAATACCAGTCGGGCACGCTTACCGTAAACGCCCGCAAGCTGACTGTTTCCTCGGGCGACAAAAGCAAAGTTTACGACGGCACGCCGCTTACATACACCGAAAGCGACGATGAGTGCGAGGTAGCCGACGGCGAGCTTGTGAAAGGGCATACTCTGACAGCCGTATACACGGGCTCGATTACCGAGGCGGGCAGAACGTTCAACACATTCACGCCGCACGTCTTTGACGAGCGGGGCAGAGAAAAGACCGCGAACTATTCGATAACGTGCAGTAACGGCGTTTTGGAGGTTACAAAGCGCAGATTAACGGTAATTTCGCTCGGCGCCGAAAAGGAGTACGACGGGCTTCCGCTCACGCAAAACAGCTATAAAATGACCGAAAACGGACTTGTCGCGGGGCACGCCGAAACGGTGACAATCAGCGGCGTACAGCTCGACGCGGGTTCGAGCGACAACAATTTCACCGTAACCATTTCCGCCGACGGAAAAGACGTAACCAACAATTACGACATTTCAACCGAGTACGGCACGCTGACCGTTCACCGCCGCGCAATCACGATAACGACCGAAAGCGCGGAAAAAATTTACGACGGAACACCCCTCACTGCGGCGGGCTTTGAAATTACCTCGGGCGCGCTTTTGGACGGTCACGTTTTGGATGCGTTTACCGACGGCGCTATAACGATTGCGGGAAAAACCGCGAACGGCTTGACTTACAACGTTAAAGACGCGGAAGGAAACGACATATTATATAATTACGGTATAACCATAGAATACGGCACGCTCACCGTGCATAAGCGCGGGCTTACGATAGTTTCGGACAGCGTCGCGAAAATTTACGACGGCACGCCGCTGACCTCGAAAATATATACTCTTTCCGAGGGCTCGCTGTTAGACGGACATACCGAACAAATCGAAGTGTTCGGCAGTCAGACGGAGGCGGGCGAATCGCCCAACGAGTACGAGGTAATCGGAATCTTCGACGCTTCGGGCGAGGACGTGACGAAAAATTACGAAATAACCCGAGTTCAGGGCATGCTGAACGTCGCGCCGAGACCCATAACCTTGGAAACCCTCCCCGGTCACTGGATTTACGACGGCGAAGTGCACAGCAACCGGCAGTTCAAAATAACCTCGCAGATAGGCATACCCGAGGGGCACGAACTTCAAGCGGTCATGCCCGCGGAAATAACCGACGTAGGAACGAGCGACAACTGCATTTCCGAGGTTACGGTAATTTTCAACGGCGAGGACGTAACGAAAAATTACGAATTCACATTCTGCAATGAAAAGCTGTATGTGGTTCACCGCCCCGTGACCATACGTTCGGGCAGTGCGGAAAAGGGCTACGACGGCACGCCGCTCACTTGCGTAGAAAGCTCGATAGTGTCAAACTACCGGCTTGTAAACGGTCACAGCTACGACATAATGATTACGGGTTCGCGCACCGAGCCGGGCGAAAGCGACAATTCAATCGCCTACGTCACAATAACTGACGGCGCGGGCGACGACATATCCTACAACTACGAAATAACAAAGGACTGCGGCGTTTTGCGCGTGCTGTCCGCAACTCCCCCCGAAAAGGAGGACAACGACCTTGACGACAGCGGCGAGATTAAAGGGGACGAAAACGACGAAAATAACGACAAACTCGCTGTCACCGTTCTCTCCGAAAAAAGCGGGAAAGTTTATTTAAGATATTTAAGCTACGGCAACTACGACGGCAAAAAATGGTCGACGGCGACCCCCTACGGCAGACAGTTCGACGGCTACGGCGCGAACTATCTGACCAGCGTCGCGCTCGCCAACGCGGGCTATGCAAGCTATACGGTCAGTATCGACGTTTACGGCAACAACTATCTTTTGCCGTACTACACCGACTTGGACGACTGCCTCTACGAAATCCAGACGAGCGACGTAAAATACACGGGCTCGACGGCTAACGCGTACATATGTTATTACATTGCTTACGACTATGTCGCCGACGGCGCGATATCGAACGGTAAGCTAACGCTCGGTAAATACGCCGATTTCGAAGAGGACTACCGCGCGTTCGTGTACGAAAATTATCTGACGGTAGGCGCGGGAGTCGACGGCTATCTCGACGAAATTATCTCGGCGCAAAATTTCGACAAATCCGACCCCGACATAATCAAAAAGGTTGCGAAATATATTCAGGGCGCGGCGAAATACAACCTTAAATACGACAAAGCCCTCGACGGCGAAAGCAACATTGTTTTAAGCTTTTTAAGGGATTACAAGGAGGGCATATGCCAGCACTACGCCAGCGCGGCGACACTCTTATACCGCAGGCTCGGCATACCCGCGCGGTACGTCGCGGGCTACACGGGCGAAACGAAAGCGGGAGAGAAGGTCGAGCTGACGGGCAAGAACGCGCACGCCTGGACTGAGGTCTATATCGACGGTATGGGCTGGGTCTGCGTCGAAGTGACGGGCGGCACGGGTTTAAGTCAGGGCGGCGGCGACGGTATGAAGATAAGCCCCGTCAACGAATACCACAAATACGACGGCATAACCCATTTCCACAGCAACACTCTGCAAGGTTTGTCCTCGCTTTTAAAAGAGGGCTACACCTACAAGGCGGAGGTCTCGGGTTCGCGCAGTGCGGCGGGAAAGACGGTCTGCAAAATAGTTTCGTTCACGCTGTTTTACGACGGTAATGACGTAACCGAGCAGTTCCTTTCCGAAAACAAAGTGAACTTCGGCGAGGGCTTTTTGCAGGTCTATCTCTCGGAAATCACGGTCACGACGGGCGGCGGCGAAAAAATGTATGACGGAGCCCCCTTGACCTCGCCCGAAATTTCGTGGAAGGGCAATTTGCTTGCGGGTCATAGCGAGCCGCAGATAACCGCGACGGGCTCGCAACAAATCGTCGGCGTAAGCCGAAACGTGTTCGATATAAAGATATTCGACGGCGAGGGCAACGACGTTACCGACGTGTACAAGGTGAACGGCGAATACGGCACGCTTACGGTTACGGCAAGGTCGCTGACGGTAACCGCGAACAGCGCGGAAAAATATTACGATAAAACAAAGCTCGAAGACGGCGGATATAAAATAACCTTTGGCGAGGTCGCCGAGGGGCAGACGATAGAAGTCAAAATCTCGGGCTCGCAAATTGCCATAGGCAAGAGTGAAAACAAGGTCGTAAGCGTTAAAATTTACGACGGCGGGGGCTCAGACGTCACCGCAAATTATCTGATAACCACGGTAAACGGCTGGCTTACCGTAAAACTGCCCGCTTAAAAATAAAAGGAGGAGCCTTGCAGTGTTATACGAACAATACCGCGCGAGAATGAACCGCTTTGCCGATATTTTGGGCGTGGCGAGAAGATTTCGCGTGCTAATTATCACATTGTGCCTTACAATCGTTTCGCTCACCGCGGGCTTCTTCGGACTTTGCGGGCTGGTGTACGACACGGGCAACTGCCCCGAAAGCATAATCGTCGGCGAGGAGTTAAGATACGGCACGAACGCCATTTTCAACTCTGTGCGCTACGAATTTTCGGTTGCGGGCACGGACGTGTGGACGGCGGAACAGCCCACCCGCCCCGGCGAATACCTTGTAAGAACGTATTCGAAAAGCGTGTTCGGCAACAACCGTTACGGCGCGGCGCACGCGTTCGCGATAATGCCCAAAACCGTTGACGTCAGAGTGGAAGAGGGCGTAATAACCTACGGCGAACTGCCCGCAGTCACTGCTGACCTCTGCTACGGCGACGCGATACAATGCTCGAAATTTATTTATGAAAACCTTGCAAAACCGACCACGCTGGTCAAAGCCGACGCGGACGGAATAACCGTCACCGACAAGGACGGCAACGACGTTACCAATTCCTATATTTACCGAATTTTCGGCGGGCAGATTTCCTTTGAAAAGCGCGCGATAACGGTCACGTTCGAGGACTACAAGGGCGACTACAACGGCGAGGTTTTGAATTACAAGACCTATGCCGTAAACGAAGAAACGCCCATAGCCGACGGCGATATCCTCGCGGTTGCGGATTTGAGCTTCGGACCCGACGCCGGCGTTTCCGAGCTTGCGCCCGAAGTCAAAATCTTCAACGAGGAGGCGGGAATCGACGTCTCGTCGAACTACGACATAAACATAGTTTTCAACACCTCGGGTACGGTCACAATCGACAAGCGCCCCATATACATAACGACTGTCGGCGCGGAAAAGGTCTACGACGGAAAGCCGCTCAGTCACAACGAATACTCGATTGAGGAGGAGTGCAAAACTTTCCTCGAAAGCCTCGGGCACAAGCTCGAAGTCGTCGGCACGACCGCGGTGACAAAAGTCACGGGCGAAGAGGGCGTCGACAACATAGTTTTAAAATTCATAATCACCGACGCGGACGGAGGCGACGTTACCGACAACTACGTATTGTTGAACAGAGACGGCTACGGCAAGCTGAAAGTAACGCCCCGCCCCGTGACCATACTTTCCGCCGACGACGCAACGCAGGTTTTCGACGGCAAGCCCCACACAAGCAAGCAATTTTTTACTCTCGTATACGAGAATAACTACGATATCGCCGACGGCGACGCGGTCGTTATTACAAGCTCGACCGAGGGGATATTCGCGGGCGATTATGAAAACGTAATCACCGCAAAAATACTCAACGCGGACGGAGAGGACGTCACGCACTGCTACGACATAAGCTACTCGTACGGCACGCTTACGATACTTCCGCGCCCCATAACGGTAATTACCGAAAGCGAAACCTTTATATACGACGGCAACGCGCACAGCACGGACAAATTCACTGTGCCAGAGGGCGCGCTTGTCTTAGGTCACCACGTCGAAGCGAGCGGTTTTGCAACCGTTACCGACGTCGGCACGGTCGACAACACAATGCACTTCGGCGTGTACGACGAAGAGGGAAATATAGTCACCTCCAACTACAAGGTGCATATCACGGCGGGCAAACTCACCATACTTCCCCGCCCCGTAATTCTTGCGCCCGAAAACGCAGAAAAGGTCTACGACGGCGCCCCGCTCGAAACCGACGTTTTAATTTCGTTGTCGGAATATCCTCTCGTCGAAGGGCAAACCGCCACGGCTGAAACCACGGGTTCGCAGCTGAACGTGGGTTTAAGCGACAACGCGATAGCCGATATAAATACACTCAAAATCACCGCGGCGGACGGCAAGGACGTCACGGCAAACTATGCGGTAACGGGAGTAGAGGACGGCGAATTGCGCGTAACCGTCCGCAACGTTTCGATTGTAAGCGGTTCTGCGGAAAAGGTCTACGACGAAGCACCCCTTTTCTGCGAGGAATATGACGTCGTTTCCGAGCTCGGGTTCGTCGAAAGCCAGACGGTCGAAATTATTTCACGCACCGAAATAACCTACGTCAAGGTCGACGAAAGCGGTCGCGTAGTCGGCGTTCCGAACGAGCTCGTTATTCGCGTAAAAGACGCGGGCAAGCCCGTTACGGACAACTACAATATAGTGACCGAATACGGCGAGCTTAAAATTTTGAAGCGTGCAATCACGCTTACGACAGCGGACTACGAATGGGTCTACGACGGCGACAAGCACGAGTATGCCGCGTGCGACGTCGACGTCGACTGGATGACCGAGGATAAATACGCGCTTTACCGAAGCTGGAATACAGAGGTTGCGACTATAATTGACGTCGGGGAAGAAGACAACGTAATCACGAACATAGTTATTAAAAGGATTGTCGGCGGAAGCGAAATCGACGTTACCGACAGCTTCGAAATAAATTACGTCTGGGGCAAACTGAGGGTAACCCGCCGCGAGGTCACCGTTCTGACAGGCACCGCGAAAAAAGTCTACGACGATAGTCTGCTTTACTGTGAAGAATATGAGGTCGTGTCCGAGCTTGATTTCGTCGAGGGGCAGATTGTTACGGTAACAAAACGCACCGAAATAACCTACGTTCGGTCGGACGCGGACGGTAATATAACAAGCGCGCCCAACGAACTCGAAGTTACGGTTTCGAACGGAATTAAGGACGTAACAAGCAATTACGATATCAGTTACGTTTACGGCGAGCTTACCGTCAAAAAGCGCCCCGTAACTATTACTACGTCCGACGCGGCTTGGGTTTATAACGCGGATATTCACACCTGCGCCGAACATGAGGTTATTAACCTTGTGAAAGGTCATGTCACTTCGGCTCACGGTTTAGCCGGCGTCAAAAACGTTGCGGACAGCGGCACGGCGAACACCATGCAGATTAACGTTTACGACGTCGAAGGCAAAGATGTTACGCCTAACTACGATATGACCTACGAGTACGGCACGCTTAACATAATTCCCCGCCCCTTGCAGGTTAAAGCGAACAACAAGCAAAAAGAGTACGACGGAGAGGCGCTTCTTCCCGACAAAGCGGGTATTGACGTGTTGGACGGCAATAACGAAAATGAAGGGCTTGTGTCCGGTCACCGTCTGTTCAACCCCGTACTTGTCGGCAGTCAGACCGACGCGGGCAGCAGCGAAATAACGTTTACGGGGGTAAGCATAGGGTATGTTGACGGCTTCGAAATAATCGACGTCACCGACAACTACGACATAACCTATATAAACGGCACCTTGACCGTAACGCCGCGCGAAATTGAGATAACCGCGGGCAGCGACAAGAAAATTTACGACGGCGCGCCGCTGACATGCCATACCTACACGGTAAAGAAAAAGCGCACGGGCACGGGAATTGTTCCCGCGGCGCTCGTCCTCGACCACGAGACGGACGGCGAAAAGCTGACTTATCCAAGCTCGCGTACGGACGCGGGGAACGAGCCGAACGTAGTCGAATATAACGGCGAAGAATTCTTCATTTATTCCTACCTCGGCGAAAACGGCGAACAGCTCGCAGAGAAAAGGGACGTAACCCGCAACTACAATATAACCCTTACCGCGGGCACGCTCACGGTCAATAAGCGCGAGGTAGAGGTAACAAGTCCTAAAACATTAAAACAATGGATTTACGACGCCACCGTGCACTACTGGCTCGAATACAATGTGTCCGAACCCGACGAAGTGTCGGGCATAGTAGAGGGGCACACCCATAAAGCCGACGAAACAGAGGGCACTTATGCAACTATAAAAGACGTAGTATGGAGAGTTAGCAGCGGAGGCAACAAGACCATTGGCGCAATTAAAAACTACTTCTCTGTTCTGATTTTCGACGGCGAAAGGGAAGTCACCGACAACTATAAAATATCTTATAAATTCTGTAATCTTAGGATTATATACCGTCCACTCATGATAGAGACCGAAAGTAAAGAGTTCGAGTATAACGGCTTGCCTCAGTATCATAAAGAATTTTCGGTATATAAGCATCCTAATCCGATTGTTTCGCTTGTTATTAACGAGGAGCTCGGCATAGTTCACACAATCGAGGCTGACCCCGACAGCTGGTCAAGCGTGACCAACGTCTCCGACGGCGAAGTTTTAAACCGTTGTTCCAAATTCTACATCTATGAAGCGATCAACGGCGAGGGCAAAACCGACGTAACGGATAACTATCATATAACAGCTAATATTAAAGGTAAATTAAAGGTAACCCCGCGCGAGATTACCGTCGTTGCGGACAACGGCGAAAAGATATACAACGGCGAGGAGCAGTACGGCGAAAAATTCAAAACTGCCGACGGCTCGAAGCCGATTGCGGACGGTCAGATTATTGTTGCAACCACCAACGAGTACGGCATTACCGTAGGAGACTACGACGTGACCGTCAAGGACGGCTCGGCAAGCGTTCGGTCGGTAAAGGACGGAAAAGAGGTCGACGAAAGCGAAAACTACACGATTTTATACGACAGCACGGTGAAGGCGAAGCTAACCATAATCAAGCGTACCGTGACCTTCAACACCGCCGCCCAAAGCTGGGTTTACAACGACGAGGTGCACTCGGACGGCGGTCACGGCGTGCGACAAGGAAGTTTGGAGCTTGTCTTGAACCACACTTCCAAATCCGACGGTCTGACCGAAATCAAGGACGTATATTTTGTCGACGGCGTTGTGACGGGAATAGACAACGAAATGACGATAACAATCTGGGACGGCGAAACGGAAGTTACCGAAAACTACGATATCAAGTATCATTACGGCACGCTCAAAATAACGCCCCGCCCGATAACCGTCACCGCGTGCGACAGAGAAAAGGTGTACGACGGAACCCCGCTCGTATACAACAAGTGCGACTACACAAGCACGGACAACGGCGTTCCGTTTGCGGGACTGCTTGAAAACAAGGGGCACACGATAACGGCGTATGCCGAGGGCTCGCAGACGGACGTCGGCGAAAGCAAAAACAAGGTCAAAGACGGCGTGCAGATTTTCGACAAGGACGGCGCGGACGTCACGGCGAACTACGCGATAACCACGGCGGAGGGCACTTTGAAGGTCACCGCCCGCCCGATTAAGATTACGACGGGCTCGGGCGAGTGGACGTATGACGGCGACGCGCACTTTAACCTCGCGTATATAGTCGCGGCAGGCGAAGAAAATTCGGGGCTCGTTGACGGACACACCCATGTAGCCGACGCAACCGAGGGCTCGTTCACGGTCGTAACCGACGTCGGCGAATGGAGCGAAATTACGCTCGACGACGGCACGCTCGCGCTCAAAGTCGAAAGCTTTAAAAACCGCATTAACGTGCTTTTCTTCGATAAGAACGGCGTTCCCGTTACGAACAACTACTCTGTTGAATTCGAATACGGCGAACTTGTAGTACTTCCATGCCCGCTGAACGTCGAGACCGATAGCAATTCATGGATTTACGACGGCGAACTGCACTCGGAGGGAAAAGCGACTTATTCGGGGCTTGTCGAAAATCACACGCCCGAAATTACCGAGGTCACGTTCGTTCTGGACGTGGGCGAGTATGAAAACGCGCTTAAAATCGAGGTTTTAGACGGCGAAAGGGACGTAACCGACAACTATCGCCCCGTTTACGAAAACGGCACTTTAACAATCACTCCCCGCCCGATAGGCATTGTAACCGAGGGCAGAGAGAAGGAGTACGACGGCAAGCCCCTCGTGCACAAGGTTTACGCGTTCGAGGAGCAAGCGGAAAGCTCGGGTCTTGTTGCGGGTCAGAAGATAACCGCCGAGGACTGGGCGGAGATAACCGAGGTCGGCGAAATCGACAACACGGCGACGATTATCATTTGCGCCACGGTCGGCGGCGAGGTCAAGGACGTAACCGCAAACTATGAAATAATTCCCGATTGGGGAATTCTGAAAGTTATCGCGCCCGAAGGCGGCGGCGGAACGGGCGGAGACCTCGGCGACGGAGAGGGCTCGGGCAATAACGGCGGCGGACCGCCCTCGCTCGCGGTGAGCGTGCTTTCGGACGCCGACGGCAGTATCTATCTGAGATACCGCAGCTACGGCAACTATTTCGACGGACACAACTTCGTGTCGGGCACGGAATTCGAGTGTACAATCGACGGCAAATACAGCGCGAACTACCTTGCAAGCCTTGCGTTGAAGCTTGCGGGCGCGCCTAGCGCTAAGGTGGAAATTCAGGTCTACGGCTCGGAATACTATTTGCCCTACTATATGGGCACCGAGGGCGACTACGACGCGCAGTCGAGCGACGTTGTCTACACGGGCGACGTATCCGACGTGTATTCGCTCGTATATTACCTATGCGACACCGTCACGCCCGGCAATCTCGGGGAGTACGCGGAGTTCGAGAGACTGTACCGCGAATATGTTCACAATAACTATCTGTATATCGACGCGGCGACGAAAGAGTTTATGCAAGGCATAATCGCGGAGCAAAAATTCGACCCTTCGAACCCCGCCGTAATTGCGGGCGTTGCGGACTATATCCGGACCGCGGCGAGGTACAACCTCGGTTATGACGCCGCGCTCGACGACGCGGATAACGTGGTCATAAGCTTCCTTCGCGACTATAAAGAGGGCGTGTGCCGTCACTATTCCAAAGCGGCAACTCTTCTCTACCGCGCGCTCGGCATACCCGCGCGCTACGTCATAGGCTACGTCGGCACGACAAAGGCGAACGAGTGGGTGGAAATCACCACCGACAACGCGCACGCATGGGTCGAGGTATATATCGACGGCTTCGGCTGGTTGCAGGTCGAGGTCACGGGCAGCGGCTTTAACGACGGTTCGGGCGGAGGAAACGGTTCGGGCGACGGCTCGGGAACGGGCGACGATTACGCCGACATGAGTTTGGTGTTAAAGCCCGCCGATATGTTCAAATTCTATGACGGCGAACCGCTTAAACCTACTCACATAGACGAAAATCTGTACCTCAACGAGCTTATGGAAATGGGCTACACCTACAAGGTGACCTTCTACGGCGAGCAGACGGATATAGGCGTTGGCAAAAGTAAAATCAAGTCGTTCACGCTGTACGACCCCGCGGGCGACAACGCGACCTCGAACTTTAATTTCGAGTACGCAGACGGCGAACTTACGGTTTTGAGCCGCGCCGAATACGACGAAATAATTTACGTTCACTATAATTCGCAGGTCACCTACGACGGTACGGCGCACTATTTCTCGGAGGACGGCTTCTATTTCTCGAACGAGCTTGACGGATTTACCCTGCCCGCGGGCTACGCCGTGCAATTCGGCGTTAACTCTCACGCGGGCATAAAGGACGCGGTGAATATCTCGGGCGGAGAATTCGCGGGCATGAATATTTTAAGCGTAAAAGTGCTGTATAACGGCACGGACGTCACCGACAGATGCTTTATCGCGTACGATATCCACTTCGAGATAAGCAGACGAGTTATAACCCTTACGACCAACTCGGTTACCCGCGAATATATCGAGGGCGAACCGCTTTATGACAGCACTTGCTATATTTCGGGCGCGGGGCTTGCTTCGGGGCACGAATATACGGTTGTAGAATACGCCGCAATCGAGGACGTCGGAGAAAAGCCGAACGTGGTGAAAATCGCGATATCCGACGGAGTTGAGCAAGTAACCGAAAATTACCGCATCAACAAAAATTACGGAACGCTTACTATAATAGACCAATGAAAAAATTGTCAAAGGGCAGAATTGCCGCCGTCGTCACGGCGGCAACTCTGGCGGCAGTGTCAATCGCGCTGATAATCTTAAATATTTTTATTCCCGTTAAATATCTTTCAAGCTATTTCGTTTCGGGCAGCCGCGCCGAAAGCGGGGTTATGCGCGTCAGCTTTCTCGACGTAGGCTACGGCGATTGCACGATAATTGAATTGCCCGACGGCAAAAATATGCTTATGGACGCGGGCGACGGCAGCCGCGCGCACACGGCGAAAATTCTCAAAACCCTTAACGAGCGGAAGATAAAAAAGATTGATTTTCTTTTGTGCACCTCGGTCAATGCCGAACACTGCGGCGGGCTGTTTGAAATTTTAAAGTACAAAAAGGTTGACAAGGTTTATCTGCCGTATTGCGACAAAAACATAACCGAGCAGTTTGAAAAATTCTCGCTCGCCGCGGAAAACTGCGAAAGGGCGGTAATCGAGTACGGCGCGGGCGAGAGCGGGGACGGCTGGTACTTTAAGGCGCTTTCGCCGTCGGTCGTTTCCAACCCGTACGGCGAGTATGCCGAGCTTGAAAAGAACCCGCTTTCTCAATCTGCGCGGAACAACGCTTCCGCCGTGATTTGGCTGGAATACGCGGGCACAAGCTTTCTGTTTGCGGGCGACGTCGAAAAACCCGTTTTGGACGGCATGTGCAAAACTTATTCGGTGATAGGCTCGGATTATCCCGTAAAACTCGAAACGTGCAATATTTTCAAGGCGGCGGGACACGGCAGCGAAAAATCCTTTTGCGCGCCGTTTAACGAATTAATTAAGCCCGAAATAACAATAATTTCAACGGACGGGCGCTTGACCGCAGACTACGGCAACGCAAAAAGAACGGACAACGGAACAGTCGTGATTGAGGTCACGGCGGACGGATACAAGGAGATAACATGAAGCTTTCAACCGCGGGCGAATCGCACGGCAAAGCGCTGACGGGGATAATCGAGGGGCTGCCCTCGAACCTCAAAATCGATATCGACGAAATCAACCGCTATCTTGCGCTGCGGCAAAGCGGCTACGGTCGCGGCGGCAGACAGAAAATCGAGCGCGACAAGGCTGAAATTATCAGCGGCGTTCGGAATTTATACACCCTCGGCAGTCCTCTGGCGTTCGCGGTGATTAATTCCGATTACGAAAATTGGCGGGAATATATGGCGCCCGAGGGGTGCGACGTTAGCAAAAAAAGGCTGACCGCCGTCCGCCCGGGTCACGCGGATTTGACTGGCATGCTCAAATTCGGGCACGCCGACGCGAGAAACGTTTTAGAACGCGCCAGCGCGAGAGAAACGGCGGCGCGGGTGGTTGCGGGCAGTATCGCGCGGCAGTATCTGCGCGCGCTCGGTATCGGGGTTTCGGGGTATGTTAAAAGCGTCTGCGGAATTGCGGACGGAAATGAATACCCCTTCGACAAGCTCGAAGAAGCAAAATCTCAGCCCCTTTTCATGCTTGATAGTGAAATTCAGTCGAAGGCAATTAAAAGAATAGACGAGCTCAAAGCGGGCGGCGACACCGCTGGCGGCGTGGTGGAAATCCGCGTTATAGGGCTGAAAAGCGGGTTCGGCAGTTGTATGCGGTACTCGGACAAGCTCGACGCAATTTTATGCTTCGCGCTTATGAGCGTGCAGGCGGTAAAGGGCGTTGAGGTGGGCTTGGGTTTCGAAGCCGCAAGGCGCGAGGGAAGCAAGGTTCACGACGAAATTTTTTACGAGAACGGAAAATATTTTCGTAAAACAAACAACGCGGGCGGTATTGAGGGCGGTATGTCCAACGGCGGCGAAATTGTTTTGAAAGCCGCGTTGAAACCCATTCCTACCCTTATGAAAGGTTTGAACACGGTCGATAGCGAAACCAAGCTTAAAGTTACCGCCGCCGCGGAGAGAAGCGACGTAATCGCAATTTGCGCCGCCGAAATAATTTTGGAAAGCGTGACGGCGTTCGCGCTTGCAGATGTTATTTCGAAGCGGCTCGGCGGCGACAATATGGACGAAGTAATAAAAAGGTACAACGACTTACCATGACGGAAATCACTTTGAACGACAGCGCCATTCACTGCGGCAAGGGCGCGTTCGAAAAATACGCGCCGCGCCTTACGGACAGACAGCTTTTTATCGTGACCGACAAAAACGTGTTCGGGCTGTATCGACACCTTCTCTGGCAGACGTTCGGCGGCAGCGTTGCAATAAAAATTCTGCCTGCGGGCGAAACCTCGAAAACACAGCGGTATCTCTTTGAAATTTTAGAGGAAATGGCGGAGGCGGGCATGGAGCGCGGCTGTCGCGTAATTGCGTTCGGCGGCGGCGTGGTCGGCGATATCGCGGGGCTTGCGGCGGCGCTGTATATGCGCGGCGTGCATCTGGTGCAGATACCTACCACGCTTCTGGCGCAGGTCGACAGCTCGGTCGGCGGCAAAACCGCGATTGATTTTAAAAGGGTCAAAAACCTTATCGGCACGTTTTATCAGCCCGAAGAGGTGATTGTCGACCCCATGTTTCTAAAAACCCTTCCGAAGCGCGAAATACGTTGCGGGCTGGGCGAAATTATAAAATACGGCGCGCTGAACAAGGAAATATACGAAAAGCTTTTAAAAAATTCGGACAAGCTGAATAATTTTGATTTTCTCGAAGAAATTTCCGCCGACTGTATACGCCACAAGGCGGAAATCGTGAGCGGAGACGAGCGGGATTTGTACGGATTAAGAAAGACCCTTAACCTCGGTCATACCACGGGGCACGCGTTCGAACTGTACTACGGCAGAAAGTCGCACGGCGAATTCGTGCTTATCGGCACATATTACGAAATGTACATCGCCCGCGCGATAGGGCTGGGCGGGGGCGCGTATTACGACAATTTAATTTCGCTTATAAAGACGGTTATTAAAAATATCCCCGCGTACGAAAATATAGAAAACGCCGTAAATTTCGCAATGCACGACAAGAAAAATACGGGCAAAAAAATATCGGTCATTGTACCCGTGTCCGAGGGCGTCTGCACGGAAATTCTGCTCGAACCCGACGAGTACTCCGCGCTTTTGATCGAGTGCAGAGACATGCTATTATGAAAACCTTGAATTTAGCCGTAATCGGCAAAGACGTTTCCAAATCTCTGAGCCCCGAAATGCACGCGTTTATCGCGGAAAAGACGGGCAACAAGGTCGACTACCGCAAAATTTCAGTCCCCGAAGAGGAGTTCGAAGGGTCAATCGAAAGTTTAATTTCGGGGCTGGACGGCTTCAACATAACGATACCCTACAAACTTTCGATAATCAGGCACCTTGAAAAGACTGTCGGCGACGCGACCTCTTTCGGTGCGGTCAACACGGTTAAGGCGCGGACGGGCTACAATACGGACGGCGAGGGGTTTTCGCTTATGCTCGTAAACAACGGTGTGGATATCGGCGGCAAAAACGTGTTGCTGATCGGCGCGGGCGGCGCGGGCAGAAGCGTCGCGAAAAAGCTGATTGAAGGGGGCGCGGCGGTCGATTTATACGACTTGCACTACGAAAACGCGCTTTCGGTCGGAGGCGTGCGCGCGCTTAAAGAAATCGAGGTCAAGCCCTATTTTTTAATTGTCAACGCGAGCGGGGTCGGCATGCACAAAACCGAGGGAATTTCCCCCGTCGGCGAAGAGGTTTTGCGCGGTTGCGATGTCGCGCTGGATTTGATTTACACCCCCGAAAAAAGCAAGTTTTTGCAAATCGCCGAAAGCCTCGGCAAAAAGATAATCAACGGCGCGGCAATGCTTTTTTATCAGGCGTATTACGCCGAATGCATCTATTTCGACCGCACCGCTAACGAGGCGGAAGCAAAACGGCTGTTCGAAGAGTACAAGGAGAATATAAAATGAAATTTTTATTTATAAACGGCGTCAACCTCAATATGACGGGCGTAAGGGAAAAGGGGGTATACGGCACGCAGACCCTCGACGAGATAAACCTCGAAATTTCAAAGCATTTCAAGAACGATATCTGCGAGTTTTACCAAAGCAATTCAGAGGGCGATATCTGTACGGCAATTCAGGAAGCTTCCGGCTTCGACGGAATAATTTTAAACGCGGGCGCGTACACCCATTACAGCTACGCTATCCGCGATGCGATAGCTTCGGTTTCCGTACCCGTCGTCGAGGTGCACATGTCAAACGTGCACGCGCGCGAGGAGTTCAGACATAAATCGGTGCTTTCCGAGGTCTGCAAGGGCGTAATTTGCGGGTTCGGCATGAACAGCTACATTTTAGCCGCCGAAAGCTTCAAGCTATGAACATAGTGCTTGCGGGTATGCCGGGCAGCGGCAAGACCACCGTCGCCAAAGCTTTTGCGCGGTTGGGCTTTGCGGTGTACGACACCGACGAAGAGATAGTCAAAGAACACGGCGCGATAAACGAAATTTTTTCGCGCTTCGGCGAGGAGTATTTTCGCGATATCGAAAGCCGAACGGTGGAAAAGCTTTCCGCGCTGTCGGGCGCGGTAATCGCAACGGGCGGCGGGTGCTTGCTTCGCGCCGAAAACACGGCGGCGTTGAAGCGTGACGGAAAAATAGTGTTTTTGAGAACAACGCCCGAAACGCTTATACGGCGGGTCGAGGGAAACTCCGAACGCCCGCTTTTAAAGGGCGTTGCGAGCGAGAAAATAAACGAGCTTTATAAAACCAGACAGCCGATTTACGAAAAAGCGGCGGATATAATTGTCGATACGGACGGGCTTTCCCCCGACGAAATCGCAAGGATAATAACGGAGAGAATATGAAAACTGCTTTGATTACTGGCGGAACAAAGGGAATAGGCAAGGCGATTGCCCTTGAATTTTTAAAGCACGGCTACGAAGTCGCGCTCAATTACAACAGCGACGAACAAGCCGCGCTCGCCACGCAGGAAGAATTCAATATGCAGGGCTACTGCTCGGTGCTTATGCCCGCCGACGTTTCCGACCCCGCGCAAGTTAAGAATATGTTCGACGAATTTTTCGGCATATACGAAAAGTTAGACGTGCTTGTCAACAACGCGGGCATTTCGCTCGTGCGGGTAATTCAGGACACAACGCCGTCCGACTGGGACAGAGTTTTCGACGTAAACGTCAAGGGCGCGTTCAACTGCTGCCGCTCGGCGGTCGATAAAATGATAGGCAACGGCGGCGGAAGCATTATCAACGTTTCGTCGATTTGGGGCGAGGTCGGCGCAAGCTGCGAGGTTGCGTATTCCGCGTCTAAGGGCGCGGTGATTGCGTTTACCAAGGCGCTTGCAAAGGAGCTCGCGCCGTCCAACGTGCGGGTCAACTGCGTTTCGCCGGGAGTAATAGATACCGACATGAACGCACATCTTACGGGCGACGAAATGGAGCAGCTTATCGAACAAATTCCCGCGGGCAGAATAGGTCGCCCCGAGGACGTGGCTAAGGCTTGTTTGTACCTTGCCGAAGCGGAGTACGTCACGGGCGAGGTGCTTTCCGTCGGCGGCGGGTTTGGAAAGTAAATACGGCGGATATACTGCGCAATACGGCGGATATACGTCGCATAACTTTGTCGCGTTTGCGTTTTGTTTCGGTCACTTACCTTTTTAGTAAGCTCCCTTCAACAAATCCGCACGCTTCTCGTTCTGCTCGTATCTCCACCGTATTTAAATTTCGAAAATTTAATCTTTTTTTGTACAAAAAAAGGAAATTACAAATATTTTTCGTAATAATAAACGTAATGGAAAAATTGTCGCTGAAAGAAAAAACGTACGCAATAGAAAAGGCTTTTCTTTCGCCGTATGCCACAAAGTCGGAAAACACCCGCGGCAGACAGCGCGAGGAGGCGCCTTGCGCCATGCGCACGGATTTTCAGCGCGACAGAGACAGACTTATATACTGTAAGGCGTTCAGAAGGCTGAAAAACAAGACGCAGGTTTTCTTTTCGCCCGAGGGCGACCATTACATAACGCGCCTGACGCACACGCTCGACGTCGCGCAGATAGCGAGAAGCATTGCGCGCGCCCTCTCGTTAAACGAGGACTTGTGCGAGGCAATCGCGCTCGGACACGATTTGGGGCACACCCCTTTCGGACACAGCGGCGAGCGGATATTGAATAAATTGTCGCCGACGGGCTTTCAGCACAACGTGCAATCTTTGCGCGTCGTGGACGTTCTCGAAAAGGACGGCTGCGGGTTGAATTTAACCTACGAAGTGCGCGACGGCATTTTAAACCATAAAAAAAGCGGCAATCCCGCCACGCCGGAGGGGAAGTGCGTTTCCCTTGCGGACAGAATAGCTTACATAAACCACGACCTCAACGACGCGGTTCGGGCGGGGATTTTAAAGCTTTCCGACGTGCCGAAGGAAATAATCTGCGCGCTCGGTTCAAGCTCGAAGGAGCGTATAAATACCGCGATAACGTCCATTTATCAAAACTCTTGCGACGGCGAGGTTAAAATGGACTCACAAGTCGAAAAAGCGAGCGAGCAATTGCGTTCGTTTATGTTCGAACGGGTGTATCTTTCGGGCACGGCGCGCGCCGAGGAAGAGAAGGCGGAGAGAATGCTTTCCGCAATGTACTCGTATTTTTTAAAAAATTGCGACAAGCTTCCCGAGCAGTACGTTGCGCTTCTCGACGAATACTCCCGCGAGCAGGTCGTTTGCGACTACCTTTCGTCCATGACCGACAGATACGCGATTTATATGTTTAATAACGTATTTATACCTAAGGGTTGGACGTTCGTCGACGAAAAATAAATTAAAATCCGTACATACTTCGCAATACTGCGTTAAACTCCGCTTTACGTCGGGTTACTTACCAAATAGTAAGCGCTCTTCGTAAACGCCTGTTTGCCTTGTCTTGCCCGTATCTGCGTATTTTATATAAGAATTCATATGGCAACAGCACTCCAAGAGTTTTTAATAACCTTAAAAGACAAACTCAATATCGTTGAAGTTGCGGGGAATTATATTTCTCTCGAACGGCGCGGCAACAGCTTTTGGGCATGTTGCCCGTTTCACCATGAAAAAACCCCGTCGTTTTCCATAAACGAGGCTGACCAATATTATCACTGCTTCGGCTGCGGCGAATCGGGCGACGTAATAAAATTCGTGCGCGAAATGGAAAATATCGACTTTATGGAGGCGGTAAAACTGCTTGCCGAGCGCGCGGGGCTGGAAGTTCCGCAGTCGGGCTTTGACAACCAAAAGACAGCCGAGCTGAAAAGAAAGCGCGACGTTTTGCTGAAAATAATGAACGACTGCGCGCATTTCTATTTAAACAACCTCAATTCTGGCAAAGCGGACGAGCATATAAATTACATATTAAAGCGCAATATTCCATCGAATATCGTCCGAACGTTCGGGCTGGGCGCAAGCCTCAATTTCAACGACTTGCCGAGATATCTTTTATCGAAAGGTTATTCCAAGGAGGATATCGTGGACAGCGGCGCTGTCAACGAGGTCGACGGCAGACTTTCCGACGCGCAGGGCGGGCGGCTCATTTACCCCGTCATAAACGCCATGGACGAGGTCGTCGCATTCGGCGGGCGGGTGCTCAAAAAGACCGAATTCGCAAAATACAAAAACACGCGCGAAACCTTATTGTTCAACAAAAGTAAAACTCTTTACAATCTTAACCTTTTAAAAAAGCTCAGAAAGACCCAAACTATAAAAGAAGTGATTATGGTCGAAGGCTATATGGACACCATTTCACTCTATCAGGCGGGCTTTAAAAACGTTGTGGCGAGTATGGGCACTTCGCTCACGCAAGAACAAGCGCGGCTTGTAAAGCGCTACGCCGACACCGTGCTGATAAGCTACGACGGCGACGGCGCGGGACAAAAAGCGAACATGCGCGGGCTCGAAATTTTAAAGGGTGAGGGGATAAACGTTAAAGTCGTGCCTCTGCCGGACGGACTCGACCCCGACGACGTAATAAAACAGCGCGGCGCGGACGGCTATCAAAGATGCCTCGACAGCGCCTTGCCGCTCATCGATTATAAACTGACGGTGCTCGGCAAGGGTTTCGATTTAACCAAAACCGAGGACAAGCGCAAGTACGTTTCCGAGGCGATTAAAATAATCAGAACCGCCGACAGCGTTGCCGAGCAAGAGGATTTACTCAAAAAGCTGCGCGACAAAACGGGCATAACCTACGAATCGCTGAACCGCGATTTGAATTCGACCCCTAAGTCGCCCCCGCCCCCCAAGGAAGAGGCGGTGCGCAAGGATAATTCTAACGCCATTGAAAAGGCGTCGAGATTCGTGACCGCGGCGTATCTTTTCGGCGCGAAATACGCCGACGGCGATATACGCGAAATTCCGTTAAGCAGCGAGGTGCATAAAATTATAGCCCGATATATAGCGGCAAAAAAAATGCTCGAAGAGAGAATTCAGCCCGCCGAGCTGTTCGAATTTTTCGACGAAAACACGGCGGAATACGCCGAGCTCGGGTTTATTCTCGATTTGAACGACGGAAACAAGCTTGCGGGCGAGGTCAACGAAAATTACTTTTTCGACAGTATAAGGCTTTTGAAAACCGAAAGCATTGCTTCGAGAATCGACGCTTTGAAAAAGGAAGCGGAAAACGAAACCGAAATTGCAAAAAAGCTTGCAATCGCGTCTGAAATACAAAAATTATTAAAACAAAAGGAAAAATTAAAAAGCGGAGAAAGGCTATGAGTTTATCGGAGCAAAAGCTTAGCGACATTTTAAAACAGATAATAGACAATTACGGCTCGAAGGGCAGTATAACGACGAACGCGCTTTGCGACATAATGGAAAAATACGAAACCACTCCCGCGCAGATGGATTACGTCTATAAATCCATTGCAGAGGCGGGCATACAGATAATCGACGAAGCGGAGCGCGACAAGGAGCTTTACGAACAGGCATTATCCGATATAGGTCTCGACGACCCCGTCAAAATGTACCTAAAAGATATAGGCAAAGTACCGCTTCTGTCCGCAGACGACGAAATCGAGCTTGCGCGTAAAATGCAGGATGGCGACGAAGAGGCGAAGAAAAAGCTTTCAGAGGCGAATTTGAGGCTTGTCGTTTCGATTGCGAAGAGGTACGTCGGGCGCGGTATGTTGTTTCTGGACCTCATACAAGAGGGTAACCTCGGACTTATGAAGGCGGTTGAAAAATTCGATTACCAGAAGGGCTTCAAATTTTCGACATACGCGACGTGGTGGATAAGACAAGCTATAACGAGGGCGATTGCCGACCAGGCGAGGACTATAAGAATTCCCGTGCATATGGTCGAAACAATAAACAAGCTCACCCGCGTGTCCAGACTTTTATTGCAGAAATTCGGCAGAGAACCGACCCCCGCGGAGATTGCGGAGGAGATGCACATAACCGAGGAGCGCGTGCGCGAAATTCAGAAAATCGCACTCGACCCCGTTTCCTTGGAGACCCCTATCGGCGAGGAAGAGGACAGCCATATCGGAGACTTCGTCGAGGACGAAACGAGCGTGACCCCCTCCGACAGCGTGGCTACGACAATGCTGAAAGAAACACTTTTAAACGTTTTGAACAGCTTGACCCCGCGCGAGGAAAAGGTGTTAAGGCTCCGCTACGGCGTCGACGACGGCAGACCCAGAACCCTCGAAGAGGTGGGCAGAGAATTCAACGTCACGCGTGAGCGTATCCGTCAGATTGAAGCAAAGGCATTGAGAAAGCTGCGCCACCCGTCGCGGTCGAAGCATCTTCGCGATTTCCTCGACACTTAAAACGCATAAAACCGTCGCAATACTGTGTCAAGCTGCGGCAACTTTCAGTCATTTACATCATTGTAAATTCCTTCAAGTTTTCCTCGCTTTCCTTGTCTTGCTCGCTTCTATGCGTTTTAGACTATCGTCGCAATACTGCGTCAAGCTGCGGCAACTCTCGGTCACATAGCTCCCTCGGGTTTTGTTTGCTTCTCTGCGTTTTAGAAATAGATTATAAAATGGATAGAATACAAATCCTCTGTTCCTACTTAAAACCTTGCAACACGTTTGCCGACGTCGCTTGCGACCACGGCTACTGCGCCGAATATATGCTCAAAAACGACCTCTGCACGGAGGCGGTAATTTCTGACATAAGCGCGAAAAGCCTCGAAAAAGCCGAAAAGCTGCTTTCGGGCTACATAAAAAACGGCAGATGCCGTTCGGTGTGCTGCGACGGACTCGAAAAAATCGACGGCGCCGACGAGGTTTTGATTGCGGGCATAGGCGGGGAAGAGATTGTCAAAATTTTAAAAAACTCGTATATTCCCGAAACGTTTATATTTCAGCCCATGAAAAACGCGGAAGCCCTCCGCGCATATCTTCTCGAAAACGGCTGTAAAATACAGACCGACGACGTCTTTACCGACGGCAAAAATTATTACTTTATAATTTCGGGCAACTCGGCGGGTTGCGACGGAAATTATACGAAAGCTCAGCTTCTGTACGGAAGGGACAGCTTGAAAAATTCCGTGTTCCGCGAATTTTTAAAAGCGGAGCTCGACAAAAAACAAAGCTATTTATCCCGCCCCATGACGGATGAAAACCGCGCGGGGCTTGAAAATACGATTGAGTTCATGCAAGGGGTATTGAACGGTGAAATTGAATGAAGTGCTTAAAAAGCTCGAAGAAGTCGCGCCCGTCGCGCTTTCCGACGACTTTTGCAAAAAGTACTCAATGTACGACAACAGCGGAATAATAATAGATTGCGGCGAAGAGATAACCGGCGCGGTATTTTCTCTCGACTTATCGTCAAAAACGGTAAAGGAGGCGCTTTCGCTCGGCTACAATCTCATAGTGACCCACCATCCCGCGATTTACGGCGGAGTTTCCCGCATAAAATCGACCGACCCGATAGCGCAGTGCATAAAAAACGGAATTTCCGTAATTTCCATGCACCTGAATTTCGACGTCGCGCCGAAGGGCATCGATTATCACTTAATGCTCGGGCTCGGCGGGCAGACGCCCGAAATCCTCGCGGAAGTAGAGGGCGGCGGTTACGGCAGGGTTTATCAGATAACGCCAGTGCGTTTTTCGGAATACGCCGAGCAAATCCGTAAAGAATTTTCCACTTCGCGCGCCGTCGCTTTCGGCGCGGACAAACAAATAAACAAAGTCGCGTCGTTCTGCGGCGCGGGCTGTGACAACAGAGCGATTGAATTCGCGGCGGCGCACGACGCGGACGTTTTCGTGTCGTCGGATATGAAGCACCACGAAATCGCGGCTTTGACCGGACTCGGGATAAACGTCATTGTGTTGACGCACTATTCCGCCGAAAGCTACGGCTTCAACAAAATATATAATGAAATTTCATTGGGTTTAAAAATCCCGTCGGCGTTTTTTACCGACGCGGAGCTGATTTAAATCCGAAAGGAGCATATTATGATAGAACAACTTTTAAAGTACCAGACCGAGGACTCGAAGCTTTTGAACATCGAGCGCGAAGCCGCCACCTCCGAGGAGTGGAAAAACTATTCGCAAGCGAAAAGCTTCCTTACGAAGGCGCCCGAAAAATTAGAGGCGATGGACGCAAAGGCGCGCGAGCTGGAATCGCTTTTGGAAAAGCTGAATAAAAAATACGACGAGATTGCCGAAACCTTAAAGGACTTCGAGCACCTTGACGAGCTTGTCGAGGACGGCGCGGACATTTCTTTCTACAAGAAAAACGCGACCCAGATTGCCGACAAATTAAAGTCGATAAAGTCGGAGATAAATGCGCTTGTAAAGTCTATCAAGGACGCGGATACCGAGTACCAGACCCTTAAAAAGAAAACCATAACCGTGCAGGAGCAGTACAAGGAATATTCGGCAAAATACAAGGAATACAAAAACGGCAAGCTTGCCGAAATGGACGCCGTAAAAGCCGAGCTTAAAAAACTTGCAAAGGATATCAACCCCGAGGTTATGAAGCGCTACGAAACCAAGCGGAGCGAGCGTATATTCCCCATTATATGCGCGGTCAAAAACGACCGCTGCTCGAAATGCGGCATGGAGCTTTCAATCGTCGGCAAGGAAAAACTCGCCTCGGGCGAGGCGCTGGAATGTGAAAACTGCCACAGATTTCTCTATAAGGAGTGAAATTGTGCAGTTTGCACAAAAATTGAAAATTATTCGACAAAGTATTGACAAATACGAATTTTTGTGATATTTTTCTATAACAATAAACTATGCTATTTCACGCGGCGGAAAAGCTGCAAATTAATAGGATAAGGGGAGGGTCGGAATAATCCGAACCCTTCTTCTTTTTCGGGGAAAATTATGTTTGATTTAAAAGGTAAAAAATTACTTGTTTTCGGCGACAGCATTATCAACGGCTCGGGCAACAATAATTTCGGCGTCGGCGAATATCTTGAACGCGACTACGGCGTCAAACTGTACAAGTACTGTATCGGCGGCGCGCGCGTGGGCTTCGTCGAGGGGAAAAGCTGGGTCGTCGAGCAGGTCAGAAAGATAATAGACGACGGCGTTCAGCCCGATATAATTCTCTTCGACGGCTTTACGAACGACTGCCTCGGCGACGTGCCGCTCGGCGAAATGTCGTCCGGCTTCGACAATTTCGATATATTCAAGGTCGGCAAGGAAAATACTAATTTTTCCAACTGCTTCGAAAACGTCTTGTCCGCGCTGAAAAAATATCTTCCTAACGCGAAAGCGATGTTTATCCGCCCGCACAGAATGGGCAGACGCGGCGAAAAGGAACAGATTTTATACGGCGAACGTGCCGTCGAACTTTGCAAAAAGTGGGGCGTTGCGGTCTGCGATTTGTACGAGCTAAGCGGGCTTGACACGTTTTTGCCCGAACACCGCGACAAGTATACCAACGACAGCTACGGCTTGGGCATGGGCGACTGTACGCACCCCAACGCCGCGGGCTACGAAGAGAAGTATATGCCGGTAATCGAAAAAGCGATAAAAAATTTATAAAGAAACGGCGGACGGTTTTAAAACCGTCCGCCGTTGAAATTACGGTGAAACTCTGTTTATATCTCTGGGGAACATTGCCGCATAGCGCACGTTCTTGAAGCCTAAAAGGTGCATGGTCAATCTTTCTAACCCAAGCCCCAGCCCGCCGTGAGGGGGCGCGCCGTACTTATGAAGCATAAGATATGTTTCGAATTCGTCGGGATTCATGCCCAGCTTTTTCATTTTTTCGACCTGCTCGTTATAGTCGTGAATACGCTGCCCGCCCGAGGTAATCTCTATGCCGCGGAAGAGTAAGTCGAAGGAAAGGGTGACCTCGGGGTCGTCGGGGTCGTCCATCGTGTAGAAGGGGCGCTTTTTCGAGAGGTAGTGCGTGACGAACAAGAAGTCGGAATTGTACTGCTGCTTCGCCCACTTGCCGAGGAAAGCTTCCTCCTCGGGCTCGAAATCCTTCATGTCGGTGATGTTTTTCAGCTTCTTTACGCAAAGCTCTTTCGCGTCCTTGAACTTTATGCAAGGAATAGTCGTAATTTCGGGCACGCTGACTTTAAGCAAATCGATTTCGGCGGCGTATTCGGTCTTTAACAAATTCATAATGTATTTGAGCACGCCCGTTTCCATATTCATAATGTCGTAAAAGCTGTCGATAAAGCCCATTTCGAAGTCCATCGAAATGTACTCGTTGAGGTGGCGCGAGGTGTCGTGGTGCTCCGCGCGGAACACGGGCGCAACCTCGAAAACCCTTTCGTAGACGGGCACGAGCGCTTGCTTATAAAGCTGGGGGCTTTGCGCAAGATAAACGGTTTTGCCGAAGTAGTCGAGCTTGAACACGTTCGTGCCGCCCTCCGCGCCCGCAAAGTTTATTTTCGGCGAATGAATTTCGGTAAAATTCTGCGAAGTGAGGTACTCGCGGAAGCCTCTTTGAATACCCTCCTGAATTTTGAATACCGCGCGTTCTTTGGGGTTGCGCAAGGTAACGGGGCGGTTGTCGAGGTTGACGTTCAAATCGCAGACAACCTGCTTTTTGGAAATTACTACGGGCGGAATATCCGCGGGCTTGGATAAAATTTCTATATCGTGGATTTGCAGCTCGTATCTCTCGCTGCCGTCGCGCGTTTCACTCTTTACGACCTTTCCCGTAAGTTTTGCCGCGGCTTGCTCGACGACGTTGTCGTTTAAGCGGAAGTCGGAAAATTCGGGCGAGTATACGCACTGAATAAGCTCGCGCGCGGTCCTTACAATTATAAAGGCAAAGTCGGACATATCGCGGATATTGTGAATTGCGCCTTTAATGGTCACGACTTCGCCTATGTGGTTTTTAAATTCCGAATAGGGTGTGGAGGTGGGTGTGATAACTCCTGAAATTTCTTGCATAAAAAACCTCGTTAAAATCTTTGATATAATTTTACGGCTTTTGCGTTAAAAAATCAAGTAAATTTATGGCATAAAAGAACCGTTGCTTTTTTATAATAAATAGTATATAATAATATGCGTGAACATGGTCTGCGGTGTTCGTGGTATGGGAAATTCGTAATCCACAATATTTTATCGGGAGCGGTACGTTCGCGGAAATAGGCAAGGTCTGTTTACGGAAAGTCCGAGGTTTCGCTTCGCCGCACCCACCTGCGAGAAGCGGGTTAATACTTTTTCATATCACGGCACAGGCGGATTTTATAAGCCCTTTTAAAGTCGGCTTATAAAATCCGCTTATATTTTGCCCCCGTCCGTTATGGGCGGGGGCAACTATTTAAGAAAAAAGCAATCATTAAATAATGCGTAATGGCGAAAAATGACAACAAAAAAAGTAAAATCTTATCATCAACTCCTTGACTTGAAAATATATAAATGATAAAATACATATGTCTGAAAATGCTTAAAAAAATAATTTTAGCTTTTACGGATAAAATATCAATGGAGGAGAAAATGAACAAATTCAAAAAAGTATTGCTTGTTATTTTCGCGGCAGTAGCGGTCTTTGCAATTGCGTTAGCTGCCGGCTGCGGTAACAGCAAAAAGTTGCAGACGCTGAACGTTGACACAAGCAATGCAAAGACAGAATACTTTGTCGGTCAGGAATTTACCGCCGAGGGTATTGTGGTAACGGCGTCGCTGGGCAAGTCCGAAACGGAGATAAAGGAGACCGTGACGCTGAACGCAAACGAGTACACGGTTGACAGCTCCGCTTACAACAAGGACGAGGCCGGTACTTATTCGATAAAAGTATCTTATACATTAAAAGACGTCACCTTGGAAAAGTCGTACGACGTTACGGTTTCGGTTGTCAATTTCGACGGACTCAAAGTAACTCTTGCCGACGGCACTTCCGACACTGTGACGCTCAGCGCGGAGGCAACCACGGCGCTTATCGACGTAACGAAAATCGTAGTTAATGAAATCAACCCCTCGGACGGAACGGTCGGAAACGTAACGACGGAATATTCCGTTGCACTCTACAAGGGCGAAGAGAAGATAACCCTCAACGACAACAAAGCGAACGTGGGCGGCGGCGTTTATCAAATCTGGGTATCCAAAGCTTCCGAAGTTATCGCCGATTCCACCCGCGAAGCGTTCGTCAATATTTATGTTGTCGACGACCTTGCCTCCATAGCATTGAATGAAGGCGCTACTCTTTCGCAGGACGCGGGCGAGGATGTGATTTCCGCAACCTGGAACTTCACCGCAACTTACGCCAGCGGCGCAACGAAGGAATTGACAATCGCAGACGTAACGGTCGAAGATTTGAATACCGGACTTCCCGGTACGAGAAGCGCGACGGTTACCTATACCGACGTAAACGCAAAAGGCGCGGAAATTTCCAAATCGGTAGAAGTCGAATATGTAATAAACGTAATCGGAACGGTTGTCAGAAATTCTCTTGCAGTCGAAGGAACGACGTGGGCATACACCGCGGATACAGATCTTGCGCAAACGGATTTCTCGGCGTCGGATAAATCCTTCATAACGCTTTTGGGCGGAACACACAAGTTCAGACCCGGAACGGACGACGGCTGTCTTGAAATCAAGAACGACGCAATGAGCGTAACTTTCACCGGAAGCGGCACGCTGACAATTCAAGCTCGTTCTACGGGTAACGCGAACAAATCTTCGATTGCCGTTAAGGGCTCGGACGGAAAGTATGTCAAAGGCACTTATACTTCCGAAAACGTCACCCCTGGCAAAGTCGGAACGACTTCTGAAAACATTTATGTTGTAACAAGCAGCTACAATGAAATCGTGTTCACGATTGATAAAGCCGACACCTACACAATTTGTAACGTAGGCAGCGTAGAAACGGATACTGAAACAGTACCTACCGGCAGAAACACGAGAATTAAGCTTATAGAAACTATGGACATAATCCCCGAAGAGGGCGAAGTAACCGACCATAATTTCAGCTTCGATTTGAATGCGCTTGCAAATGCGGCGAAAGGCGAAAACGCGCTTTCCGACAAAATGTTGGTTACCGCAGACATGTTCACGGGCGCGAATGCGTTCCTCACATTCAGCGGTGAAAGCACTACTTCCGCAAATAATATCAGAACGGACTCTGCCGCTACCAAGGTGACCGGTTTCGAAATGAAAAACGGCGCGCTCAGCGTAACTTTCCAGGGTACGGGAACGATTTCTATAACCTTCTGCTCCAACGGAAGCAGTAACACTTCGTGCATAGGATTGAAAAATTCCGCCGGTGATTTGCTTGAAGGCGTACCTTCCGATGCAGTCAACGTAACGATGAACGGAAACATGTACGCGGTGGCGGGTAGCAAGATTTCTTACACTGTAACCTACACCATTACCGAAGCCGGAACTTATACAATCTGGGCGGGTAGTGAAGAGTATAACAGAGTAGCTCGTGTTTCGGGTATTACTATGGTTGACAAATATTAATGCGAGGGGAGGTAAAGATTAATGAAAAAGAATAATACAAATAAAAAATTATTTTCGGCAATAGCTACGCTCGCATTGTCGACGTCGGCGATTTGCGGAGCGGTTTCCTTCGCGGGCTGCGGCGACAAGAGTTCGTACGTTCCCTCGGAGACCGTAAACCACGGCTCGTACACCACGATAAGCACGGCGCTCGGCGCGACGACTTCCAAATCGAGCGGGGTTAAGTATTACGCTTCGCCCGACGCTACGCCGAACAACACCGAAAACGACGGCTCAATGGAGCGCCCTTACCACATCGGCGACCTTCTTGACGAAAACTCTGAGAAATACAAAGATTTAAAGCCCGGCGATACTGTGTATCTTTTGCCCGGCACATACAGCTTGGTTTCTCGAATTCGTTTGCCCGAAGCCCTCAGCGGCACTTACGACAAATATATAAGAATCGTAAATGCGGCAATGGAAAAGGAACAAAGCGGCTATACGGGAACCGATACGCAAGTCGTGCTCGATTTCAGCGCGCAGTCGTTTGCAAGCACCAACCGCGGCATTGAAATTTACGGCGACTATATTCACTGGTACGGCATAGACGTCTGCGGCGCGGGCGACAACGGTCTGTACGTCGGCGGCAGCTACAACACCATCGAATACAGCGAATTCTACAACAACCGCGACTCGGGCTTACAGCTCGGAAGGTCGTACAGCGAATACAACTCCATAAAGCAGTGGCCGAGTTTCAACCTCGTCAAAAACTGTACCTCGCACAACAATTACGACAACGAGACCTACGGCGAAAATGCCGACGGTTTCGCCGCAAAGCTCACCGTAGGCTATGGCAACGTGTTCGACGGCTGTATCGCATACCGTAACTCGGACGACGGCTGGGATTTGTACGCAAAGGTTGAATCGGGCAATATCGGCGCGGTTATAATGTATAACTGCGTGGCGTTTGAAAACGGTTACCTCGAATACACGAGGGACGAATGTAACGCGTATTTCCCCACCTATAATAAGGACATTTTCGATAAAAACGAGACGAGCACCAATCCCTACAAGACCCGCGACGGCGACGGCAACGGTTTCAAGCTCGGCGGTTCGGTAATGGAAGGCGACGTTGTGCTTTACAACTGTCTGGCGTATTTCAACAGAATGCACGGCGTTACCGATAACTCCAACCCCGGCTTTATCAAATCGACGGGTGTTACGAGCTATGATAACTCCGCCGCAGTCAACGAAAACGGACAGATAATCTCGACGAAAAACGACGACAATCACTCCAACATAGACGTTTCGCGTCACGCTTACAGCTTCAATACCGTAAACAACACCATATCGGTAAGAGACAATCTTGTTCCTTCGCTGGATAAAGACAATTACCGCGGCTCGGTTTCGGACAGCTTGCTCGACGCGTCGAAAAAGACCAACGTTATTAAAGGCTCGATAAACGCCGATACGCTCGGCGCGGGCGGAAAGACGTACACTTCGCAAATCGACGTTCTGGACGCTTCCGCAATGTTCAAACAGCTTCCCGTTGTTATGGGCGCCGACGGCAGTTACACCTATAACCTCGACGGTGCGAGAGAAGCTATCGTTGTGAAGGACGGAAAGCTCACGTCGGAGCTCAAACCCGACAGAGTTCACGTCAAATACCGCAACGAAGATATGTCTATTAACATGCGCGATATACTCGCGAAGTCCGACGCCGCGGAGGCGCTGATTGACGAGCAGCTCGGCGAAGACACGTGGGCGGGTTCCGAGCTCAATAAGACGGGCTGGTCGGAATACAAGCATTTCTTTGCCGACGACTTAATGAACGACGGCGCGGCTTCCTCGGAAGAGGCGATTGTCGACAGAACTATCGAAGCGCTTACGCTGAACTGCGACGAAAACGCGGTTTATCAGGACTTCGAAATCCCCACCGAAATGATTGACTCCACGATTGAGTGGACGTCGTCGAACGAAGAATTCCTCAAAATAGACACCTCTGATATCGAAGTTTCGCCCTCGGGCTCGAAGTATGCAATGGCTATCGTTTACCGCGATTCCGTCGAGGATAAGACGGTTAAGCTTACCGCAAAGGTAACTTGCGGCAGCGTCAGCAAGGAGAAAGAGTTCACGCTTGTAATCAAGCAAGGCGACCCCTCGATAGGCGATATCTACACGGTCGACATGAACGGCGAAAGAGTAGACGACGGCGGCAGATATATCGTCGATATGTACAGAGTTTACAAGGAGCCGGAGGTTAAGGTCAAGAACGGACTTTACTGGGACAGCGACAAGCTTTTAAAGGACTCCGAATATACCGTTTCGACTGTTTATATGTATCAGACCGATTCGAACGCCCCCGCAATTCGCGTAAAGGGCTTCACGCAGTCGGTTGCCGGCGTTTACACGATTACCAACACCGTAACGCTCAAAAACGATACGACCAAAAAGAACACAATGACGTATAAGATTTACGTTGCAAGCGTTTCGGCGCAGGTTGCGTTTACGTCCGACCCTGTAGTTTCCGTATATCAGGACGGCTTCAAGATTGCGGGCGAACCCAGCAGCGCGACGGGTAAACTTTATGCGGTATCCTCCGCGACCCCGCTCGAACTGACCAAGGACAACATCAAGTCGGCAACCGGCGTGGTAAGTAAGGATTTCAGAGACACAAGCATTAGCTTCGAATTCGCAAACGCGAACAACGGCGAATATTACGTTTACTTTGCGCTTGCAAACGCAAACGGCGAAATAACCTCCGAAGTTTACAGCGTAAAAATCAACAAAGTTGAAATCGACACCGCAGAGAAATTCATGAAAGTTGCGGGCGGCGAAAAGCTCGGCGACGAAGTGCCTTCGCAGACGATTTATATGCTTACGGGCGACATTGACTTTACCGGCGTAGAATACAAGGTCGGCAAAGCGAACTTCACGGGCGTGCTCAACGGTCTCGGTCACACGGTTTCGAACCTCACTATAAGCACCGACAAAACCGACAAAAACGTAGGCGTGTTCTACAAGGTTGCGGGCGGTACGCTTATGAACGTCAAGTTCGACAACATTTCCATAACCGCGGAAAAAGCGGGTGAAAAGGTCGGTCTTGTCTCCGAGTGCACGGGCGGTTACTTCTACAATTTGGCGTTCACGAACTACAACATCAAGAGTACCAAGCGCGTAGGCGGACTTATCGGTCATGTTGGCGGAACCACCGACGGAAAGGGCACCGTATATCCTCTGTATATCTCGCAGATTTCCATCGTGAACGATGCGGAACACAAGATTGCGGGCACCCAGCGCGTAGCGGGTCTTATCGGTTACGTTCAGCATTACAGAAACAGCATTTCAATCGACAACTGCTACGTTCGTTCGGATATCGACGCGGGCAGCACGGGCGAAGGCAGCGGTATGGTTGCTTCGTGGGAAGACAACTATGCGGTAGACTCGCTCAGAATTGAAAGATGTTACTATGCGGGCACGTTGAAGACTGCGGTTGCTCCCGGCTCGTCGAGGCTCGGCGGTATGCTCGGCTATCATAAGGGCGGCGCGGGTAAGCTTGTCATTACGAGATGTATTTCCCTTGCGATACTCGATATTCAGGGCGAGATAAGAACCAACTCCGTCAAAAACGCTTCGCCTATCGTAGGCAACTACTCGGGCAATGCGGACGTATCCGTCACGAAGTGTATCGGACTTATGCAAGAGTACAACTCGAACTATGATTCCGAAGTATTCAACGAAACCAACCTCCGCCGTCACAGCGAATATATCGAGAGTGAGGGATACCTCAACCTCGACACGAAGACGAGATGGTCGATAGTGGTAGCAGACGAAGAAGATAAGTCGCCCAACGACTTGTATAAGGCGCCTTATGTGGTCTTGAACTTCCTCGGCAACTGGAACTAATACAAAACCGAATAAAAAGCCCCCGCTAGCGGGGGCTTTTTAAATTGCAACCGTAGGTTGCGCAAAAAATTTAAGTTTGCATAGCGAAGTTGGTTGAATAAAACGCCGCGAAAAATTATAATTAAGTCAAAATTTACGGAGGGAATTATGAAATTATCCGAAAATCTGCATTATTTGAGAAAGCGCGACAAAATCACGCAAGAGGAGCTCGCCGACCGTCTCGGCGTATCGCGGCAGTCCGTGTCAAAGTGGGAGACGGGCGAGGCGTATCCCGAAACCGACAAGCTGATAAGCATTTGCGACGTGTTTTCCGTCACGCTTGACGAGCTGGTGCGCGGCGACCTTACGTCTTGTAAAACCCCGACCGACGCCGCCGAGTTCGGCGCGCATATGAATACGTTTTCAAAGAGTATGGCGGCGGGTATATTCCTGATAATGTTCGGGGCGGCGCTGTTTACCGCGCTTTCGGGCGTTGCGCTTGCCTACGGTATGGAAATTATGGACGTGCTATCTGTTACCGCCGTTTTGGTATTCGTCGCTGCGGGAATATTTTTGTTTGTTTTCTTCGGAATAAAGCACGATAATTTCAAAAAGGAGCACCCCGAGGTGGACCTGGCATTTGACGAAAGGGAAGTAAAGGCGTTTACGAAAAGGTTTAATCTGGCGATTGCGTTGCTTGTTACGGGTATTATTGCGGATGTCATTTTCATTGTCGTTTTGTCGAGCATAATCGACTTGAAGGACGGAAGCGACGCATTATACTGCTATGTCGCGGCGGTGTTTTTAGCCGTGTTCGCATGTCTTGTCGGCGGGTTGGTGTATTACGGAATACAGCGTACAAAGTACAACGTTTCGGAATACAACAAGCAGATAAAAAAGGAGGGCACGGCTCGCTCGAAAATAAAAGAAGCTGTGTGCAGCGCGGTAATGATGTTCGGGGCGGCGCTGTTTTTGGTGCTCGGGTTTGTCGGCGGGTGGTGGCACCCCGGCTGGGTGGTTTTTCCCGTCGGCGGCATAATCTGCGGAATAGTGAGCGCAATTATAAATGCAAAAGGCGACTAAAAAAATACCGCCCGAACCGAAAGGTTCGGGCGGTAAACTTTTTAATTATTCGGTTTTGCCGTCTTCGGAAAGCTTTTTGTAAGTTTCGTATCTTTCCTTAGCCGACTCTTCCGTTCTCTTGAACAAGTCGTTCGCAACGTCCGCGCCCTGCGTCTTGGCAAGCGAAGCGTATCTCGTTTCGCCCGCAAGGAACGCCTGGTAGTCGCCCTTAGGCTCCTTGGAGTCAAGCGTGAACTTCTCGCCGTCGGGGTTGTATCTGTAAAGCTGCCAGTATCCGCAGTCGACTGCCGCCTTTTCTTCGAGCTGGCTCTTCGTCATGTTGATACCGTGGTTGATACAAGGCGCATACGCGATTATGAGCGAGGGGCCGTGGTAAGCTTCCGCCTCGGTCAAAGCTTTTAAAAGCTGAGCGGGGTTCGAGCCCATTGCAACCTGCGCAACGTACACATATCCGTAGGATTTGGCAATCATGCCCAAATCCTTTTTCTTAATTCTCTTGCCCGCGGAAGCAAATTTCGCAACCGCGCCGATGTTGGTCGCCTTGGAAGCCTGTCCGCCGGTGTTGGAGTATACCTCGGTGTCGAGAACGAGCACGTTTACGTCTTCGCCCGAAGCGAGAACGTGGTCGAGACCGCCGTAACCGATATCGTAAGCCCAGCCGTCGCCGCCGAATATCCAGATGGATTTCTTGGCAAGGCAGTCCTTGGCGTCGAGAATTTCTTTAATGAGGGAGTAGGTTTCGATTGCTTTGACGAACGATTCGCTCGCCTCTTGTCCGTCGGAGTAGTTGGTCCAGGTCTTTGCAAGCTTTGCAACCTTGGATTTAACCGAGAGAATATCTTTCAAAAGCGCAGCGGTTTCGCTGTTGCTGTCGAGGTTTTCGTGCAATACCTTTACAAGCTCCTCGGAAGCCTTCTTCGAGGGTTCTCTGTCCTCGAACGCTTCGAGATAAGCGTTACAAGCCTTCTTGCCTTCCTCGTTGTCCCAGATTTCAGCAAGCTTTGCAACCTTCGCCTTGACGTGGTTTCTTCTCGCGCTGTAAGCAAGGTTCATGCCGTAACCGAACTCCGCGTTGTCCTCGAACAGCGAGTTCGCCCAAGCGGGGCCGTGACCCTTCTTGTTGGTGGTGTAGGGGCATGTGGGGGAGGAGCCGCCGTAAATCGACGAACAGCCCGTCGCGTTCGCGATAACCATATCCTCGCCGAACAGCTGGGTAACGACCTTGACGTAAGGGGTTTCGCCGCAGCCCGCGCACGCGCCCGAGAACTCGAACAGCGGAGTAGCGAACTGACAGCCCTTGACGGTGTCTTTCTTGAATTTGGAGGTGTCCGCGTCGGGAAGTTCGACTGCAAATTCCCAGTTTTTGTCCTCGCCCTTTTCAAGCGCCTCCGCAAGAGGAACCATCTTGATAGCTCCGCCGTCTTTAACGGGGCAGACCGTGGCGCACACGCCGCAGCCCATACAGTCAAGGGGAGAAACCTGCATTTTGTACTCGTAGCCGGGCAGACCGATTGCCGCTTTCGTTTCAAGCGTTTCGGGCTTAGCGTCGCCGGTCTTGACGAGCGCGGGTCTTAAACAAGCGTGGGGACATACGAACGAGCAAGTGCCGCACTGGATACACTTGTCCACGATAATTTCGGGAACGAGCACCGCGACGCCGCGCTTTTCGTATTTGGTAGTACCCGTGGGAACGTGTCCGTCTGCGTTGAATTGCGACGATTTAAGCTTGTCGCCTTCGAGGTAGAGGATAGGTTTGATAATTTCCTGATAGTAAGCGTTGTTCGCGCCCTTGACCATTTCCGCGCCCGTGGTTGCCTTAGCCCACTCTGCGGGAACGTCGATTTTGACGAGGTTGTCGCCCGCGGCGGAATCAATCGCGTTGTAGTTCATCTGAACGACCGCGTCGCCCTTTCTGCCGAACGATTTTTTAGCCATGTACTTCATGTACTCGATAGCTTTGTCATAGGGCATAATCTGGGGATTGACGCGGAAGAACGCCGACTGCAAAATGGTGTTCGTTCTGCCTCTCAGTCCGAGGTCTGCGGCAATTTTGATTGCGTCGATAACGTACAGATTGATGTGCTTTTTGGCGATATCGCGTTTAACCTTCGCGGGAAGGAAGTGTTCGAGCTCTTCAACGGTCGTGGCGTTCGTGTTGATAAGGAACGTGCCGCCGTCCTTGATGTCGCCCGTCATGTCGTAGCGGGTAACGTACGAGGGGTTGGAGCACTGAACGAAGTCAGCCGAATCGATAAGGTACTCGGACTGAATGGGCGAGTCGCCGAAACGGAGGTGCGATACGGTGATACCGCCCGACTTCTTCGAATCGTAGAAGAAGTAAGCCTGCGCGTGCTTGTCCGTGTGGTCGCCGATAATCTTGATCGAGTTTTTGTTCGCGCCGACGGTACCGTCCGAGCCGAGACCGTAGAATTTACAGCTCGTCGAGCCCGCGGGTGCGGCGTCGAACTTCTCGGAGAAGTCGAGCGAGGAGTTGGTAACGTCCTCATAGATACCGATAGTGAAGTGGTTTTTCGGCGTGGGCTGTTCGAGGTTTTTGTAAACCGCGAGCACCATGGAAGGGGTGAACTCCTTCGAACCCAAGCCGTATCTTCCGCCTACGACCTTGATATTCGAAATTCCTTTTTCGAGCAGCGCCGAGCAAACGTCGAGATACAAGGGCTCGCCGAGGGAGCCGGGCTCTTTCGTTCTGTCGAGTACGGCGATTTTCTTTGCCGTTCTGGGCAGCGCCGCGACGAACGCGTCCGCTACGAAAGGTCTGTAAAGACGAACTTTGACAAGACCGTACTTCTTGCCAGAAGCGTTGAGTTTATTTATGGATTCTTCGATGGTTTCGCAGCCCGAGCCCATACATACGACGACTTCTCTTGCGTCGGGCGCGCCGACGTAGTCGAACAAGTGATAGTGTCTGCCGCATTTAGCCGAAACTACGTCCATCATTTTCTGAACGATAGCGGGGGTAGCCTCGTAATAGCTGTTCGCCGTCTCTCTGTTCTGGAAATAAGTATCGCCGTTCTGGGCGGTGCCCTTCTGTATAGGGTGTTCGGGGTTGAGCGCGCGCGACTTGAAGTCCGCTATATCCGCGGCTAAGCCGACCTTTTCGCAAATCGCCCTGATTTCCGCGTAGTCGTCGGCTTCGTCCCAGACGTCGATTTTCGCAACCTCGTGCGATGTTCTGAAACCGTCGAAGAAGTTGATAAAGGGAACCTTCGCTTTAAGCGTGGCAAGGTGGGCGACAAGACCCAAATCCATAACTTCCTGAACGGACGAATCGCACAGCATTGCGAAGCCGGTCTGACGGCAAGCCATAACGTCCGCGTGGTCGCCGAAAATGTTCAGCGAGTGCGCCGCAAGCGCGCGCGCCGAAACGTGCATAACCATGGGCATAAGCTCGCCCGATATTTTGTACATGTTGGGAATCATTAGCAAAAGTCCCTGCGAAGCGGTGTAGGTGCTCGTCAAAGCGCCCGCGCAAAGGGAACCGTGCACGGCGCCCGCAGCGCCGCCTTCCGACTGCATTTCCGCAATCTTAACCTTCTGACCCCACATGTTGGTTCTGCCCGCGGTCGCCCATTCGTCCGCAACCTCCGCCATAGGCGATGAGGGGGTAATGGGATAAATGGCGGCTACTTCCGAAAAAGCGTACGCAACATGGCTGGCGGCGGTATTACCGTCGATAGTCAATTTTTTCATTAAAAACCTCCGAAATAAATTTTAATAAATTACATTTGAGGCAATATAATTGCCATACATTATTATAACTTAATACATATAAATTGTCAATATAATTCAAAAAAATTTTACCTCGTTATCACGTCAAACCGCGCGCAATTTGTTGTTAAAATCAATTTTTAATGCTATAATTTACCTATGACCGAACAAGAAGCAATAGTTTTCGAGAATGTAAAATTTTCATATCCGGGCTCGGACGGCGTTTTCGCGGTGAACGGCGTAAGCCTCACCGTCAAAAAGGGCGAGTTCCTCTCCGTTATCGGACACAACGGAAGCGGCAAGTCCACGCTTGCAAGGCTGACCAACGGACTTTTGGAAGCCGACGCCGGCAAGATAACCGTTTTGGGTCTGGACGTCGCCGAGGGAAAAAATTCCCTTGAAATAAGAAAGCACGTCGGAATAGTTTTCCAGAATCCAGACAACCAGATGGTCGCCTCGATTGTAGAGGACGACGTCGCCTTCGGGCCCGAAAACATAGGCATAGAACGCGAAGAAATAGGCAGAAGAATAGAATGGGCTTTAAAGGCGGTCGGTATGGAGGAATACCGCCGTTCGACGCCCACCCGTCTTTCGGGCGGACAGAAACAGCGCATAGCCGTCGCGGGCGTGCTCGCGGTCAAGCCCGAAATTTTAATACTCGACGAATCGACCGCAATGCTCGACCCCAAGGGCAGGCGGGAAGTAATCGAGGTTGTCCGCCGCCTCAATAAAGAGGAGGGCATAACGGTAATACTCATTACACACTTTATGGAAGAGGCTTTGCTCGCCGACCGCGCAATCGTCATGAACCGCGGCGAAATAGTGCTTCAAGGCACCCCCGAAGAAATTTTCGAAAGCGGGGACAGGCTGGAAATGTATAACCTCTGCCTTCCGCGCATAACCGAAATAATAAACACCCTTAACGGCGCGGGCATGAAATTAGACAACGTTCTGCGCCCCGAAGAGCTTGCGGAGGGCATTATAAAAAATCTTTCCGCGCGCGGCATTTCAAACGCGAAGTCCTCGCCCGCAAGCCCCGCCGAAATAAATTCTTCCCACGAGTGGGATATAGACGTAAAAAATCTGACCTTCACATATTCGAAGAAATCACCGTTTGCAACCAAGGCGTTGAAGGGGATAAATCTGCATATCGACGACGGCGAGTTCTTCGGAATAATAGGACACACGGGAAGCGGCAAATCGACGCTCGTGCAGCACTTGAACGCGCTGATAAAGCTTCCGCAAGCGGAAAAGAAATACCGCAGAAAGAAAGTAAAAAAGGGTCGGCCCGCGCCCGTTTTGCCCGAAATCACCGTCGGGCAATTCAACCTTGCCGACAAGAAAACCGACTTTAAGGCGCTTCGCGCAAACGTCGGCATGGTTTTCCAGTATCCCGAATATCAGCTTTTCGCCGAAAGTGTCTTTGCGGACGTTGCTTTCGGACTAAAAAACTTCAATAAAAAACTGAGCGCCGAGGAGGTTGAAAAAGCCGTAAGGGAAAGCATCGAAATCGTCGGGCTCGACTACAACGAGGTTAAGGACAAGTCCCCCTTCGATTTGTCGGGCGGACAGAAGCGCCGCGTCGCGATTGCGGGCGTAATAGTCACCAAGCCCCGCATATTGATACTCGACGAGCCCGCGGCGGGGCTCGACCCGCTGGGCAAAAAAGAGATAATGGAGCTGTTGCACAAGCTTCATCGCGAGTGGTGCAACACGGTTATAATTGTTTCCCACGATATGGACGAGGTCGCCGAAAACTGCACGAAAGCCGCGGTTATCGCGGGCGGTGAGGTCGTGTTCGCAGAAAGCCCGTCAAAGCTTTTTGCGCGCGGCAACGAAATTTTATCCCTCGGTCTGGACGTGCCTTTGACCTCCAAAATCTGCGCCGAGCTCGAAAAGTCGGGTGTGGAGGTGGAGTGCGACTGCACTGCGGAGGACTTCTCGCGCAAAATAATCGAAATTTACGGAGGCGGCGAAAATGCTTAACGACGTGACTTTCGGTCAATACTATCCTACAAAATCCTTTGTCCACAAAGCCGACCCCCGCATCAAACTGCTCGCGCTGATAGCCTATATAGTTGCGCTGTTTTTAGCGAATAACTTCTATTCGCTGCTATTGGGCTTCGTAGTGCTCGTAGCGGCGGTAATCGCCTCGCGCGTGCCTCTCGGCAGCGTTTTGCGCTCGGTCAAAGCGATAATTTTTCTGTTGATTTTCACCGCGGTGCTGAATTTGTTTTTCCACGGCGGCGAGCATTTGCTCGTAGAGTGGTGGATAATAAAAATCTACCGCGAGGGCGTAATATTTACCGTATTTTTCATTTTAAGACTGTTTTTCCTCGTAATGGGCTCGGCGCTTTTAACGCTGACGACCTCGCCCGTGGAGCTTACCGACGGAATAGAAAGTCTGCTAACCCCACTCAAATGGATAAGGTTTCCCGTGCACGAGCTCGCGCTGATTATGTCAATTGCGCTGAGGTTTATACCCACGCTCATAGACGAAACCAACCGTATTATTTCCGCGCAGAAGGCGAGGGGAGCGGACTTCGAAAGCGGGAATATCTTCAAGCGCATTAAGGCAATCGTGCCCATATTGATTCCCCTTTTGATAAGCGCGTTCCGCCGCGCCGAAGAGCTTGGCGACGCAATGGACGCAAGGTGCTACTCGGGCTCGAAGAACAGAACGAAATACAAAAAGCTGAAATTCGGTTGGCGTGATTTGATAATATTCATTTTGTATGCGGGACTCATTACGGGCGTCGTGCTGCTGAATTTTTACGCGTACCGCATATTCCCCGAAATTTACGAGTTTATAAGGCTTAGCTGAATGAGATACGTTTTACTCGTCGCATACGACGGCACGGACTACGGCGGCTGGCAGATACAGAGCAACACGGTCACCGTGCAGGAAAAGCTTACAAAGGCATTAAAGGAAACGCTGGGCGCCGACGTTTGCGTCACGGCGAGCGGCAGAACGGACAGCGGCGTGCACGCGGCGGCGCAGGTCTGCCATTTCGACGCGGAAACAACGGTACCGCCCGAAAGATTTGCCGACGCTTTGAATTTCAGACTTCCCGCCGATATAAGCGTGCTTAAATCCTCCGCCGCGCCCGACGGCTTCGACGCGGTCAGAAGCGCGAAGAAAAAGACATATTGCTACCGCTTGTATCTTTCCCGCCGCAGAAACCCGTTAAAGGACAGATATTCGGCGTGGATAAAATATAATATCGATTTGCAAAAGCTTAAAAAAGCGGCTGAAATGTTTAATGGCGAACACGACTTCAAGGCGTACTGCGCGGCGGGCTCGCAAGTAAAGACCACCGTGCGCGAGATTTACTCGATCGGCGTTTATATAGGCGAAAGCCGCGGCAGTACGGACGTCGAAATTTCGGTCTGCGGCAACGGTTTTTTGTACAATATGGTGCGAACGCTCGTCGGGACGATGCTTTACTATGCCGCGGGCAGATTGACGGAAGAGGACGTCTTGCGCTCGCTT
The DNA here is from genome assembly GCA_910578195.1 of uncultured Christensenella sp. Classification (GTDB taxonomy): domain Bacteria; phylum Bacillota; class Clostridia; order Christensenellales; family Borkfalkiaceae; genus Coproplasma. The sequence continues at coordinate 12,475 of CAJTOY010000006.1, read as the reverse complement.
GAAGAGTGCGACCGTTCCGCCGTCGGCAAGACGATGCCCGCGAACGGTCTGACCCTCGAAAACGTGGACTACGGGGTGGAGCTGTTTTAAATTTAACAATAATTTCACAAAACAATTTTAATTTTTACAATAAAGGCAAATACAATAGTTATATATTAAGTTTCGGGAGAGTTTATGGATTTCTTTCAATACGCGTCGTACGCGGCGGCGTTTACCGACACATTCTGGATACAGTTTCTCATAGGTGGGCTGTGTTTTGCGCTGGTATTCGCTTTTCAAGCCATAGCGCTTTTCATTATCGCCTCGCGCGAGGGCTATAAAAACAAATGGATGGCGTTCATACCTTTTCTGAACACATACTATATCGGCGTATGTGCCCAGAAAAATAAATTCTACAATATGGACACGAAAAAAATCGCGATTGCGGCGGCCGTGTACGAGGCGTTGCTTTTCGGGCTGTTCGTGTTCTACTACGTCGCATGCTACGTAATTATCGGAAGCGATATAGACCCTATCATAAAGGGCGAATACCTCGGCGAACCCATCTATATGTACGACCTCGGAATCGTGCCCTCGAATTTGAAGTGGGCGGCGTGGGTGTACAACTATATGTACGAATATATCCTCAGCCTGCTCGAACTCGTGTTCATGCTAATGAGAGTGGTGCTTTTGGTGTGCTTCTTCCAGACCTACGCGTGCAGAAGACACGTTCTCTTCACGATTACCAGCATACTTTTCCCCATACAAGGCATACTGTTCTTCGTCGTGAGGAACAACAAGGGCGTGAACTACCGCGAATTTCTTGTCGCAAAGCAAGCGCGCGAGTACCGCATTTACCAACAGCAACAGCAGTATTACAACCGGAATCCCTACGACAGAAACCCCTACGAAAACGGCAACCCCTATCAGCGCCCGCAGACCAAGACCGACGACCCGTTCGGCGATTTCGGCGGTCAGGGCGACAATTCGGGCAGCTCGCCGTTCGACGAATTCGACAATTAAATTCAAGGCGCTTATTTAAAGCGCCTTTTTTGTTGCGCGGGAAAACTTTTGGTGCTATACTTAAAGCAATGAATGACGTAATATCCGCAATATCCACGGCCGCGGGCACGGGCGGCGTGGCGATAATAAGACTCAGCGGCGAGGGCTCGCTTGCCATAGCCGAAAAAATGTTCGCCCCCGCGGGCAAAATAAAGGACTTTCAGCCGAACGTAATGTACGCGGGCAATATCGACGGCGGGGATTTCACCGACTTCGGCATGTGCGTATATTTCAAGGCGCCCAAATCGTTCACGGGCGAGGACGTGGTGGAATTCCACTGCCACGGCGGCGTGAGGATAGCGCGCGGAATACTTTCAAAAACGATATCGCTCGGCGCGCGCGCGGCGGAGAAGGGCGAGTATACCAAGCGCGCCTTCATAAACGGCAAGCTTTCGCTGTCCTCGGCGGAGGGCATGATCGACATGATAAACGCCGAAAGCCTCGCGTCGCTCCGCGCGGGCAGCATGCTGTACGGCGAAAAGCTTACGGCGGAAATTAAGGAATTGCAGTCCGCGCTCACCGATATTCTCGCCGAAATCGCGGCGGATTCAGACTATCCCGAGGAGGACCTCGACGGACTGAACGCGGAAAAAATTCACGCGTCGATAGAAGAAGCCGCAAAAAAGCTTAAAAAACTGTCCTCGACCTATGCGTGCGGCAAAAAGATAAAAGACGGCGTGACCGTAGCAATCTGCGGAAAGCCGAACACGGGCAAAAGCTCGCTTTTGAACGCGCTTTTAGGCTACGACAAGGCGATAGTTTCGGACGAGGCGGGCACCACCCGCGACGCGGTCGAGGGCGATTTGCAGATAAACGGCATAAAGTACAACCTTGTCGACACCGCGGGCATACGCGAGCGGGCGGGCATGGTCGAAAGCATAGGCATTGACCGCGCGAAGAAAATAATTACCTCCGCGGACGTGGTGGTTTCGGTTACCGACGGAAACGGCGAGGCTGTGCCCGACGGCGTTACGGGAAGCATTATCCGCGTGTTCAATAAATGCGATTTGTCCTCGCCCGAGGGCGAATTCGACGCGGTCGTGTCCGCAAAGACGGGCGCGGGGCTGGAAGAATTGAAAGGGCTGATAGCCGAAAAAACCGTCGGCGAGCTCACCCTCGACAAAGCCTATATAATCGAAGAGAGGCACTATTCCGCGCTTTTGCGCGCCGAACAGTCGTTAAATTCCGCGATAGAGAACGTCGGTATTTTTACGCCGGATATTCTTGCCATAGATATAAAGGACGCGTGGGACAGCCTCGGCGAAATTACGGGCGAAACCGCAAACGAACAGATAATAAGCACAGTATTCGAAAAATTCTGTGTCGGGAAGTAGAAATATGAAGTATACAGAGCTGAAAGGCGACATAGCGCAGGGCGCAAAACAAATTTATCTTTTGGAGGGCGACGACGCCTATTTCAGAATGAAGGGGGAGGAAATGATTTTGAAAGCCTTCCTCGAAATGCCCGAGCTCAATTTTACCTGCTTTGACGGCGAAAGCTTGAAGGGTAGCGCGATTTCCAACCTTACCTCCGCGCTCGAAAGCTTTCCGTTCATGGCGGAGAAGAGAATTGTCAAGGTGACGGAGTTTCACCCCTCGGAAAGCGAGTACGAAAACCACCTCAAAAAAACCTTTGAAAATTTCCCTTCGACGAGCATACTTTTGATAGTTAACGCCGAAACCCGCAAGGGCGCGGAGTTAAAGCGCAAAAAGTGCGTGACGTACGTCGACTGCGGCAAAGCCGACGAAGAGACGGTCGCGAAGTGGGTTTATCTCACCCTCAAACACGCGGGCATTGCCGCAAGCGTCGATTTGTGCGCGCTTGTCGCAAGGTATTGCCTCTGCAATATGTCGCGCGTCGCGCTCGAAACCGAAAAGTTAATCGACTACAAGGGCTCGGGAACGCTCACCCGCGAGGACGTGGACGGGCTTGTCTACAAGGACGCGGATTACCGCATTTACGAAATGACGAACGCCGTCGCGCGCCGTGATTTCGACAAATTTTTGAGCATACAGTCCGAGCTTTGCCGAAAGACGGGCGACGAAATCAATCTGCTTTCGGGGCTGTTTTCGTACTTTAAAAATCTGCTTACGGTCATAGCCTCGGGCGCGGGCGACGCGCAGCTTTCTTCCCTTCTGAAAATGAAGGAGTACGGCGTAAAAAAAAGCCGCGAACAGGCGCGCGCAATCGGCGAGGATAAGCTTAAAATTTACGTTTCGGCGATATATGCCGCTATTTCGGACGTAAAAAGCGGAATTATAACTCCGCAAAGTGCGCTCGGCAACGTAAACAATAAAATATTTTTCGAATAAAGTATGTTAAATGCTTTATTTTTTTTACTCGAAATTATATAATAAGAATAACTTATTCCACGGAGACGAAGTATGATTGACATACAACAGCACTTAATAGATTTCGGCAACAGCTTCGGCGAAAAATGGCTCGCCTATGTTTTGCAACTTATACTTTTTTCAATACTTTTTTATCTCATGTTCAAGGTGCTTAAAAACAACAAAGCCACGAAGTTTATCGGGCTTATAGTGTTTTTCGTACTCTTCGGCGGCATAACGCTCGCCTTCTCGGAGGATTTGGATTCGGGCTTTTTACTGCTCGTAATCGCAATGATATCGTTGATTGTTTTCACAATGTTCCACACCGAAATCAAGCGCTCGCTGCTCGATTCGGGCGTTAAAAAGAAGAGTAAGGCGGAGCCCGTGACGGTAACCGGCGTCGAGCTTATAATGGACGAGATAGTCCGCGCGGTTCAGAATATGTCCAAAAACGACATAGGCGCGCTGATAGTTCTCTCCAACGACAACCTGCCCGAGGGCATAATCGAAAGCGGTACTGTAATTAACGCGAAGATAACCTCGCAGATGGTGGAGGCGGTGTTCTACCCCAAAGCGCCCCTGCATGACGGCGCGCTGGTGATAGAGGGCAACAAGCTGTACGCGGCTGGCTGCTTCCTTCCACTCGCGCAGGACGAAAATCTGCCCAAGGAAATGGGCAGCCGCCATCGCGCGGCGCTCGGCGTGACCATGGTCGCAAGCGTAACGGCAATCGTCGTTTCGGAGGAAACGGGCATTATCTCGATTGTGAAAAACGGCTCGATAAAGAAAAAATACGCCGACGCAACCGATATCAAGGAAGCGCTCAGCGATTACTACTGGTCGGATTTGACCGCCGAATCGAAGTTTTAAGGAGGTAAGAAGCTATGAAAAAAATCGGAAAATTTATAAAGAATTTCTTCACGACGAATATCCCCATGAAGCTGCTTGCCTTGCTGATTGCGGCGTTGTCGGTTTTCTTGCTCAACATTTAAATTTTCTGCCCGCTCCACGGTGCGGGCAGTATGTTTATCACTAAAAGTTTTTACGTTTCATAAAAATAAATAAAACCCTTTTTCGCCGAAAAAGGGAAAAGGTTGTTTATGGCAATTAAGGTTTGTAAATTCGGTGGAACGTCTATGGCTGACGCCAACGTTATAGCGTCGGTCAAAAAAATTATAGTAAGCGACAGGGAAAGGCGGGTCGTCGTCGTTTCCGCGCCCGGCAAAAGATATTCGGGCGATAAAAAGATAACCGATTTACTCTACGCGTGCTTTAACGAGCTGAAAAGCACGGGCGGGATACAGAAAAGCTTCGCCCCCGTCCGCGCGCGTTTTACGGGCATTGTAAAACAGCTCGACTTAAAGCTCGATATCGGCGCCGTCCTCGACGCGACCGAAAAGCGCATAATAGAAGAGGGGAGCATCGATTTTACCGCATCGCGTGGCGAATATCTCTCCGCCGTAATAATGGCGGAAGCGCTCGGCGCGAAGTTCGTCGACGCGGAAAATGTCGTGTTCTTCGACGGGCACGGTCAACTTGACGGCGACAAAACTTATAAAGCGGTGTCCTCGGCGGTGGCGGGCACAAAAAGGGCGGTTTTACCCGGCTTCTACGGCGTGGATGTCCACGGCAAAGTTAAAACCTTTTCCCGCGGCGGGTCGGATATTTCGGGCGCGATAGCGGCGCGCGCCGTGAACGCCAACGTCTACGAAAACTGGACGGACGTTTCGGGCTTCCTCGCGTGCGACCCCCGCATAGTAGACAATCCCGAACAGATAAAGTCGCTTTCCTATAAGGAACTGCGCGAGCTCAGCTATATGGGTGCGGACGTATTGCACAGCGAATCCATTTTCCCCGTGCGCAAGGCGAATATCCCAATTTTAATAAAGAATACCTTCCGTCCCGGGGACGAGGGCACGACGATAGTTCCGACCTCGCGCTTTATCCAAAGCGGAAACGTTGTTACGGGCATTGCGGGCAAAAAGAACTTCACGGTAATTTACGTCGAAAAGTCCTTAATGAACTCCGAAATCGGCTTTATGCGTAAGGTGCTTTCGGTAATCGAGGACGAGGGTATACCCCTCGAACATATCCCTTCGGGCATAGACACAATGTCGCTCGTAATCCCAGGCGACGCGCTGGATAAGGAAAGGCTTACAAGAATAACCGACGGCATAAAAAAGGCGGTCGAGCCCGACGTTTTGCGTGTAATAGAAAAAGTGGCGTTAATCGCGACGGTAGGACACGGCATGTCCTCGTCCGTCGGAACTTCCGCACGGCTTTTCAAGGCTATGGCGGAGGCGGGAATAAACGTCAAAATGATTGACCAGGGCACGAGCGAGCTCAACGTGGTGGTTGGCGTAAAGGACGACGATTACGAAAGCTGTATAAAAGCGATTTATAAGGAGTTTTTCAAGAAATGAACATACTTGCGGCAAGCGCGGAAGAACTGACCGTCGTAATACTTTGCATTTCGGTGCTGGTGTTGACTCTTGTCAACGCCGTGCTTGTGGTGTCCCTTCAAAGGCGCAACAAAAAGCTGAATAAGCGGGCGGAAAAGCCCGCGCCCGAAGAGGACAAGCCCTCGGAATAGAAGTGTACACAATATATAGTATTCAATTAAAAATAATTGTACAACATTTTGTGTTTTTTCTATTGACAAAGCGCAAAGTGATTGCTATAATGTGATTGTAACTGAAAGGCAAACGGCAACTGACGAGTTTGCGGACATACCGCAAGGAAGCCGTTTTTGCGAGAGAAGTCGTTCGTCTGGGCTATTTATTCGTAATAGTCCTTTTTGTTTTCTTATGATAGGTAAAATTCACTCGTTCGAATCCTTCGGTACGGTCGACGGACCGGGCATAAGGTTCGTAATATTCATGCAGGGCTGCCCAATGCGCTGTAAATACTGCCACAACCCCGACACATGGGGTACGGGCGGCGGAATGCGCTACACCGCGGAAGAGGTAGCCGCCCGCGCGCTGAGATACAAAAGCTATATCTCGAACGGCGGCGGAGTGACCGTTTCTGGCGGGGAACCGCTGTTGCAGTCTGAATTTATTTGCGAACTTTTCCGCATATTAAAAGCGAACGGAATTCACACCGCGATAGACACGTCGGGAATAATCTTCGATAAAGCTCAGCTTGACAAACTGCTTGCATATACCGATTTGGTGCTTCTCGATATCAAGCATATCGACGATAACGAGCATAAAAAGCTTACGGGTCATTCGAACAAAAACGTGCTGGAATTTGCAAGATATCTCTCCGAAAAGGGCGTGGATATCTGGATAAGGCACGTTCTTGTGGAGGGAATTACCGATAACGACGAATATCTCCATAAACTCAAAAGCTTTATCGACGGGCTTCCGACGGTAAAGAAAGTCGAGGTCTTGCCCTATCACAATATGGGCGAAGTCAAGTACGAAAAAATGAACATAGCGTACCCTTTGAAGGGGTGCGAGCCGCCGAGCGGCGAACGCGTTGAAAACGCAAGAAAAATTTTAACGAGGTAAAACTATGAAATTCAAAGCATGGGAGGGCTTCAAACCCTCGAAGTGGAGCGAAGACGGAGAAGTCAACGTCCGCGATTTTATACAGAACAACTATACCCCCTATGAGGGCGGCGGGGAGTTTCTCGCTCCGCCCACAAAGGCGACGCAAAAACTCTGGGACGAAATTTTAAAGCTTTCGGACGCGGAGCGCAAGGCGGGCGGCGTGCTCGACGCGGATACGGCAACGGTATCCACGCTCACCTCGCACGCGGCGGGGTATATAGACGAAAAGCTTGAAAAGATTGTCGGCTTGCAGACCGACAAACCTTTCAAGCGCGCCTTGCAACCCTTCGGCGGAATCAAAATGGCGGAGCAGGCGCTCAATATGTACGGCTACGAAATTTCCCCCGAGGTCAAGGATATTTTCACTCACTACCGCAAAACCCACAACGACGGCGTTTACGACGCATATACGCCCGAAATGCGCCGCGCCCGCCGCGCGCATATTCTCACGGGTCTGCCCGACACCTACGGCAGAGGCAGAATTGTCGGCGATTACCGCCGTGTCGCGCTCTACGGCGCGGACTATCTTATCAAGTGCAAGGAGCGCGACAGACTTTTAAAAGACGGCATAATGACGCCCGACAAAATCCGCGACAGAGAGGAACTGTCCGAGCAGATTCGCGCGCTCGATAATCTTAAAAAGCTCGCGCAGATTTACGGCTACGATATTTCCATGCCCGCCGAAACCGCGCAGCAGGCAATACAAGCGCTGTATTTCGGCTATCTTGCCGCGGTCAAGGACCAGAACGGCGCGGCTATGTCGATAGGCAGAAACTCGACTTTCCTCGATATTTATATACAGCGCGACATCGACCGCGGAATTTTGACCGAGGAGGGCGCGCAAGAGCTTATCGACCACTTCGTAATGAAGCTCAGAATAATTAAGTTTATGCGTATCAAGGAGTATAACGAGCTTTTCTCGGGCGACCCGACGTGGGTTACCGAGTCAATCGGCGGCACGGGCGTGGACGGCAGAACGCTAGTCACGAAGTCCTCGTTCAGAATTTTGCATACGCTCAACAACCTCGGACCCGCGCCCGAGCCCAACCTCACGGTGCTTTGGTCGGTCGGGCTTCCCGAAAAATTCAAGAAATTCTGCGCCGAGCTTTCCATTAAAACTTCGGCTATACAGTACGAAAGCGACGATTTGATGCGCCCCGAAATGGGCGACGACTATTGCATAGCGTGCTGCGTAAGCTGTATGCGCGTCGGCAAGGATATGCAGTTTTTCGGCGCGCGCGCAAACCTTGCAAAATGCTTACTCTATGCAATCAACGGCGGCAAAGACGAGCTTGTCAAGGATAAGGCGACGGGCAAGGCTTTGCAGGTTTCGCCGCTGTTCGAGGCTATCACGGGCGATAACGCGCTCGACTTCGAAGAGGTAAAGAGAAAATACGAGCAAATGATGGAATGGCTCGCAAAACTGTATGTTAACGTGCTCAACTTAATCCACTATATGCACGACAAATACAGCTACGAAGCGATTGAAATGGCGCTGCACGACACCGACGTGAGAAGATTTTTCGCGACGGGCATCGCGGGGCTTTCGTGCGCGGCGGACTCGCTGTCGGCGATAAAGTACGCCAAGGTCTACCCCGTCCGCAACGAGGAGGGCATTGTCGTCGATTTCCGCACGGAGGGCGATTATCCCAAGTACGGTAACAACGACGACCGCGTCGACGATATCGCGGTCTGGATTTTAAAGACATTTATGAACAAAATCAAAAGCTGCTACACCTACCGTGAAAGCGTTCCCTCGACGTCTGTTCTGACTATCACGAGCAACGTAGTGTACGGCAAAAACACGGGCAACACCCCCGACGGCAGACGGGCGGGCGAACCCCTCGCACCGGGCGCGAACCCCATGCACGGCAGAGATACGAACGGCGCGCTCGCGTCTCTCGAATCGGTCGCAAAGCTCCCTTACGAGTACGCGCGCGACGGCATTTCGAACACGTTCTCTATTACGCCGGGCTCGCTCGGCAAGGACGAAGAGGCGCGCAAAACAAATCTTGTGGGCATGCTTGACGGCTACGTCACGAACGGCGGACATCACCTCAACGTGAACGTTTTCAGCCGCGACACCCTTTTAGACGCGCAGGCGCACCCCGAAAAGTACCCCCAGCTCACCATAAGGGTATCGGGCTACGCCGTAAACTTCATAAAGCTTACGCGCGAACAGCAGAACGACGTAATTTCGCGCACGATACACCAGTCCTTCTGATTTACGAAACCGACGCGGGCGCGTCGGTTTTTGTATACTGATTTAATTGACTTGAAACGCCGAAAGTGATAAAATAAAGGTATGAAATCTCACATAAACGTTGTCGGTGCGGCAATCGTTAAAGACGGAAAAATACTTGCCTTGCGCCGCTCGTACGGCGACGAGCAAGTCATTCACAAGTTCGAATTCGTCGGCGGAAAGGTTGAGGAGGGCGAAACGCCCGAGGAAGCGCTGATACGCGAGTGCAAGGAAGAACTTTCCCTCGATATAAAGGTGCGCGATCTTTTAAACACAATCAACTACGACTATCCGAAGACCTCTGTGACCCTTTCGGTCTACTTTGTCGAACCCTTGTCCGATTACGAATTAAAGGTGCACGACGAGGAAAGCTGGATTGACTGCGACAAGCTCGACGCGAATTTATGGGCGCCCGCGGACAGATTCTTTCTCGCAAGTCTGAAAAACGGCTATACGAATACGAGAATAGCCGAAAACGAGGACGATTTCGCAATAATCAAGAGGCTTGCGGACGAGATTATGCACGAGGCGTTCGACGCGTCCTCGCCGGAAGGACAGGTCGACTACATGATAAATCTGTTCCTCAGCCCCAAAGCCATAAAAAAGAATATTTCCGAAAAGGAATATACCTATAAAATTTTATATCTGAACGGTGAAGCGGCGGGCTTTTTCGCTTATTGCCCCGCAAAATTCTTCCACGCCTCTTATACGGAGGGTACGTTCGTTTCGAAAATTTATATAAAGAAATTCGCGCGCGGGAAGAGGCTTACTTCCAAGCTTTTCGCAAGCATAAGCCGCCCCGTGTATCTGTCGGTCAAAAAGGACAATTTAAACGCAATCAATATTTACAAGCATTACGGTTTCAAAATTTTAAACAGCGTAAAGCAGGATATCGGCGGCGGGTTCTTCATGGACGACTTCATAATGATTTTAAACAAATAAAAAAATTTCCGACTGCGGCTTAAACCGCAGTCGGTTTGTAAAAGGTGAATATGAGCAGAGCAGACGAAATTTTTATAAGCAACATGCGCGAAATCTTAAAGGACGGAGTTTGGGATACCGGACTTGACGTCCGCCCGAAATGGAGCGACGGCACGCCCGCGCACACGGTAAAAAAATTCGGTATAGTGAACAGATATAACTTGCAGGAGGAGTTCCCCATACTCACAATCCGCCGGACATATATCAAGTCGTGCATTGACGAGCTTTTGTGGATTTGGCAGAAAAAAAGCAACAATATCCGCGATTTGAACTCGAAAATCTGGAATCAGTGGGCGGACGAAAACGGCTCGATAGGCAAGGCGTACGGCTACCAGCTCGGCGTCAGGCATAAATACAAGGAAGGGGAGTTCGACCAGGTCGACAGAGTGCTTTTCGACCTCAAAAACAACCCCGCCAGCCGCAGAATAATGACGAATATATACAATTTTCAGGACCTGCACGAAATGAATTTGTATCCTTGCGCGTATTCTATGACCTTCAACGTATCGGGCGATACGCTGAACGGAATTTTGAACCAGCGCTCGAACGATATGCTTACGGCGAACAACTGGAACGTAGTGCAGTATGCGGTGCTTCTCATTATGTTCGCGCAGGTTTCGGGCTTGAAAGCGGGCGAGCTTGTGCACGTTATCGCCGACGCGCACGTTTACGACAGACACGTCCCCATCGTCGAAGAGATAATAAAAATGCCTTGTCTGCCCGCGCCTAAGCTCGAAGTGGACAAAAGCGTCAAAAACTTCTACGACTTCACGGTGGACAGCTTCAAGCTCGTCGATTATAATTGTAATAGCAAAAAATACGACATTCCGGTAGCGGAGTAAAAGGTGATAAATGAAAGCGATACTTCACGCAGATAAAGAGTGGGGAATTGGCAAGAAAAACGGACTTATGTTTTCAATCCCCGCCGATATGAAATTTTTCCGCGAAACCACAACGGGCAACGTCGTGGTTATGGGCTCGAATACCCTCAAATCCTTCCCAGGCGGCAACCCATTGAAAAACCGCACGAATATCGTGCTGTACCCCGACGGCGAAAAACGCGACGACTGCATTGTCGTCGGCTCGCTTGACGAACTGTTCGCCGAGCTGAAAAAATACGACCCCGAAAAGATTTACGTTATAGGCGGGGCAATGATGTATAAGACCCTGCTGCCCTACTGTACCGAGGTGCTTGTGACAAAGGTCGACGCGGTGGGCGGCGCGGACGCGTACTTCGAAAACCTCGACGAAAACCCGAATTTCGAGCTGGTCTATGAAAGCGACCCGATAGAGACCAACGGCTATCAAATAAAATTCACCACCTATAAAAATCTGTCGGTGAAGAATTGAACAAAATAAGCAAAATCGCAATATTTGTAATAAATATTCTGCTGTGTTCGTGCGTCGCGCTCGAAACGGGCTTTTTGATGTACGGCTGGGGAATAGGCGTCAAAATACTCTGCTACGGCTTGGCGGCGGTCGGGCTCGTATTCGGTATCGTCGTTTTCGTGCTCGATAAGCAGGCGCTGTTAAAGACGTGTTTTCTCGCCATGGCGTGCGCGTGCGTGATAATCACGGTTATCGCCGCGCTGTCGAACCTCGCGCACCTCAACGACTATCCCACCGACGCCGAAAAAATCGAGCGGCTGACCGATATAATCCGTTCCACGGGCGAATGGGGTATGCTCGTTTTCGTGCTTATACAGATTTTGCAGGTGGTAATTCTGCCGTTGCCCGCCGTGGTGTGCTACGTCCCCGGCAGCCGGATTTGGGGACCGCTTACGGCAACCCTTTTAGCCTCCGCGGGAGTTTTGGCGGGCTCGCTTATTGCCTACGCGATAGGCAGATTTTTCGGCAAGCGCGCCGCGGAATGGATAGCGGGCAAGGAAGCGGTGGACAAATACGCGAAGTACATAGGCAACAAGGGCAAGGTGATTTTCCTTTTAATGCAGATACTGCCCTTTTTCCCCGACGATATTCTCTGTATCGTCGCGGGGCTTACCGCAATGAATTTCCCGTTCTTTTTGGCGACTATGTTGCTTGTCCGCCCGATAATAATCGCGCTGTACTGCTATCTCGGCACGGGCAGCATAATTCCGTTCAGCGGGTGGGGAATACCCGTCTGGATTGCGATTTTCGCCGTGTGCGTAGTGCTCGCGGTGCTGTCGTTTAAATATCAGGACAGAATAGAAAAATGGCTTGTATCGAAATTCCGCAAGAAAAATAAAGACGAAGAGAAAAATAAAGACGAATAACCGCCGCCGCGTATGATTTGCACCCCAAAAGTTAGACACTTTTGGAGGTGCATATTATTATGTCAAGG
>CAJTOY010000005.1 GCA_910578195.1 uncultured Christensenella sp. | reverse complement strand
CAAGGTTTAACGGAAAGACTGCCGAGCGATGCAACGCCTATCTTCCATTCGGACCAAGGCTGGCAATACCAACACTCAGAATATCAAAGATATTTGCAAGAACACAACATTATCCAGAGTATGTCCCGCAAGGGTAACTGTATGGATAATGGAGCTATGGAAAACTTCTTCGGAAGACTGAAAGTTGAAATGTTTTACGGTGAGAAGTTCAGCTCGGTTGAAGATTTTATTGACAAACTTCATTCCTACATTTATTACTACAACAACGAGAGAATTTCTCTCAAACTAAAAGGAATGAGCCCTGTGCAATACAGAACTCACTCACAAATCTAATGATTTAATTTTTTGTCCAAACTTTGGGGTTCACTTCAGGTTGCACGGAGGTAATTTTTTTATTTTTCAAGTCTGTCGAAACGCATACTGTAAACGTTTTTTATACTCCTGCGCACGAACGTTTTATATTTCTTCGCGCCCGATTCGAACAGTATATAGAATTTTGTTCTGCCCATTTCCGAGCCGCTCATTTCGGGGGGAGTTACGTTGCACAAGCCTTCGGACATAGAGGGAACAGACAAGTCGTCAATGAACATTTCTTCGTTAGCCTTATCCACGAAATAAACGTAAAGGTTGGGGTCGGTGTAGTTCTTGCCCGAAACTCTCTTTACGCCGTCATATACGAAGCTCACCTTTTCGTTGATGTCTTTGTAATACTTTCTGTTGGCGTTTTTCATTATTTTGCTGTAATCGAAGCAGAGGAGGCGGGAATTGGAAAGTCCGTAACTTTGCGAAAGCACCAAAATACCGTTGTTCGAGCCGTATGTGTCTCTGCCCGACCAGGCAACGCCCTGAATTTTTTCGGGTATCGAATATATATTTGCAATTGCGGGCACCTTGTCCGATTCGCGGACGGGGTCGGTGTCGCTTTCCTTGCTATCGAGAGTGGTAAGACCGTATTCGCCTTTATAATGAACCTTGTATTCGTACATTAATGCAGTGTTTTTGTAACCGTTCGGAGTAAGCATTTTATGCGCGTCGTCGGTTTCGTATTTGCCGCCGTTATAAAATTCGCCGATGTAAAGTCTGTCGCTGGTTATGTTGATCGTATAACCGCCGACGCCGGGGTTGTCATAGTAATAGCAGAACGACGCGTTGCAGTTCGCCTTGAAGGAGGTGGTGAATTTTATTGAAAAATCGTAATCCTCGTCGGGCGTTTCGGGGGTGAGCTTAATCCTCGCCGCCTTTTCGACTATTTCCTGCGCGATACTCTTTTTAGCGGTGGCGTAGGCGTCGCTGCTTTTCGCGCAGTAAACCGTGCTGTCGCAAGTCACCCAAAGGGTGTAGTATCTCGCATATTCCGCCGACGAAATCGCCGTGCCTGCCGAGTTGGTATAGTTGTTTATGGCAATTCCGCCGCTGTGTCCGTAGAAGTTGCTTCCGTCGACGGTTTTCATTGTGACGTATCCGACGTAGCCCGTTTCTTGTCCGACGACGTAGATGCGGGAAGGGGAACCGTCCGCCATGTACGCGCTTATAAAGAAGTAGGGTTGCATTTTGGTTTCTTTCGTGACTACGTCTTTCACGGTTTGGTTGCCGTCGTCGTCCTCGGAAATTTCCTGTTTTACTGTTTCGACGGTGTAGTTGGCGTAGCACGAGCTCATGCCCTGCGGCGTCGCCCCGTCGTCAAGCCCCGGTATTTCGAACTCAGCCTCCGCTCGCTTAAAGTCGGGATATACGTCGCCTAAGTACCAGACCGATAAGAAGATAGCGAGAAAAAGCACTGCCGATAAAACCGCGCTGAGCGATATAAAAAGCTTTCTGTGTTTCATATTGTTCCTCATTATAAGTTTACATAGTACATTGTAACAAACGCGCCGAAAAAAAGCAAATCATTTTATAAAGAAAACGAAGGCTTCCCCCGATAACTTAAAGGGGGAAGCTCAGCCGAAAATTCCTTTTAAAATGAGACCGAATATAAAGGTCGTCGCCGCGCCTATGAACGCTAGCATAATTCTGAACGCAACGTCGCGCCGGCGCTGTTTTGCCGAGCGTTTGAACGCAAACCCTATATCTCTGAGGTTTATGACGTACATTTTTTCGCCCTTTCGTTCGGAGGTAATCAAATCGAAGTACCCGTCGCGCATCAAATCGTGCAGAATACCGTCGACGTTTTCGGGGTTGTATTTTCGCTTTGCGGGCAGCAGTGACAGAATTTCGAGAGGGGAGACGAGGCAGCTTTCGGTGCCGTCGCAAAGGGAGTAAACGGCGGACATAACGTCGTTTTCGTGTTTGGTAAGCATATTAAACCAGCGCGAAAATCACCGCGACAATCAAGCTTCCCAGCGCTCCGCCCGCAAACGCGGAAAGAAAGACGAAGTCGAATTTTTTTCTCTTCGGCTCGGCGGGGACGAACGCAACCGGCAATTCTTCCTCGACGTACCTTTTCAGCGGCGCGACGCAGTACATATCCCCGCGGGAATATTTAAGGTCGATATAGCCTCCGCTTCTGAGCGCGGAAAGCGCCCTGTTCAGCTCGTCGTATGTGCGTTCGCTTCCGTCGGGGAACGCCTCGTAAAATTCGTCCTCGGCAATAATAACATACCGCCCCGCAGGGCTCAAAGCGTAAATTCTGTCGAGTACCGCTCCGCAAATTCTGTCCATAACACTTTAAATATTTGCAAAGTTTTTCAAAATTTATACGTTCTTATTAAAATTTTTTAAACGCCCGACCAAATCAGCCCGCCGACGAATATCGCAAGCGAAACAATCAGCGCGGCGTAGGCGGCAACGTAGAAAATTTTCAGCCCCTGAAAATTGTTTTTCTTCTTCTGGTAGTTCGCGAACGAGAGGGAGGCAATGCCCGTAAGCACCGCCGCGATAAGCGCGTAAATTCCCGCGGGCGAGAACGAAACTCCCGTCAGCACCAGCGACGCCGCGGCGAGCGCCGCGGAAATATAGGCGTAAACTTTTCCGTTGTAATTATTCATTGTCGTCCTCCGCAAGCCCGGCGTGTCCGTCGGGGTCGACGAGCACGGTCGAATAATCGGTGTAAATCACAAACCCCGCGTTCGATTTCGGCGGCTTTTTCACGAATTTCTTTTTGGTGTAATCGACGGGGATTTTGTTGCCCTCTTTTCCGTCCGAGTAGTGCGCGCAGATTTCCGCCGCGACGCGGATTACTTCGTCGGGAATACTTTTTCCGTCCGCAATAACGCCGACGTGAGAGGAGTGGTATTTCTGCGTATGCAGCCATAAATCCTCGGGTGCAAGCCCCTTGGTCAGCCGCTCGTTCTGTAAATTGTTGCGCCCCGCAATAATTTTGAAGCCCTTGAAAAAATATGTTCTGTAAGGGGGAGTTGCCGTCTTTTTTTTGCGCGTTTCGACCTTTTTCAAAAGCCCTTGCGCGGTCAGTTCCTCCTCGATTTCTTCGAGGTCGAAAAGCACTTCGGCGGCGCATATGTGCGCGCGGATACTGTTTAAATAGTCCAGCTTTTCGTCCGCTTCGAGTTTTTGCGCCGTAACGCTTTCGTTCGTCCTTTTAAGCTTCGCGTACCGCTTGTAATACCTCTGCGCGTTCTGCGAGGGGGTGAGGGTCTTGTCGAGCGAAATGTTTATTGTCCCGCCCTCGGGGTCGTAATAATTGACCGCCTTAAAACTCTCCATGCCCCGTTCGAGCGCGTATATGTTGGCGGTAATCAGCTCGCCTTTAAGCTTCACGTTTTCGGCGTCGCGGCACTCTTCAAGCTTTTCCGCAATTCCCGCAAGCCTCTTTTCAAGCTTCTTTACGGCGGAATTCAGCGAGCCGTCAAGCTTGTTTTTCTTCTCGTTGAAGAGGCGCTTCGCGCTCACATAGGAGTAGTACGCACTCTGCGCTTTGAGTACCGAGGGGTAAAGCTTTTTCTCGCCGCCGTGCGCGCGCACCTTGAAGTCGTTCGGCTCGCCGTTAAGGTAAGTTACGCACGCCTCGGGCGGGGCTTTGAAAATATAACCGTAAATATCCTTCGCCGAAATTTTATCGCCGAAGGTCTCGCACATGTCGAGCGCGGTTGCGTACGCAATGCCCTTGACGTTGTTGCAGATATGCTTGGCAATATCTCCCGAAGCGTTTTGCATTACTTTTTCCAGTCCGCTTAAATCTTCGGGCGAAACTTTATCCTGCGGCTCGGGCGGGACGTACTTCACGCCGCTGAACAAAACGCGCTTGGTGTTTTCGCCTATAGAGGTGGTTTTCAGCGCGCCGAGAATTATCCCGTTTTCGGTAAGAACGGCGTTCGAGTACTTGCCCATAATTTCGAAGTACAGCCGCATAACCGACGAAGAGAAGTCGGAAACGCATTTCAAATCGAAATAAATTATTCTTTCGAAGTCGGGCTGGACGACGTCCAGAACCTCCGCGTTTTGCAAGTGCTTTCTCAGCAGCATGCAAAAATTCGGCGCCGTGACGGGCACGGGCTTTTCCGCTTCGGTAAGGCTCAGCCTCGAAGCCTGCGCCGAAAGACACGCTTCGAGTTTAACGTTGCCGTTTCGGGTGTATATAATAAATGTAAGCTCGTCGCGCGACGGCTGGACTATGCGGGAAATCTTCCCGCCGAGCAACAGCGTTTTTAACTCGTCTGCGACGTATTTTATGGTAAAAGCGTCCTGGGGCATATCCGACCTCTGTATTATTAGGAATATTATAATCCAAATTTTATTAAAAGTAAATGCAAAACGCTTTTCAATTTTGTTAAAATGTGCTAAAATAGCATATCATAAAATCATTTTCAGGAGATTAAATAATGAAGTATACACAGGCAGTCGGTGAAAAAAGTACGGTTAAACTCACAATCACTTTTTCCGAAGATGAGTGGCAAGAGGCGCTTAGCAGCTCCTATTTAAAGACGAGGGGCAAATACGCTGTTCCCGGTTTCAGAAAGGGCAAGGTTCCCAGACCCGTACTCGAAAACTACTACGGCAAGGGCGTACTCTATGAAGAGGCGTTCAATATCCTCTATTCGAAGCACTATCCCGCAATTATCGAAAAGGAAAGGGAGAACTTCACCGTAGTCGGCGAGCCTACGCTCGACGTCGAGGATATGACCGCGGGCAAGGGCGTCGTGCTTTCCGCAGTCGTGCCCGTTAAACCCGAAGTAACAATCGACGCGTATACGGGTTTAAAAATCAAAAAGTTTGAATATAATGTATCCGATGCCGACGTGGAAAACGAAATGAAGAAGCTTCTCGAAAAGGACGCGACCGACGTCGAGGTCACGGACAGGGCGTGCAAAAACGGCGACACCGTAAACATCGACTTCTCGGGCAGCGTAGACGGCGAAAAGTTCCCCGGCGGCACTGCGGAGGACTATAACCTCGTGCTCGGCAGCGGCTCGTTTATCCCCGGCTTCGAGGACGCGGTCGTCGGAATGAAGGTCGGCGAGAACAAGGACATCAACGTAAAATTCCCCGAGGATTATCAGGCGGATAATCTCCGCGGCAAAGATTCCGTGTTCAATATCACCCTTCACAAGATAACCGAAAAGAAGTACCCCGAGCTTACCGACGAATACGTCAAGTCGCACGCGGGCATGGAAACGGTGGAGGATTTAAAGAAGAAAACGCGCGAGCGTCTTGAAAAGGCAGCCGTAAACAAATCCCGCGACGATAACGAGAACAGCATACTTTCCGAAATCTGCAAGCACGCGAAGGCGGAAATTCCCGACGCCATGCTCGAAAACGAAATCGACGGTATGGTTCAGGATTTCAGCTACCGCCTGATGTATCAAGGCATAAAGCTCGAAGAATATCTTAAATATATGCAGCTTTCCATGGAGCAGTTCCGCTCGCAGTTCAAGGAGCAGGCTCAGCCGAGAGTTATGAGCCAGCTTGTAATCGACAAGATTATCAGAACCGAGAAAATCACCGCCGACGACAAAGAGGTCGACGCGAAAATCGAGGAGCAGGCAAAGTCCGTTGACAAGACCTTCGAAGAGTACAAAAAGACAATCGACCCCAGACAAGTCGAATATATCAAAAACGATATAATCGTGACCAAACTTTTCGCTTTCCTCGAAGCAAACAACGAAATGTACACCGAGGAAGCAAAGAAGCCCGCGGCAAAGAAAACGACCGCCGGCACAGCCGAAAAGCCCGCGGCAAAGAAAACGACCGCCGGCACAGCCGAAAAGAAGCCCGCGGCTAAAAAGACGACTACCAAAAAGCCCGCGGCAGACAAGGAGTAATTTATGGCGTTAGTTCCTTACATTGTAGAGCAGACCTCGCGCGGTGAGCGCTCGTACGATATTTACAGCCGACTTTTAGAGGACAGAATAATCTTTTTAAGCGGCGAAATCGACGACGCGGTTGCAAACACCGTCGTGGCGCAGCTCATTTATCTCGAAGCGAAAGACCCGCAGAAGGATATTTCACTCTATATCAACAGCCCGGGCGGCTCGGTTTCCGCGGGGCTTGCGATTTACGACACGATGAATTATATCAAGTGCGACGTTTCGACTATATGTATAGGTATGGCGGCTTCGATGGGCGCATTCCTTCTTTCGAGCGGCGCGAAGGGTAAGAGGTTTGCTCTTCCCAACAGCGAAATTATGATTCACCAGCCCCTCGGCGGAGCGCAGGGTCAGGCGAGCGACATCAAAATCGCGGCCGAGCATATCCTCCGCACGAAGCAGAAATTAAACGAAATACTTGCGAAAAATTCGGGCAGACCTCTTTCCGAAATCGAGCGCGACACCGACCGTGACAACTATCTCTCGGCTACGGAGGCGCAAGAATACGGTCTTATCGACAAGGTATTTTATAAGAGGTAAATTATTTTAGCCTTCCGCATTACGGAAGGCGCGAGGTATATTTTTGAAAGAAAAAAGATTTTGTTCGTTTTGCGGAAAATCGGAAGAAAAAGTTAACCGCCTTATAAGCGGGCAGGACGGCGCGTGCATTTGCGACGAGTGCGTCGCTATCTGCGGCGATATGGTAAAGGATTTGGACGAAACGTCGAACGAACCCGTTCCCCTTAAAAAGCCCGCCGAGCTGAAAAACGAATTAGACAAGTATATCGTGGGTCAGGACGAGGCGAAAAAGGTTCTCTCCGTCGCGGTGTACAATCATTACAAGCGCATTAACAACATGGCTGCCGGACAGACGGACGGCGACGTCGAAATAGAAAAAAGCAATATTCTGCTTTTAGGTCCTACGGGCTGCGGAAAAACCTTGCTTGCGAGAACGCTTGCAAGAATTCTCAACGTGCCCTTCGCGTCGTCCGACGCAACCACTCTGACCGAGGCGGGCTACGTCGGCGAGGACGTCGAAAATATCCTTTTGAAGCTTATCCAGAACGCCGACTACGATATCGAAAAAGCCCAGCGCGGCATAATTTATATCGACGAAATCGATAAAATCGCGAGAAAAAGCGAAAACGTCTCGATAACCCGCGACGTTTCGGGCGAGGGCGTACAGCAAGCGCTTTTGAAGATAATCGAAAGCACGGTTGCAAACGTTCCCCCGCAGGGCGGCAGAAAGCACCCCCAGCAGGAGTGCCTCAGAATAGACACCACAAACATTTTATTTATCTGCGGCGGCGCGTTCGTCGGGCTGGATAAAATCGTGCAAAAGCGCAGGGACAACACCTCTCTCGGCTTCGGCGGTTCGGTCAAGGACAACGAGGAAAACGTTTACGAAATGCTCGCCGACGCAAAGCCTCAGGATTTGACCGCGTTCGGACTAATTCCCGAGTTCGTCGGTCGAGTTCCGATCGTGGTAAGTCTGCACCCGCTGAACGAGGACGCGCTCGTCAATATTCTGACCCAGCCAAAAAACGCAATCATAAAGCAGTACCAGAAGCTGATTGCCATGGACGGCGTAAAGCTGACCGTCGACGACGGCGCCGTGCGTGAAATCGCAAACACCGCGATAAGGCTTAAAACGGGCGCAAGGGGACTGAGGACTATAATCGAAGGCTTCATGACCTCGGTTATGTACAAAATCCCCTCGGAAAGCAACGTCGAAGAGGTAATCGTCACCCGCGAGTGCGTAACCGAAAAGGCGGAGCCCAAAATAATTTACAACAAAGCAGTTTAAAGCAATTCCCCCCGTAACGGGGGAATTTCAGTATAAGAGGATTTTTTATGCCGAAGTTTCAAGATTATCCTTTGCTCGCACTGAGGGGCAGAGTAGTATTCCCGAACACGACAGTAAGTTTCGACGTGGGCAGAATAATGTCGCTCACGGCGGTTAAAGCCGCAACCGACGCGGATTCGCGGCTGTTCGTCTGCGCCCAGAAATTTTCCGAAAAGGACGAGATAACCGACGACGACGTTTTTACCGTCGGCACGGTCGTCAAGCTCAGACAGATAGCAAAGCTCCCCGGCAACAACCTTCGCCTCACGGTGGAGGGGCTTTTCCGCGCGTCGGCAAGGCAGGTTCGGCGCGAGAACGGCTGCTTTATCGCTACGGTAGAGGAAATAACCGCCGTTCACGGCGACCCCTCGCTCGAAGAGGCGTATTTCCGCACCTCGCGCGAGATTTTAAAGGATATAACTTCGTCGGATAACCGTATAACCAAGGAAGCGGTTGCGGCGCTCGACAAGTGCACCGACCCCGATATTTTCGTCAACCTTGCGGCGCACCATCTTCAAATAAAGCTCGAACAAAAGCAGGAGCTTTTGGAATGTCCCCGCACAATCGACAGACTTAAAACGGTGGACAAGCTTTTAAACGACGAGGTCGAGATAATCCGTTTGGAGCGCAAGATAAATTCAATCGTGCGCCAGAACATAGACCAAAACCAGAAGGAATACTACCTTCGCGAACAGCTTAAAGCGATACACTCCGAACTCGGCGACGACGGCGAGGAGCGCGACGAGCTCGAAGAAAAGATAAAAGCCAAGGGCATGAGCGAGGAAGCCGAGCAAAAGACATTAAAGGAACTTACGCGCATGTCGAGAATGCAGTCCTCGTCGCCCGACTATAACGTTTTGCGCATGTACATTGACTGGATGCTCGATATCCCGTGGCACGAGGAAACGACGGACACCGACAAGCTCGCGGACGCGGTCAAGGTGCTCGAAGAGGACCACTACGGGCTCGAAAAGATAAAGGAGCGCATAACCGAGTACCTCGCTGTGCTCAAACGCACGGGCGGCATGAACGCGCCCATACTCTGCTTTGCGGGGCCTCCAGGCGTCGGCAAGACGTCGATTGCAAGCTCGATTGCCCGCGCGCTCGGCAGAAAAATCGTCAGAATGTCTTTCGGCGGCGTCAAGGACGAGTCGGAGGTGCGCGGTCACAGAAAGACCTACGTCGGCGCAATGCCCGGCAGAATTATCAGCGGAATGAAGAAGGCGGGCACGGTCAATCCCGTGTTCCTTTTGGACGAGGTCGATAAAATTTCGTCAGATTTGCGGGGCGACCCCGCGGGCGCGCTTCTGGAAGTTTTAGACCCCGCGCAGAACTCGACCTTCGTCGACAGATATATAGAAGTGCCCTACGATTTGAGCAAGGTACTCTTCATAACCACGGCGAACAGCCTCGACACAATCCCCAAGCCGCTTTTGGACAGAATGGAGGTAATCGAGCTTTCGGGCTACACGCCCGAGGAGAAGCGCGAAATCGCGAAACGCTATCTTATTCCCAAAAAGCGCGAGGCGAACGGCTTGAAGGCGAGCGAAATTTCTATAACCGACAAGGCGCTTGACGCGATTATCGACGGCTATACAATGGAAGCGGGCGTAAGAAGCTTGGAGCGGCAAATAGACGCCGTGTGCAGAAAAGCCGCCGTCCGTCTTTCGGACGGAACAATAAAGAAGGTGTCCGTCACGGATAACAACTTGCAGGAAATTCTCGGCGCGAAGCGCTTCGAGCGGGACGGCAAAGCTTTAAGCGGCGACGAAGTGGGCGCGGCGACGGGGCTTGCCTGGACGGCGGTCGGCGGAACCACCTTGACAATCGAGGTTTCGGCAATGCACGGCAAGGGCGAAGTGCTTTTGACGGGCAAGCTCGGCGACGTAATGAAAGAAAGTGCGCGCGCGGCGATAAGCTATATCCGCTCGAACAGCGCGGCTTACGGCATAGACAGCGCAATGTTCGAAACGACAGATATCCATATCCACGTTCCCGAGGGAGCGACTCCAAAAGACGGACCGAGCGCGGGCATAACTATGGCGACGGCGATACTTTCGGCGTTCACCCAAAAGCCCGTGAAAAAAAGCGTCGCTATGACGGGCGAAATTACCTTGCGCGGCAAGGTGCTGCCTATCGGCGGGCTCAAAGAAAAGGCGCTTGCCGCATACCGTATCGGTATTCAGGACGTGATTATCCCCGCCGAAAACAAAAAGGATTTGGAAGATATCCCCGAAACGGTGCGCAGCCGAATAAACTTTATTCCCGTAACCGAAGTGGACGCGGTCTTTAAAAACGCAATAGTCGGGGTTTAATATGCTTAAAATCACAAAAGCGGAATTTATCACAAGCGCGGCAAGCAAGGAGCAGTTCGTAAAGACCGATAAGCCGATAATCGCCGTCAGCGGCAAATCGAATGTCGGCAAATCGAGCTTTATAAACATGCTCGCCAACCAGAAAAAGCTTGCCAAGGTCTCTAAGGAGCCCGGCAGAACAAGGCTTGTAAACTATTTCGATTTCGGCAGTTTCATACTCGCCGATTTGCCGGGGTACGGCTTTGCGCGCGTATCCAAAGAGGAAAAGGCGAGGTGGGCTAAATTGCTCGACGCGTTTTTTGCGGAAGTTAAAATCACCCACGTTTTCGCGCTTTGCGATATCCGCCACGACCCCACTGCCGACGACAAACAAATGATAGAATATTTGTATTACAACATAATACCATTCACGGTCGTCGCGACCAAGTCTGACAAGCTTTCCAAGGCGGCAGCGGCGCGGAGTATTCAAAACATCGCCGCAATCTATAAGTGCGGCGCGGGCAACATAATCGCAACCTCTGCGGAAACGCGCGGCGGGCTCGAAAAAGTGCTCGACCGAATCGAAAGCGTAATAAACAACTGATATGTTTGCTTTACTTATAGCAATAATCTATTTAAGCTTTATAAGTCTGGGCTTGCCCGACTCTCTCTTGGGTTCGGCATGGCCGGTTATGCGCGTCGATTTCGACGCGCCGTTATCTTTTGCGGGCATAATCTCAATGATTATCTGCCTCGGCACGATTGTATCCAGCCTTATGAGCGACCGGCTTACCAAAAAACTCGGCACGGGGCTCGTTACCGCGATAAGCGTCGCAATGACCGCCGCCGCATTGTTTCTGTTTTCAATCGCAACGCAATTCTGGCAGCTCGCGCTGTTCGCAATCCCCTACGGGCTGGGCGCGGGCGGGGTGGACGCTTCGTTGAACAATTACGTCGCTTTGCATCTCAAAGCCCGTCATATGAGCTGGCTTCACTGCATGTGGGGCGTTGGCGCTGCGATAAGCCCTTACATAATGAGCTATGCCCTGACGGGCGGCACCGGCTGGCATCAGGGCTATTTTATCGTCGCTTTAATTCAGATTTGCCTTTCGGCAATGCTGTTTATAAGCCTTCCGCTTTGGAAAAAGTGCGCAAAGACCGTTACCGTTTCCGAAGAGAAAGCGCCGCCTCTGAAATTTAAACAGATTTTCAAAATCAAGGGCGCGGCGGCGTGTTTTATATGCTTTTTCGCATACTGCGCGCTCGAAAACACGGCTATGCTGTGGGCGAGCAGTTATATGATAAGTCATAACGCCATAACCGCCGAGGACGCGGCGAAATTCGCCAGCTTGTTTTTTATAGGCATAACCGCGGGAAGGGGTATAAACGGCTTTCTTACCCTCAAATTCAGCGGTAAAATTTTAATACGGACCGGGCAGACGTTAATTCTCGTCGGAGTGGTTTTGATAATAATTCCCTCGGTGCAAGCGTTGACGATTGCGGGCTTTATAGTTATAGGTCTTGGCTGCGCGCCCGTGTACCCTTGCATAATTCATATGACGCCGTCGCTGTTCGGCGAGGACAAATCGCAGGCAATGATAGGCGTGCAAATGGCGAGCGCGTACGTCGGCTCGTGCCTTGCGCCGCCGCTGTACGGATTAATCGCAAACCACGTTTCACCGCAAATTCTGCCCTTTTATCTGCTGACGTTTCTTGCGCTTATGCTGATAATGCACGAAATCGTGGTTGAAAAAACAAAAAAGGAGAAAACACAAAATGAAACTGTATGACAAAATCAACGGACAAGAGGTCTACATATACACTCTGAAAAGCGGGAATATCGAAGCCGATATATGTACGGCGGGCGCAAGGCTCAACGCGCTGAGGGTAAACGGAACGGATATCGCGATAGGCTTCGATTCGGTTAAAGACTATCTCGAAAGCAACAGCTATGCGGGCGCGACGATAGGCAGAGTAGCAAACCGCATTGCGGGCGGGCGCTTCAATCTGGGCGGCAAAACTTACGTATTAAATCAGAATAACGGCGAAAATCACCTTCACGGCGGCAACGAGGGCTTCGACAAAAAGATTTTCGAGGTCATGAATTCTTCCGAAAATTCTGTAACCATGCGCTACGTCAGCCCCGACGGCGAAGAAAATTACCCCGGCAGGCTCGAATTCACGGTGACATTTACGGTCAAGCCCGACGGCTTCTATACCGAGTATTCCGCCGTGAGCGACGAGGATACGCTGTGGTGCCCCACGAACCACGCCTATTTCAATATGAACGGCGACGGGGCGGGGGATTGCAGAAACAACCTCTTGCAGATTAACGCGGACGGCTATACCCCTGTCGACGGCGGGCTTATACCCCTTTGCGAAAGCAAACCGGTCAAGGGAACGGTGTTCGATTTCAATACGTTAAAGCAAATAGGCGTGGACTTCGGTTGCGAAGAGTTGAAAGCGACGAACGGCTACGACCACAACTACGTTTTAAAAAGCAACCACGCCGCACACGCGGAAAGCGCTTTATCGGGCGTAAAAATGGACGTATACACCGATATGCCGTGCATACAGCTTTACACGGGCGGCGGCTTTTCGGGCAAAGGAAAGAAGTGTGACTACGGCATATGGTCGGGCTTCTGCCTCGAACCGCAGTACTGCCCGAACGCCATAAACATGGACGGCGTCGAAAAACCGATATTAAAAAAAGGCGAAACGAAGAAGCACTACATAAACCTAATATTCTCATAAAAAAAGCCCCCGGGGCTTTTTTTGGTTTTTAAGTTAGAATGTGGTAAAGCGTTAAAATATAAATTCGGTTGACTGAAATTGGAGAATTATGTATAATTACAGTGTTTATGAAAAAAATTATTAAATTACTATTTGTTTTTCAGTGTAGTCTGGTTCTTTGCTTAATGACGGCTTGTAAGCCGCAAAGCGAATACACGCCAGAAAGAAATATAAGCGTCGTTTTGTTGAACGGCAGTCATTATTCCGTTTTGGGCGAAAATAAGCAATCGGCAAACAACGGTGATACGGTAACTTTTCAGATAGAACTCGAAAGAGGCTATAAGGCAGTTGCATCTTTCGGCGACGAGTGTGAAGTATCCCGTAATTTGTCTTTTGTCCAGACGGTAACTTTTTCAAACGTTCGATACAATATGACTTCTCAAATCAAAACAGTAGAAATGTCTGTTCACGAGTTTGAAACGGTTTGCGACAGCGTAATGGGTGAAATAGGAATAAGTTCTACCCTTGGCGCGGCTGACGGCGATTTGTTCTATGAGGACGACATAATAAGCCTGACGGCACAGCCGAAAAGCGGGCATAGGTTTGTTTGTTGGAGTAGCGGTAATTATATAAACAACGGCGGAAGCTTTTTTGATTATAATCCGATTTTAGAAAACGTGGATTTTGCCAATGTGAAATTGTTATACGCTAATTTCAAAGATATTACTAATACGAAAAATACTTTGGTTTACAAATTCGATGACGGTATCGAAATCGAGCAGGATTGCTCGGTGCAAAGGGAGCATTATAGCAGAGCGAACACGTTAACGGCGCAAGATTTACGCGAAAGGGGAATCGACTGCGACAGCAGAATGCTTGTCGGTTGGAATAACGAGCAAGGCGAATATATCGGTTTGGGCAGTCGCATAGCGACTGCTGACAAAGAGGTCATTTTGACACCCGTTTGGCGGGATTATACTCCTTCCGAGTATTTTACTATTAACGACGGAACGCTGACGGGATTTTCCGGAAAGCCCAATGACGAAGGGGAAATAGTAATCCCGAATAAGGTAGGCAATGAAACTGTTACGGCAATCGGTGCGAACACGTTCAGAAATTGTTCTGCGAAAACTTATTATCTGCCCGATACCGTGTTGACGGTAGAGGCAAATGCGTTTTTGAACTGCGACGAACTTAAAGAATTTTACATGTCGGATAATATAGTCAGTATTACCGACGAGGCTTTCAAGGGTTGTGCAAACTTTGAAACATTGCATATCAACGCTTATCTGAAACCGGGATATACTACGAACGAAGCCAATATCGTTACCGAAAGCTATGACCGCCTTGCTATGGGCGTGAATAGCGGTATAAGAAGGGTTGCGATACTCGGCGGCTCGGGAACGCAGGCTGGATACAGTTGTTCCATTGCTGCCGAATTGTTTGAAGAAACGGGGGAGATTGTCGAGGTGTATAACTTCGGTTGGAGCGCGGCTTATTGCGGATTGGCTCAGTTTGAGGTTATAAACAGCTATCTCAAACCAGGTGATATTTTCTTGCATGCCCCCGAACATTATAACGGAGCATTGTGCGGTGAAACTGCGGTTTCTCCGTTGACGAATGAGGAGTGCATTGCGCTGACGGACGGCAACCCGTATGTATTCCGTTTCTCTGAAAACAATTGGGAGTTTATATCGAAGTTAACGGTAAAAAATTATGCAAACTTGTTCTCTATGTTCACCGTTTTCAATGAGGGTAAAGTAAAGCACTGGTTGCCCGAATGTGAATATTCCGATTACTGCACAAACGTAGTTGAAGAAGGGTACGGTTACAGACCTGCAAACGAACAAGTGTTTCATGAAAACGGTACCGACAAATCGTTCGGCGGCGCAAAAGATATAATACCGTTTGCCTCGCGTTTCGAGCTTACTAAAAAATATATGTATGAAAAACTCAAAGACGGAGTAAATGCGTATGTCACTTTTCCGACGCTTAACAGGTCCAATCTTTTATTGACCTACGGCGACGAGGAAAAAGCAAAGGCGGCGTCCGAAGAGTATACGAGGCGGGTTAAAGATATTTTGTCCGATATAAATTTGCAAGTGCTTTTGACGCAGTACGACACAATTTACGACGGCAGATATTTTTTCAATCACGATTACCATCTCGGTTATCCTTGCAGAGACAGACATACAGTAAAAGTAATATCGGCGCTTATCGATAATCTTAAATCTGCGGGGGTAATATAATGTACGTCTTTCTGTCAAACTCCTTAATAATTTTGTTGTCGGTTATAGCGGTTATTCTGACCGTCGCCGCAAGATTTGTGAAGCACCGCGGTGTTAGCGATTGCTTTCATGTTATAAGCTTTATTTTGGTTCTGGCAAGCATTACCTATGCTTTGCTACTCGGTGCAAAGCTTGCTGAGGTGCTGATTTATGTGCTTGCTTTTTCGCTTATCGGCGCGGTTTCGTTTTTGCCGGGAGTTAAGAAAAATTCCGACGATAGCGCATCTTGCAAAAATAACGACGAGACGGTGGACGAACAATGAGCTTTAATTCGGTTATATTTCTCGGTTGTTTGCCGTTTGTTTTAATTGCATACTGGTTGCTGCCGAAACGTTTTCGGTGGATAATGCTTCTCATTGTCAGTTACTTGTTTTATATGAGCTGGAACGCATGGCTTATTTTTCTCATACTTTTTACTACGCTGGTTTCGTATTTTTCGGGATTGCTCATGGAAAAGTTCGAGAGTAAAAAAATAAAACTGATATGTTTGATTGTTACGCTTGTCTGCTGTCTGGGCGTGCTGTTCTTCTTTAAATATTTTACTTTTGCAGTAAATCTTGTAATCGACATAATTAATCTCGGAAACGCAGACATTGCCCAATTTACGTTCAGCTTGATTCTTCCGGTCGGAATATCTTTTTATACTTTCCAGACGCTTTCCTATGTTATAGACATATATAGAGGAAGAATAAAAGCCGAAAGACATTTCGGTTATTACGCGCTTTTCGTTTCGTTCTTTCCCCAGCTTGTAGCGGGACCTATTGAAAGACCTGAAAACCTTATTCCACAGCTTAAAGCAGAAGTAAAGTTCGATAATGAAATGTTTTTCAGCGGCTTGCGTATAGCAATAGTCGGGTATTTCAAAAAAATAGTAATAGCGGATGGCGTTGCGGTTTTTGTTAACGGCGTGTATAATAACGTGGAAGCTGCAAACGGTCTGACCGTATTGATAGCGACTGTTTTGTTCGCCGTACAAATTTATTGCGACTTTTCGGGGTATTCCGAAATTGCAATCGGCGTCGCAAAAATGATGGGGATTAAATTGAGCGACAATTTCAATTGCCCATATGCGGCGACGAGCATAAAGGATTTCTGGCGCCGTTGGCATATTTCGCTTACTTCGTGGTTTACGGATTACGTCTATATCCCGCTCGGAGGCAACAGATGCAAGCTGTGGCGCTGGATGATAAATGTAATGATTGTATTTCTTCTCAGCGGACTTTGGCACGGAGCGGCTTTAACGTTTGTCGTATGGGGGGGGGTGCACGGTATATATCAAATTGTAGGGAAGCTGAAAAATTTACTGATAGGGAAGCTTGTCTCTGCGGGTAAATTGAAATTGCCGAAAGAAAATATTGTTGTTACTTTTATCAAGCGGGCGGTTACGTTTGCTTTGGTATGCTTTGCCTGGATATTCTTCCGCGGTAATTCACTGTCGGATTGCGGTATACTTATATCGAAAATTTTCACAGACTGGTCGGCATGCGGTGCCGCGCTTGAAAAAATCGGCTTTGATATGCCCGCGCTTATTTCGGTAATGTTTATGATATTAATACTTGCTTTGGCGCGCTATATATCGATACCGAAAAACGACAACGGAACCTTGTTGACCAAAACGAAAATATCGCAGACGGTAGTTTACGTTTATCTTGTTGTAGCAGTAGCAGTTGCATGGTTTGCGCTGGTTTCGGGCGGCGGCAGTAGCTCGTTTATTTATTTTCAGTTTTAGGAGCGGAAAGAATGAAAAAGAAAATATTGATTATATGCTCCTTATTGTTTGCAGTGATAATGGTGCCCGTCGTTTTGATAAGCTTCGCTTTCGGTCTTGCACCGCAGTACGACCAGTCGTTCTATGGCGGAATGGCTATAAAATATGATAGGCTATATAAGACGGACGGAAGAAAAGTCGTTATAATCGGCGGGTCGAGCGTGGCGTTCGGCGTGCGTTCGGATATATTGGAAAGCGAAATCGGTATTCCCGTAGTCAACTTCGGTTTGTTCGCAAATCTTGGGACGAAATATATGCTTGACGTTGCGGAGGATGCTATAAATAAAGACGATATAGTCATTATTGCCCCCGAACAGAATTTTCAGGCGTTGTCCATGTATTTCAACGGCGAAGCAGTATGGTATTCGGTAGACGGTAATTTCAAAATTCTGAGTAAAGTAGACAATAAAAATTACGGAAATCTGATAAATAATTTTTTAACGTTTGTAAGCGGTAAATTCGGTTATTGGCAAGACAATAAAAAGCCGAAGCCCGAAGGTATTTATAACGTCGATTCGTTTAATTCCTACGGAGATATCATATACGAGCGTCCTTATAATACAATGATTGACGGTTACGATTCGGGAACGCCTATTTCATTCGAAAAAGAAATAATTTCAGTCGATTTTATTGATTATTTGAACAGTTATTCTCAAAGATTACGCGATACGGGCGCCAAAGTTTATTATTCGTTCTGTCCTATGAATGAATTGGCTTTAAGTGCGGAGTCCGACGAAAAACAGATTTCTGAATATTACGCCTATTTATGCGATAAGCTTAATATCGATATGTTGGGTAATCCGTTAAAGCGTATTTTGGACAGCGGCTGGTTTTACGACAGTAACTTTCATTTGAACGACAGCGGTGCGGTTTATTATACTGCGCAACTTGCGCAAGAATTGAAATCGGAATTGTCGAATTTCTCTTCCGTCGGCGTTGAAATACCGACAATACCAGAAAAGCCCGAAGAGGACGGGGTAGGCGGTACTATATCGAAGGAGCTGGAAGAAGCGTCAAAAATATTCAATTTAAGCGGTGTAAGCATAACTTCGGAAAACGGCGAAATCGTTTATAAAGGCGAATGGTGCATTGACGGACTTACCGAATACGGCGCGTTGCTTGAAGAATTGATTATACCCGATACGCTTGTGGGGTTACCGGTGACGAAAATCGCGGACGGCTGTTTCACCGGCTCGAAAATTAAAAAAATTACTTTCGGAGTTAACATTTCTTCGGTCAATAAGGCGGCGTTCGAAGGGTGCGCGGATTTGACCCGAATCTATATAACGTCGCTAATGCCCGTTTTTCACCCGTCACCCGATTTCTTGGACGGGCTTGATAATTGCGCTTTTTATATTCCCGAAGAGGCATTCATTAACTATATGCTCGACTATTCGTGGGGCTATATCGACAGCGCAAAAATTAAAAAATATTAGATTAATTATAGACGGCAAGCCGTCTATAATATTTTTTTGTTTTTTAATTCAAAATATATTTATACAATTCAATTGCTTTTATCTTTCCTTTATATTATAATGAATAACATAATTATGGCATATTATGCCATTCGCAAGATAAGGATTTGAATATGAATATTAAATTTTCACCGCCCGATATATCGGAAGCGGAAATAGAAGAGGTAATCGATGCATTAAAATCGGGCTGGATTACGACGGGACCTAAAACGAAGGAGCTTGAAAAGAAAGTCGCTGAATTTTGCGGCGTTAAGCGTGCCGTCTGTCTGAATTCACAGACGGCTTGTGCCGAAATGGCTTTGCGGGTGCTCGGCATAGGGGAAGGCGACGAAGTCATAACTTCCGCATATACCTATACCGCTACCGCTTCGGTCATAGAACACGTCGGCGCAAAGATTGTTCTTGTCGATACCCGACGTGACAGCCTTGAAATGGACTACGACGCGTTTGAAAAGGCAATAACTGAGAATACAAAGGCTGTAATTCCCGTTGACTTAGCCGGTATTCCTTGCGATTACAATAAAATTTTCGATATTGTAAATAAAACGAAAAGCTTATTTAAGCCCGCCAACGAAATTCAAAAGGCTATCGGCAGAATTATTGTCCTTGCCGATACCGCGCACGCTTTCGGCGCTGTCTGGCATGGTCAACCCGTCGGCAGTATAGCTGATTTTTCGGCTTTTTCGTTCCATGCAGTTAAGAACTTTACGACTGCGGAGGGAGGAGCTTTAACTTGGCGTGATATAGAAGGGATTGACAATGAAGATATTTACCGCAAATTGCAACTTTTATCATTGCACGGTCAATCGAAAGACGCACTTGCTAAAACTCAGCTCGGAGCGTGGGAGTACGATATAATCGGCAAATGGTACAAATGCAATATGACCGACGTTGCCGCCGCAATGGGGCTTGCCCAAATGAAGCGCTATTCCGATATGCTTAAACGCAGAAAGGAAATAATTCAAAAATTCGATTTGGCGTTTAAACCGCTCGGCATTAAAGTGCTTACGCACTATACGCAAGAATATTCGTCTTCGGGGCATCTTTATATTACGCGTGTACCGAATATTTCTTCCGAACAGCGTAATGCGATTATCATTGAAATGGCGGAAAGAGGAATTGCCTGCAACGTTCATTATAAGCCTTTGCCTATGCATACGGCGTATAAGAGTTCGGGTTTCGATATAGGGGATTATCCCAACGCATATAAGAATTTTGAAAATGAAATAACTCTTCCGCTTCATACATGTCTTACAGACGAAGAAGTTGAATATATTATTCAAAACTATACCGAAATAGTAAGGAAATATATTTAATGTTGGTAAAAAAGTGGAAAAAATTACCGCCCGAAATGCAGAACGAGGCAGTGCGCCCGTACTATGAGAAATTAAGAAAAAAGAATTTCAGCTTATTCTGGAAGCGGTGTTTTGATTTCTTCGTTTCAATGTTAATGCTTTTAATTTTGTCGCCCGTTTTTGTTATATTGGCTATTGCGATAAAAATCGATAGCCGCGGGCCCGTGTTTTTCAGGCAAGAACGTGTAACTCAGTACGGTAAAAAGTTTCGTATTTTCAAGTTCAGGACTATGGTGAACAATGCCGATAAATTGGGCTCGCAAGTTACCGTAAGCAACGATATGCGTATTACGAAAGTCGGTAAATTTATCAGAAAATGCAGACTTGACGAAGTGAGCCAGTTGATTGATGTTTGGCGCGGTAAAATGTCGTTTGTGGGCACCCGTCCCGAGGTTTCTAAGTATGTAGAAAAATATACCGACGAAATGATGGCGACGTTGCTTTTACCCGCAGGGGTGACAAGCGAAGCGAGTATTAAATTCAAAAACGAAGACGAACTTTTAAAAGATGCCGAAAACGCGGACGAAACATATGTCGAAGTTGTCCTTCCCCAGAAAATGGAATACAACTTGCAGTCGTTGAAAAAGTTCGGTTTTTGGCGAGATATAGGAACAATGTTCAAAACTGTTTTCGCAGTATTGAAGAGGTAAAAAAATGCAATTCAGTGTATTGATGTCTGTTTATAAAAATACAAAATTAAATGAACTGAAAGAATGTATCGAAAGTTTACAAGAGCAGACGTTAAGGGCAGACGAATATGTGATTGTAGAAGATGGCGCCGTATCGGAAGAGGTTGGCGATTATCTTTCCGGACTTGAAAAATCGGATAATAAATTTAAAATCGTTGTTTTAGAAAAAAACGTCGGGCTGGGCAACGCTTTGCGTGAAGGTATGCAGCATTGCAGTTTTGAGATAATTGCAAGAATGGATACGGACGATATTTGCGTAAAAGAAAGATTTGAAAAGCAATTGAAATTATTTGAAAACGACGACGAAATTTCTGTTGTTGGTTCCAATATTGCCGAGTTTGTGAATAGCGTTGACAATATTATCGCTTGCCGTGAAGTACCCGTAAATCATAAAGAGATTTGTGAATTTTTGAAAACACGCGACCCTTTTAATCATATGACGGTTATTTTGCGTAAGACGCATGTAATGAATGCGGGTGGGTACTTACCTTGGCACTTTAATGAAGACAGCTATCTTTGGGTGCGAATGTATTTAAACGGGGCAAAGTTTGCAAATATAAACGAAAACCTTGTTTATGCAAGAGTAGGCGCCGATATGTACGCCAGACGCGGCGGGTATAAGTATTTTAAAAGCGAAAAAGGAATTTTAAAATTTAAAAGAAAAAATAAAGTTATAGGTATAGGTACTTATATATCGCAAGTTATTATTCGTTTTGTTGCCGAATGTATGTTGACAAACAGAATGCGTAGTTGGTTATACAAAAAACACCTTCGGCAACCGCTTGCAAAGGAAGAAATCGGAAAAGATAATGTCAGTTAAAGAAACTTCGAGAATTCAATATGTTAGGATAAAAGATATCCTTGCGTGCTTTATATTCATTTTTATGCTTCCTATTGCATTGATAGCAAAAATTTTTATTCATAATTTTTGGCTTGTAGGTGAAGAAAGACAAGAGGCGCGCGATAACGGTTATTGGTTTTTTAAGTATGTGAGAGAAAACAATCCCAAACAAAAAATTGCTTACGTTATCGATAAAAAATGTGCCGATTATAAAAATGTAAAGGATTTAGGCAAAGTAATCAAGTGGGGAGGCATTTCCCATTGGTTTTGGTATTTGGTCGCTAAAAAAAATATCAGTTCGCAAAAAGGTTGTAAACCCAATGCCGCCGCTTGTTATTTTTTCGAAGTTAAACTTCGTTTATGGCGCAACAAACGCTATTTTTTACAGCACGGCGTTATAATGAATAATTTGGAGTGGCTTTATTATAAGAAGTGCTATTTCAAATTATTTTGCGTCAGCGCAAAGCCGGAATATGATTACGTTTCCGAAAAATTCGGTTATCCGAGCGGTATAATAGAGTGCTTAGGTTTAACGCGTTTTGACAAATTGCATGAAAAATGTGAAATTAAAAATCAAATTCTCGTTATGCCTACCTGGCGAGAAAATTTAGTCCGTCCGCATGGAACTTTTACTGAAAATATATTAAAAAAGCAATTTACTCAATCCGAATATTTCAAAAAATGGTCTGAATTTCTAAGTAGCGAAGAACTTCAAGCAATCTTGTCGGAAAACAATTATACGTTATTGTTTTATCCTCACAGAAACATGCAGTGTTATCTGGATAAATTCAAGGAACTTCAACTCGGCGACAATATTAAAATTGCTGTTCCGGAAGAGTTGAGTGTTCAACAAGCTTTAAAAGAATCGGCTTGTTTATTGACGGACTATTCAAGCGTATTCTTTGATTTTGCTTATATGAAAAAGCCGATTGTTTTCTATCAGTTTGACGAAGAAGAATTTCGCAGAAGTCAGTATAAAGAAGGGTATTTTGATTATCATAATAACCCGTTGGGTAAGTGGAGCGGTAATTTAACCGAGTGCCTGAAACTAATAAAAGAACAGCTCGATAACCATTGTCCTGAAAACGATAGGGTGAAAGAATTTTTTGAACTTTATGACGATAAGAATTGCGAGCGCACTTATAATGCTATATTGTCACATTAAAGGCTAATTTATGAAAAGAGTTTTAAACGTAATTTCAACCTTGGAACAAGGCGGAACCGAATCGGTTGTATTGAACTATTTCAATAATATTGATAAAAGTGAAGTCATGTTCGATTTTTTGGTAATCTGGGGCAACAAAAAAGGTTATTATGAAGATTTTTTACGCGGACAAGGTTGTAATATTTTTAAAATGACAAGCCCGCCCAATAAATATTTTGCTCACGGCAGAGAACTTAAAAAATTTTTTAAACAAGAAAAATACGATGTAGTGCATATACACGCAATGTCGTCATTGCGGTACAGAGTTGCAAAAGCCGCGAAACAATGCGGTGTGAAAAACGTTATTTATCATTCGCACAATTCTTCGGGGGAAAGTCATTTATTTTTGCATAATCTTCTGAAAAACAGATTGAACAGATGGTGCGATTACAAATTTGCTTGTTCCGAAGCTGCGGGCAGATTTATGTATAAAGGCGAATTTAAGATTATTAATAATGCAATCGACGTCGAGCATTTCGGTTACAACTATGAATATAGGCAAGCACTTCGTGAAAAATATAATTTACTTGATAAATTCATTGTAGGCAATATCGGGAGATTGACAGAAGTTAAAAATCAAAAATTCATTTTACAAGTTTTAAAACCTTTATTGAAAATTAAAAGTAACGCTGTTGTTTTCTGTATCGGAGCGGGGAACGAAAAAGAGAATTTACAAAAGTTTGTCGTTGATAATGATTTACAAGATAGTTTGGTTTTAGCCGATACTGTCGGAACGGAAGTTTATAAATATTATAGCATGTTCGATTGTTTGGCTTTTCCTTCCAAATTCGAAGGACTCAGCGTGGTATTAATTGAGGCACAAGCAAATGGGTTGCCGATTGTTGCGTCGGATACAATATCGCCGGAACATAAGTTATGCGAAAATTTTGAATTTTTATCGATTGCCGAAAATGAAACAAACTATTCAGAATGGGCTGAAACTATTAATATATTGAGCGATAAAAGACAGCAAAACGCAGAAGCCGTATCGAAAGCGGGGTTTGATATCCGTATAGAAGCAAAAAAATTACAGGAGTTTTATCTGAGTCTATAAATGAACGTTAATTCAAGTAGAAAAACGGGGAATTATACTTTTATTTTAATAATGGTTCTTTTCCTTATATCATTTTTTGACGAGTCGGAAATATCTTGGCTTTCTTTCGCTGCGCTCTTTTCGACGTTATTGATACCTTTAATAATGGTGTTATCGTTTGTTGCTCACAACAGACGCTTCAATAAAGATGATAAAACAATTGCTTTGTTTTTTGCAATATTTATGATAATTCAATTTATGGGTATCAGATGGAATGATTTGTATACCAGTATAACACCTATATATCGTAGTTTTTCTGTCTTGATTGTAGTTTTGTATTTTCGTGATTTTATTTTAACTAAAAAAATTGTACGCGCTTTTTTATGTTTGTCGGCATTAACCGTTGTTTTAGGATTTGCAACTATATTTACACCAGCGAGAGAAAATATAAATCTGTTATTCGGCAATTACAATACTGTTGGCGTTTTGTATTTTACATTGACTGTACTGAATATGTTAGTGTATTTTAAAACATATAAATTCAGCGCATTATTACTGTCATTTTTAAACGTTGCTATAATATTGATTAGCAATACGCGCACCGCGTTGTTATTGTTGATTATTACATCGGTACTGTTTATCTTATCCAAATTGATAAGTGGAAAAATAATAAAACCGAAAGTTTTTTTCCCTTTGGCATTGATACTATTATGTGTCTTTGTATATCTGTATTACAACATAAAAGATTTGCCGTTTTATGAATTTTTAAACGAAATTTCTCAAAAACTGTTCAAGAAAAATTTCGATTCCGGTAGACCGGAGTTGTGGAAAATAACTGTGCAAACGGTCGGCGCCCAATGGCTTACAGGTATGGGAACGGGTATAGATTTGGAATTTTTCTATTCGACTATGAAGACTCCGCACAGTGTATTTTTTGATATATATCTGCAAAACGGACTGTTGGGTGTAATTTCTTATCTTTTGTGTATATTTGTTACATTAAAGAAAAAGGGTAAATGGGAAAGCAGCAATCTCGCAATTTTTATAATGATTGTTTCTTTTATTTTCATATTTTATAACTCGGTCGGAATTGTGTTCACTAAGGCACGCTCGGGAATTGGTTTGTTGCAGTGGGCAATAATTGCTTTAATGTATGTGTGCAAAAAGAATGAAAGCATAAAAAGGAGTGTAGCTTATGATAAGTCTTATAGTCGCAACTTACAATGTCAAAGAATACGTTAAAGAGTTTTTGGAATCGGTGGTTAACCAGACCTTTAAAGATTTTGAGGCAATATTGGTTAACGACGGGTCAACTGACGGTACAGACACAATTTTAAACGAATATGCGGATAAATACGATTTTATAAAAGCAGTTCATAAAGAGAACGGCGGTGTTGTCAGCGCCTGGAAGAGAGGGCTTAAAGAATCACGTGGAGAGTATATTACTTTTGCCGATCCAGACGATATTATGGAGCTTAATGCTTTGGAAACTCAGTATAAACTTATGACTGAGAATAATGCCGATTTAGTTATTACGGGCATTAACAGGTTGGAGAAAGGCAAAATCATACAGATGCCTGCGGATAATTGGTCGTTGGAAGAAGGTGTTTATACCGGTGAAAGATTAAAAGAAATAAAACAAAGCTTATTCGGGAACCGGACGAATAAGATTGCAGCTTTTTTCTTTGCCAAATGGAATAAATTGTTTAAAAGAGAAATAGTGTTAGATAATTTGGAATTCAGTAGCGACAATGTAACTTTCGGAGATGACGTTTGTATTTGCGCCTCCGCAATTTACGACAGTAAAATTATCGTTTACAATAAAACTCCGTTATATATTTACAGAATTAGAGACAACAGCTTAACGACTGTAAACTTTAACATGAAGCAGATAGACGACGCTGCTAATTTAATGCGTAGCGTACGGGCAATGTTATCCGAAAAGGGTTACATGAATGAATTTATTTATTATAATTGCCCGAGTTATTATATAATGCGGTTAATGCGGAAAATCGGCAATCTGCAAAATACAAAAACCGAAAAGAAGAAATATTTAAAAACACTTAAAACGCATACATTCGTCTCTGACTATGATTTAAAAAAAGCAAAAAAATATATTTCTTTCAGGAGATACGTGGCAATTTGGCTTTTGAAGAATTCTATGTACGGATTGCTTTTAAAATTGCTTTAATTTTATGGATAAAAATAAAGGGATACTGAATATTTCGATATCGATAGTTTTTAAGCTCGTTTTATTGATAGCTAATATATTGGTACGAAGATTTTTAATTAAATACATCGGTAATGAAATAAACGGATTAAATTCCCTTTATATCTCTGTCCTTGACTTTTTATCGGTTGCGGAATTGGGCGTTGGAAGCGCCATTACGTTTTGCATGTACAAGCCTATTGTAGACGGCGATAACGATAAAGTGTCGTCGCTTTACAGACTTTTTACAAAACTGTATCTGATAATCGGCGCAATCATTTTAGTCGGCGGATGCGCTGTTATGCCGGCGTTGCCGTATCTTGCCAAGGACTATCAGAACGTAGATGCAAATTTATATTTAACGTTCGGATTAATGCTTGCTTCGGTAGTGTTGTCTTACACTTTCAGTTCCAAGACTTCGCTAATTAACGCTTATAAGAATAATTATATTACAACAACAATTTCCTCGGGCGGATTGTTACTTCAATGCGTTTTGCAAATTGTTGTACTTATTTTAACTGGCTCGTTTGTCTGGTTTTTGGTATGCAGAATAATTGCCGTTGTTTTGCAATGGGTGGTTACGGAAATTATCACAAAGTTTAAATACAAAGATATTGTCCGAAACAAGCAACAAGTAGACGCCGAAACCAAAAAGGAAGTTACCAAAAATGTAAAGGCGGCGTTTATGCATAAAATCGGCAGTATGCTTGTAAATACTGCCGACAGCATAATTATTTCTACTTTCATTGGTATTGTGGTTCTCGGTAAATATTCGAATTACACAACGATTATGAGCGCAATGTCCGGAGTTTTGGTTTTATGCTTCACACCGCTTACGTCTGTAATCGGACACATGTGCGTCAGCGAAGATAAAATGCAGGTAACAAAATATCTGAATTTCTTTCATACTTTCAATTTTATCTTGGGTATGGTATTTTTTCTTGGGTATTATGCTGTAATCGATAATTTGATTACTCTATTTTTCGGAACGGATTTGGAGCTTGCAAAATCAATTTCGTTGGTTATAACGCTGAATTATTTCATTCAATTCATGCGTCAGGCGACATTGCTTTTCCGCGATGCCACGGGAACATTTTACAACGATAGATGGAAACCGATAGTAGAAGGACTATTAAATATCGGATTATCTATATTGTTTGTTTTTGTATTTCCAGAAGAATACAACGTTGTAGGCGTTATAGTAGCCACCGTAATAACCAATATTTTTATTTGTCATATAGTAGAACCGCATGTTTTATATAAATATGGTTTGCAATCGAGCGCGAAAAGTTATTATATCAAGAATTATATATATTTAACATTATTTGCCGCATCTCTGATTGCCCTTCATTTTGCTATGATTTCCAGCGATAATCAGTGGATAGAACTTTTTGCTAACGGAGGCATTTCGCTTGCGTTTTCAATTGTAATTTCAGTATTTGTTATATTGTGCAACAAAGATTTTCGTTATTATATGAAGGGGATATTAAGAAGATTTACAAAACGTAAAAAAGAACCGCCAATAAATAATGATTGAAGCAAAAAAGCCCTTCGGGGCTTTTTTTATCATATTTCGACATAATCCTACATATATTTAAAGCTGTAAAGGGGTGGTAATATGTGGGATATTCATATGCGCATACTTAAAGAAGCGGAGTACATTGTTGAAACGAATTCGACCGTTCGCGCCGCGGCGGGTCATTTCGGAATATCCAAATCGACTGTACATAAGGACGTGACCGAACGGCTGAAAGATATCGACAAGGAGCTTTTCGGCGAGGTCAGAAAGGTTTTAAACAAAAATCTGTCCGAAAGGCATATCCGCGGCGGCATTGCGACGAAGAACAAATATTTAACAAAAATTTCATTGTAACTAAATTGTAAAATTTTTTTGAACGTGTTATAATGGTAAAAACAACTCTACGGATAAACGAATGACAAAACTTCTGGGTATAGACGTCGGGTCTACAACCGTAAAAGTTACGGTTATCGAAAACGAAAATATAATTTATAAAACATACGTCCGCCATTTTTCGAGGATAAAAGACACGGTTTTAAGCGAGCTTAAAGCCGTGTGCGAAAAATTCGGCGGAAGTTATTCCGTAAGCATTACGGGCAGTGCGGGCTTGGGGCTTTCGCAGCGCAGCGGGCTGAATTTCGTTCAGGAAGTTCAGGCTGCTTTTATTGCAATCCGCAAATTTTATCCCGACGCGGACGCGGCGGTCGAGCTCGGCGGCGAGGACGCTAAAATAATCTTCATAACGGGCGGTACCGAACAGCGCATGAACGGGACGTGCGCGGGCGGCACGGGCGCTTTTATCGACCAGATGGCGACCCTTTTGAACCTTTCCGTGACCGAAATGGACGAGTATGCCCTCAAAGCGGAAAAAACATACCCTATCGCCTCTCGCTGCGGCGTGTTCGCCAAATCCGATGTGCAGCCCCTCTTAAATCAAGGCGCGCGCAAGGAGGACATCGCGGCCTCGATATTTCAGGCGGTGGTCGACCAGACCGTTTCTGGGCTTGCGCAAGGCAGGCGCATTAAGGGCAAGGTAATTTTCCTCGGCGGACCGCTTTACTTTTTAAAGGCGCTTAGAAAAGCCTTTGTAGACACCTTAAAACTTTCCGAAGAGAACGCGCTTTTCCCCGAAAACGCGCCTAACTTTATGTCAATTGGCGCGGCGTTGGCCTCGGTTTCTGTCGAGCCGCTTGAAATAACCGAAATTATAGAAAAAATCGAAAACGTCCGCGAAAGCGACGATATCGTCACGGGCGAGCCGCTTTTTGCCGACAAGGAAGAGTATAACGAGTTTGTTCGGCGCCACCGCGCAACCGACCTCAGTTTTGCGGACATAGCAAGCTATTCGGGGGACTGCTACCTCGGCATAGATTCGGGCTCGACGACAACGAAATTAATTTTAATTACACCGGACTGCCGTATACTTTATTCGCATTATCAGTCGAATAACGGTCAGCCCCTCGACGTCGTAATAAGTAAGCTCAAAGAAATTTACAAGATTGGCGGCGGCAGGCTGAATATCCGTGCGGGCGCGGTTACGGGCTACGGCGAGGATTTAATCAAAAGCGCGATTAAAGCCGATTTCGGCATCGTCGAAACGGTCGCGCATTTCAAGGCAGCATTGCATTTTAACCCTGACGTCGACTTTATAATCGATATAGGCGGG
This sequence comes from uncultured Christensenella sp., assembly GCA_910578195.1. Classification (GTDB taxonomy): domain Bacteria; phylum Bacillota; class Clostridia; order Christensenellales; family Borkfalkiaceae; genus Coproplasma. The sequence goes on along the minus strand of CAJTOY010000005.1, from coordinate 150,330 downwards.
CAGGACATAAAGTGCTTCAAAATCAAAAACGGCGCCATCGATTCGATAATGCTCAACGAAGCGTGTTCGTCGGGCTGCGGCTCGTTTATTCAGACGTTCGCGCGCGCCATGGGTATGGAGATAGACAAATTTTCCCAGCAAGGGCTTTTTGCAAGACGCCCGGTCGAACTCGGTTCGCGCTGTACGGTATTCATGAACAGCGCGGTAAAGCAAGCGCAGAAGGAGGGTGCTGGGGTAGACGACATATCCGCGGGGCTTTCCTCGTCGATAGTCAAAAACGCCGTGTATAAGGTTATCCGCGCGTCGGGCGCGGATGAACTCGGCGAAAATATCGTCGTGCAAGGCGGAACCTTTTTAAACGACGCGGTTTTGCGCGCGTTCGAAAAAGAAACGGGCAAAAACGTAATAAGACCGGGTATTGCGGGCTTAATGGGCGCGTTCGGCGCCGCGCTTTATGCAATGGAAAATGCGCCCGAAAAATCAACCCTTTCAGGCGAAAAGGAGCTTGAGGATTTTACATACAATTCCAAATCGACGAACTGCCGCGGCTGTACCTCGAATTGCAGTATAAACATAATTACCTTTTCCGACGGCAGAAAGCATATCTCGGGCAACAAGTGCGAGCGCGGAGCGGGACTTGCGCCCGCCTCTGACGAGCTGGACATATACGCATATAAGCAATCGAGATTGAAAGAATGTTTAAAAGGCGGCGGTGCGCGCGGCAAGGTCGGGCTTCCGTTGCAGCTCGGTATGTACGAACAGCTTCCCGTGTGGGCGGGGTTTTTCGAAACACTCGGCTTCGAGGTCGTTTTGTCCGATAAATCCTCGCGAAATCTGTATTTCAAGGGTCAGCATACCGTGGCTTCGGATACGGCGTGCTATCCCGCAAAGCTTATACACGGTCACATAGAAAGCTTGCTCGAAAAAGGAGTAGACTTCATATTTATGCCTTGCGAAAGCTATAATATCGACGAGCACTGTTCCTCGAACCATTACAACTGTCCGATAGTCGCGTATTATCCCGAGCTTTTGAAAGCAAACAACGACAGACTTAACGGCGAAAACTTTATAATGCCGTACGTCGATTTGAATATGACGAAGTCCGCGGTTAAAACGTTGTATACCGCGCTCAAACGCTTCGGCGTGAAGAAACGCAAAATAGCCAAAGCGCTTTCCGAAGGCTTTTTGCGACTCGAACAGTACAAGACGGACGTTAAAGCCAAGGCGGACGAAATTTTATATAAAGCCGAAAAGCAAGGCAAACAGATTATTTTGCTAGCAGGCAGACCGTATCATCTGGACGCCGAAATAAACCACAGCATAAATAAGCTTTTGACTTCGCTCAACCTTGCGGTACTCTCCGAGGACAGCGTATTTGAAAAAACCGAAAAAGTGAGGGTGGACGTGTTAAATCAGTGGACCTATCACGCAAGGCTTTACCGCGCAGCGGATTTTGCGGCGAAAACCAAAAACGTAAACCTTGTACAGTTGGTTTCGTTCGGGTGCGGACTGGACGCAATTACGTCCGACGAGGTGCGCGCCATTTTGGAAAAGAACGGCAAGCTGTACACGCAGATTAAAATTGACGAAATAAACAATTTGGGAGTGGTGAAGATAAGGCTCAGAAGTCTGCTCGCCGCAGTAAGTGAAAGCCAAAGAAAAAATTAAAGCATTATGGAAGAAAAATTTACAGACTATACGACCGATTATCCCAAATGGGATAATTCAATGAAAAGCACCCATAAAATTTTAATACCGAATATGCTTCCGTGGCACTTCCTCGTTATGGAAGAAATTCTTAAAACCGAGGGCTACAACGTCGAAATTTTGCAAAACGAATCGCGCTCGGTTATCGACGAGGGGCTAAAACATGTGCACAACGACATTTGCTATCCGTGTCTGTGCGTAATCGGACAGTATATCGACGCGTTGAAAAGCGGGAAATACGACCTCGATAAAACCGCGCTTTTGATAACCCAGACGGGCGGCGGCTGCCGCGCGTCGAACTATATGTCGCTGATAAGAAAGGCTGTGTATAACGAGTTTCCTAAAATCCCCGTATTGTCGCTCAATTTTTCGGGGCTTGAAAAAAGCTCGTCTATGGAAATGCCGTTGAAGCTTCTTTTCAAAATAATGTATTCGGTTTTCTACGGCGACAGCATTATGTGGTGTTACAACCAGACAAAACCCTATGAAAATGAAGAGGGCGCGGCGGATATAGCGCGCGACAAATCGGTAAAGCTTGCGGTCGACAGCTTTAAAAACGAAACCTACAAAAAATATAAAAAGATAAACGCCGAGATAATAAAAAACTTCGCCGCCGTCGAAAGAAGGGCGGAAAAGAAAGTTAAAGTGGGCATCGTCGGCGAAATTTACGTCAAATACGCGCACCTCGGCAACAACAATCTGGAAGGCTTTTTGCTTTCGGAAAATTGCGAGCCCGTCGTGCCCGCGCTTATGGACTTTTTGCTGTATTGCGTCGTGAACGTGATAAACGACAGAAAACTTTACGGACACAAGGCGGTAACGGCGTTCGTGTATAAAATTTTGTATAGTTACGTACGCAAGAGACAGAAAGCGATTATAAAGCAGTTCGAAGAGGACGGCAATTTCGAGCCTATACACGACTTCGAGCACCTCAGAAGCTGCGCCGACAAGGTAATAAACCAAGGAGTAAAAATGGGCGAGGGCTGGCTTATTCCCGCCGAGATTGCCGCGCTTGCCGAAACGGGAGTGTGCAACGTCGTGTGCGCGCAGCCGTTCGGGTGCCTGCCTAACCATATCGCGGGCAAAGGCGCAATGCGCACGCTGAAAAACATGTACGAAAACGCGAATATCGTCGCGGTGGACTACGACCCGTCGGCAACGAAAGTCAATCAGGAAAACAGAATAAAGCTAATGCTCGCCACCGCAAGGGAAAATAATGGACGAATAAATAATTAACGTCAAAGCGACCTGATTTTCTGTGAATTTAATAACTAAGATTAAAAAGCAGCCTACGGTTGCATGGAAATAAACGTAATTAATTTAAACGGCAGTTTATACTGCCGTTATTTTTTTGTCCTTAGCCGATTGCGGTGGGCGCGAAGTATGCAGGTTTATTTGTTAAAATGAAAATCCGTATCATTTTATATTATCGATAAAGTAAAAGATTTTGTCTTGCGTAAAATATTAACGTAAAAACAACTGTAAAACTTGTAAAAATGTTGATAAACAACAAAAATTATTCAAAAAAAGTTATTTTAAATAATTTTATGAAAATGTATTTACATTAACGATAATGTGTGTTATAATGCTTTCGACAATAAAAATATAATTCGATATAGCACGAAAAGGCGCCTTTTCGTTGTTGTTAGCATTACCTGCTAACAACAAAAAACATTTATCGGATTAAAAAAATTAAACGGAGCGGATAAAATGCAAAATGTGAAAGTAACCACTTTGAGCGACATCGCGGAGCGTATGGGCATCTCGGTCAACACGGTAAGCCGCGCTTTAAGAAACTGCTCGGATATCGGCGCGTCTACAAAGGCGGCGGTCAAAAAGATTGCCGACGAAATGGGTTATCAGCCAAATAAAGTCGCAAGCTTTATGCGTACGAAAAAATCGAATATTATTGCCGTAGTTATTTCGTCGCTAAGCAATCCGTTTTTCTCTATCAGTTTGGATTTTGTGTTCGATTATCTTACGAAAAAGCATTATCATCCGTTGATAATAGTTAAAAAGGAAGGCGACCTGTCGGTGGAAGAGGTTGTCCGCTGTATGCAGAGCGGTGCGTGCGGAATACTTACGTTCATAGACCTTGACGAAGAGACGGCTGACTATTGCGAAACTTATAAAATCCCCGTTCTTTTGTGCGGCTCCCGTCCTCGTGACGAGCGGATAAGCGCAGTGTATTCCGATGATAACCGCTGCGGAAAACTCGTTGCACAGGAAGCCGTTTCTCACGGCGCTAAAAATCCATGTTATATAAACGGCGCACTGTCCGACCTGAACAACGGCAGAAGAAACGGTTTTATTAAAGTTTTGGAAAATGCGGGTATTCACTGCGACAGTTATGAGTTCGACTATGAAGACAGAGAGGCGAGCGCAGAGTCGATTAAAAGGCAAATAGAGGACAACGCAAACGACTTTATTTTCTGTTTTAACGACGAAATAGCAACGGTTATGCTTAAAGCCTTTGACGCGGACGGCGGTTTTAAAGGCGAGATTTTCGGCGTGGACGGCATATCGAAATATCTGCCCTATTCGAGGAGCGTTAACAGCGTGGGGGGGGATCTTCAAAGCATAGCAAATCGTTGCGGGCATATACTTCTTGAAAAGGTTGAAAAAGGCGACGTGAAAATTGTACGCGAAGTATTCCCGACGGAAATTATATTGAGATAAAAACCGCAAGGTTTAAAGATAAAAGGAGAAAATGATGGCAGGTTTATCTTTAAGACATATCTATAAGGTATATCAGAGCAAAGAAAAGGAAAAGAAACGCAAAAAGAAGGACGACGGCGCAAAGAAGCGCAAGGGTGATTTTCTTGCGGTCAGGGATTTCAATATGGAAATCGAAGACGGCGAGTTTATCGTATTCGTAGGACCTTCGGGCTGCGGTAAATCCACAACTTTACGAATGATTGCCGGTTTGGAGGAAATAACTGCGGGCGATTTGTACATAGGCGACAGACTCGTAAACGACGTTGAACCGAAGGACAGGGATATTGCAATGGTATTCCAGAATTACGCGCTTTATCCGCATATGACTGCGGGTGAAAATATAGGCTTCGGTTTAAAAATGCGTAAAGTTGCAACGCCGAAAAACGATGAAAACGGCAACCCGGTGCTTGCAATAGATAAAAAGAAGATACGCGAGCTTAAAAACAGTCTTAAAACCGTGCGCATAGATATCCGTTATGCCGAGGAGAACGACGCCGAGCTCGTGTTCAAATACAGGCTGTGCGAGATAAAAGCGGAATATGAAAAGCTTTTAAAAGAGAAGAACGCCGCGCTCGACGGTAAGAGCGGGGAACAAGCCAAAGAAATATTGCTAAGCTTCTCGGAGCGTGAAAAGGCGATATCCGATAGGGTAAACGAGGTTCTCGCAGCACAGAAGGCGGTAATTAATGAAATCAGACTCAGATATGCCGGAAAGAACGAAAAGGCCGAAGAAGCGGGAAATCTTGCAAAAGAGCTTGCAAATAGGGCTTCGGTAAATCTCGGCGACATAAGAGAAAGCGACATAAAGCTTGCGCTTACAGAAAGAAAGAAAAAGCTCGAAAGGGATTTAGAGTACTATACGAATACGCCGGTGCAGGTGTATGAATACCGCCACATTCCGAAAGAAGAAATAGAAAAGAAGGTTAAATGGGCGTCGGAAGTACTCGGCGTAACCGAGCTGTTGGATATAAAGCCCAAAGCAATGTCGGGCGGACAAAGACAGAGAATTGCGCTGGGGCGCGCTATCGTGCGCGAGCCGAAGGTTATGCTTTTGGATGAACCGCTTTCAAATCTCGACGCAAAGCTCAGAACGACTATGAGAAGCGAAATAGTCAAGCTTCATAACGAATTAAAGACGACGTTTATTTACGTTACGCACGACCAGATAGAAGCAATGACTATGGGGACGAGAATAGTCGTAATGAAGCTGGGCGTGATACAGCAGATAGACAATCCCACCAATCTTTTCGACTTTCCCGAAAATAAATTCGTTGCGGGATTTATCGGTACTCCGCAGATGAATTTCTTCGACGTTACGATAAAAAAGAACGGCAAAAATCTTGACGTGAAATATCCGAACGGCGAAATGCAGAGTTATAATCTCGCAAATATGCGCACGATAAAGCCCGAATATCTCGACGGAAACGAACGCGGCGTAACGCTCGGGATACGCGGCGAGAACGTAACTCTCGACGAAAAAGGGATAAGCGCAAAGCTGTCCATAAAGGAAATTCTCGGCAACACTACGCAGATGTTTGTAAAGATAACGCCCGAAAGTCCCGACAGCATAATTTGCGTAAACGACCGCAACGATTACCGTCAGGGCGATACTGTAAAGATATTTTTCGATGAAAAGAGGATACATCTTTTCGATGAGGAGACGGAGTTATCCATAATGGAAAGAAAATACGGTAATTAAGAAAATTATTCATTTTCCCTCCTTATAACAAGGCGAACTTCCGCCGCCGACAGGCGGTGGGAGGGTTGCCGGACGTGAATGGCGGGAACGGCAGGTAGAAATGAAAAATCGCATTAAATTTTTCGGGTTGAGTTTTTTCTCGGATAAGATAGCGTCGGAAGCTGCAAAGCGCAGCTTTGCAACCGTATTTATAGGTCTGTTGCTGTCGTTCGTATTCTTCTTGTTCGGGTATTACGGCGCGGACGTGGCGCCGTTTGCAACCCATTACAACAATGCGGGGAGCTATAAGGAATTTATTCAAGCGGCGTTTGATAACGGTGTTGATGTTACGGTTATAAACCATAAGTGTACAAGCGGAAAGGTTATCAACACTTATTCTAATGAAGAAGACGTGGCGTATAAGAAAAACGGTTATAACCTGATTGTCGACACCCGACCTTCGGATACGCTTATAGAATTTACGCAGGTAGCAATAAAGGGCGAGAGCGAGATAGCTTACGGGGAGTGGATAAAGTTATCGGATACGGAAAAGCAGGGTTACAGATTGGTAACGCGTTATACCGACCGCGAGCTTGAACTCAGCGAAGAGAAATTAAAATCATACAAACAGTTTTTAAATTCCGACGAAACGTTGAAAAAAGAGCTTGACGCGCTCGACGGTGCGGCGGACGATTACGGCAGGCAGGTTTATTGCCTGTACGTAAAAAATTATTATACAAAAGCGACCTCGGTTTATTCCGGAGCTAAGGCGCCGGTGTTGCGGGATTATTATTACGCAAACTATATCGCAAACGGTAAGTCATATTATTTTTACGTTTTCGACGATATGTGCGCAGGCTCGTTTAAAACGGACAACGGAGTTCCCGTCGTGTTCGGCGGTTATTTTGTGAAATGTGCCGACGGTAAATTAAACGATATACACGGCTTTATAAAGGATACTTATTACGATACGGCAGGTTATACGTTTACATCGTATTTCGTAAGCGCGGTTTCACAGCTGCCTATGCTCGTGATTATTCCCATATTGCTCGGCGCAGTTATGTGGCTTGCAGGCAAGGCGGTAAAGGACGGCTGGGAAAAGAGCTTTGCGGGCTGTTATAAGACGGTGTGCTCGTTCGTGTGGTTTTCGGCTTTCGTTGCGGCGCTGGTAACTTTTATATGCGGCTGGTTTGTTGCGGCAAGGGTAATATACCCGTATATGATATTTATTTTCGCAGGCTTGTTGCTCGTTCGCACGGCGGTCTACTGCGTAGTGAGCGCGGTTAAAAACAAGTCTTATACGGTACAAAATAGAAATAACGAATTTTCGGAGGATAAGTTATGAAACTTAAATTCAAAGCGGTTTTGGCGGCGGCGGTAACGGCATTAACGATTTGTGCGTTTACGGCGGGCTGTACGGATAAACCCGAAGAGAACAATACGCCCGATTACGGAACGCTGAGCATAGACGACTTAAAGGTGTTTATAACGCAGGACAGAAGCTGTACATTTGCGGAAATTCAGCCCGTATTCAGTAAGCCGGAAAAGGCGGAGAGCCTGACATATACGTACGATACGTCGAGTATAAAAATCGAGGGCAACACGGTGACGCCCGTAAAACGCGAGGATAAAGAAGTAAACGTCCGCGCAAAGAGCGAGCATTTCAACGTGGTTTTCAAGGTGGAAATAGAGTATCTGAAATTCGCCGAGGATTCGTCGGGATTATACGATTTGAGCCGTTTCGACGTGGCGCAGCGCGCGGAGCTGTGTAAGGAAGCAACCGCAAATACAACGCTTTTCATAGGCGACAGCTTTATGGATAATCACTTTATCGGCGAATATATGCGCAGCTTTGCGCAGGGCAAAGATGTCTTACACGCAGGTATCAGCTCGACGACTTCCTATCATTGGGAGGCGGCGTATTCAACCGTTATAGGCTCGACTGCGCCGAAGAACATAGTAATGCACGTAGGAACAAATAATTTCTATGACGTGCACGATTTGACTTCGGATACACAAGACAGCCTTACGCGCTTATTTATGCTTATGCATTCAAAATATCCTTCGAGCAATATTTACTGGTTTAACATCACACAACGCTCGGATACTTCGTATGCGCAAAATGTTTCGGAAACCAACGTATACATGGCGGAGTGGTGCGCAAAGTACGATTGGATAACGTGTGTAGACACTTGTTCAAAGGTAACAACGGCTATGCTCGGAGACGGTGTTCACCCGACTACCGAAAATTATAAAGTATTCACGGATGCGCTCGTTGAGGCAGGCTGTGGAATAACCGAAAAATAAAAATCAAGGAGAAAATGATGAAAAATTCAGCCAAACGCCTTGCGGCGGCGGTTCTTGCTTTGGCTATGGTTTCGCCGTGTGCGTTAACGGCTTGTAACACCGATATTATTGACGAGTACGAGCTGTCTGCTTACAAGGGCGAAAACAAGGACAAAAACGGTGAAATTGTGTACAACAATTCGCTGTTTTACAGCAATAGCCTGAAACAGGGATATGCCGACCCGCAGATTTTGGACGATACTGCCCGCAGCGGATATTACTATATGTACGGTACGAGCAATTTACAGACTATGCGTTCAAGAGACCTTGCCGTATGGGAGCCCGTAACCGTAGTGCTTAAAACCACGGACGAAACGCTGAACGCCGTTCTCGGTTCGGGTGAGTACCGTTGGGCGCCCGAAGTCGTATACGACGAGGGGACTGAGCTTTACTATCTGTTTTTCAGCAGCGTTCCGTACAAAGAATACAAAAACGGCGCAATTACGGAGGCTGGCGGCGACGTGGACGGAGGACTGACCGCATACTGTATGTACGCGGCTACGTCGGCTTCGCCCGAGGGACCGTTTAATCTCATTAATTTCGGAGACGCAGAAAGCTGCGGCGCCGAAAACGTTCATAACCTCAACAGGAACAATAATAAAGAAATCACCGAGGACCAAGCAAAAAGCGGAGAATACGCTTTCATCAAAAAAGACGACGTGTATTACGAGGCGGCTTTCAGACATTTTTACGCCGACTACTGTCTGTTCGCTCCCGACGAGCTGAGCAAGCTTCTCTATAACAACGAAGTCGGCGCAGGCGGAATTTATAACGAAAAGCCGCAGGCAAGGTATTTCCAGACGATAGACCCGCACCCCTATGTCGACCCCGTACCTACGGTGGACGAGGCAACGGGTAAGAGCTATCATAAAAAATATATGTATTTCAAGCTCGAGCATAACGCAGCGTGGAATATAAATATCGGCGTCGAAATGGAAAACTGGCTTAAACCCAAGTGGGAAACAGCAAAGTATATAACCGCCGACAGATTTTATACCATACAGGATTGGCGCGACGGATCCGACAATAAGGTAGAGTACGAATACGGTGCGGTGTGTAACGAGGGTGCGAGTATGCTCTATCACGAGGACGGAAACGGCAAGGGGCTTTATTACTTCACGTTCTCCGTTAACGACTACTCGACGAGCGATTATCAGGTAGGAATGGCGGTTTCGGACAGTCCGCTCGGCGATTTCAGAAAGCTGAGAGAGGAAGAGGGCGGACTTCTTCTCTGCTCGTCGACGACGGGCAGCGAGAGTATCTCGGGCGCGGGGCATCATTCGTTCGTTACTTCGGGCGAACAACTCTATATATCCTATCACCGTCACAAAGATTACAGCGAGGGCGGGTCGAACAGATACGCCGCAATAGACGAGGTTAAGTGGATAAACGTAAAGGATAAGGACGGCAACGATATGACGGTGCCTTACGTGAACGGACCCACCGACAGCGTTCAGCCTCTGCCCGAAAAAGTCAGCGGTTATAAGAACATCGCTTCCAAGGCAACGCTTACCTGCACTGACGAAAGCGCGGAGCTCGAATATTTAACCGACGGACTGCTGTCCGTGCATAAGGACGCGGACGAAACGTTTATGGACTACATCCGCGAAACAAAAATTAGCAAGACGGCAACGTTCGAGTTCGCTTTCGATAAGGCGGAAACGGTGCGCGCGGTTATGGTTTACAACTCCGCCAAGAGAAAGGAAATATTCCTTAATATTCCGAGAATGGAGTTCACTCTCGGGGACGGCAGCATACGAGTCATACGCGACGTTAAGTTCGACGTAGACAGGTATTGCAGAACGGGCGGCGTCGGCAATAAAGAGATTTTGTACGTCAGTTCGGGTGCGGCGGCGTTTGCGGAATTCTACGATGTAGCGGTAACGAATATAAAGATAACCGTCGAATTGCCCGAAAACCAAAGCAAAGTAGGCTTATCCGAAATAAAAATTTTGGGTAAAGCGTAAGGAGGAAAGGTATGAAAAAGCTGATTAAATGCGGCGCAGCCGCAATATGCGCATTAACGCTTTCCGTTGCGTTTGCGGGTTGCTCGGGTGAGAAAATCAATATAATTCCCGACCCCAATCCTTACACCTTCGACAACAGCGCTAACGTTATAAGACCCGACTGCGACAAGGGGATGAATATCGACGGCAAGTTTGACGAAGAAAAGTGGAAAAACGTGCGTTGGCTGTACGCCGAAGACAAACCTAACGCCACGCAGAGCGCGAAGATAGAATTTGCGTCTTTCGTCGGTGAAAAGGGTATATTTATCGGCGGCAAGGTAGAGGAAACGGGTTCCAACATCTGGGTCAATCCCGACAGAGGCTCCTGGACCAACAGCTGTCTCGAAATGTATATAGGTCCCGTGGGTTACGGCGAAGAGGGCAAGCATAAGACTATCGAATACGATGTGCAGGCGGATGGCTCGGTAAATAATATGCGCGTCGCTCCCGACCAGTCGAGCGGGTTCGACATACACACCACATGGGATAAAATGCCGCTTACGGCTGCGCAGCAGATAGGCGGAAAGGTAAACACTCCCGATTGTACGGGCTACACCATAGAAAGCTTTATTCCGTGGGCGTTTTTGGAGCTTGCGGGCTGGGACGTTTCCGACCCTTCCGAACTGAAAGTGGGAATCGACCCCGTACACATCTTCTCGCTTAAATACGAGGGCGAGGACGTATCCGACAAAATAACCGAAACGCGTATATGGTCGCGCTGGTCGGAAAAGGTGCTGCCGGGTATCGGCTGGCTCGCGCCCGACACGTATTTCCGCTTCGATAAAGGCGGGCTTATGCAGTATGATTACGCGGTAAATTACAGCGGCGAAGGCAAGGGCACGGTAGCAACGAAAAGCGGCTCGGATAAAATTTTCGGCTGGGGCACGACGACGTTTACGGTAAAACCCCGCAACGGCGCAATCATTAAGAGAATAACGGTAAACGGCGAAGATTATACGGCAAAGCTCAGGGAAGCGGGAGGCTCTTACGAGTTCGACGTAAAGGACCCCGAAGGTAAGCTGACTATTGACGTGGAATTCGGATTCGAATAAAAGTACCGTAAATTTTACGGATATATTAAAATAAAAAAGATAAGGAGAAAAGTATGAACAAAAAACTTAAATGGGCAATTCCCTTTGCGGTTTTGTCACTCACTTGCGGAGTGGCGGCTGGCGTTGCGGGGTGCAGCAAACACGAGCACAACTATACGCAGCTTAAAAACGACGGTGATACCCACGTAAAGGTTTGTCCCGACGACAACACGCCCGACGAAAGCACGAGAAAAGAACACGAGTTCGTCGCAGGCGAGTGCGAATGCGGAGCTACCGAACAGCAAGCCGAGATAAAATATGGCAGCGTAACCGGTTCGGTAAGACTTTATAAGCTCGGCGAGTACGTTTCCGCCGAGGGTGTAAAGGTTGAAATAGACGCAGACGCGGACGTTGAGGGCAGCGTTAAGGACGGCAAATACGTTTATACAATAGAAAATGTGCCCGTAGGCGAAAGCTACGAGCTTACTATTTCAAAATCGGGCTACGAAACGAAAAAATACGAGATAATGCTCGAAGAAGAGGGCGAAGAAGCAACGATAGGCGGAGCTAACGGCATAACCTTAAACTACGAAGTATTCGGCTTGTTTGGGGGCTGGGACTCGGCTTCGCACGATTTGACGCACGCAAACGATGCTGATCCCTATATACTTTTCAGAGAGCACACGGGCGACCAGACTCTGAACGTTATTACTAAAGACAGCTATAACGGGGTATCGGCAAGCTTCGACGTCAATTACAATAACAGTACCCATAAGTGGCGCACGCAGGGAATAATTCTCAAATTCTCGGACGGCAAACACATGGTTGTGCGCTACCATAACGGCGACTCCGCAAACGATAACGGCGGCTTAGGCAACATACAGTTCGCCGCCGAAGCATGGGATTTCTTCCCCAAAGAAAACTGCCTTTTCGGCGAAGACGTAACGGGAACGCAGTACGGCGAATTGCCTGTTTATCAGCTGTCCGCAGCAGATACGCAGGGCATTAAATCGGAGGAAGGAGTAAGACTTACTACCGTAGTAAACGACGGTAAATTGACCGTTCTGTTCGGCGGGAAGTATATCGGCGAATACACCCTCCCCGAAGGTTACGCCGATAAAACCGTTCAGGTTGCTTACTTTGCATTCAATGCGGCAAACAACGCAAAGTTTACTTACGAAATCACAGAATCCATTCCCGCGCTCGAAACCTCGCTCGATATAAACGTAACCCAGCCCGAAGACGCAGGCTGCACCGTTACCCCAAATCCGCAAAAGGATAAATACGCGTTCGGCGAAGATGTAGAGCTTACGTTTACCGCGCCGATGGGTTATAAGCTCGATTCGCTTACGATAGACGGCGAGGACAGATATAACGACGTAAAGGCAGGCAAGCTTACGATTGTCGCAAACAGAGAAACTATCAACGTTGCGGCAACGTTCGTTAAGGAAGAGCCTATTAATATCAACATTTCGGTAAAGGGCAAAAAGCTCGGTACGACTGCCGCGCTTGCGGACGGAACCAAGGTTGCTTTCGGACAAACGGAGTTTGAGGTAAACAGCGGCAAAATAACTGGCAATGTTGCAAAGGGCAGATATACGGTAAGCGTTGACGGTTATATTTCAAAGGAAATGGTAATCGAAGAAAATCTCACCGAAATTGTGTTCGAATACGACTTGTTGGAGAACTTAACGGTAGCTTGGGGCTGGGGCGATCAAGCCGATTTTTCCGAACAAAACGACGGCGAAATCACTCAAACGAGCGGTGCGACGCAATGGGTATCCTCCAAGGATTCGTATCAATCTGTCGCGATCACGGCTAACGTGCTTTCGGACGGAAACAGACAGGGAGTGTTTATCCGCTTCAAGGGCGATACGTTTGCGGACGACAAGTACGTCATGATCCAAAAAGAAAAGGATGAAAAAGTATCCTGGAACGGCGAAAACAATATTTGGAGCAACGGCTCTAACCTTTTGGGAGGCGTCTGGACGGATTACGTCAATCCGCTGACGGATGACGACAAAGCCTTGATAAAAGAGGGTAAATACGAGCTTACGCTCGTGCGTGTCAAAAACGAAATATATGTATTCGTTAACGGCATATACAAAGATAAAAAGGTATTGGACGCATCGTATGCCGATATGGAATGTTATGTCGGACTTTATTGCACCGACGCAGACAAAACCACTGGTGCGACAAGAAAGTTTAAGATAGAAAACGCTTCCGAGTATTTATCGACTGTAACTGTCACGGATAAAACCGCAACCGACGCAAACGGAACAATCGCGATTGCTCCCCAAACAATCGTCTTGGGCGATACGGTGGAAATAACCGTCAATCCCGCAACGGGATATTTGTTCGATAAGCTTACGGTAGTAAACGGTAAGGGCGAAACGGTTGCCACGACGTATGTTGACGGCAAATACACTTTTATCGCCGCCGAGACCGAATATACGGTTATCGCTACGTTTAAGGAAGTTCCCGCTACGGAAGCACAGGCATTGATAAGCGGCGTCGGACTCGGAAACGCCACTGTCGACATGAACGGAAAAACCGTGTCGTTTGTCGCAGATGGCGGCGCAACTACCGCGCTCATCGTAACAGGCGGCAGCGTAAAAGGCGTACTCTCGCCCGGAACGTATACAGTATCGGTCGAAGGTTTTTATAGTCTCACGGCTACGGTAGGCGACGACGGCAGCTTTGAAAATCTCGACGACGGCTTTAAATTCGAAAAAGTAATTTTCGTGACCAACGGCATTAACGAACCTGAAGAGAATATCTTCGGTGAAGGCAACCCCGTTTCCTGGGCGGCGGACGCTACAAAGGCGGCAAGCGAAGGTGAAATCAAATCGGTCAAGGACGGTAAAATTTACGAGTGGTCGGTTGATGAATTCGACGACGTTGCAATTACCGTAACTTTAAAAAGCGGCAACGGCAAGCAGGGCTTGATAATGCGCTTCGGCGGTCAGCAAAAGGACGTGCGCCTGCGCTTTGAAAAAAATAAAGCGCAATGGATAGGCGGCAGCTGGTGGTGGGGAACTAACTGTATCCACGACCGTTGGGATTTCGGTACCGGTAGCGATTACGCCAACGATATGAGTAGCGAGTTGCTTGAAAAGTATAACGGCACGGGTTTGAAGCTTACGCTTGCCAGAAAGGGCGGCATGGTTTACGCGCTTATCGACGGCAAGATATACGCCTCTCAATCCGTATCTGATTTCTCGACGAGCAAAGTACGTCTTTGCGTATTTGCAGAGGAAGCAAAGAACGGCTATAATATTCCCTTTGTAATCGAAGATACAGACGCGGTACTCGCAAAGGCGGGCGTAGCGGTAGGCGAAGACCTTACGGCTTACGGCGGCATCTGGACGGAAGACAGCGAGGCGGGAACACTTAAAGTTTCTGGCGGCAGAGGCTACGCCGAGTTCAAAACCGAAGCAAATACCGTAAAGGAATCGGTAACTATAAAGATTAAGGGCGACGTAGGCGACGATCAGGGCATTATGTACAGATTTGCCGACGGAAAGTATATTGCCGTACGTTACCAAAACAACGGCGGAAATTATAAAGTTCAGTACACGATGGATACGGTGTTATTCTCCGACGGTTCGTTAAAGGGCTGGACCGACTTTATGATGACGGACGAGGAAAAGCAGGCGTTTGACGCAAGCGGACTTGACCTCACGTTTATCCGCGACGGCGCGACGTTCTATACGCTTCTCGGCGATAGATTGCTCGATACAGCCCAACTCGACGGGAAGTATGCGGAAATGTCCGGTGTAATGGGCGTAATGATTTGGAACGGCGCAGACGTTGCGTTTACCTACAACCACAAGACGGGTGCAGACGTTATCATTCCCGAACAGACGCAACCCGACACCGCTGAATAAACGAACTTAAAAAAATAAATCGTTGCGCGGGGAATATTCCCCGCGCAGACGAAAAAAGGAAAAGAAATGGATATAAAAAAACTGACGGCGAAGCAGAAGGTAAAGCTTGTAATGGGCGCGGACTTCTGGACTAATTACGACTTAGACGGGGCTATATATAAATTCGTCGTTTCAGACGGTCCCATAGGGCTTCGTCAACCTATTGACAGAACTACGACGGAACAGCACGACTGTATAAAATCCGTGGCTTATCCCTCGTTTCAGATGCTTTCGCAAACCTGGGATACTGCGCTTGCTTATAAAATGGGCAAAAGTCTCGGCAACGACTGTATAGAACAGAAGGTCGATATACTGCTTGCGCCGGGCGTGAACATAAAAAGACTGCCCACCTGCGGCAGAAACTTCGAGTATCTTTCCGAGGACCCGCTGATTGCGGGCGAGTTTGCAAAAGAGTACATAGATGGCGTTCAGAGTATGCACGTGGGATGCGCGCTCAAACACTATTGTGCGAACAACTGCGAAAGGTCGCGGCATTGGATAAGCTCCGAGGTGGACGAAAGAACGCTGAGGGAAATTTATATTAAGCCCTTTGAAATCGCCAGCAAAGCAAAGCCCTGGACTGTTATGTCCTCTTATAATCTCGTAAACGGTGTGAGGATGTCCGAGCATAAAAAGCTTTATTCCTTATTGAGAGAGGAGTTCGGTTTTGACGGAATGATTATGTCGGACTGGGAAGCGGTTAAGGACAGCGAGGCGAGTCTGAACGCAGGGCTTGACTGGGAAATGCCGTACAATGCCGAGCATCAAAAGCAAATGCTCGATAAAGCCGATAAATTGGATGCGGCAAAGCTTGACGAAAGTGCGGCGCGAGTAATAGCGCTTGCCGAAAGGTGCGAAAGGGAGAGTAAGCTCCGCAAATCGAATATGACTCTCGAACAGCGCAGGGCGGTCGCCCTCGAAATAGAAGAAGAGGGCATAACTCTGTTAAAGAACGACGGGGCGCTTCCGATTAAAGGCGGAAAAACGGTTGTTACGGGTGCGGCGGCGAAAAATTATTATTTCGGCGGCGGTTCGTCCAACGTCTACCCCGAGCGGGAATTCGAGCCTCTCGCAACGGCGCTTATAAACGAGGGTGCGGATGCGTATTATACAGACAGCGTGTGGGAAGCGACGGGGCATCAGGCAAATCTGAGCAATCTCAAAAACGCGGTAGCCGAGGCGGCGAAAGCCGACTGTACGGTAATATGCGTAGGCAATCCCAACACGTGCGAATACGAGAGCGCGGACAGACAGCAGATAAAGCTTTCAAAGGAAGAGGAGCTTGCGATTGTTTCTCTCGCGGAGGCAAGCGAAAAAATAATAGTCGTCGTCTATGCCGGCGCGGCTGTGGATATGAGCGGCTGGATAGACGAAGTTGACGCGGTTGTCTGGGCGGGCTACGGCGGAGAATACGTAAACAAGGCGGTTGCAAGGGTTTTGACGGGCAAAGTAAACCCGAGCGGAAAACTTACCGAAACTTTCCCCCTTGCTTTGGAGGACGTTCCTGCGGAAAACGCCTATTCGGACGAAGCCGTGATGCTTTACAGCGAGGGGCTGAACGTGGGATACCGCTATTTCGATACCTTCGGCGTACCCGTACTGTTCCCGTTCGGCTTCGGACTTTCCTATTCGCAGTTTTCTTACTGTAATCTTTCGGTTGAAAAGTGCGGAAAGGACGTAAAGCTGGGCTTCGATATAGAAAATTTATCGGATATAGACGGTAAGGAAGTCGCGCAGGTCTACGTGCGCGAAATTACGAGAGAGGTTTACCGCCCTTATAAGGAGCTTAAAGCTTTTAAAAAGGTATTTGTTAAAGCCCGTAATAAAACGCGCGTTGAATTAACGCTCGACAGGTCGGCTTTTGCTTATTACTCGGTTGCCAAAGATTGTTGGAAGGTACACGGCGGCGTTTTCGAAATTCTCGTCGGTGCAAGCTCGGAGAATATACTTCTAAAAAATAAAATCGTAATAAATTAATTTAAATATAAAAAACGGTATGAGGTGAAAATTATGAAGAAAAAATTATCGGTTGTTTTAGCGGCTTGCCTGACTGCGGTTACCGCCGTTTCGGTTGCGGGCTGCGGCGACAGCAAAACCCAGGCAGGCAATAAGCCTGTCGGCGACAGGACGCAGATATCCTTTCTTTGCGGCAACAACTCTAAATCCGAGTCCGCTTGGCTGGAACTTATCGGCGCTTATAACGACGGCGCCGGTTATGAAACCGACAATACTTATGTTAACGTAGAATTAGGTACGAATACGAGCCCCAACACGTTTACAAAAAGCAAGGATGAGGCGTATAACGTCGTAATGGTTACCGACAGTATTTCAAATACGTTCGTAAACTTTGCATATAAAGCCGATGGCCGCAAATGTCCCGACGGATATATGCTCAGTCTCGAAAAATATGCGCAAAATGACGATGATTTTAAAAACAATACCATTTCCGACAGCGTTATGGACTGGTGGCGTATGACTCGCAATCCGGACGCAAAGAAGGGCGCCGGTCAGCCCAAGCACGTTATAGGCGCGGGGCAAAACCTTCTTGCCGTACCCGTATCTTCCAACGCACATTTTAACTGGTACAACGAGAAAATTTTTAAGTCGCAGGGCATCAATATCATATCTGTACCCGAAGAAGAACTCGACAAATATAACGCGGATAACGGCGCAAATCTCAAACCCCACGGTTATGCGGAGTATAAAGAAGCGCCCGTTGCAGGCATGGAAAAGTCCAAAAACCTTTTAGGCAACGACGTTTACAAGGTGTTCAATAACTGTATAGGTATGAATTGGGAAGAACAGAGAAATATTTTGAAATATTTTTCGCCCGAGCATAACGACGGTTCGGCAACGGGTACGAAATCTCCGACCAAATACGGCTTTGTTTCTGAATATTGGTTTAATTACGGCTGGTCGGTGGGCGGCGACGTTATGGGTTATAACGGCAGGGAATACGATTTTACGCTTTTCGACACAAGCGCTAATTATATAGTAACAAAGAACGACACGGTTATAAACGGCGCAACCTATGCCGCCGGTGAAATAGTGCGTTACGAGGATAAGGTCAATCAAACCGATATCGCAACTATGGACGGAGTTTACGCCATAGAGTCGCAGTATAACGCCATTAAGGAGTACGTTTCGTTGCAAGTGGCTACCGATACGGTAGTCGACGAGCGCGGCGGTAAAACTTACAAGGGTTACGGAGTAGCAGACCCCGATACGGGCAAAGCCAAGATTTGGTTTAACAACGGCGAGCTTGCAATGACAAGGGGCAGCGAATTCGAGGAAAACAGAATGTCAAACCCCGACTTCAATATCTGCTTGCCCGAAACATATCGCGAATACGAGGGCGGAAGCGTGTATTATTCTGGAAACGATGCGAACGATTTCAAGAACGAGCACTTAAAGGTTATAGGCGAGACTTATGACGGCGAGGTGTACACCGGCGATATAAAGAAGGTGGACGGCACGCCGATAATCGGCAGCAGCACTTCGGCAAGCATTTGTCAGGCTCTTGCTATCCCCGCCTGCTCCGACCCCGAAAAATATCAGTCCGCTTGGAACTTTATCAGTTGGGTTGCAACCGAAGGACAGAAATACATTGCAAAAACCACGACATTCCCCGTAGCGGTCGAAACGGCTTTCGGCGCGGATTTTGCCAAGAACGATGAAATTTCGCAAGGCAAGAATCTGTACGCCGTAGCTAAGGTTTCGGTAAACGCAGGCAGGGGCGACTGGGGATATTTTGAAAACGGAAGCTGGGTATCGAATTGGTCAAACCCGTTTAACGAGGAAGTGAGACGTGGGAAGAAAAAGCTTTCCGCATTCGAGCAGGAAAGAGCCGCAGCGGCAAAAACGGCTTTAAACGATATGTTCTGCGTAATCAAGGGGATAAGATAATGGGCGGCATAAAAGCGCTTGAAAAATTATCCTTTGCCGAGTCCGTGCCTAAGCGTAAAATAAGGTGGAAGCCGGTAAGCTGGCTGTGCCTTGCGCTTGTTTTTACGCCGATAATAGCGTATTTTCTATTTAACGGTTTTCCCGTCGTACTGTCGTTTATTTCTATGTTTACCGATATGCAGGCGAACGATATAACGACGATGGAATGGAACGGCTTCGATAATTTCAGGCAGGTATTCACAGACCCGAAATTTTGGGGTTCGTGGAAATCCACGCTCATACTTGCAACCTCGCAGATTATTACTCTGTTGATATCGCTTGTTATAGCGGTACTGCTCGAACAAAAGGTTAAAGGCGCAAAGATTTTGCAGATAATCTTCTTTATACCGTATATCTGCTCGGGAGTTGCCGTAGCGATAATGTGGATGTGGGTGTTCAATAAAGATTTGGGTATTCTCAATTCCATACTCGGACAGAATATCGACTGGCTGAACGATTCCGACAGACCTATGCGGCTGATTGTCTGCGTGTACATAACGATAGTGTGGCAGGCTCCCGCCTATGGTATAGTAATGTTCAAAGCCGCGCTCAAAAATGTAAATCCCGCGCTTTACGAAGCGGCATCGCTCGACGGCGCAAACGCTTTTTACAAGTTTTGGCACATTACGCTTCCGGGAATAAAATCCGTACTGCTGTTTTTGCTGCTTGCAAGCGTTACGCAAGGACTTGCGGTTTTCGACAGCGTGCTCGTGCTTGCTCCGCTCGACTGGACGCAGACTGCGGGGCCGGACAACGTAGGACTTACGGTAAACTATTATATCTATCTGCAAGGCGTCTATAACGACGAAATGGAGTATGCCGCCGTTATGAGCTGGTTCCTGTTTGCCGTTACGTTCCTAATCTCGTTCCCGATAATTCGTGCGCGTAACAAGGCTTCGGAGGGTTGATATGCAGACGAAAACTTTAAGAATACTAAACAATTTACAATCGGACGGACTGAAATCCTCCGACGGCAATTTCAAGCCCCGTAAAAAGCGCGAGCCCGTTTCGGTAGGGCGTATAGCTACGTACGTCGTTCTCGGACTGTATACGCTGTGGATTTTGGCGCCGTTTATGATAATTCTTATATCATCTTTTACGCCGCGGTCGGAATTTGAAACGGCAAAGAGCTTTATCTGGTGGCCGAAGGAATTTTCATTAGAGGGATATCAAAGGCTGTTTACCAACAAGACCTTTAACGTCGGCGGTATTCCGATGCTGTTGCGCGGTTTTCTGAATACTATGTGGATAACGCTCATACCGCTTGCATCGGGGCTGTTGCAATCGCTTCTCGTTGCATATTGCTATTGGCAGGGTAAGTTTCCGTTTAAAAACTCGCTGTTTATGTTCACGGTAACGCTTATGTTCATACCTCTCGGCGCATTCGGATTCGTAGGATATATGTTCTATGACAACCTCGGTTGGACGGAAGGGTGGCAGTCAGTTCTGCCGCTCGTTGTGCCGGGACTGTTTGCAAGCGCAAGCACGGTTTTCTTTCTGCGGCCGTATCTTGACGGCATAAGCGGCGAGATAGTCGAGGCTGCGAGAATAGACGGAATGAATTTCTGGCAGATATTTTTCACGATAGTTCTTCCGCTTTCCAAGCCCGCGCTTATAGCGCAGTTCATATTCGGTTTCGTAGGCGGTTACAACAACTATGCGGGTGCGCTTATGTATCTTGTCGACGAAAAGAGCCTGTGGACGTTGCAGCTTGCGGTGCAACAATCGGTAAACTATATGATGGAAGGCGACTTCGATTATGCGTTCCAATGCGCGACGGCGTTGCTTTCTATGCTTCCGCTTATCATAGTCTATCTCATATGTCAGAAATTCTTTATAGAAGGAATTTCTTTCGGCGGCGGCAAGGAGTAAATTTAAACGGTAAATTGACGGGGGAAAACGACGATATAATTAATTTTGTATTGTGTTCCCCCATTTTTTTAATCAGGAGAAAAATTATGAAAATAAAAAGACAGGCGGCAGTCGTCGCCGCAATCGTTATGGCGTTCGGGCTTGCCGCAACGTTTACGGCGTGTAAGGACGAAACGGACGCGCCGTGCAATCATATGATAACCAAAGTTGCGCAAAAAGACGCCGACTGCAAAAACGAAGGTAATTTCGAGCATTATAAGTGTACGGAATGCGGCGAGCTGTTTTCGGACGGCGACGGCTTGAATATTATATCCGTTGAAAAGATTACCATAACCAAGCGTCCGCACACGGCGCAGTTTCAGGATGAAACGGTCGGAAAGTACAAAAATTTCTATTATTGCAGCTCGTGCGGAGGATATTTCACCGATAAAACCTGTAGCACCGAAATAGCCTATTCGGAGCTGGAAGACAGCTCGGTTAAGCCTGTAAAGCTCCCCGATTTATCCGATTACGGAAATATTTTGGTTACGAAGTCTATCTCGCCGTCCTCTGATTTCGACGATATATCCTCCGACTTCACGGTGCGCATGTTCGTGGGATGGACGAATAAGGACGGGAAGGGAATAAGCGAATTTCCCGAAGCCGCCAAGGTGCAGACCAATTACAATCTCAACAGGACGGAAACGCTTAACGGCGACGGCTGGTATAACTTCGGTATAGGCTATAACACCAAAGGTCTTACTTATAAAAGGTTGCAGTCGGGTTCGGTAGAATCCGCAAAGACTGAGTATACGACTCTGTTCAGAAAAAACGGCGGCATATACGTCAGAATAGTGCGCAAAGGCTTTAACGTATCTTTCTATTTCGAGGATAAAAACGGCAAGCCGCGGTTTATAGACGGCAACGACGAGTTCAAGGGCAGCGGTACGCTCATACGTTTAGCCGCAAACAAAGCCGAAGGCGCGGACGGTTGGCTTCCTTTCGTAAAGAATGCGGCAATATGCATAGGTGTGGGCAACCCGAGGTGCGTTTTCTGAAATGGGGAATACTGATATTATGAATCAATTTATTATTAACAGCATAAGAGTACAGCTATTAAACGAAGATATTGTACGCATAGAATATGCAAAAAACGGCAAATTCTGCGATGACAATACTTTTTTCATGCCGAATAAAACTGATTATAAAGATGACGTCGAATATTCAGAAAACGACGGCGTTGTTTGTTTCGGAGAATACGAATTATATATTCCCGAAAACGCCAAATCGCTTACGGGCGTAAGGCTTGAAAAGAATGGGCAAAAGGTTTATACTTATAAAAAACTTGCAAATTCGGGAGAGCTACCCGCATTGGATAAAACTCCCGAAGTGTTCGCAATATCGGACACGCCGAGAATTATCGTACCCGAGGGCGGATATTCCGCCGACCGCAAGGGCGAATATAAAGTAGAAGAAAACGTGCAAGACGTTTATCTTTTGTTATGTCAAAAGAACGCAAAGAAGCTTAGAAAACTCTACGTAGAACTTACGGGAAGGTGCGAGCTTGTGCGTTTATCCACGCTCGGCGGTTGGAACTCTAAATACTACGCCTATACGGAAGAAGAAGCAAAACAGCTTATATTAGATTACGAAAAACATAACGTGCCTTTGGACGTAATGGTTATAGACACCGATTGGCGTTCCTGCGAAAACGGATGGGGATACGATATCAATACCAAACTTTTTCCCGATATGAAAAGGTTTTTGGACTTTGCGCACGCGCACGGCGTGGAGGTAATGTTCAACGACCACCCCGAACCGGTCGACGGCAAGCAGGTTTTCGCGCCCGAAGAAATTGCCTACCGCGAAAAGAATTTGCAGGCGATTATGAATTTGGGTCTGGACATATGGTGGTACGACAGAAATTGGGGGACAAAACTTGTTTCTCCCGCAAAGAGCGTAAATCCCGAAACCTTAGGTCTTTATCTGTTTGACGAAATTACGCGTCTTTTCTGGCAGAAAAAAGCGGGGAATAAAAATATTTACCGCCGTCCCGTTATTATGGGCAACGTAGACAATATCGCAAACGGTTGTTATGTAAAAATCTATTCAAGTGCAAGCCACCGTTATTCGGTGCAGTGGACGGGAGATATCCAAAGCGATTTTGATGCGCTTGCGCAGGAAATTGATTCGATGATAAGAACGGGCAATAATGCCTTGCCGTATATTAATTCGGACTGCGGCGGACATATAGGCAATCCTAATAAAGAATTGTTTATCCGTTGGATGCAGTACGGCACGCTGTCGCCCGTGTTCCGCCCGCACTGCACAAATGTTGTCGAGCGCTTCCGCGAGCCGTGGGCTTACGATGAGGAAACGCTCGATATAGTAAGAGAATACAACAATTTACGCTATAGATTACTTCCCGTAATTTATAAAAACGCATACGAAGCCTATGAGAATGGCGAGCCGATATTTAAGTCATTAGGCTGGGAATATCCCGAAGATATAAAGGCTGTAAAACTGACTGATGAATATATGCTCGGCAACGATATTTTATTTAAGCCGATTGCGGGCAAAAATCCTTTGCTGGTTGCAAAGAAAAATTTCTTAAAGCCTGTAAAAGCCATCTACTACAACGGAACGGAGTTGCAAGGCGAGCCAATTGCAAATGCCGAATATGAACAACTCAATATAGTTTTAAACCATACATCGCCCGAGAAGGGAGTGCCTGTATATGATTTTTCCGCACGATTTGAAACTTATATAATGTTTGTAAGGGACGTAGAGCTTATTGTGCGTTGCGACGACGGCGCAACCGTGTGGATAGACGGTGAAAAAGTATTTGAAGATAAAACTTTGCATTCTGCAATGAATTTTCATCTGAAAACCATAGAGGGCGACAAGCCGCATAAAGTCGAAATAGAGTACTTTCAGGCGGGCGGCGAAGCGGCAATCGGACTTTTTTACTGCGAAACAAATACGGAAGGTATAACGCAAACATATCTTCCGTCAGGTAAATGGCTTGACTTATTTACGGGCAAAATCCATAACGGCGGGAAAAGCATATCGCGCAAATACGGTTTAAGAGAAACGCCTTTGTTCGTGCGTCTGGGCGCGCTTATACCGCTTGCATACGAGGCTCATAATACAAAAGAGCAGAAATGGGATAAGCTCGTCTACGACTTCTACCCCTGCAAAGAGGCAAAAGACAGCGGCTATTTATACGAGGACGATACCGAAACTACGGCGTATAAGCTCGGTCAATACCGCAAGAGCGCATACGTGGCGTACTATTGTGAAAATTGCAACGCTTACGTTATAAAACTGCACGCAGCAGAAGGTAAATTCGAGGGCGAAAAGTGCTTTGAAAAGCGCGAAATCACTTTTAAATATCACCTGTTAAAGGACTCGGACAGCGTTAAAAAAGTTGTGGTGAACGGCGAAGAGGTAGGTTTTGTCAAAGCCCAAAAGCATAGCTTGGTATTCCCTTTGAATACCGAACAGAAAGCGCCCGACGGCGGCGCAATTTCCGTACCTCTGAAAATCGACGTAAACAAAGAGTACGAGATTAAATTTTATCTGTAAGGATAATGCAATGATATATTTTGATAAACTATCGGATGGCTTTATATTAAGCGGCAAAAATTACAGCTATGCAATGTTTGTGAACAGGACGGGCTATCTGCAACATTTGTATTACGGAAAAAAGATAGGAGAAAGCGACCTTGCGTTTTTAATAAAGACGCAGGGCGAAAAGCTTTCCCCCAATCCCGAAGATATAAATGCGGATATGTTAACGGATTGTATGCCTTCGGAGTGCGGTTTCTTCGGACGGGGAGATTTCCGTTCGGCAACGGTAATTGCGGAAAGAGAAGACGGCTCGGTTATGAGTTCATTCAAATACGTTAAACACGCCATATCCGGGGGTGTAGCGCGTATAAAAGGTCAGCCTTGCGTAAGAAAAGCCGATAATACCTTGACTATAACATTAAAAGACGATTTTTCGGATATCGAGATAGATTTGAATTATTCGGTGTCGGACAACTCGGATGTGTTAATAAAAAACACGGAAATGCGAAATACCGGAAAGACGTGTATAAAGCTAAAAAAGGCGTTCTCGTTTTGTACGAATTTGCCCGATATTGATAAACAGTATTCCGCGCTTAGGCTTGCGGGTAGTTGGGCAAGCGAAAGAAGACCCGTAATTACTCCGCTTGCGGAAGGAACGCTGAGGATAGAATCGACGCGCGGATATTCTTCGCACCAAATGAATCCGTTTATGGCAATACTTGCGGAAGGATGCGGGGAAGATAGCGGCGAATGCTACGGGTATAATTTGATATACAGCGGCAGTTTCGCGCTTACGGCTGAAATGACATCGGATAAAAATATCCGCGTGCAGGGCGGAATCAACGACTATCTTTTTGGTTGGGAGTTAGACGGCGGCGAGAGTTTTATAACACCTCAAATCGCACTGTGTTATTCGGCGGAGGGGCTTGGCGGACTGTCGCGGGCATATCACGACTTTTTCCGCGAATACGTAATAGACCCGAAGCGCGTATACGAACGCAGACCCATAGTTATAAACAATTGGGAAGCTACTTATTTCGGTTTCGATAACGAAAAACTGTTAGCGATTATAGATGAGGCGGCAAAGCTCGGGATAGACGCCTTCGTTCTGGACGACGGCTGGTTCGGGAAGCGTGACGACGATAAAAGCGGTTTGGGCGATTGGTTTGTAAATAATAAAAAGCTGAAAGGCGGGTTAAAGCCCGTAATAGACCGTTGCAAGAAAAACGGAATGAAGTTCGGGCTTTGGTTCGAGCCGGAAATGATATCCGAAGATAGCGACTTATACCGCGCGCATCCCGATTGGGCGATAAAGAAAGAGGGCGTAGAGCCTTGCCGCGGCAGAAATCAATTAGTTCTTGATTTTACGAGAAAGGAAGTCGTGGACTACATTTTTAAGGCGGTTTCAAAAGTTATTGAAGAAAACGATATTGCTTACGTAAAGTGGGATAAAAACAGAGATATAACCGAAAATTTTTCGGCAAGCTTGCCCGCAGACAGACAAGGCGAGTTTGCGCACCGATATACGCTCGGTTTTTACGACCTTGCCGAAAGGCTTACTTCCGCTTTCCCCGACGTGTTTTTCGAAGGGTGCGCGGGCGGCGGCGGAAGGTTCGACGGGGGAGCTTTGTATTATTTCCCGCAGATATGGACGAGCGACGACACGGACGGCTTAGAACGCACCAAGATACAGTGGGGAACATCGATATGTTATCCGTTAAGTTCAATGAGTTGCCACGTATCGGCTTGTCCCAACCACCAGACGCAAAGAATTACGCCATTCAAGACCCGCGGAGCGATAGCCTCGCTTGGCGCAACGGGATATGAATTGGATTTGACCAAACTTACAGCGGAAGAGAAAGAACAAGTAAAAGAGCAGATAGCAAATTACAAGCGCATAGACGGACTGATTTTAAAGGGTGATTTGTTCAGACTTGCAAACCCGTTCGAAACTGATTATTTTTGCGAAATGATAGTAGCGAAAGATAAAACCGAAGCCTATGTTGTGGGTGAGAGATTCCGTGGCGACCCGTGCGACCACGACAGATTATTAAAGTTAAACGGGCTTGACGAAAACAAGACTTATACTATAAAAGAGCTTTGCGTTACGGCAAGCGGCAAGGCTTTAATGAGCGCGGGAGTACATTATCCGCGTTTGCCCGACTGCGGCAGTTGGATATGGCATATAGAGGAAACTACGAAATGAAATATGAAAGAAAAGAATACCCCCGCCCTCAATTCAGGCGCGACATATGGCAGAGCCTGAACGGCGAATGGGAGTTCGGGTTCGGCGATAAGCAAAATTACGACCGTAATATCAACGTGCCGTTTTCGTATCAGTGGCAGGCGAGCGGAATAGGCGATACTTCCGTGCACAATACAGTTTGGTATAAACGCAAATTTACGGTCAGCGAAAAAAACAAGCGCGCGCTGTTGTGCTTTACCGCTTCGGACTATGAAACGGACGTGTGGGTGAACGGCAACCACGTTATAAAGCATATCGGCGGGTTCACGCCCTTTTCTGCGGATATAACCGAATATTTAAAGGAAGGCGAAAACGAGATAGTGGTGCGCTGTATAG
Source organism: uncultured Christensenella sp. (assembly GCA_910578195.1). Classification (GTDB taxonomy): domain Bacteria; phylum Bacillota; class Clostridia; order Christensenellales; family Borkfalkiaceae; genus Coproplasma. The sequence goes on along the minus strand of CAJTOY010000005.1, from coordinate 122,965 downwards.
ACACGCTTGAAACGGCGGTGCCGCGAGGAAAGCAGAGCTGGACGGGCGAACAGTTTTCTTGTTTCTATTATCCTAATACCGGTATATGGGGTAGTGTCTGGATAGAGTTTTTCGGCGTGGACTGCATAGAAAATTATTCGTTGCAGTCGGATATCGACAACCGCAGAGTTTACGGCTACATAGAAACGCTATACGGTAAAGCGGACGAAGCAGAAATTACTTTGACTTTTAAAGATAAAGTAATAAAGAAACAGCGTATAAGTTTAGACGGCAAGCGAACGAGATACAGCATAAGCCTTGCGGACAACGCGTTCGACTTCGGCGAGCTTTTGTGGTGGGTGGATAAACCCAATCTCATAAACGTAGATTACGTTTTATATAAAGACGGTAACATTTGCGATAACGCGCACGCGAGAATAGGTTTAAGAAAAATAAGCGTAGAAAACGGCAAAATTTATTTAAACGACAGACCGCTTTTCCAACGGCTGATATTGGACCAGGGCTATTGGATAGAGAGCGGACTTACTCCGCCGAGCATTGAAGCATTGAAAAAGGATATAGAGATTTCAAAGGCAATGGGTTTTAACGGCGCGAGGAAACACCAGAAGTTAGAAGACCCGTATTTTTATTACTATGCGGAAGAGCTTGGCTTTCTGGTCTGGGCGGAAATGCCGTCCGCGTATACATTCTGCGACAGAGAGGTAAAGGCAATCACCGCCGAATGGCAGGAGATAGTAAACGTAGCTAAGAACTTTACAAGCGTAATAGCGTACGTTCCGTTGAACGAAAGCTGGGGTGCGAGAGAAATCAAAACAAACAAATCCCAGCAGAACTTTGCCAGAAGTCTTTATTATCTTACTAAAAGTCTGGACGATACAAGGCTTGTATCCACGAACGACGGGTTTGAAAATATCGAAGAGAGCGACATTCTGTCGATACACGACTACGAAATTAAAAGCGCGGAAGAATTCCCGATAAAGTATAACGGAAATTACGACGGTATGCACCCGCAGGGCTGGGCGCTGTTTGCGGACGGGCACAGCTATAAAGGACAGCCCGTGCTGCTTACCGAGTTCGGCGGGATAGCGTTTGTAAACGAGGCGAACGGCGAAACTTGGGGTTACGGCAACGGCGCAAAGAATGCAGATGACCTGTGCGAGAGGCTTGAACAGCTTATAAAAGGCATTGCGAAAACGGAGTTTCAGGGATACTGTTATACCCAGCTCACCGACGTGCAGTTGGAGGTAAACGGGCTTTTATATGCTGACCGTACTCCTAAGGTTGCCGTTGATAGACTTAAAAAGATTTTCGAAAATAAATAAATGGGACTATCCGAATTTATAAAAACAAACAATATCAAGGGTGCAATTTTCGATATGGACGGAACGCTCACCGACTCTATGGGGAGATGGAGTGAAATTTACGCTATGCTTATAGATTATCTTAAAATCGAGCTTCCGCAGGGCTTTACAATGAACGTCAATCATATACCCATGCGCAAGCGGGTGGGTGAAATTCTGAAGTTATTATCGCTTGATTTCTGTGAAGAAGAAGTTTATTCGTTTTGGATTGAAAAAACCGTTGAATATTACAATAAGGACTTTAAAACAAAGCCGTACATGCTTGAAGCGTTAAAAACTCTAAAAGAGCAAAACGTTGTTATGGCAATCGCTACGGCAAGCGATATACGTTGTGCCGAAGCGTTTATAAAAAGCAATAATTTAACCGAATATATCAGTATTATTACGGGGTTGGAAGAAGTCAGTCGCCCGAAAAACTATCCCGATATATATTTGAAAGCAGCAAAAAGACTCAGCGTTGACCCTTCGGAATGTATTGTTTTCGAGGACGCGCTAACAGCAATAAAAGCGGCAAAGGTCGGCGGGTTCTTGGTTTGCGGCGTGCAGGACGACAGCTCCGGATGTGACGAAGAACAAATTAAAAAAATATCAAATTTTATTATGGGTTTTTGAATATGTCTGCTAAAATGATAGCGCACCGCGGTTTGAGCGGTATGGAAACGGAGAATACGTTGGCGGCTTTCGAAGCGGCTTGTAAACGTCTTTTTTACGGTATAGAAACGGACGTGCACGTTACAAAAGACGGAAAGTATATAATATTCCACGATGAATGTACGGGTAGGCTATGCGAGAAAAATTTAATTATCGAAGAGACTGATTTTGAAATTTTGCGTTCTTTAAAGTTTAAAGACGGCATGTCCGAAATGCCGATGTTGTCAGAGTATTTACAAGTGATTTCCCGTTATAAAAAGGTTGCGGTAATCGAGCTGAAAAAATCTATGCGTGAAAGTAACATTGAGGAAATTATAGAAATCTGCAAACAGGAGTATACGCTTGATAAAATAATTTTTATTTCGTTTGATTTTGAAAATCTCGTCGCTGTACGCAAGCTTTTACCTAAACAGAAAATACAATTTCTGACGGAAAAATTCGACGACGGGCTGATAAAATCGCTGAAAGAATACGGGTTTGATTTGGATATACGTTACGACTTGCTTACGAAAGAAAATATAAAAGAGTTGCACGAAAATAATATTGCAATCAACTGTTGGACGTGTGACGACAGTCAAAAAGCCGAAGAGTTGATTGGTTTCGGGGTGGACTTTATTACAACCAATATACGTCGTAAAAGAAGAAGTGAGCGACATCGTTAAGCGAATATTCGAGACAAACGCAATTCGTACGACGTGAGCAATTTGATAAACAAACCGAACTTGTCAACGATAAATTAAGACGCAAAAACTTGATTCATTGATAGAGTCTGCTTTTGAAGAAAAGCTCGAAGGAAAGATTTCTGCTGATTTGCGCGACTTTTCGGTTACGAGAGAACTTTGCTTGGAACTTAACGATAAGATAATAATATGCGCGCCAAAAGAAAGCGGACAACCGCAAAATATTGAAATTTACTATAAAATAAATTTGGATGGTAGAGGAAGGTAGTCAGTCCGTTTTAATCTTCCGCCACCGCGAGAGAAAATCTTAAATAAACCAAGCGCGCGTTTATTAAAAACGCGCGCTTGGTTTTATTCGTTTACTTTTGAAATTGAAAGCTTTGCTTTTTCGACAACGTTTTCTTTGGTGAAGCCGAAGTGCTTGAACAGCTCGCCTGCGGGAGCGGAGGTTCCGAACGTGTGCATTGCGATAATTTCGCCGTAGTCCTTCGCGTACTTGTACCAAGAGAAGTGGGAAGCCGCTTCGACGCAAACTCTTGCTTTTACCTCGGAGGGGAGTACGTGCTCCTTATATTCCGCGGTCTGCTTCTCGAACTCCTCCATGCAAGGCATGGATACGACCCTCGCGCGGATACCTTCGCCCGAAAGCATTTCTTGCGCGCCGATGCAGAGGTCTATTTCCGAGCCCGTGCCGATTAAAATTACGTCGGGCGTGCCCTCGCAGTCGGAGAGGATATAACCGCCCGTCATAGACGTCAGTCCCGAGCCCGCGTGCTGTTTCAAATTCTGTCTCGAAAGCACGATAACGGTGGGGGAGCTGTTGGTGAACGCGGACATATACGCCGCCGCGGTTTCCTTGCCGTCGCAAGGACGGAAAACTTTAATATCGGGAATTGACCTGAGCGAAATCAGCTGTTCGACGGGCTGGTGCGTGGGACCGTCCTCGCCGACGCCTATCGAATCGTGCGTCATAACGTAAATCACGGGGATATTCATAAGCGCGCTCATTCTTATTCCCGCTTTCATATAATCCGAGAACGAGAAGAACGTCGAGCAAACAATTCTTAAACCGCCGTGAAGCTGGATACCGTTGCAAATCGCCGCCATGGCGTGCTCGCGGATACCGAAGTGGATATTGCAGCCTTCTCTGTTGTCGGGCGAGAAATAACCCTTGCCTTTGAGCTCGGTTTTGGTGGAGGGGGAAAGGTCTGCCGAGCCCGACATCAGGTTGGGTACGGCGTAAGCAAGTCTGTTCAGAATTTTTCCGCCCGAAACTCTCGTAGCCTCGGCGTCTCTGAAATTGAACAGCTCGGGCATGTCGTAGAAATCGGGGTCGGCGCCCGACATGAACTTGCGGTACTTTTCCGCGAGGTCGGGGTATTCTCTCTCGTATTTATTGAAGAGTTCCAACCACTCGCGCTCCTTGTCGAGCTTCTTTTCCGCCAAATCGAGGCAGTGCGCCTTTACGTCCTCGGGCACGGTGAAGGGTTCTTCCGTCCAATTGAAAAACTCCTTCATTTTAGCGAGGTTTTCCTCGCCCATCGGCGCGCCGTGAACGTCTGCGGTGTCGGCGAGGGGGGAGCCGTAGCCGATAACCGAACGGCATATAATAATCGAAGGTCTCGTCAAATCGCTTTTCGCGCGCTGGATAGCGGCTTTAAGCGCGTAAATATTGTTCGCGTCGTTCACGCGGATAACCTGCCAGCCTTGCGCCGCGAAGCGGGTAGCGGGGTCCTCGGCAAAGGTTGTGGAAATATTGCCTTCTATCGTGATATTGTTTTTATCGTAGAGGAGGATAAGCTTGCCGAGCTTTTGCGTACCGGCGAACGAGCAAGCCTCGTAGCCCATACCTTCTTCGAGGCAGCCGTCGCCGCACAAAACGTAAGTAAAGTGGTCTACGACGGGGAAATCGGGTCTGTTGAAGATTGCCGCAAGGTGCGCTTCGGCGACGGCGAAACCTACCGCGTTGCCGAGCCCTTGTCCCAGGGGACCGGTCGAAGTTTCGATGCCCTCGGTCGTGCCGTATTCGGGGTGTCCGGGCGTTTTCGAGCCGAACTGTCTGAAATTCTTTATATCCTCGATGCCGACGTTATACCCGAACAAGTGCAAAAGCGAGTACAAAAGCATCGAGCCGTGTCCGGCGGAAAGCACGAACCTGTCGCGGTTATCCCATTTGGGATTTTTGTAACTGAAATTCAGAAAATCGGCGAACAGCTCGTAACCGATAGGCGCAGCGCCGATACAGATGCCGGGGTGCCCCGAATTTGCTTTCTGGATAGCCTCCGACGATAAAATTCTTATCGTATCAACGCTTTTTTGTGCAACAGACATAAATATCTCCTCTTAAATTATTATAGTAAAAATTTTTTTAAATTTTCGGTGTTTAAGAAATTATAGCCTTCAAGCAGCTTTAAAAGCCGCGCCGCCATAACTTTGTTTCCGCCCGGGGTATTGCTTTCGAAGTTCAGCGGCATGACGGGGTCGTGCACGCTCATTCTCGCCAGCAGCCAGCCGTTGCCGAAGTTAATCCTCGCGCCCTCGTAGTTGGTGGCGGCAAGCTTCATGTCGGAAGAGGACGAAGCAATCTCTTTCAGCTCCTCGATAACTCTTTTGCCCTCGGCTTTGAAATCAACGCTGTTTTCGTTGAAAGTAAGTCTGACCTCCGCGCTTTCGGCGGGCTCGGGCAGGGAGCTTATAAGTCCCGTCAGCCTTTCGCCGTCTTTGAGCGAAGCCATTGCAATGAGCAGTTTTGTGACGAGATACGCGCCGTCGTCGAGGAAATAATTTTCCATAAAAGCCGCGTGCCCCGAAGTTTCCATGGCGAGGGGGGAGTAGACGCCGTTTGCGTTGAGTTCAAGACACTTGTCTATAACGTTTTTATAGCCGCGCTTGAAACGCAAATGGCTTCCGCCCGATTTCTCGATAAATTCGGTCAGACCGTCGCTCGTGACCGAGTCGGTGACGATAACGCCGCCTTTGTCCTTTAAAAGCAGCGCCGAAACAAGCGCTATAAGTCTGTTTCGGTTTATTTCTCTGCCGTCGGAGTCAACCGCGCCCGCGCGGTCTACGTCGGTGTCGAAAATAATTCCGAGGTCGGCTTTCGTGCGGACGACAGCCTTCGAAAGGCTTTCAATCGCGTCCTTGTCCTCGGGGTTTGGTATATGGTTGGGGAAAAGCCCGTCGGGCTTTAAAAACTGGCTTCCGTCGGTGTTTGCGCCCAGAGGGACAAGCACCTTTTCGGTGAAAAACCCGCCCGCGCCGTTTCCCGCGTCGACAATGATTTTCTTGCCGTCAAGCGGTTTTTCGCTTCCGCAAGCCTTGCGCACGCTGTCGACCAGAATCGAAGAATACTCGTCCATAAACGACCTTTCTTCGTACTTGCCCGCGCCGCTGAAAAATTCGCCTTTTTCCGCGATTTGCAGAATTTCGTCAATATCCTTGCCGTCGAGACCGCCGTCGGGCGTGAAAAATTTCAGCCCGTTTCTGTCGTAGGGCAGATGCGAGGCGGTAATCATAATCGAAGCCGAACAGTTCATATCCGACTTTTTAAGCAGTATAAACATGGAGGGAGTGGAGGAAAGCCCCGTATATACGACGTCGCTTCCCGACGAAATTATTCCCTCTCTGACCTTTCCGAAAACCCGCATGGCGGAAATTCGGCTGTCGTGCCCGACCGCGATTTTAAAGCTGTCCTTGCCGTACTTCAAACCCAGCCATTTGACAAACGCCCTGCTTATGGCAAGCACCGCTTCGTCGGTGAGCGTGATTTTATCGCCCGCGGCAACGCCGCGAACGTCGGTTCCGCTTTTAAGTTTTTTAAACTCTATCGACTGCATACAAGCTTATTATAATATATTCCGCGTTTTATTACAAGTATTTATTTTCAATATTCTCAAATTTTCAGTTGAAAAATATTAGTAATTTGTCGCCGAAATATGCTACAATATCTAATAATCGAAAATCAAGGTGTTAATTTATGGGTAAAGATAATTTTGTTGAACAAATAGCCGATATCGAAAAGGATTTCCCGCAGTGGTATACCGACGTGGTCGTCAAAACCGGTCTCGTCGATTACGGCCCGGTCAAGGGCACAATGGTTATCCGTCCTTACGGCTACGCAATCTGGGAAAATATCCAGTCCGAGCTTGATAAACGCTTTAAGGCGACGGGGCACAAGAACGCGTACTTCCCGCTTCTTATCCCTATGAATTTCTTCACGAAGGAGGCGGAGCACGTCGAAGGCTTCGCGCCCGAGGTCGCCGTGGTGACCCATGCGGGCGGGGAGGAACTTGCCGAGCCCCTTGCAATCCGCCCCACGTCGGAGACCATATTCGGCAGCATGTATTCCAAGTGGATACAATCCTACCGCGATTTGCCCGTGCTTATAAACCAGTGGGCGAACGTAATGCGCTGGGAAAAGACGACGAGACCCTTCCTTCGCACGTCCGAATTCTTATGGCAGGAGGGGCATACCGCGCACTCCTCCGAGGAAGAGGCGATGGACGAAACAATGAAAATGCTCGGCGTGTATAAGGAGTTCGCGGAAAACTGTCTCGCAATTCCCGTAATCACGGGCAGAAAGACCGAAAAGGAAAAATTCGCGGGCGCGGTCGCAACCTTCGGCATGGAAGCCATGATGAAGGACGGCAAAAGTCTGCAAGCGGGCACTTCGCACTATCTGGGACAGAATTTCGCGAAGGCGTTCGATATAAAATACCTCGACAAGGACGGGGTGCAAAAGCACGTCTATACGTCGAGCTGGGGTGTTTCGACAAGGCTTATCGGCGCGCTGATAATGGCGCACGGCGATAACCGCGGGCTTGTGCTTCCGCCCGTGGTCGCGCCCGAACAGGTCGTAATAGTTCCCATTGCCGCCAAAAAGGCTGGCGTTTTGGAAAAATGCGCCGAGGTTAAAGCAATGCTCGAAAAGGCGGGCGTGCGCGTAATTTTAGACGACAACGACAACAGCCCCGGTTGGAAATTCAACGAGTGGGAAATGAAGGGAGTGCCTTTGAGAATCGAGCTCGGACCCCGCGACATCGAGGCGGGCAACGCGCTCATATTCCGCAGAGACACCCTCGAAAAAACAGAATACAAGCTTGAAAACATCGCCGAAACGGTTACTAAACTGCTTTCGACCGTGCAAAATGACATGCTCGAAGCCGCGCGCGTACGCCGCGACAACCGCATAGTTTACGCAAACGACGTGGCGGGAATTTTAAACGGCGTCGAAAACGGCAACTTCGTCAAGGCGGGCTGGTGCGGCTGCCGCGAATGCGAGGATAAGGTAAAGGTTGAAACCGCCGCAACCGCAAGGGTTTACGCCGAGGGCGAAACCGCCGAAAAGTGCGCCGTCTGCAATGGCAAGGCGAAGCACATGATAATTTTCGCGCGAGCATATTAATAATGTATGTTCCCGTTCCCTACCACATAGCCGCCGCGGCGATTTATGCGTGTATTCTGCTTATTCTGGCGCTTTCGCTGTATTACGGCAGACGCGCGCGCAGAAACGTCAAAAGAGAAAAAGTAACCGCGCTTCCGCACGGTTTTTCTCCGTTGGACGTTCAACGCATATTCATAGGCAAAACCTATCCGCGCAAGCTGACCCGCGCTTTAATCGCGCACTGGGCGCAGCTCGGCTTTGTCAAGGTGACTTACATAAAAAGAAACCGCGTGACACTGACTTGCCGCCGCATACCGCCCGCGCATAACGACGTAAAGGCGGTGTATTTCGACCGCGGCACTTATGTGCGCGAGCGCGAGCTGTTCAAACACATTTTCAGGCGAGCGGGCGCGCAGATTACCGTAAGCTTGAACAGACCGCTTATAAAGCGCAAGGACGCTCATTATATCTGCTCCGAGCTTTTCGCCGCGCGCGAGGACGAGGGCGTTTACTCGTCAAAGCACTATAAATTGAAGGTATTCACCTTTATTTTATCGCTTGCGCCCTTTTTTATCTGCGGAATTTACCTCTGCGCGGTGGGCTCGTTTCAGGGAATGATTTTCCCGTTCACCATGCTTTTGGGTATGTTCTGTTTCAGGTTCGTGCGCGAAATTCCCTTTTTGTTCAGACTTGTGTGGAGCACGGGCTGGGTCGTGCCCTCGGTCGTTGTAATGATAGTAATGTTCAACGGCTTTTTCGACCCTCTGGGTCTTGCCTACGCCGCGGTCGCAACCCTGTTTATAGGCAGTTTTCTAATGATTAGGTTCGTCGACTTCCGCGAAAAGAACAACCTTTCCGACTATTCCGACTTAATGAACTATAAAAAATTTCTGCTGTTTTCGGGCAGAGATAAGCTGAAAGATATCGACTATTACGACGCGTTGCCCTTTCTGTACGCGTTCGGCATAAAGCCGTTCGTAAAATTTAAATTCGTAAAGGGCGAACTCCCCGAGTGGTACTCGGGCGAAAGGGGGAGCTTGTTATGACGCTGACTGACGTAATAGTTTCGGCGGTGATTGTGGCGGTTGCCGCGTTGCTTACGGTAGTTCCCTTAATTTACGGCAAGCTGAAAAAACTTAAAGTGATAAAACCAGTCGAATATATGCCGCCCGACGGAATGTCGCCTATCGATATGCTGATCGAGTACTACGGCGCGTCCGCCGAATCGCACGAAATTTTCAACCCGCTGATGCTTTACTGGGCGGAGCGCGGTTTTATAACCATAGAAGAGGACTGCAAGCGCGGCTTGATACTCACCAAAGTAACCGACTTGGAGCCGCCCGCAAATCACGACCCCGAAACCTTTGAAATCGAGCGCGAGCTTTTCGATTATATCTTCTTAGGCAAAACGACGACTTTTTACACGCTCGCCGCGTACGGCTCGTTCAAAGATAAATTTATCGAGCTTGCCGATAAGTGCAAGGAAAAGGCAAAAAAAATAACGGCGGAGAAATCGAAGAAATTTGCATATCTTTCGGTTGCGTCGTCGCTGTTTATGTTTGCCATAGTCGCCCTGACGGTGGGGCTGTCCGTGAATAACAATTTGCTTATTATGGCGCTTTTTCCCTTCTTCGCTATCGTCATGTCAAAGCTTTTTTTCAGCATGGCAGATATCCCCAAGGGCACGGGTCTGAGAATGTTGTTGTATCCGTTTTTCAGCATAGCGGGCGGAGTACCGTTTTTGGTTATGCTGATGAATTTGCCGGTTGAGGCTGCTATAATAATGGCTTGCGCAGCAGTCGTTTGCGTGGTTAACGTGCATTTCGTTTCGTTGAAGATAGACGTCCGTTCGAACGAACAGCTTAAAACGTACGCGAAAATTTGCGGTTTTAAAAGATTTTTACTGCGAGCCGAGCTCGCCCGGCTCGAAGCGCTGGTGGAAGAGGACCCGCAGTATTATTACAATATTTTGCCGTATTGCTATATTTTGAAAATCACGCAAAAGTTGAAACCCAAGTTCGACAGAATAGCCCTCGACGGACCCGCGTGGTACCTCGGCGAGCTGCGCGACGTTTTAATGTTTTAACCGTTTTTATTACCGTAAACGTCGTCGTCATAGCATGCGGGGTCGCAGGGGTTTAACTCGCTCAAAAAGAAGGTTTGCAGTTCCATACCTATTTTAATGCCGTAGTTAATCGCCATAATCTCAACCTCGTTTGAGATATCGTCGTTCCACATACTAAGTGAAAAAATGTATTTGTCGACAAGCTTCAATTGCTCGGGCGTGAGTGCTTTTTCAAGTTCTTCGCGCTCTTCTTTTAAGGAGGAGGACAAATAGCTGTTCTGCTTTTGCAGTTTTTCGCGGTAAACGTGCAGTTTGTCCGACATTAAATCATGGATAATCGAGTCATGAATAATAAAGTTGTGCATAAGTTTTATCTCCCGTAAGTTTATGATAGTTCTATTATATGATGTCAAATGACATCAGTCAAGTATTTTTTTATAAATTTTGATATAATTTATAGGTAATGAAAGTTTTTGCTGAAAGATTAAGGGATTTGCGTATGGAAATGGGGCTAAGCCAACGAGGTTTAGCTAAACTTACCGATTTAAGTTATTCGGCAATAAGGCAATGGGAAAACGAAAGCCGCAGTCCGAATGCGGAAGCGGTGGTTGCCCTTGCTAAATTTTTCGAGGTATCGTCCGACTATCTGCTCGGCTTGTCCGACTGATTAATCCGCCCGCGCGTTGAAAACGCGCGGGCTTCCTTTTGCCCTTGCGCCGAAGCGCGCGGGCATTATTATTTTTTCAGCTTCTTTTCGACGAGCGTGACAATTCCGTACATACCGCCCGCAAGCGCGCAGAGTATAAACGTCGCCGTCATAACAAGGTCCAACTTAAACACTTGCCCACCGTAGACTATTAAGTACCCTAAGCCGGCCTTCGAAACGATATATTCGCCCATTATCGAACCTATCCACGCCAGCCCGACCGCAACTTTTAATGTATTGATAAGCGCGGGAACTGAGGCGGGGATTATAAGCTTTCTCAGCGTCGTCGCCTTGCTCGCGCCCATAGACTGCATTAAAAGCAGCTTGGTTTTATCGACTTCGATAAAGCCCGCAAGCATGTTCATTATGCACACTATGATTGAAACGAGCACGGTCATAAAAATTATGGCGTCGTAGCCCGTGCCTATCCATATGATAATAAGCGGACCGAGCGCGATTTTCGGCAGCGAGTTCAAAACGACTATATACGGCTCGATAACCTTATGCACGGTATCGCTCGCCCACAGCACGACCGCAATCGAATAACCCAGCACGACCGCAATCACAAACCCCGCCAGCGTTTCGGCAAGGGTTATGCCTATATGATAAAACAGCGTGCCGTTTTTGTACAGTTCGCCTATCGTCACGCACACGCGGGAGGGGGAGCTGGTTATAAACGGGTCTATAACTTTAAGCTGTGCGCAAAGCTCCCAGATACCCAAAATAAACACAAGTATCAGCACGCGCGAAACGTTGACGATAATTTTTTTGTTCCTTTGTTTTTTCAGATACGCGATATGTTCGCGCGAGTAGTTTATGTTCTTTTTCATAAGTTTTTCCCTCGTAGCGGTATTTACGTTAAATTCCCAGCTCCTTTCTCAACAGCTCGAAGGTGGACGCGAATTCGCCGCACTCTCTGCGCTTTTTCGGGCTGCTTTCGCCGAAGGTTATCGCGTGCTCGGCAACGACGTGCGCGGGTCTTGCCGAGAGTACGACCACCTTATCCGAAAGCGCAATCGCCTCGGAGATATCGTGCGTTATCAAAAGCGCGGTCTTTTTCTCGCCCTTGATAATGCCCTGCACGTCGTCGCACACTTCCAGCCTCGTCTGGTAGTCGAGCGCGGAAAAAGGTTCGTCGAGCATCAGAATCTCGGGCTCGGCGGCAAGCGTTCTTATCAGCGCCGCCCTCTGGCGCATGCCGCCCGAAAGCTGAGAGGGCGACTTTTTCAAGAAGTCTTTCAGCCCGTATTTTACGGCAAGCGCAACCGCCTTTTCGCGCATTTCGGGCGTGTTCCGCTTTTTGACTTCGAGCGGCAGAAATATATTCTGTTCGACCGTGCGCCACGGGAAAAGCGCGTCGCGTTGAAGCATATACGCGAATTCGCCGTTTCTCTTCACTTCGCCCGAGGAGGGGGCAAGCAGCCCCGCCGCAAGCGAAAGTATCGTGGTTTTGCCGCACCCCGACGGGCCTATCACCGAAACGAACTCGCCCTTTGCGACGTTGAACGACAAGTCCTTGACAGCCGTCGTTTCACCCTCCTTGGTGTGGTAGGTATAGGAAATATTCTCGAAGGTAAGCATTATTTGTAAATTTCGCCGTACACCTTTTGCGCGGCGTCCGTAAGCACTACGTCCGCGAAGGGGACGCGTTTGTCAAGCTCGCCCGCGAGCTCGATTACGTCCTGCAATTTGGTGAACGAACTCTCCTTCATAGCCATATTCGTGACCCACGCGTCAATCTTTTTGTAGCTTTCGACCGAGGTCTTTAAGCTCGCTTCGCTCGTACCCTCGAAGTAAGGGGTGAGGTAGGAGGCGACCTTTGCGCTGTCCGTCTCGTTTATGAATTTAACGGCTTTGGTTACGGCGCGTAAAAGGGTGTCGATAACCTCGCCGTTCTTTTTGATGTAGCTTTGCTTCGCGATAAAGCAAGTGTAGGGGATTTCGCCCGATTCCTGCCCGACCGAAGCGACGATATGCCCCTTGCCCGCCGCCTGATATTCGGAAGCCACGGGCTCGAACATCGTGCAGTAGTCGGCAATGCCGCTTTCGAACGCGGCGGTCATCATGTTGAAAGCCACGTCATAGTTCAAATCGCAGTCTATGTTCTGTGTCTTTACGACGTATTCGAACGTCATTGCGGGAACGCCGCCCTTTCTGCCCGCGAGAATTTCCTTGCCGTTCAAGTTCGACCATTTGAAGTCGGGCTCGGGATTTCTGCCGACGAGGAAGCTTCCGTCGCGCTTGGTAAGCTGTCCGAACACCTTCGGCGCGTCGTCGCTTCCGCCTATCTCGACGTAAATCGCAGCCTCGGGTCCGCAGAAGCCTATGTCAGCCCCGCCCGAAAGCACGGCAGCCATAGTCGCGTCGGCGCCGCCGCCGTTCGTCAGCTCGATTTTATAGCCTTCGTCGCCGAAATAACCCAGGGCGTCCGCAAGGTATAAGGGAGCGTAGAAAACAGAGTGAGTAACCTCGTTGATTTTGATTACTTTATCATCTTTTTTACAGCCCGCAAAAGCGAACGTAATGGAAATTACGAGCACTGCGGCAGTTAAAAGCGTTAATAACTTTTTTTTCAAAGTATTTCTCCTTAAAAATTTAATAATACATAATATGCCGCGGATATACCGTTTGACAACTCGGCAAAGTTGCATTATAATTATTATGTATAAGAGGAACTATAATGGAAAAAACTTACAACCCGAAGGAATTCGAAGACAGACTTTACAAGGAATGGGAGGAAGGCGGCTGTTTTAAAGCGGTACGCGACGACAACAAGATACCTTTCACGGTAATGATGCCGCCCCCCAACATAACGGGACAGCTCCACATGGGGCACGCAATGGACGAGACCATGCAGGACGCCGTAATACGCTTCAAGCGTATGCAGGGCTACTGCGCCCTCTGGCTGCCCGGCACCGACCACGCGTCTATCGCGACCGAGGTCAAAATCGTCGAGCAAATGAAAGCCGAGGGGCTGACCAAAGAGAGCGTCGGCAGAGAGGGCTTTTTGAAACGCGCGTGGGCGTGGAAGGATAAATACGCGGGCAGAATAGTCGAACAGCTCAAAAAAATGGGCTCGTCGTGCGACTGGTCGCGCCTTACGTTCACAATGGACGAAAAGTGCTCGAAGGCGGTTAACGAAGTTTTCGTAAACCTCTACAACAAAAATCTCATATACAGAGGCAGCAGAATTATAAACTGGTGCCCGAACTGCAAGACCACTCTTTCGGACGTCGAGGTCAACTACGCCGAAGAGGACGGGAATTTCTGGCATATTAAATATTATGTGGAAGGAGAGGACGCCTTCCTCGAAGTCGCCACGACCCGCCCCGAAACCATGTTCGGCGACACCGCGGTCGCGGTCAATCCCGAGGATAAAAGATACAAGCATTTAATCGGCAAGAACGTTATTCTGCCGATAGTCAATAAGCCCATACCCGTTGTCGGCGACGAGCACGCGGATATGGAATTCGGCACGGGCGTGGTTAAAATCACTCCCGCGCACGACCCGAACGACTTCGAGGTCGGGCTTCGCCATAACCTTCCGACCGTGCGAGTAATGAACGACGACGGCACAATGAACGAAAACGCGGGCAAGTTCGCGGGTCTCGACAGATACGAGTGCCGCAAACAGCTTGTCGAAGAGTTGAAGGCGGGGGGATACCTTGTAAAAATTCAGCCGCACAGACACAACGTCGGGCACTGCTACCGCTGTAACAGCACGGTCGAACCCCTCGTTTCGAAGCAGTGGTTCGTCAAAATGGATAAGCTCGCGCGCCCCGCAATCGACGCGGTCACCTACAAAAAAATTACGTTCGTGCCCGAAAGGTTCGCCAAAATTTACTATAACTGGATGGAAAACGTCAAGGACTGGTGCATTTCCCGCCAGCTTTGGTGGGGTCACCGCATACCCGTGTGGTACTGCGCGGACTGCGGAAAGGAAATCGTTTCCAAAACCGACGTTTCGGTTTGCCCGCACTGCGGAAGCCATAATCTTTCGCAGGACGAGGACGTTTTGGATACCTGGTTTTCGTCGGCTTTATGGCCGTTCTCCACGCTCGGCTACCCCGACGACACCTCCGACCTCGAATATTTCTACCCCGGCGACGTGCTCGTCACGGGCTACGACATAATTTTCTTCTGGGTCGCGAGAATGATTTTCTCGGGATTAGAGCATATGCGCAAAGTGCCCTTCCGCGACGTGTTGATTCACGGGCTTGTGCGAGACGAAAAGGGCAGAAAGATGTCCAAAAGCCTCGGCAACGGCGTCGACCCGCTTGAAATTATCGATAAATACGGCGCTGACTCGCTCCGTTTTTCGCTGCTGCAAGGCGTAGCCCCCGGCAACGACACGCGCTATTCGGACGCAAAGGTCGAGGCGTGCCGCAACTTTATGAACAAAATCTGGAACGCGAGCCGTTTCGTCATTATGAATACGGAGGGGGCGAACATAAAGCCCTTGTCCGAGATTAGGCTTTTGCCCGCCGACAAGTGGATAATTGCGAAGCTTCAATCGGCAATAAGGGACGTTACGCTCGCGCTGAACAAGTTCGAGCTCGGGATTGCGTGCCAGATTATGTACGACTTCATGTGGTCGGATTTCTGCGACTGGTATATCGAGCTTGTCAAACCCGTTTTGAAATCCGAGGACGCGGCAAAGCGCGACGGCGCGGTTTCCGTGCTCGTGTTCGTGCTCGAAAACGCGCTCAAACTTCTGCACCCGTTTATTCCGTTCATAACCGACGAAATTTACCGCAACCTCCCCAACACCTCGGGCACGATAATGACCGCAGAATTCCCGCGCTACAACTCCAAGCTCTCCTACAAAAAGGACGTGCAGTCGTTCGAGGGAATTACCGACATAATAAAAGCCGTCCGCGCGGTCAAAACCGAAGTGGACTGCCCGCCGTCGAAAAAGGTTCACCTATATATACAGTCGGACAGCAAGCGGCTGATAACGGCAAACGAGGACAGCATCAAAAAGCTTGCGGGCGCGTCGGAAATCAAATTCGTGACTTCCGCGGACGAGGCGGGCGAAAACGCCGTAACCAAGGTTTTGCCGATAGGCACGCTGTATATTCCCATGGGCGAGCTTGTCGATATCGAAAAGGAAAAGGCGAGGCTCAACGCCGAGCTCGAAAGAGTTACGGGCGAAATCGCGCGCGCGGACAGCAAGCTCAACAATCAGGGCTTTATTTCCAAGGCGCCGAAAAAGCTTGTCGAGGGCGAGCGCGCAAAGCTCAACAAATTTATAGAGATGCGCGAGAAAATTTTAAAACAGTTACAGTCATTATAAAACGCATATCTGCGTCGTAATACTGCGTTGCGCTCCGTGTTTGCTCGGTTACTTACCGCGTGTAAGCGCCCTCGCAAATACTCGCGCGCCTTGTCTTACTCGCATATCTGCGTTTTAACGCAATATATAAAAGGGGTTTTATGTCGAAACGTAACGCCAAAAAGGCGGCGAAAGCCGCAAGAAAACACCCCAAGCTGTTCATTACGCTTGCGGTCATAGTCATAATAGTTGTAATCGCGGCGCTGGCGGTAATGTACGTTAAAAAGATAGGTCCGTTCAAGGTACAAGTTCCGCCCGACCCGCCCGCAATCGAGGGCAACGAAGCAGAGATTGTGTCTGCCGAGCTTTCAATTCACTTTCTCGAACTCGGAAATAAGTACACGGGCGACTGCACGCTTATAAAGTGCGGCGATACCGAAATTCTTATCGACGCGGGCTCGCGCCAAAACAGCGCAACGACCATAAAAAGCTACATAGACAAGTACTGTACCGACGGCGTGCTCGAATACGTTATTGCGACGCACGCGCATCAGGACCACATCGCGGGCTTCGTCGGAACGGACAAATCGGGGATTCTATATCAGTATGAAATAGGCACGCTGATACAGTTCGCGCAGACGAACGCGACCTCGGCGATTTACAAAAATTATCTTGCGGCGGTCGAATACGCCCAAAGTAACGGCACGACGGTCTACACCGCCAAACAGTGCTGGTATGAAACCGACGGCGCGAAAAAGCAGTATTACCTCGACGAAAACGAAAGCATCTCGATGAATATACTGTACAACTATTATTACGACAACAAGACCTCCGACGAAAACGACTACTCGGTGTGCATGCTTCTGACGCAGAACGAGGAGGGGAAAGAGTACAACTATCTTTTCACCGGCGATTTGGAGGAGCACGGCGAGAGTTATCTCGTCGACATGAACGAGCTTCCCGAGGTCGAGCTGTTCAAGGGCGGACACCACGGCAGCTATACCGCGACGACCGAGAAACTTTTAAAGGCGATAAAGCCGAAAAACGTCGCCGTGTGCTGTTGCTGCGGCACGACGGAATATACCACGAACGCGAACAATACGTTTCCTTCGCAAGCGTTTATCGACCGCGTTTCTGTCTATACCGAGAACGTTTATTGCACCACGCTTATGATAGATTACAAGGCGGGGGAATACACTTCAATGAACGGCAATATAGTATTTTACTACGACAAGGGTTTGAAACTGTATTGTTCGAACAATACGACGATACTCAAAGATACCGAGTGGTTTAAAGAAAACCGAGTTTGGAGCTGAATATGAAAGTCGCTCATTATAATTTCAACGTTAAGCCCAAAAAGCCGAACGCGGCCTTTATGTGGATTACCAAGCATTTTGCGGGCTATCCCCTTTTGAAAAAGCACAAATTCGAGTGCGAATACGTCAATATGGAGGGGATAAAACCTCCGTACTTTCTGCTGGCAAACCACGCCAGCGAAATGGATTTCCGCATACTCTACGGCGCGATAAAGCCGCTGAATATGAATTACGTCGTCGCAATCGACGCAATGCACGACAATACGATAACGCTAATGCGCCTTGCGGGCGGCATTTGCAAGCGCAAATTTATTCAGGATTTTCAGCTTATCAAGCACATGAAATACTGTGCCGAGCACTATAAAAACCCCATTTGCATTTACCCCGAGGCGCGCTATTCCTTCGACGGAACGCAAAGCTATCTGACGCCCGCCGTCGGAAAAATGGCTAAGTATTTGAAGCTGCCCGTGGTTTTGATAATGTCTTACGGCAATTTTATCGCGAACCCGCAGTGGAACAAGGATAAATTCCGTCCCGTTCCCGTCAAGGGCAAGCTCGTCTGCATTGCCACCGCGGACGAGGTGGACGAGCTTTCCGCCGACGAGTTAAACCGCCGCATAAAGGAAAACTTCGTTTACGACGATTTCAGGTATCAGTACGACAACAAAATAAAGATTGACTTCAAGGAACGCGCGCGCGGGCTTCACCGAATTTTGTACCAGTGCTGCGAGTGCGAAACCGAGCACGAGATGTACTCCGAGGGCTCGACCCTCGAATGTAAGCATTGCGGCAAGAAGTGGGAAATGACCGAGTACGGCAGGCTCGAAGCCCATGACGGTGAAACGCGTTTTGCGCATATCCCCGACTGGTTTAAGTGGGAGAGGGAGAACGTCCGCCGCGAGGTTGAAAGCGGAAGCTACTGCATAGAGGACGAAATCGAGGTTCACACTCTGCCTAAAAACAAATTTTTCGCGCAGGGCAAGGGCAAATTCAGACAGGACGTGACGGGCACGCACTTTTGGTGCAACGCCTACGGAAAGCCCTTTGAAATGCACCTTGCGCCCAGCCAGCTCGAAAGCGTGCACATCGAATTCGGCTATCGCGACAAGAAGGGCAAAAAGACCTTCGGCGACTGTCTGGATATTTCGAACAATGACGACAGCTTCTGGCTGCACCCCGTAAACAGACGCGACGTTATTATGAAAATCTCGTTCGCGACCGAAGAACTGTACCGAATTTCCCGCGAAAAAATCCGCGGCGAATCGAATAAATGATAAGGAGAGTATTATGAAATTTTGTACCCGTTGCGGCTCCGAGCTTCTCGATGCCGCGGTAATCTGCCCCAAGTGCGGGCAAACGACCGAGCCGCCCAAGGCGGCGCCCAAAGAGCCCAAACCCAAGACGTACAGCGCGCTTTCTATAGTCGGCTTTGTTTTCGCGTTTTTGTTCCCGCTTGCAGGACTTATTTGCAGTATTCTCGCGTTTAAAAACGCGCAGGTCGACGAAAACGTGCGCTGCAAAAGCTTTGCGAAAGCCGGCATTATAATTTCGGCGGTGCTGTTGTCGATAGAGGTTATTTCCAACCTCGTTTTCGGTATTCTCCGCGCGTGCCAGATAGAGGTGGCGTACCACTTCAACTATTGGAGACTGTTTTTCGATTTGCTTTTCTGAAAGATACCGCCCTACGGCGGTATTTTATTTTTAAAAATTTTAAATTTGTCCGTCACAGTTGTTGAATAAATTTTCGCGCTGTGATATAATCGGCATTGTGAAAGATAAAAATAAAATATCGGAGGAATAGTAATGCATTATTCAAAAGACATTGAAAATATGATTTGCGTTGCCAAAGGCGTGTCCGGCAGATTCGAACACGGACCCGCTCCCATTCCCGAAGAGGGCTTGTGGATTAAGGCAAAGGAAATCAAAGACATCAAAGGTCTTACACACGGCATAGGCTGGTGCGCACCTCAGCAGGGCGCGTGCAAGCTTACCCTGAACGTCAAAGACGGTATCATTCAGGAAGCGCTGGTAGAGACAATCGGTTGTTCGGGTATGACCCATTCCGCGGCTATGGCTGCCGAAATTCTGCCCCACAAAACCATTCTGGAAGCGCTCAATACAGACCTTGTCTGCGACGCCATAAACACCGCCATGCGCGAGCTGTTTTTACAGATTGTGTACGGCAGAACCCAGTCGGCGTTCTCCGAGGACGGTTTGCCAATCGGCGCAGGACTCGAAGACTTGGGCAAGGGACTTCGCTCGCAGGTCGGCACGATGTACGGCACCGCGCTCAAAGGCGTAAGATACCTCGAAATGGCGGAAGGCTACGTTCTTTCCCTCGCGCTCGATAAAAACAACGAGGTTTGCGGCTATAAGTTCGTTTCCCTCGGCAAAATGACTGACTTTATAAAGAAGGGGCTCACCCCCAACGAAGCTTACGAAAAGTCGATAGGCACATACGGCAGATATTCCAAGGAAGCTGGCGCAGTCAAGCATATCGACCCCAGAACCGACAAGGAGGTTGATTAATCATGGCGCTTTTCGAAAGTTATGAAAGAAGAGAAAAGAAAATTCTTTCGGTATTGAAGGAATACGGAATTAAAAGCATAGAAGAATGTAAGGAAATTACCGATAAGAAGGGTATCGACGTCGATAAAATCGTCCGCGGCACCCAGCCTATCTGCTTTGAAAACGCAGTCTGGGCTTACACGGTAGGCGCGGCAATCGCAATCAAGAAAGGCTGCAAAAAGGCGGCGGACGCGGCGGCGGCAATCGGTATCGGACTTCAAAGCTTCTGTATCACGGGCTCGGTCGCCGAAAACAGAAAGGTTGGCTTGGGTCACGGTAACCTCGGCGCAATGCTCCTTTCGGAAGAAACCGACTGCTTCTGCTTCCTCGCGGGTCACGAATCCTTCGCGGCGGCAGAGGGTGCAATCAAAATCGCCGAAAACGCGAACAAGGTCAGAGTCAAGCCTTTGAGAGTAATCTTAAACGGTCTCGGCAAGGACGCGGCGTATATTATTTCGCGTATCAACGGCTTCACCTATTGCAGAACCGAGTTCGACCCCTACACCGAAGAGGTTAAGGTCGTCGACAGCGTCGCATTCTCGGACGGCGCAAGGGCAAAGGTTAAGTGCTACGGCGCGGACAACGTTCCCGAAGGCGTGGCAATAATGAAAATGGAGCACGTTTCCGTTTCCATTACGGGCAACTCGACCAACCCCACACGCTTCCAGCACCCCGTTGCGGGCACCTACAAGAAGTGGTGTCAGGAAAACGGCGTGCAGTACTTCTCGGTTGCTTCGGGCGGCGGCACGGGCAGAACCCTTCACCCCGACAACATGGCTGCGGGTCCTTCGTCCTACGGCATGACCGACACGATGGGTCGTATGCACTCCGACGCGCAGTTCGCGGGCTCGTCGTCCGTACCCGCTCACGTCGAAATGATGGGCTTAATCGGTATGGGCAACAACCCCATGGTCGGCGCTACGGTTGCGGTCGCGGTTGCCGTTCAGGAAGCGCTTACAAAGTAATAATTTCAAAAATAAACGGCTTCGGCAATTTCCGAAGCCGTTTTACAATTTTATTGTATGAAAAGTGTTTACCGCCCCCGAAAAAGTATTATAATAAAGAGAAGGAAATTAACAAGGAAAAAAATCGATGCTCTGTCAGAAATGCAAAATCAATCCGGTAGTGATAAGCTACGTTGAAAACGTAAACGGCAACAAGACCGAATTTCACCTTTGCGCCGCGTGCTACGCGCTCATAAAATCGGATTTGAACAACAAGATACAGAACGATTTTCTTTCGGGCGCGTTCCGCGCGATAAAGCCGCGCAAGGCTTGCCCCGTGTGCGGCACGACCTACGCCGACTATGAAAAGACGGGGCTTTTGGGCTGTGCGGGCTGTTACGACGTTTTCAAGGAAGAACTCTTGCCGTCAATCCGCAGAATGCAGGGTAGGGTCGAGCACGTCGGAAAAGTTGGCAGCAACGCCGACACTCACGGACTGCACAGACAGCTTACTTATTTACAGGAGCAGCTCGAAGAGGCGCTAAGAGAAAAGCGCTTTATCGAGGCAAACAGACTTAACCGAAAAATAAACGAAATTAAAAAGACAATGCACGGAGGCGGAAGCAATGAATAGAATTTCCGACGGAACAGTCGTTTCGACGCGCGTCCGTCTCGCACGAAATTTGGAGGGCTATCCTTTCCCGTCGCATTTAAAAAGCGAAAAGCAGGCAAAGGAAATAATAAGGCTGGTGTCGTCGGGTCTTTCCCGCCTCGACGAATTCAAGCTTTGTTACATGGACGCGGTATCCGACGAAGAGGCGGTCTGCATGATGGAAAACCACCTCATAAGTCCTAAGCTGATACAGAACAAACGCTTTTCCGCGGCGCTTATAAACGGCGACGGAAAAATTTCGATAATGATAAACGAGGAGGACCACCTACGGGAGCAGTGTATAGTCAAGGGGCTCGATTTGCGCGGCGCTTACGACACAATGTCGGGAATTGACAGCCGTATATCCCGCTCGATGCAGTTCGCTTATGACGAGCAGTTCGGCTACCTCACGGCGTGTCCGACGAACCTCGGCACGGGGCTCCGCGCCTCGGTTATGCTGTTTCTGCCCGCGCTGACGGTAAACGGCGTAATCCCGAAAATGATCAGAAGCATTTCCCGCCTCGGTCTGACCGTCCGCGGCGTGTACGGCGAGGGAAGCGACGCCGACGGGTACATGTACCAGATCAGCAACGAGGTAACTCTCGGAGTGACAGAGGAGGAAATTCTCTCCGAAGTGGAAGAGGTCGTCCTGAAAGTAAACGAGCTGGAAGAAGCCGAGCGTCGCAATCTGATAAACGGCGACGCCTCGCTCGATATCCGCGACGAGTGCATGCGCTCGTACGGAATACTCACCAACTGCGCGAAAATATCTACGGGTGAATTCGTGAAGCTTTCGGCAAGCGTCAAGCTCGGCGCGTGCCTCGGGTATATCGATATCCCCGACGTTTCCGCAATCGACGATTTGGTTATAAAACTCAGTCCCTCGAATATAACGGCAGCCGCGGGCAAACCGCTTACGCCGTTGGAGCGGGACGTATACCGCGCCCAATACAGCGCGAAAGCATTCAAAAAAATGAAAGAGGTTTAATTATGGAATATACAGACAGATTTTCGGATAACCTTCAACAAGTAATCACTGTTGCAGAGGAGGCGGCAAAGGTCTACGGCAGCAGCTATATAGGCAGCGAGCACATTGTTTTCGCAATGCTCAACTGCCCCGACTGCACGGCGTATAAAATTCTCGCATCGTGCGAGGTGAGTGAGCCGAGGTACCGCGACTATTTCGCGCGCTCCATAGACACGCACGCGAACATAAACGGCTACACGCCGCGCACCAAGCACATGATAGAGCGCGCTTTGGAGCTGTCCATAGAGATAAACGGCGAAGATTCCCTTGCGGGAAGCGAGCACATGCTCCTTGCCGTAATGTCGTCGAGCGACTGCCTCGCAATGCGCATTTTCCGCGCGATAGGCGTGAATATCCCCAAGCTTGCAAGCAAGCTCGAACTCATAATCAACAACGGACCCGCCGACTTCGACGACGAGGACGAAGAGGACTCGTTCATGAACTTCGGCAGCTTCTTCGGTGCGCCGTCGAAAAAGTCGGGCAGTACCCAGACCGAGCGCGGCAAGAAAAGCGATAGTTCGCTTGATAAATCGGTCGCGCAGTACGGCACGGATTTGACCCAGAAGGCGCGCGAGGGCAAGATTGACCCCGTAATAGGCAGAAAGAAAGAGATAGACAAAATAATTCAGGTCCTTTCCCGCCGCACGAAGAACAACCCCGTGCTTATCGGCGAGCCTGGCGTGGGCAAAAGCGCGGTCGTAGAGGGGCTTGCGCAGGCAATCGTTAAAAACGAGGTGCCCGACCTTCTCAAAAACAAGATTGTTTTTTCGCTCGACCTTGCGGGAATGGTTGCGGGCGCGAAATACCGCGGCGACTTCGAAGAGAGGCTGAAAAACGCAATCAACAGCATTAAGAACAACGGCAACGTTATTCTGTTTATAGACGAAATTCACAGTATCGTCGGCGCGGGCTCGACCTCGGACGGAAATATGGACGCCGCGAACATTTTAAAACCCATGCTCGCCCGCGGCGAGTTGCAGACCATAGGCGCGACCACCCTCGAAGAGTATAGAAAGTATATCGAGAAGGACGCGGCGCTCGAACGCCGTTTCACACCCGTGCAAGTCGACGAGCCGACCGTAGAGGACACTATTTCAATTTTGCGCGGCTTGCGCGACAGATACGAGGCGCACCATAAAGTGGTCATTACCGACGAGGCGATTATCGCCGCGGCGACCCTCTCCGACAGATATATTACCGACAGATATCTTCCCGACAAGGCAATCGACTTGATTGACGAGGCGGCTTCGCGCGCGCGACTGAACAGCCTTAACACCCCCGAAGAGGTCAAGGAGCTCGAAGAAAAGATAAAGCGGCTGAACCTCGAAAAGAACAAGGCGGCTAAGGGCGAGAATTATACGCAGGCGCAAAAGCTCGTCGACGAGATTAACAGCTTGCACGAGCAAATCAAAAAGCTCGACAGTGACTGGAAGGGCGAAAGCCATTCCTCGTCGCCCGAGATAGGCAGCGAAGAGATAGCCGAAATTATAAGCGGCTGGGCGGGCGTTCCCGTCGTCAAGCTTACCGAGCAAGAGAGTGAAAAGCTTTTGCACCTCGAAGAGAACCTTCATAAACGCATAATAGGTCAGGACGAGGCGGTCAGCGCGGTTTCGAGGGCTATCCGCCGCGCCCGCGCGGGACTTTCCGAGCCGACCAAACCCATAGGCTCGTTTATATTCGTGGGACCCTCGGGTGTGGGTAAAACCGACCTTGCCAAAGCGCTTGCCGAAAGCATGTTCGGCGACGAAAAGCTTATGATAAGGCTCGATATGTCCGAATATATGGAAAAGCACTCGGTATCAAAGCTCATAGGCGCGCCCCCGGGATATATCGGCTACGACGATAACGCGGGCGGACAGCTCACTGAAAGGGTGAGAAGAAAGCCGTACAGCGTAGTGCTTTTCGACGAGGTCGAAAAGGCGCACCCCGACGTTTTCAACGTGCTTTTGCAGATACTCGACGACGGCAGACTGACCGACAGTAAGGGCAGGGTAATCAATTTCAAAAACACGATAATAATCATGACCTCGAACGTCGGCGCGAGCCAGATTAAGAAGATGTCGAACTTCGGCTTCACATCCGACGATAACGACGGTTACGACAATATGAAGGACAACATCAACGAGGCGCTGCGCGAACAGTTTAAACCCGAATTTTTAAACCGTCTCGACGATATCATAATTTTCCGTAAATTGAGCAAGGAAGAAGCGGCGAAGATTTGCCGTAAAATTATCGAGGGACTTACCGAGAGGTTATCGGGAAGGAACGTTTCCCTGCAAGTCTCCGAAGCGGCGCTTTCAAAGCTTGTCGAAGAGGGCTACAACGATATGTACGGCGCGCGTCCTTTGAAGAGGGTCGTGCAAAAGCGGATAGAGGACAGACTTTCTGACGAAATTCTGGCGGGGCGCGTGCTCCCCGGCGAAACGGTGATAGTCGACGCCGTGGACGGCGAACTTACTTTCCGCTCGGAGAAAAAATAATTTTATGGCGTGCGGCGCAATTTTGCGCCGCACGTTTTTATCATTTTGAGGTTTAACGGCATATTATGTAATACTGCGGGCGGGATGGATTATGACGTTAAGCGTGTGTATTATTGTTAAAAACGAAGAGGAAGTGCTTGGGCGGTGTTTAAGCTGCGCCGAAAAATTTGCAGACGAAATCGTTGTCGTTGATACGGGTTCGACCGACGGCACGGTTTTAATAGCCGAGAAGTTCACCGACAAGGTGTTCTTTTTTAAATGGCGCGACGATTTCTCCGCCGCCCGCAATTACGCATTTGAAAAGGCAAGCTCGGACTTTTTAATGTGGCTCGACGCCGACGACGTCATAACAGACGAAAACTGCGAAAAAATAAACGCGCTGAAAAGCGTGCTGGATTCTTACGATATGGTCATGATGCCGTATGCGGCGGCGTTCGACGGTGAAACGCCGACATTTGTGTACGAGCGCGAACGCATTTTCAGACGGAGCGGGAACTATAAATTCGAGGGCGCGGTGCACGAAGCGGTGACGCCGTGCGGCAGATTATTTCACTCCGACGCCGTTATATACCACAAAAAAATCAAGGAAAACGAACCGCTCAGAAATCTTGCTATTTTACAAAAGCTAATCGCGTCGGGCAAAAAGCTTGACGACAGACAAAAGTTCTATTACGGTAGAGAGTTGCTGTTCAACGGCATGTACCGCGAAGGGATAGCGGTTTTGGAAGATTTTCTAAACGGCAACGGCTGGTCGGTGAATAAATGCGAGGCGTGTATTAATTTGTATCAAGCCTATATCGGCTTGGGCAATGAAAAATCCGCGCTTGCCGCGCTTTTGCGCAGTTTTACGTTCGCTCCGCCCGGCAGTGCGGCTTGCTGTATTCTGGGCGCCTATTTTATGAAAAAGCTTGATTTGGCGTCCGCGAAATTCTGGTACGAAACCGCCTTAAAAGCCGACGGCGTGGAACTCTCGGGCGGCTTTGTCAACCGCGACTATTGCGGATTTATCCCCAATATCCAGCTTTGCGTGATATACGATCGCCTCGGCGAAAGAGAAAAAGCGTACGCGTTCAACGAGGCGGCGGGCAGAATAAAGCCTAACAATTGCGATTATTTAAACAATAAAAAATATTTCGAAGAACTCGGAATAAGAGGTGAAATTTAATGATAGAAAATCTAATTTTCAAACTTTTGTCGTGCTGCGACGACTGCTGCGGTTGCGGCGGTCGTAACCGCATGACGAGAACGGTTTATACCTTGACGGGTATTACGGGTCCGACGGGTCCCACCGGCGCGACGGGTCCCCGCGGTGATATCGGACCTATCGGTCCGACGGGTCCCATAGGTCCAACCGGACCGACCGGACCCACGGGTCCCCGCGGTTACCGCGGGCAAACGGGCGCGGACGGCATGGACGGTCCAACCGGTCCTACGGGAGCGACCGGCGCAACCGGCGCGACGGGAGCAGACGGTATTGACGGAGTAACGGGAGCAACCGGACCGACGGGTCTTACAGGAGCTACGGGAGCAACCGGTCCGACCGGTCCTACGGGAGCAACCGGCATTGACGGAGTAACGGGTCCGACCGGACCGACGGGTCCCGCAGGAGTAACGGGAGCAACCGGACCAACCGGTCCTACGGGAGCCAATGGTGTCGACGGAGTAACGGGTCCGACCGGACCGACGGGTCTTGCAGGAGCAACGGGAGCAACCGGACCGACGGGTCCCGCAGGAGCAACGGGAGCAACCGGACCAACCGGTCCTACGGGAGCCGACGGTGTCGCCGGAGTAATGGGACCTACCGGACCGACAGGCGCGGACGGTGTTGTCGGAGCAACGGGACCTACCGGACCGACGGGAGCAGACGGTATTGACGGAGTAACCGGTCCGACCGGACCGACCGGTCCCACGGGCACGGCAAATCTGAACGCCTACGGCGGTCT
Organism: uncultured Christensenella sp.; assembly: GCA_910578195.1. Classification (GTDB taxonomy): domain Bacteria; phylum Bacillota; class Clostridia; order Christensenellales; family Borkfalkiaceae; genus Coproplasma. Next base: position 95,914 of record CAJTOY010000005.1, on the reverse strand, counting down.
GTATAATGCAACTCCTCAGACGCTCAACCTTACTGTCGGCGGCACTACCCAGCTACCGATGGCGGAAACTATGCCGTTGAAAAATACGGTATACACTCCCGCAAACAGTATTACGGCGAGCGAGGCGGGCGTATACGAAATAAACTACTACACGAATCTTTCGGTTGCGCTCGGCACGACGGTGACGCTGGCGGTGCGCAGAAACGGTACGGCGATACCGCAAGCGACAGTGTCGCGTGTTCTGTCGGTGGGCGTAGGCTCGCTTTTCAGCGGAAGCTTTATGATAGCGCTTGACGCGGGCGACGTAATCGATATGGCGCTATCCGCTTTGCTTGCGGTCGGCGTAACTCTCGGCGGAGGGGTCAACACCACTCTGACTATTAAACAAATAGACATCTAAAAAGAAGGAGGTTGCGTAAAGCAACCTCCTTTACTGTCTTATGACGAGTATCTGCGGTATTGTTTCCTTTTGCGGCGTTGCGCCGTCGTCTGAAATCATTCCGCATATGGCTTTCGTCAGCGCCGTCATGTTCTGCCTTATTGCCGAGATGCCGCAAAATTCAAGCCATTCGTTGTCGTCGAACGACACAAGTTTTATCCTTTTATTATTTTTGCGGATATACGAAAGTATTTCCAGCCCCGTTCTGTTCGTCGCGGTAATGACAGCGTCGGGCTGCACCCTATCGACGGCGGCGGTGAGCTCGCTTATATCGTAATCCACCAGCGGGAAATTGATTATTTCATATTCGGCGTCAGCCGAAGCTTCCATCAACGCCTTCATAAAGCCTACGCTTCTGTTCGGGCTGATTTCCTTGAAATCGAGATACGCGTAATCCACGTCGACGAGCAAAAGCCGCTTGAACTTGTTTTCGAGCAAATGCTTTGCCGCGCAGTAACAGCCGTCCTCGTCGTCGTTGATAATGGAGGAAATACCGCTGTAAATGTTTCTGAACAGCTGTATGACCTTAATGCCGTTCTGTTTGGCAATTCTTATAATGCTTCCGTTTGTGTTGCAAACGGGGGTGAAGAGTATTGCGCACACGCGGCTTGCGATAAGCGCGCGGAAACTTTTTTCTTCGTCTACGGGATTTTCCGAACTGAACGCCACAAAAAAGTTGAACCCCAGCTCGTCGAGCATCTTTTTTATATCCGAAAGTATGCTCATATAATATTCGTTGTTGATATCCGAAACTATGAAGCCGACGGTTTTTACGGTATTGTTTTTAAGCTGCTGTGCGGTTGCGTTGGGAACGTAGCCCAGCTCGCGCGAGGCTTTGAGAACCTTTTCGTAAGTAGTTTTGTCTATATATCCTATATTTCTCAGCGCGCGCGAAGCGGTGGCGGTGGACACGCCCGCATGTTTTGCCACGTCCTTTATCGTTACCATATCATCACCGATTTTTTTTGATTATAACAAATGATTTGAAATTTGTAAAGTATTAACACAATTTTTTATGAGATTATTCAAAATGCCGCGCTGCTGCGCGTTTGTGACAAATTGCCTGCAATATTTAAAAATTTTAATCAAAATTTGACAAAATTTTTAATTTTACTATTGACAATCCAAAAAATCTGTGATATAGTTGCCTTGGGTGTAAACGATTACATAAATTTTTTTAGGGTATATGTAAACGTTTACACAATAAAAAGAAGGTGAGTGTATGTTTTACAGAGCGCCCGGCAGGGCAGTATGCGCGGATGTAATTCCGCTTTTCGACGAAAATGAATTCAAGCTGTTTTATCTGAGGGATTACCGCGATATCGAAGCGGACGGCGAGGGGTGCCCGTGGTGCCTCTTGCGCACAAGCAATCTTGTGGATTACCGCGACGAGGGCGAAGTTCTCGTGCGCGGTAAAAAGGAAGAACAAGACTTATATGTATTCACGGGAAGCTGTATCAAGGTGAACGGCGAGTACATCATTTACTACACGGGGCACAATCCGCATTTGAGAAAGCAAGGATTGCCCGAGCAGAAAATTCTGCGCGCGACGAGCAAGGACGCCTTGCATTGGGTCAAGGATAAAAATTTCTGTTTCGCCGCGCCCGAGGGGTTTGAAATTCACGATTTTCGCGACCCGTTCGTCTACTTCGACGAAGAGAAAAAGCGCTACGGCATGCTTATCGCGGGCAGACTGAAAAACGATAACCCCGTCGATACAAAGGGGGTTACGCTGGTCGCGTACTCCGACGATTTGGACAAATGGACGCTCGACAAAAAGCCGTTCTATGCGCCGAACGCGTACTTTACGCACGAGTGCCCCGACCTTTTCAAAATGGGCGAGTGGTGGTATTTGGCGTTCAGCGAATTCACCGACAAAATTCTGACTACATACCGTATGAGCAAAAGCATTGACGGACCCTGGATAACCCCGAAGGTAAACACGTTCGACGGACACGCGTTTTACGCGGCGAAAAGCGCTTCGGACGGCAAGCGCAGAATAATGTTCGGCTGGAACTGTATCAGAAACGGCGAAAAGGACGAAGCGCCGTGGCAGTGGGGCGGAACGATTATCCCGCACGAGCTGGTGCAAGGCAAGGACGGAACGCTGTGGGTGCGCTGCCCCGACGAGGTGCGCAATTCCTATTCGGTGAATATACCCCTTGCGGAAAATGCTTATACGCTCGGCGGAGACGGCAGAAAAACGGTAATGCTGGGCGCGTCGCCCGAAAACTTCAAACTCGAACTCAAATTTACGGCGCGCGAAGAGGGGGGCGATTTCGGAGTAATACTCCGCGAAAGCGGCAACCAAAACGAATATTACTCGGTTAAATTCGAGCCTAAGCATAACCGTCTTGCATTCGACCGTCACCCCAGATTTGACAGCACACTGCACTTCAACGCGGGTACCGAGAGGTACTGCCCCATAAAGGCGGGAGAGGAAAATTCCCTTCTTATAATAGCCGAGGGCAGCGTGCTCGAAGTATACGTCAACGACAAGGTCGCAATGAGCGAGAGAATGTTTGACTTCAAAGAGGGTAACTTCGGAATTTACACGCATAATACTACTGTCGGGTTCAACGATATAAAAATATATTCGAAATAAGGGGGTAAGCTTATGAAGAACTCAATGTTCTCTGTAACTATCAAAATGGCGCTGTTTATTATGATTGCCAGCCTCGTTATGCTGTTTATCACAGCGCCGGCTTCCGCCGAATGGTACGTCAGTCTGTTTTCGGCAATACTTATGTTCGCGCTTGTCGTGATTATCAGAATTTACTGCTACCTGCGGGACAGGAGGGATAAAAAATGAAAAAGCTTTTAGCTTTCGCAATGCTCGCCGTTACCGCTTTTTCGGTTTCCGCCTGCAACGTAAATACCCCGAACGACGAAGGAGATAAAATTTTGGACTATTCGCAAATTTACAGACACACGCCCGAAAAGTCGGCGGAAATAAGCGGTAAAAGCCTTTACAAGGCGTCCTACGGCTATACGCAAAGCTTTGTTCAAGGCTACAACGGCTTTTACTACGAGTACGCGGAAAACGGCGCGACGAACAAAATGACATTGAGCGGCGAGGTCTGGAAAGGCTCTTCGGCGGAAATAAACGGCGGGATTATGAAGAGTACTTCCTCGGTCAAAGCCGTGCGCTCGTTCGTCTCTCCCGTATCGGGCGCGGCGAAGATAAGCGGCAACCCCTCGCTTGTTTCGGGTAGCGAAGGCGTTGTTGAGGCGTATTGCGACTCGGAAAAGTTATTCGAAAGAGTGATAACCGACGATATCGGCGTATGGCACGAAAACTCCGTCAACCTCGCGGCGGGGCAAACGGTTAAGTTTGTTGTGTCGGGCGACGCGGAGGTTTACTGGAACCCCTCAATCGATTTTTCGGGCAAGGGCGAGGAAAGCCTTCACCACGCGGCGGACGGATACTATGGCGACGTTCACCCGTTTTACGACGAGAAAAGCGGACAACTCTATATGTTCTATCTCTCGACGGGCAACCAGACGGGCGACAAAACCGAAACCTTCGGCTCGCTGCTGACTACAAGCACTGACTTTATAAGCTACCGCGACACGAAAATTTCGGTGGACAAGAATAACCCGCCCGAGCAGGATTTGTATTTCGCGCTCGGCGTATACAAGGATAAGGAAGGCGTTTACCGCTCGTCCTACGGCAAGGGCAACTATGCGGGCGCGTCAAAAAGCTACGATTTACTGAACTGGCAGAACGGCTCGGAAATGTACGTTGACCCCGCCGACGGCATGCTGAAATACAAGTACCGCGCGTATTTCGATACGGGCGTGCACTCGGGACGCGACCCCGATATATTTTACGATAAGGACGGCGACAAGATTTACTGCGTGGTAATGAATTACTACTCCGAGCGCACCGACAAGGGCGAAAAGGGTCTTGCGCTGTATACGGCAAACTCCGACGGAGTTTTCTCGACAAAGGCGGTAAAGCTGCTCGATTTCACGGGCAGAGGCGACCCCGAGTGTCCCCAGCTCAAAAAGATAGGCGACAGATGGTATCTGTTCTATTCGGTGTACGGCACGGGCACGGCGGGCGGCGTCGGCAGACTGAGTTACAGGGTTGCGGGCGCGGGCGTATCGCCCGAAAACGCCGAGTGGGGCAAATTAAAAGAATACAGCCTCGACGGCGGAGACTTGCACGCGGCACAGCTTTGCGAGGTGGGTGGAAGGTACTACATGTACGGCTGGATAGGAAGCAGCCCCAACGCCAATGTCTGGGGCGGGAACTTAAACCTCGCGAGAGAGGTTTTCGTCAAAGCCGACGGCACGCTCGGCACGAGGTGCGACGAATATCTGACAAAGCTTTTGAATAAGGGCAGAATTGCAAAGCTTTCTTTTGGCAGCTCGGTGACGAGCGGCAGAAGCATGATTTTGGCGCACGTCGATTTATCGGGCGATTATGCGGCGGTAGAGCTTACCTCGGGCAACGCGAGATATTACGCGGGAATCATTAAACGCAACGGAAAAACCTATCTGTTCGTAAACGACAGCCTGACGGGCAGCGAAAGGGAGGTCGAGATAGAGGGCGATAAGACCTCGTTCGACTTAAAAATAATCGCGGACGGCGCTTTTATCGAAGCGTTCGCGGACGATGAATATTCGGTCACAGCGCACACGACTCTTGCGGACAGCTACGAAATATCCCTTTCGGGCGCGTCGTTTAAGGACGCGGAGGTCTGCCGTCTTGCGGACGGAACAAATATATTCGACTAAGGAGGAAAAATTTATGAAAAAGTTATTAAAAGCACTGTGCGCGGTTTCGGTTGCGGCGGTATCTCTCGGCGCGGTCGGTTGCGTAAAGCCCGGCGAGGGCAAGAACCCCGACAAGTCGTTTTCAATGGTAGCGACGTGGACGTCGAGCGGACTTATCAACCACTACAACAGCAACACCAACTGCAACGCTTTCGACTATTTCGTGGTGGAAGGGCTGTACCGCTATGTACGCTCGACCGACGAAGTTTTCTGCCAGCTCGCATCCGAATTGCCCGTGCACAGTGAGGCGCCGATAGCCGAATATAAGACGGCGATGGGCAGCGACGCATACGATTACTACGTTTCGCAAGACTGCGACACCGTTTCGGTGACCACCGCAAAAATACGCGAAAACGCGAAGTGGCAGAACGGCGAGGACTTTACCGCAAAGGACGTCTGGGCGTACTACTATATAATGCACCCGACCTCGTCCAACTATATGGCTGCGGTCAATATCAAGGACAGCAAGACGGTCGAATTCGTCTGGAACCCTTTGAAGGAACCGAACAACACCGTAAAGGAGCTTTTGCTTGCGCAAGATAAGTCGGGCACCGTCAAATACGACGAATTCGCTTCTTACGTCGACACGGTTTACGACATAGTCATGAAAAGCCCCGTAAATACCAACGTCAACCTCTGGGGCGCGTTCAACCGTTTCTCGACCATAGACCAGATTGTACAGCTGAACATAGCGAAAAACGCGTTCTTCCAGTACAATCCCGCGAAGTATATCGCGACGGGACCCTTCAAGCTCGAAACCTTCTCGCCCACGCAGATACTTTTAACCAAAAACAAATATTACTGGAACGCGGACAACATAGGCTTCGAAAAGGTGAAGCTTTATTCCTCGTCCGACCTCAACCAGACCTATCAGCTGATAACAAACGGCTACGTCGACTACTACGACGGCTTTATCCAGCAGGACACGCTGGTCAGTATGCTCAACACTAATACCGACCTCGTCAACCTCAAAATGTACGACCCGGGCGCGATAGGCATTATATTCAACCTCCAAAAGCCCATACTCACGCTGCCCGTAAGGCAAGCCTTCCAGTATATCTTCGACAGAGAGGAAATAACTCTCGCGGCAAACCCCTACGCCAAGACTTCGTATTACCCGCTTATGGGAATGGCTCCCTCGGAGGCGGAAACGTATATGAGCGAGGAGCACTTCAAAGCGATAAAGACCTACGAGCACAACACCGCAAAGGCGGAGGAGCTGCTCACCGCTGCGGGCTGGTCTAAAAATAACGGCAAGTGGTACGCGAACGGAAGCGAAGTAAAGCTCACGCTCGGCGCGCCGAGCGGTTCGGCGATAGCTTCCATGGCGGCGGAGGCGGCGGTGGCGCAGCTAAACGCGTTCGGCATAAAGGTCGACCTCTTGAAGTCGAGCAACTTCTACGGCAACGCGAGCGCGGATAACTGCCCTTACGATTTACTGCTCGAATGGACAGACCTCAATATGTCGTTTTCGTATCCCACGGGCTCATACAACCAGTTTGCGGACGTCTATTCGAGGTGGGCGCACGTCGAGCGTTATCCCGGCGATTACGCCGACGCGCAGAAGGCGAACGCGGTCAAGCTTGTATTCAACGGACTCGACGGCGACACTAAAACCTACGAATTCGCGGATTATATAAACTCTTTCTATTCGGTGGATAAGGACGAGCTCACATATCTCGTCGACGTGTTCAATACGGGTCTTTCTGAAATGTGCATGGGTGTACAATTTTTCCAGAACACTACGGCTTCCACTTTAAACGTCGGCAAGATAGCGGGAGTCCCCCTCGAAGAGTACTGGTCGGTCGACAGAAACGTAACGTACGTTCCCGAGGCCGGCACGGACGACTTCTTCGAGGTGGCGCGCACAAACCTTGTTTATGCAACCAACTATATGCTTGCGTACGGCGTGTATCAACCCAGATAATAAAGGCGGATAAAAATGAACGAAACCAAAGCTTTCTTCGGGAAGTTAAAGCAAAAATTAAAGAAAGCGGGACTGATTGTCTGGCGCTTTATCGTCAAAAACAGATATTTTCTCCTCAAAATAGGTATATCTCTGCTGACGCTTGTGTTATCGGTAATATTGCTGTTTTTCTTACTCAGACTTATTCCCGGCGACATTGTCGAGCTATACGCGCTTAAACTGCAAGCTCAGCAGGGAATTACCTATGAAAGGGCTTACGAGCTCGCGGCAAGCCTTTTGAATTACGACCCCAACGAAAACATTTTCAAAGCGTTTTTCCGTTACCTCGGCGGTCTTTTCAGTGGTCAGCTCGGGGAAAGCTATCTCGAAACGGGCGTGTCGGCTAACAGTTTAATTGCAACAAGACTGCCCTGGACGCTTTTCATTTCCTCGGTTTCGCTGTTTATCAGCTTCTTTATAGGAATTGCTGTCGGCGGGTTCGTCGCGCAGAGAAGAAACGGCGTCGCTAACAAGATTGCTTCGGGCTATATAGCCGTTACGGGCTCGATACCCGACTATCTTATAGCGCTCGTTTTGGTAATCGTTTTTGCGTATATGCTCAAATGGTTCCCCGCGCAGAACAACTACGATATTTTCGAGGTTACGCCCGGCTTCAATCTTCCGTTTATAGGCAACGTTTTATACCACGCGTTTTTGCCCGTGCTCGCGTACACGATTGTGCAGACGGGCAACTGGATACTCCACATGCGCGGAAGCTGCATAGGCGTACTCGGCGAAAATTATATACTCGCCGCAAGGGCGAGGGGCTTATCCGAGCGTACAATCCGCTCGAAGTACATGAAAAAGAACGCGCTTTTGCCCCTCGTGACAATGTTCGGAGTATCGTTCGGCGCGCTGTTTGGCGGGGCTACGCTTATGGAAAGCATATTCAATTACCCCGGCATAGGTCTTGAAATTTCAAACAGAATTATAAACAAGGACTATATGGTCGTACAGGGCTTGATTTTCTTTTCCGCCGCAATGGTAATTTTCGTAAACCTCGTCGTCGACCTTATATATCCTTTCGTCGACCCGCGCGTGAGGAGGGGATAACATGAAAGAAAAAACCAAAAAGTTTTTCCTCGATTTTCTGTCGGCGGCAAAGGATTTCTTCTGCGCGTTCGGCAGAGGCGCGAAGAAAATATTTTCAAACGGCAAAACCATAACGGGCTTCGTCATACTCGGCATATTCGTGCTCGTAGCAATCTTCGGCCCGCTCATATTCCCGTACGAGGCGAACACAGACCTCGCGAACAAATATCTTTCGCCGTCGTTTGAGCACCCGTTCGGCACCGACTGGCTGGGCAGAGACGTGTTCAGACAAATGATAGCGGGCACCGGCTCGGTTTTGCAAATTGCCTTCTATTCGGCGTTTTTCACGGTGATAGTCGGCACGGTGCTCGGCATAGTCAGCGGCTATCTCGGCGGCGTTGCGGACAAGATAATAATGTCTATTACGAATATTTTCCTGTCCATACCGTCCTTTCCCGTATATCTGCTGCTTGCGGCGATAATTACTATCAACAAGCCCATAACCCTTTCGCTGGTAATCTCCCTTTGGAGCTGGGCGGGACTGTGCCGCGCGATAAGAATTCAGGTAATGTCGATAAAGGAACGGGACTTTATCCAGATTTGCAGGGTTATGCATATGAGCAAAGCCCACATAATTTTCAAGGAGCTTTTGCCAAACGTATTCTCGTATATAGCAATAAATTTCGTTATGGCAATGCGCAACGCGATAACCGCGAGCGTGGGAATTATGCTAGTAGGTCTCGCCGCGTACGACCCTACGAACTGGGGCGCGATAATGAACGCGGCGCGCACGAACGGACTTGCGAACGTGCAGAACATACGCGTTTTAATGTACCCGCTGGTAGCAATAATCGTTTTCCAGATTGCAACCCTTATGCTCGCCAACGGACTTGACGAAACGCTTAATCCCAGATTAAAGGTGCTTTGATTATGTGCAGAGAACAAGAAGATTTCATAGCGGAATTCAAAAACGTAAGCATCGAATATCCGTTGAAAAAATACAGCCTCCGCGCCGTAAACAACGTCTCTTTGGGAATTTGCAGAGGCAAGATAACCGCGCTGGTCGGTGAAAGCGGCTCGGGCAAAACCACGCTCGCCTCGTCGCTGATCCGCTGTATTTCCGAGCCGGGGAAGCTCGTTTCGGGCGAAATAGTTTTCAACGGCAAGGACGGCGTTATTAGGGCGGACTTATTAAGCGACAAGGAAATGCGCGCGTTTCGCTGGGAAAAGGTGTCAATGGTGTTTCAGGCGGCGCAAAGCGCTTTAAACCCCGTCATGACCGTGCGCGCCCAGTTTTACGAAACCTTGAAGGCGCACAGTCAATCCCTTTCCCGCGAGGAAATGGAAAAAAAGTGCTTGGAGCTTCTCGACTACGTCAAGCTCGACGGCGAACGCGTGCTCGAATGTTACCCGCACGAGCTGTCTGGCGGTATGAAGCAGAGGGTAATGATTGCGTTTTCCCTCTTGTTGGACCCCGAGCTTATAATTTTGGACGAGCCGACAACCGCGCTCGACGTAATAACGCAGAGTTATATTTTCAGACTGCTTAAAGAGATAAACCGCGAAAAGGGCATATCCATGCTTTTAATGACCCACGATATCAGCGTCGTCGCAAAGTTTGCGGACTACGTCGGGGTCATGTACGGCGGCAGACTTATGGAGTACGGCTCGGTGCAAAGAATTTTCGGCTTGCGCAGTCACCCGTACACTGCCGGTCTGATAGGCGCGACCCCCTCGATAATCGGCGATATCAAAAATATGAAACCGATTGAGGGCTCGCCGCCCGATTTACTGAATTTGCCGGACGGTTGCGTTTTCGCGCCGCGTTGTCAACGCTGCCGCGAGGAGTGCCTCTCGGCGGAACCGCCCGACGAATGCGCGGACGGCATACGCTGGAAATGCTATTTTTACGGGGAGGACTTAAATGAAAAAAACGAAAAATAATCCTCTTCCCGAAGAACGCGTCGACGACGGCTATGTTATGCGCATAGAAAACGTGAACATGGTGTTTCATAAACCCGGTTCGCTTCTCGCCGACAGAGATATCCACGTTTTAAAGGACGTCAATCTCAATATAAAGAAGGGCGAAATTATCGCGCTGATAGGCGAAAGCGGGTGCGGTAAAACCACCCTCGGCAAGATAATCACGGGGCTTTACCGCCCCACCTCGGGTGACGTGTATTTCGGCGGCGTAAGGGTGTCGGGCGCGTTTTCCAAAAATATTTCGGCGTACAACAAGGTGCAGTTTATCCAGCAGGACAGCTACGCGGCGTTGAACCCGGTCAGAACGATTTATCAAAGCCTGTACGCGCCCATAAAGGCGAAGAACAAAAAATGGAAGAAGGTGCAGATAGACGAAAAAATCGAGGAGCTTATGGGGCTAATCGGTCTGCTTCCGTCGGCGCAATATTTAAGCAAATACCCGCACCAGCTTTCGGGCGGACAGCGCCAGCGTATTTTAATGGCGAGGGCGATATCCTTGGAGCCCGAGCTGATTGTCGCGGACGAGCCCGTTTCGATGATAGACGTTTCGTTAAGGCTTTCGGTTTTAAACCTGATGAAGGAGCTTAACGAAAAGCTGAATATGTCGTTCGTGTACATTTCCCACGACTTGTCGACGACGCGCTATATCGCGCGCAACGGCAGGGTGTGCGTAATGTACCTCGGCGAGATAGTGGAAACGGGCAAGATAGGGGACGTAATATCCAACCCCCGTCACCCGTACACCCGCGCACTGATACAAGCCGTGCCCGTGCCCGACCCCGATTTCAGAGGCAACGACGATTTGCCCTTGAAATCCATGCAGCTCGGCGCGCTTGAAAACAGAGGGGAAGGCTGTGCGTTTTACGACAGATGTCTGTACGCCACTGACGAGTGCAGACAGAAAATAACCTATGAAAAAACGGATACTGCGGAAGTTCTGTGCCGTAATCTGGCTCGGGTGCCGTCAGGCTCGGTTTATAAAAATCAAACGGAGGAAAATCATGATTAAGCAACTCAGAACAAAATTGATTGTCGCGCTTTCGGCGCTGTTCGCGGTGTTTGCCGTAATGTCGGTAATATTCGCAGTCACGGCAAAAGCGGACGAAAATTCGTCCCCCTCGGGGGACGGAGTAAACGTTGTTTACTCCGAAAGCTTTGACAGTATCCCCGAAGGCTTCGACAATTTGGAGCTTTTCGGCGACTACGGCGCGGTCATAACCAACGGAAGCTTTACTCTGCCCATAGACGAGGCAAGTCTGCCCGCGTCGAACAACTACGAAATCGACTTCGATTTGTTTTTGAAATCGTCGGGCAACTTAAACGTAGCGCTTAAAGGGCTTGCGGTCGACAGAGCGAGCGGCAACCCGTGCGACGTCTTTTTAAGGGTTGAAGCGGACGGAATGTACTGGATTTTGAACGCGAACAACACCAACCATCAAATTTACAACAACTCGGGCGACGACCACGGCGCGCTTGACGCAACGCCCGTCGCGCTTTTGGACGGAGCTGCGCACGTCAAAATCGTGCATTTCGAGGGCTACGTCGAGCTTTGGGTAAACGGCACCCGCCGCATAGTCACCAACTTGAATGGCTTCGGAAACAACAGCTATAACACGAGGGGCTTCTACGACGAGGGCAAAATTACCGGAATAGAATTTGCGCCTGTAAGCAACAATACGGTGTGCCTTGATAATATCGTTGTTTCAGAAGCTGTCGGCAAAGCGACCGAGTATACGGCTTCGAATACCTCTGGGGAGCTCGGCGCATACACAAAAGTTTTCCCGCTGTCCGCGCAAAACCTCTACCGCGAAAATTACGTTATCGAAACGACCTACAAGGTCGAGGACGCAACGAAAGCCGATTACTACCCGACTTTAAGATTATTCGGAATAAACAATTCCCTTTCCGAAAGCTACGGCTTCGGTGAAAACGCGTACTTTATCAACGTGCAGTCACACGTCAGCGGAAATAATTTCAACGCGGGCATTTATTATCACACTCCCGAGCACCTCAGCGGCGACTGGGCAGGCGTCGGCGGCAGCGAAGTCGTTCCCGCCGCAGAGGACGGAACTATGGTTTACCGCCTCGAAGTTTACGGCGATATGCTCGACTTCTATCTCAACGGCACGCTTGTAATTTCAAAAACATTTACCGAGCTCGGCTTCCCCAAGGGCGCTTTGCAGTATATCGCGATTAGGGATACAAATGCCGCTACGGGCACGCGCTGGACGAATTTCTCGTACGCGGGCTATGAAGAGCAGACCGCCGCAACCATTAAGGCGGACAAGGACCGCGTTTTGACGGGTGAAACCCTCACGGTTACCGCCGAAATATTCGGATTGAAAGAAGGTCACGAATTTTTCTGGTACGTCGACGGTGAAAAGCAGACCGAAGAAGGGCTTGTGCTCACGCTCGAAAACCTTCCCGACGGCGAACATACGATAGTTTACAAGAGTGAAACAATCGAAAGCAACGCGGTCGTCGTGCAGTCGGTCAACAGAAGAATAAACATATCCTCGGAAAGCGAGGGCAAAAAAGTTTACCCCACCGACGAAATTATCGTCGACGCGGTTTTGGAGGGAGACTTCACGGGCGAAACGGTGAAGTGGTACGTCAACGGCGAAGCGAGGGAGGAAACGGACGAAAAGCTCACTCTTTCAAATCTCGCGGCGGGCGAGTACACGATTTGCTATAAAACCGAAACCGTTTCGAGTAACGAAATAGTCATTACGGTAAGCGAGGGCTTCGTTACCGCGGTCACCGAAAAGGGAAGTTATTTCAACACCGAAAGCGCGGTATTCAATGCCGAGCTTACGGGTATCCGCGAGGACGCGGAAATTAAGTGGTTTGTCGACGGCGCCGAGGTGGCGGAAGCAACGGGCAAAACGTTTACGCTGTCGCTCGCCGACGCCGAAATAGGCAAGCAGATAATGGTTAAATGCACTGCGGACGGCGCGGAGAGTGCGGAGGTGATAATTTCCGTGGTCTACGACGTTCAGGATAAAATAACCGGTGACGAAAACTACAAAGTGCTCCCGCAGGTCGAAATCAAGACGGACGGAAGCTACGGCGACTACGCGGTAGGTACCGACGAGGACGGCGCGTATCTGTACTGCGACAAAGCGGGCGGACCCTACTGGTCGTATCCCGGCGAAATGCCTACGGGAACAGCGTTTATATTCTCGTATAAACTCTATGTGCCCGAGGACATTAACGGCAAATATTTTGTTTATCCTTGCCTTACGGGCATGAACTCCAAATACCCGAACATGTCTATGGAAACGGCTGTCGAGGTCAATTCCAATGGGCTTCGTCCTTACATCAAGGATCAGGGCACGAACGTCAGTTACGACGTCGGCGAATACGGGTTCGGCAAAAATCTTGCTTACGGCGAGGGCATTGTGGATAAAGGCTGGATCGATATCGCCGTAGCGGTCGACGGTATGTATATTTCGATGTATATCAACGGCGAAATAGTGCTGTTTTTCCGCCTTGCGACCGCGACGGTTGCTTCGGGCGTCGGCTTCAATATGTGGCCCGACGCGGGAGACACCATACCGGTAAGAATGAAGGATATCAAATTTTCGTATATTGCGCAGCCCGCACCCGACCTCACCGACGTTACGATAACGGTCAGCGAGACCGAAACGGCTGTCGGCGGAAGCGTGACATTGACGGCGCGTCCCAACCCGTTCAATGCGGAGGTGGACACAATTCTCTGGTACGTCAACGGCACCGCGGTTGAAGCTAACGGCTTGACCTATACTTTCAACGCGGAAGAAGCGGGTGATTACACGATTTACTGCGTTATCAACGGAATTAAGAGTAACGAGAGAACGGTCACGGTGACAGCGCCCGCAGAAGAAAAGGGCGGCAACCAAACTCTTTTATGGTCGCTTGTCGGCGTAGGCATCGGGCTTGTAGTTATAGGCGCGGGTCTTACGATATTCTTTGTTATCCGCAAAAAAAAGAAAAATAAATAATCGGATATGACCGCCCGCCCGTTCGGGCGGGCGGTCAAAAATATGAGGACGAAATGAAAAAATTTACGGCGATTGCGCTTTCATGCGTGACGGCTTTATGGGGAGGTGCATTTATGTCGGCTTGCAAACCGAAAGAAAACAAAATCGACTTCGATTACGAAGCGCTTTACAGAACGGAATATACGATGCCCTTCGAAGAGGTGGCTTACAAAACCTCCCGCGCGAGCCACGGCTACACGCTCAAAAACGAGCAAGGCTATAACGGCTGGTATTATATGTACGGCAAAGGACAATACAAAGAAATGTCTTTTAACGGTATGTGGAGCGGCGGCGGAGCAAGCATGGACGGCGGGGCAATGCGCGCGGTTGTCGGCGCGGACGCGGTGAGAAAGTTCACCCCGAAATTTTCGGGCGAAGCCGTAATATACGGCAATTGCCGCCCGCAAAACGGAGCTCCCGCAAAGGTATATGTGCGCGTGAACGACGAAATTCTTTACGACAGCGCCGTATCCGCCGACGGGAAATATTTCGAGGTTAAAGCAACGCTTACCCCCGCGGACAGCGTCTATATTGGCGTTAGCGGCGACGGCGCCGAAGCGCTTATAAACCCCGTGGTAACCTTCGAAAATTCGCAGAACGAAAGCTTGTATCATCTGACCTCGACGGGCAAGCAGTATGGCGACGTGTTCCCCTATTACGACGAAAGCGAGCACAAGCTGTACATGGGTTTTCTGTGGTCGGACGACGCGAGGAGCGGGGAATATCACGACGCGCTCGAAATCTCTTCGAATATGCTGAAATTTACCGACGTGCCCGAAGCGAACAACTTCGCCGTATGGCAGAAATACAAGTCCGAGTACAGACTTAACATGCTGCACGACTGCAACAAGTTCATTGACAGAACGAAGTACGCGTTCGGCATAAGAGACAACTTTTTATACTTCGATAAAGCCAACAAGCGTTACCTTATGGTAGGCGGCGCGTATTACCGCTTCGACGGCGCGAAGCAAACTTCCGACTTGATTATAACCGCTTCGGACGACGAAATGGGTTTCAGCTGGACGAAGCCCGCGACGGTCGTGCATGCGGGCTATGACAAAAATCTGCCAGAGTGCCCATCGCTTATGAAAATCGGAAACAGATGGTATGTTTTCGTGTCCGTCGCGTACAACACGGTTCACCAGGTAGGACCCCTTCAATACTGGACGGGCGACGACGGCGTGGACTGCCTCGACGTCGATTGGGGCGGTAAGGAAATTTCTTTCCTCGACGGCGAGGATTTGTGCGCGGCGCGACCCGTGCAGGTGGGCGAAAAGGTGTATATGTGGGGCTGGATACCCGCGGTTTACGACTCTATGCCCTGGTCGCCGTGGGGCGGATATTTAAATCTCCCGAGAGAGGTTGTCGCAAGGTCGGACGGCTCGCTCGGCGGGCGACTCGACCCCGCGCTTAAAAAATTGCTCGATTACGGCAATATCTATTCGCTCGGCGAGCTGAAAACCTACGGCGCGACGTATAAGGAGCTGGGCGATTATAACCGCACGTTCACCTCGTTCACGCTCGACATGAAAAATTGCAATTCGGCGGGCTACGCCTTTAAGCAGAACGGCAAAGAGTACCGCGCTGTTATCGTGCGAGAGAATGGCAAGCAGTATATGAAGGTGCTTTCCCCCGACGATAAGTCGCACAAAGTCAACAGCGTCATAGAAATTTCGCCCGACTGTTCGCGCTTTAATATCGAGATAGTCAGCGACGGCGAATTCTGCGAATTTTTCGTCAACGGCGAATATGCGCTGACGGCGCATACCGCAATGACGGGAAGCTCGCATTCGGCATATCTCTACTCGGACGGCGCGGCGGAATTTACAAACGTGAAGATAAACAAACTCATACCCTACGGAGAAATATAAATGGTATACCAGACCGACATCAAACAACAATGCGTGAACGCGCTCAGAATTTTATCCGCCGAGGCGGTCAGCAACGCAAACTCGGGGCATACGGGCATTTGCGCGGGCGCGGCGCCCGCAACCTTTCTGCTGTACTCCGAGGTAATGAAATACAGCCCCGATTTCCCGCTGTGGGAAAACCGCGACCGCTTTGTGTTGTCGGCGGGGCACGGCTCCGCATTGCTGTACGCGCTGTTGCATCTTTTCGGCAATTCGCTCACGAAAGAGGATTTGGCGTCCTTCCGTCAGCTCGGCAGTAAGACCCCCGGTCACCCCGAGTACGGCGTAACCGCGGGCGTTGACTGCTCCACGGGACCGCTCGGTCAGGGCATTGCCTCCGCGGTAGGAATGGCGCTTGCCGAAGCGCATCTTGCAAAAGTTTTCAACCGCGAGGGCTTTAATATAGTCGACCACTATACGTTTGCGCTGTGCGGCGAGGGCTGCCTCGAAGAGGGCATAAGCTACGAGGCGTGCTCGTTTGCGGGCACGCAGAAGCTCGGCAAGCTGATTCTGTTTTACGACTGCAACAAGATAAGCATAGAGGGCAGCACCGACAAGGCGTTTACCGACGATATCGCGCTCCGCTTCGAATCGCAGGGCTGGCAGACCTTAGAGGTCAATGACGCAAACGACCTCGACGCGTTGAGAAACGCCGTCACAGAGGCGAAGGCGGATACTCTCAGACCGAGCATAATTATCTGCCGCTCGCGGATAGGCTACGGCACGCCGTTCGAGGGCACGGCAAAGATACACGGCACCCCGCTCGACAAGGACGGGCTTGCGCGCACGAAGGAGTTTTTCAATTGGAACGAAGCTCCGTTCGAGGCGGGCGAAGCGGTAAAGACGTACTGCTCGATTTGCGCGAAGGAGGCAGGCAAGCACAAGGTTTTGTGGGACGAACTTTTCGCCGGATACTCTGAAAAATTCCCCGACCTCGCCGAAAAATACGGAAAATATTTTTACGGCGAACCCGAGCTTGAAAATTTATACGAAAAGCTTAAATGCGACAAGGACGAGGCGACGAGAATTTCTGGCGGTATAGTAATCAACGAAATCGCAAAATATTTGCCTAATCTTTTGTCGGGCTCGGCGGACTTGTCGCCGTCCACAAAAACCGATATAGTCGGCGGCGGCCGGTTCTCGCCCGAAAACAGAGAGGGCAGAAACATAAGCTTCGGCATACGCGAGCATGCAATGGGCGCGATATGCAACGGCATTGCGCTGCACGGCGGACTGCGCGTGATTTGCTCGACCTTTTTGGTGTTTTCCGATTATATGAAGGGCGCAATGCGCATGAGCGCGATTATGGGGCTGCCCGTAATTTATGTGCTCACTCACGACAGTATAGGCGTGGGCGAGGACGGACCCACGCACCAACCTGTCGAACAGCTTGCAATGCTTCGGGCTACGCCCGATATAGACGTTTTCCGCCCCTCGGACAGAGCGGAAACAATTTCGGCGTTCGTGCGGGCGTTAAATTCAAAAAAGCCGTCTGCGGTAGTGCTTTCAAGGCAGAATTTGAAGCAGAAAAACGTAATTTCCGATAAAGGCGCGTATATAATTTCGGACCGCGAAAACCCTCGGGCGGTGCTTGTGGCGAGCGGCAGCGAGGTTGATGTCTGTCTCGGCGCGCAAAAAATTTTAATGCCCGAAATTTCCGTCCGCGTGGTGTCCGTGCCGTGCGTGGAAGTTTTCGAAGCTCAAAGCGACGAATATAAAAATAAAATTCTGCCCGACGGCATTCCCGTAATGTGCGTCGAAGCCTCGTCGGACAGTATCTGGTACAAATACGGGCGGGTGCTTAACATGACGTCGTTCGGCGCGTCGGGAAAAGCCGAAAGTCTGTTCGCGCGGTACGGCTATACCGCGGAGAACGTTGCAAACGAGGTGAAAAAGCTTGCAAAATAAAAATATTTATATCGGCATAGATTTGGGCACTTCGTCGGTCAAGGTAATCGCCGCGGACGCCAGCGGCGCAATCCGCGCCGAACAAAGCGAAAGTTATAAGGTCAGCTATCCCGAAAAGGGTTACAGCGAACAAAACCCTGCCGACTGGTTCAAAGCGACGATAAAAGCATTGTCGCGGCTGAACGTAAAAAACGTAAAAGGAATTGCGGTCGGCGGGCAGATGCACGGACTTGTCGCGCTGGATAAAGGCGGTAACGTTATCCGCCCCTGCATACTCTGGAACGACGGCAGAACCTTCAAGGAAACCGCCTATTTGAACAGCCTTAAAAAACTGCCCGAGTGGACGGGCAATATCGCGTTCGCGGGCTTCACCGCGCCGAAAATACTTTGGCTGAAAGATAACGAGCCCGAAAATTTCGCGCGTACCGACAAAATAATGCTGCCTAAAGACTACCTCGTGTATATGCTTACGGGCGAGTTCGTAACCGATTATTCGGACGCGTCGGGAACACTTCTTCTGGACGTTGCAAACAAACGCTGGTCGCGCGAAATGCTTGAAATTTGCGGACTGAACGAAAACAAACTGCCGAGGCTTTGCGAAAGCTACGCCTTCTTGGGAACCTTGAAAAAGGAGCTCGCGGACAAATTCGGTTGGACGGACGTCAAGGTCGCCGTCGGCGCGGGCGACAACGCGGCTGCCGCCGCGGGCACGGGCACGGTTTTCGAAAACGACTGTAATATTTCTCTGGGAACTTCGGGCACGGTGTTCGTCGCGTGCGACAAATTCGTGCTTCCGAAAAATAACGCGCTGCACAGCTTTTGCCATGCCAACGGCAAATGGCATTTGATGGGCTGTATACTTTCGGCGGCTTCCGCGAACAAGTGGTGGATAGAGGATATTCTGAATTCAGACTACTCCGACCCCGAAAAAGCGATTAAAAAGCTCGGCAAAAACGACGTTTTTTTCTTGCCGTATCTGACGGGCGAACGGTGCCCGCACAACGACGTGAACGCGCGTGGCGCGTTTATAGGGCTGTCGGCGGATACGACAATAGAAGAGATGTCGCTCGCGGTGCTCGAAGGGGTGGCGTTCGCGCTGAAAGACTGCCTCGAAATCGGCGTAAAGGTAAATAAAAGCACGGTTTGCGGCGGCGGCGCAAAAAGCGCGCTTTGGCTGAAAATTTTAGCTAACGTTCTGAATTTGCCTCTTTACAGAGTCGAAACCGAGCAAGGTCCCGCATACGGCGCGGCAATGCTCGCAATGACCGCGTGCGGCGAATTCGACTGTCTTGAAAGCGCCTCGAAGCTTGCCGTTAAAACTCTCGTGCAGACGCCCGAACAAGGACTTGTGGAGGCGTACGCCGAGAAATACAAAAAATATAAAAAGCTTTATCCCCTTTTAAGGGAATGGTACGAAGCGGCGGGCAAATAAGCCCGCCGCTTTTATGTCAATAATACGCAGATACACACCGCCGCCACAGCTACACAAACCGCAATAAAGCGCGTGCTTGCTTTGAGGTTTATTTTGTCCGACAAAGCGAAAATACCCGCGTAATAGAATGGTATCCAGATTCCCGCGTCGAAATAAATCAAAGCCTTTTCCAGACCCGACGCGCCGAAAAAGGAAATCAACCCTTCGAGCGGGAGCACGGCATACGGAAGCAAGAAAGCGGCAAACGGCAAAGCCGTCGCGATTAGCGTTCCTATAAAAAGAACGGTAAACAGCGCGGATATCACGGGTATTAAAACTATATTTGCTATGAGTCCGACCGCGCTTAAATACCCGAAGCCCGCCAGCATTACGGGCGCAGTGGCCGCTTGCGCGGCGAAAGGGATTTTAATTGCTGCGGGCAGCTTTTTCGGCAATTTCAAAAGATTAATGCCGAGCACGGCGGTGATTGAAAGCTGAAAGCCGACGTTGAAAAGACTGAAAGGTGATACAGTCATAATAATGCCCGCGGAAATTGCAAGCGAATTCAGTCCGTCGTACTTTTTGTTGAACAGCTTTGCAAACGACGCGACCGTGCACATTATCGCGGCGCGCACGGACGAAAGCGTGAACCCGCACACGCCCGCATAGAAAAATACGGGGAGGATACACAGCGCAGCGCCGACGTATTTATTGATTTTCAGTTTTTTCAAAATGAAATACAAAATTCCGTAAACGATGCCGATATGCAATCCCGATACCGCGAAAACGTGCGCTATCCCGCCGTAGCGGAACCCGTCGAGCATATCTTCGTCAATTCCCTGCGTGTTGCCCGTGAGCATTGCGAAAACGACGGCGGCGGTGTTCCCGTCGAGGTTGTTATACAGCGTGTTTCTCACCGCCGAACGGATTGCGGCGAAAAGCGAAAATTTGTATTCGGAGGTAAGCCCGCCGTTGACCGTGCAAGAATATCTGACGTTCTCGTGCGCGTTGTAATTCGACGACAAGCTAAGTTTGTCGAGTACGGCTATGAAATTCACCTTATAGCCCGCGTCGCAGAACTCGCCGTAATTTTGCCCGAGGTAAGCTATGATTTTGCCGTGTATTTCGGTTTCGTCGGCGGTGACGTTTTTAAGTATTATGTATTCGCCGTAGTCGGTTTCGCCCTTTTCGTGCACCACGGCGTTTACGCTGTAAATTTCCCCGCTCGGTATCTCTTCGGCGGAGAAACTCTCCATACGCAGACAGCAGTTGACTGCGCCAGATAAAATCGCGACTGCAATCAAAACCACCGTGGCGGAGAATGTTTTGCGCTTAATAAAAACCACCGATAAAATAAAAATCACCGCGGCAATGGGAATGACCGCGATAATCCAAAGAATATTTCGGATAAGATATTGTAAGCCTATGCCCGCGGCAACCGCGAAAGCAAGTATAACGGGTATGCGAACGTTTACAAATCTTTTCATATGCACAATTTATCATAAATTAAAATAATTGTAAATTAATTTACAATATAATTTAAAAGTGTTAAAATATCCGAAGAGGAAAAAATATGTCGGGAAAAGAGAAGAAGAAAAATAATTTAATCAAATCGACTGTCGCGCTTCTGGAAGCTCAGGTGCGCAAGTTGGAAGCGCAGAAGCAAGCCTACACGGAGAAGGGGAAGGAAGCAAAGCTTAAAGGACTTACCGACCAGTACAGCATAGCGCTGTCGGGGCTGAGAATGACAGCCGCGCAGTTGAAACGCGTTTATGCAGTAAAGCTGAATTTCGAGCTCGCTATTAAGACACGCGATATGCTTAAAATTTCGTCCGAATTTTTACAGGGTTTGAAATCCCTTTCGGAGGAAATGTATAAGCTGACGTGCGAAAGCCCGTTCGAGGACGTGGAAAACGTTTTCGGCGAAGCCGCAAAAAACGCGGATATACTCTTTAAAAAGACGGAAATTTACGTCGACGAATTCCAGACCGAGCTATTAAGCCGCAAAGACGATTAAAGCCGAAGGCGATTGCCTTCGGCTTTTTACTATCTCAAAGTTACGCCCAGCCGAGCGTTGAGGTTGTTTAAAATTTTCTTGACGAAGCCGTCTATTCTGTCCTCGATAGGCTCGTCTTTGGGGGTGAACGTTATGTTGAACGCCATACTCTTTTTGCCCTCGCCGATTTGCGAGCCCAAATATACGTCGAAAAGCGCGACCTTGGTAACGTACTTGCAAGAGGCGAAAATTTCTTTTTTCAGTTTGCCGCACGTTATATCGGTGTCGCATACAAGCGCCAAATCACGCTCGACCTCCGCGAATTTGGGTATGGGCGAATATCTGAACGGCTTTGCGTGCGCCATAAGCTTTTCGTAGTCGATTTCGGCAAGCACTACGTTTCTGTCAATCGCAAGCTCGTTTTCGACGGTGGGCGCAAGCACGCCCGCATATCCTATTTCCTCGCCCTCGCATATAAGCTTCGCGGTTTTTCCGGGGTGGAGGAAGGGCTTTTCGGCGACCTCGCACTCAATCTCTGTGTTAAGGCTGTCCGCAATGCTTGTGACAATTCCGGAGACGTCGTAGAACGAGCATTTGCCCCACATGCCTATGCAAAGCCTTGCTTTCTCTTCGGGGAAGTCTTTTAAAGGCAATTCCTTGGGAATATAAACCTTTGCCAGCTCGAACAGTTTCCCCTCCATATTTCCGCGCCTTAAATTGCGGACGACGGTGTTCAGCATAGAGGGGGCGAGGGTGGTGCGCATTATCGACAAATCCTCTGTAATGGGGTTGAGAATTCTAATCGCCTTGCGCTCGTTACAGTCCTCGGGCAAGTGCAGCATATCCAAATCCTTTTTGGAATAGAAGGAATAAGTCGAAATTTCGTACAGCCCTTTTCCCGCAAGCAGTGCTTTAAGCTTGTTTTCGGCTTTCTGCGCGTCGTTGTAGCCGCCGTTGGTTATGGAAGCCGAGGGAAGGAAAGTGCCCTCGATATTGTCGTAGCCGTAGAACCTTATGACTTCCTCGGCGATATCGGGGAAGCCGTCGATATCCTCGCGGAAACGGGGAACGGTGAGTTCGAGTTTGTTTTCGTCGAGCTTTACGCCGAAGTTCAGATTTTCGAGTATTTCAACCATTCTTTCGGCGGGAATTGTAATTCCCAGAAGTGCGTTTATCTTGTCGACCTCGACGCTCATTTCCTTTTGCTTGGTGTTCGAATAGGGGGTTACGACGTCTATGTGCAGCTCGGTAACCTTGCCGCAGGCAAGCTCGTTAATGAGGTGCAACGCGCGATACATAGCCTTTTCGACGGTGTACTCGTTCACGCCCTTTTCGAACAGCGCGGAGGAGTCGGAGTGCTGCCCGAGCGCCCTCGCCGTCTTTCTGACGTTGTCCCTTGCAAATTTCGCCGCCTCGAACAAAACCTCGGTCGTGTCGTCCTTGATTTCGCTGTCGAGCCCGCCCATAATTCCCGCAAGCGCGCACGGCTTTTCCTTGTCGCATATGACGAGGTTATCCTTGTTGAGCTCGAATTCGTTGCCGTCTAGCGTTGTGATTTTTTCGCCGTTGCCCGCCCTGCGGATTACAATTTCTCTGCCGCTCAGCGTTCGCATATCGAACGCGTGCATGGGCTGTCCGTGTTCGAGCAGAACGAAGTTCGTTATATCCACGATATTGTTTATCGAGCGCAGCCCGCACAGCGCAAGCCTCTTTCTCAGCCACATGGGGGAGGGAGCTATTTTAACGTCCTTTATACAGTGACCGATATATCTCGGGCACAGCTCGGGCGCAAGGTCGGTGATTTTGACAGCCGAATATCCGCCCTTGACGGTTTCGAAAGAATAGTCGGGTTCCTTGATTTTCTTTCCGAGCACTGCGGCAACCTCTCGCGCGATGCCGTAAATACTCTGGCAGTCGGGGCGGTTCGCCGTCACGGCTATATCGAAAATGTAATCGTCGAGCCCGAGCACGGGTTTGACGTCCTCGCCGTTTTTACAGTCGGAGGGGAGTAGCAGAAGCCCGTTGTAGTCGCCGCCCTCGTACATGTCGCCGTTCACGCCGAGCTCGACGCCCGAGCAAAGCATACCGAACGACTCTATACCGCGGAGCTTACCCTTTTTAATTGTCATAACTCCCTCGACGGTAACATGGTCCTTTGCCGTCGCGTACACGGTCGCGCCTATCAGCGCGCAC
The DNA here is from genome assembly GCA_910578195.1 of uncultured Christensenella sp. GTDB lineage: Bacteria > Bacillota > Clostridia > Christensenellales > Borkfalkiaceae > Coproplasma. Next base: position 72,269 of record CAJTOY010000005.1, on the reverse strand, counting down.
GGAACTTTAACGCCCTTTGCGACGTTGTCCGCCCCGCAGCAAATCTGCAACACGCCGTGCGGACCGCAGTCCACAAGGCACTTGGAAAGGTGCGTGCCCTCGACGGGCTCGCACTCGGTAACCTCGCCGACGACGACGCCAGAAATATCTTTGCCTATTTCGTAAAGCTCCTCGACCTCGAAACCGCAGCCGAAAAGTTTGGTCTGCAATTCCTCGGCGGAAACGTCTATATCAACGTAATCTTTAATCCAGCTTAAAGGTGCTTTCATATATTAAATCCTCCGCGTTAATCCTTGAATTGTTTTAAAAATCTGGTGTCGCCTTCGAACAGCAGCTTCATATTGTTTATGCCGTATTTAAGCATGGCAATTCTCTCGATACCCATACCAAACGCAAAACCCGTGTACTCGTCGGGGTCTATGCCGCAGCCTTCGAGCACACGTCTGTTGACCATGCCCGCACCTAAAATTTCAATCCAGCCCGTGCCCTTGCACAGCTTGCAGCCCTTGCCGCCGCACTCGAAACAGCTTACGTCGACCTCGACCGAGGGCTCGGTAAACGGGAAGTAGGAGGGGCGAAGCCTCGTCTTTACGCTTTCGCCGAACACTCGGCGCGCAAACTCGTCGAGCATGCCTTTGAGGTCGCAAAGGGTGATGCCCTTGTCGATTACAAGCCCTTCCATCTGCGAGAACATGGGCGAGTGAGTCGCGTCGTCGTCGCTGCGGTAAACCTTGCCGGGCGAAAGAATTTTAATGGGCGGCTTTTTGTTTTCCATGACCCTTATCTGTCCCGCGGAGGTCTGCGTTCTAAGCAGCAAATCTTCGGTAAGATAAAAGGTGTCCTGCATATCCCTCGCGGGGTGGTCTGCGGGTGTGTTCAGCGCGGTAAAGTTGTAATAGTCGTTTTCTATTTCGGGTCCCTCGTATATTTCGAACCCGAGCCCCGCGAAGAGGGAGACAAGCTCGTTTTTAATAAGCGTGTTCGGGTGATACGCGCCGTCGGGCGAGGTTTGTCCTGGGATAGTAACGTCTATTTTTTCCTCGGCGTATTTCTTTTTAAGTTCGAACGCCTTAATGTCCTTTTCAAGCGAATCGAACTTCGACTCCGTCCACTGGCGTAGGGTGTTTAAAATTTTGCCGAGCCCGGGGCGCTGGTCGGGCGGTACGTCGCGCATATTCTTCATAAGCGAAGAAATTTCGCCCGTCTTTCCGAGGAAGCGCATTTTGATTTCCTGCAAGGTTTTGCTCGATTTGATGTCGTTTACCGACGCCTCGATCTGTTCCTCGATTTTTTTGATTTTTTCGTTTACGTCCATAAATAACTCTCCGAAATAAAAATTTTAAAAAATAAAATCCGCCCCTTAACACAGGGCGAATTTGTTCGCTGTACCACCTGATTTTACGGCATTAAGCCGCCTTAATTTACTCATAACGCAGAGCAGGCGGAATACACTACTGACCGTGGTGTTCGCATATCCGGCTCGCGGGTGAATACCGTTTCAATCCTATAAGAAATCTTTCAGCTTGCTAAATTTCTCTCTCTGAAAAGGATTATTAAAACGTCTGTCCCGTTCAACGCCTTTATATATTCTGAGAATAATTATATTTGCCTTTATAAAAATTGTCAACTTAATTTCAAATCAATTTTAATACAAAGTTCCGCCGTGACAGTCGTGGGCGACTATAACGGGGAAATTTTTGACTTTGAGCTTATAAACCCCTTCGGATAAAAGGTCGTCGAACGCTATGCACTCGCTGCTTTTTATGGCGTTGCCGTAAAGCGCGCCCGCGCCGCCAATCGCGGCGAAATATACGCAGCAGTTTCTCTTCAAGCTTTCACGCACCTCATCGCACATTTCGCCCTTGCCGATAATCGCGCCCAGCCCCAAATCCAGAAGGCGGGGCGCAAAGACGTCCATTCTCGCCGAAGTGGTGGGACCGCAGCTTCCCGAAGCCCGTCCGGGCTTTGTCGGGCAAGGACCCGCATAATAAATAATCGCGTCTTTCAAAGCGAACGGAAGGGGGCGCCCGCTGTCGAGATATTCGAAAATTCTCTTGTGCGCGCAGTCGCGCGCGGTCAGTATCGTACCCGACAGAAGAACGCTGTCACCCGCCTTCAAGGTCTTAACCGTTTCCTTGTTTAAGGGCAGTGTAAGCTTTATCATATTATCACCTTTTCGCACCTTACGCAGTGGCACTGGATATTTATTGCGACGGGCAGTCCCGCAATGTGCGTGGGCGCCCATTCGCAGCTTACCCCGAGCGCGGTGGTGCTTCCGCCGAACCCCTGACAGCCCGTGCCGAGCGCGTTAATGCGCCTTAAAGCCTCGTTTTCTATTTCGGCTATATCTTTGCGGGCGTTGTTTGTTCCTATGTCGCGGGTCAAAGCCTTTTTGGCAAGAAGCGCGCAAGTGTCGAAGCTTCCGCCTATGCCGACCCCGACGTAAACGGGAGGGCACGGGCGCGAGCCCGCAAGCTTTACCGTTTCGACAACCGCGCCGATAATTCCCTCGACGCCTTGCGCGGGTTTAAGCATGTACAGCCTCGACATATTTTCGCTTCCGAAGCCCTTCGGCATAAACGTGATTTTGATTTCGTCGCCCGCGACTATCTCGGTGTGGATAACGGCGGGGGTGTTGTCGCCCGTGTTTTTGCGGGTGAGGGGGTCGCAGACCGATTTTCTGAAATATCCGTCGGAATACGCCCTTTTAACTCCGCGGTTGACCGCCTCGGAAAGAGTGTCGCCTTCTAGATAAACCTGCTGTCCCAATTCGATAAGCACGACCGCCATACCCGTGTCCTGACAGACGGGCATGTTTTCTTCGACCGCGATTTCGCTGTTCTTTATAAGAGTGTCCAGCGCGAATTTCGCCGTGGCGTTTTGCTCGCCGTCGCGCGCTTTTTCAAGCGCGGACTTGCAAGTCGGCGTTAAATCGACGCCCGCCTTCAAAGCCAAATCGTAAATTTTTTGTTCGATTAAGGAGGTGTTTATCTTTCGCATACCATAATTTTATAACAAATTGAATTAAAAGTAAATTATTTCGTTTACTTTATTTTTAAATTAAGCTATAATCGGCTTACGGAGGGAAGATAAATGGAAGATAACGAATTAAACAATATGAATTCGGCTACCGGCGGCTTTATGTACAGCGCGGCGGTAATCGCATTTATAGTTGTTTCTTTGATTTTTAACGGGATAATGACTCTTGTACCGCAGTACGGCTACGCGTACTGGTTTTTGAATTTTCTGCCCTCGCCGATTGCTATTGCCGCGTCGATTGCGCTGACGCTGAAAGTCAGAAAGGTCAAGTTCAGGGCGGTCTTTCCCGTAAAGTGCAGGCCGAAATATTACTTTATAGGTCTGCTCTTGATATTCGGGCTTTTCTTCTCGCTAAATCAGATTAATGATTGGTTTTTAAAACTTTTCAACGTCGGCGAAAGCGAAATGTACGTTAAGCTCAACGAGTTTATATACAGCTTGCACGGCGGTTGGGTCGCGCTTGCGCTTTTAGTGGTCGCGGTCATGCCCGCAATCTTCGAGGAGGCGCTTTTCAGAGGGGTTATACTTAATGCGAGCGAAAGCACGCTCGGCACCGTGCGCACCGTGCTTATAGTCGGGTTTGCGTTCTCGCTTTTCCACGGCTCGCCCGAGCAGACGGTCTATCAGTTTCTGGCGGGGTGTCTGTTCGCGCTCGTCGCGGTGCGCTCGGGCTCGATACTCCCCGGCATAGTTATGCACTTTCTGAACAACGGTGTCGTTATTGTTCTGGCGGCGAGCGGCGCGGTGGACGAAAGCGGCGGCTTTATGACGCCGACCGTACAGATTGTGCTTATGGTTCTCGGCGCGGTCGCGCTTATTGTCGGGCTCGTGCTGTTGATTCTCGACCGTCCCACGGTCGAAAAAACGAAATTCGGCAAACGCATAGGCTTTATGTTCGAAAATCCGCCCGTGAAAAAATGCGTCAAGGGCAGCGTCAAAAGCTTTTTTTCGAGCGGCTCGGTTGCGGTTGCGGTGCTCGGGATTCTCTGGCTGTTCAACTTCGCCACGCTGTTTATAGGTCAATAAATGCAGAAAATAAACATAGTCTGCGTCGGCAAAATCAAGGAAGCCTTTTACCGCTCGGCGATAGAGGAGTACCTCAAACGCCTTTCGCGGTTTGCCCGCGTCGAGGTCAAGGAACTTCCCGAAGGCAGAAATTTAAACGAAGAGGGCGAGGCTATTTTAAAATCCTGCGTCGGTAAAAAAATAGCGCTGTGCGTCGAGGGGGTAAGTTTTTCGAGCGAACGGCTTGCAAAGCACATAAAGTGCTTAACCGACCGCGGCGAAGAGGCGACGTTTATAATCGGCTCGTCATGCGGGCTTTCGGACAAGGTGAAATTTGCGGCGGATTTGAAGCTTTCGTTTTCCGAAATGACATTTCCGCACCAGCTCATGCGCGTGATACTGTGCGAGCAGATTTACCGCGCATTTATGATAAACGGCGGCGGCGAATATCACAAATAGCGGCGCGCATATTTTATATATGTGATATTCGAAGAGGTAAAAAAATTCTACAACAGATACGGCGGAAAGAAGTGTATCATAGGCTACTCTTTCCGCGGAAGGGAAATTTTTGCGTTCCATATAGGCAGTCCCACGGGTCGGCAATTCATTGCGACGTACGCCATACACGGCAGAGAATGGATAACCGCGCGGCTCGCTTTAAAACATATTAAAACAGGTCTGAGCGCGGGCGGCGGCTGGGTGATACCTCTTGTAAATCCCGACGGCGCGACAATCTGCGAGGAGCTTCGCCCCATGTGGAAGGCGAACGCCCGCGGCGTGGATTTGAACTGCAATTTCGACGCCGAGTGGGGTAGCGGTCGGCTCAACGTAAAGATGCGCGGCAGCGAAAACTGTATAGGCGACAAACCATTTTCGGAAGCCGAAACGATAGCGCTTCGCGATTTTACGTTAAAGGTTCGCCCTTACGTCACTTTCAGTTTTCACACTAAGGGCGAAGAAATATACTGGGAATTTTGCGGAGGCGGCGACAAACGGGGGGCGGATATCCTTTCGGAAGCTACGGGCTACACCGCAAAGGTGATTTGCGGCTCGGCGGGCGGATACAAGGACTGGTGCATACAAAAGCTGCATATCCCGTCGTACACGGTGGAGTGCGGTTCTGACGACAACGTCCACCCGATAAAAAAATTACGCAAAGTAAAAAAATGCTTTAAGGCGTTGAAAATATTCACGGAAAAATATGGCTGATAAATTTATGAAAGCCGCGCTTAAATGCGCGCAAAAAGCGCTCGGAGAGGGCGAGGTGCCCATAGGCGCGGTCGTGGTGTGCGACGGAAAGATAATTTCGCGCGGGCACAACCGCCGCACGAAAAAGCAGATAGCAACCGCCCACGCGGAGGTCGAAGCGATTGAAAAGGCGTGTAAAAAACTTAAAAGCTGGCGAATTCCCGAGTGCGAAATTTACGTCACGTTGGAGCCGTGCCCCATGTGCATGGGCGCAATGCTCAACGCGAGGATAAAAAAGGTGTACTTCGGCGCGTATGAAGCGAAGGGGCGTTCGATGACTAACGAGCTTGCCGAAGCGAATTTATTGAACCACACGATAGAGGTCGAGGGCGGGGTAATGCGCGAGGAATGCGCGTCGATTTTGTCCGCGTTCTTTTCGCAAATGCGCGAAAGGACAAAAAAGTAAAAAATTTCTCTGCCTATTCGTTTGACTTTAACGCGTTATAAATATAAAATGGAAAAGCACTGTCAGTGAAATACAAAAGTTAAATCGGAGGACGAAACACCAAATGATTAACCACGGCAACGAAATAAAGATATTTTCGGGTAATTCCAACCAGCCCCTTGCTAAGGCGATAGCGGAGAGACTTAACACCTCGCTCGGCGCAATGGAAGTAACTCATTTTTCGGACGGCGAAATTTACGTCCGCTTTGACGAGTCCATTCGCGGCAAGGACGTTTTTCTTATCCAGTCCACAAGCACGCCCGTCAACACCAACCTTATGGAGCTTCTCATAATGATTGACGCGGCAAAGCGTGCAAGCGCGGGCAGAATAACCGCGGTAATTCCCTATTTCGGCTATGCCCGTCAGGACAGAAAGGCGCGTTCGAGGGAGCCTATAACGGCTAAACTCGTAGCAAACCTCATAACCTCCGCGGGCGCGGACAGAGTTCTTACAATGGACTTGCACTGTCTGCAAATTCAGGGCTTTTTCGATATTCCTCTCGATAACCTCGTGGGCGGACCCACGCTTTACAACCATTTCAAACCCAAGGTAGACGACGACTTCGTCGTAGTATCCCCCGACATAGGCTCGGTGGCGAGGGCGAGAAAGGTAGCCGCGAAAATGGACGCGAAAATGGCTATAATCGACAAACGCCGCCCCAAGGCGAACGTTATGGAGGTTATGAACATAATCGGCGACGTCAAGGGCAAAAACTGCCTCATGATCGACGATATGATTGACACCGCGGGCACAATCGTGCAAGGCGCTAAGGCGTTGAAGGAAGCGGGCGCAAAGGAAATTTACGCGTGCTGCTCGCACGGCGTGCTTTCGGGTCCCGCGATTGAAAGACTTGCGGCTTCGCCCATAACCGAGCTCGCCATGCTCGACACAATCAATATCCCCGAAGAGAAAATGCTTCCCATTTTCAAAATGATTTCCACCGCGCCGATATTCGCTTCGGCAATAGAAAACGTTTATCTCGACAGACCCATGTCGAAAATTTACGACTGATATAAACTCTACAATCGCCGCAGACAACTGTGGCGATTAAAATTAAAGGCGCATTATGAAAATAATAGTAGGACTCGGCAACCCCGAAGAAAAATATTTAAAGACCTTTCACAATATGGGCTATATTGCCGTCGGCGACGTTGCGGACGAGCTCGGCGTAAAGTTCAAAAAAAAAGAGTGCGAGGCGTTCACCGCCGAGGCTAATGTCGGCGGCGAAAAGGTGATAATCGCCCGCCCGGTAACGTATATGAACAACAGCGGCAGGGCGGTGAAGCAGCTTCTTGCAAAGTACAAGGCGACCGCGCGCGACCTCGTCGTAATTTACGACGACTACGATATCCCCAAGGGCGCGCTGAGAATTCGCCCGAACGGCAGCGCGGGCACGCACAACGGCATGCGCTCGGTCATAGCCGAAATCGGAACGTCCGAGTTCGCGCGCATAAGAATAGGCATACGCGACCCCGAGGTAAATATCCCGATAATCAACTACGTTCTGTCCGAAGTTCGGCGCGAGGACTATGACTTGTTCATAGCGGCGTGCAAAAAAGCCGCGCGCGCGGCAATTACTATTGCTGAGGGCGTGAGCGTAGAGAATGTAATGACTTCTTATAACGGATAAATATTTTGAAGGCAAATTTTTTTAACTGCAAAAATCTCGGCGGGAATTATCCCGCTTTGGAAAACGACATCCGCCTCGGCACGCCGACGGCGGTTTTCGGCGTTACCGAAGCGCATAAGTATCTCATATCGTGCCTGCCGCAATATAAAATTTTATATATCACCGCCGACGGGGTGAGCGCGGACAAGGCGCACGCCTCGATTTCGGCGCTGTCGGGCAGAAAATGCGTGCTTCTGCCCGCAAAGGACGAGGTTATCCTCTATAAAGACGCGCTTTCCAAGGACGCGCTTTTCAGAAGGCTGACCGCCGTAAGCGAAATTTCGAACGGCGCGGATATCGTCGTATGCGATATAGAGGCGGTTATGCAGCTTTTCCCCGCGGACGCGGAAATCCTTAATTTTACCGCGGGCGAAGAAACCGACTTTACGTCCGTGCCCGCAAAGCTCGTGGAAATGGGCTATACCCGCGAATACTCGGTGGAAAGCAAGGGCTCGTTCGCGGTGCGCGGCGATATTCTCGATATATACCCGATTAACTGCGAAAACCCCGTGCGCATCGATTTCTTCGGCGACGCGGTGGAAAGAATTCGCCCCTACGACTCGGTCAGCGGCGAGCGGCTGGACGAGGTGAGCTCGGTAAGCGTAATTTCCGCAACCGACGCGCGTTTTAACAAAAAGGACGTCGATAACATAAAAGCGCAAATTTCCAAAAGCTTGAAAAGCTGTGCCGACTCGGCTTCGTACAAGCGCGCCAAGGCGATTTGCGACGACCTCATAACCAAGCTCGAAGGCGGCGCGCCGTTCGCGGGCGCTTCGTTCGTGCTTCCGCTTATCTCGGGCACGCGAACGATATTCGACTTGCTGGATAAAAACACGCTGATAATTTTCGACGAGTGCAAGCTGATTAACGACAGACTGAACGGCGTATACAAGGAACATGGCGAGCGCGTGCGCGAGCTTAAAAAGGGGGGCGAAGCGTTCGATTTTTCCGCCGGGCAGCTTCTCTCTCCGCAGACGCTTACAGAGAATTTTAGCAAATACCGCTCGATGGCGGTGCAGACGTTTACTTCGGGCACGCAGTTTTTCAAACCGCTGAGAACTTACAATTTCACGTCGTCGCCCGCGCCGTCGTATCTGAACGCAATGCCGCAGCTTATAACCGACGTCAAAAACTGGCTGTCTAACGGCTACCGCATACTGATATATACGGGCGGAATTCAGCGCAGCGAAAAGCTTTCCGAAATACTTGGCGACGAATATCTGCCCGTCTATCCCTTGCCGGACAGGCTCGAAGCCCTTCACGGCGTGTCGATAACTTCGGCGGAAATGCCGCACGGACTAATCGTCCACGAAAGCAAGCTCGTAATTTTGGGCAGCTCGGACTTATACACCAAGGTAACCACAAAGCGTATACGCAAAAAACGCGGGGATATGTTCACCGCGCCCGAAATAGGCGACTATGCCGTCCACGAAAAGCACGGCATAGGCAGAATAACGGGCACAAAAAAAATAGAGACCACCGACGGAATTAAGGAGTATGTCGCGCTCGAATACAAGGGCGGCGACGTGCTGTATGTGCCCGTCGAGCAAATGGACGTACTGTCCAAATACGTCGGCGAAACCAATCCCTCGCTGTCGAAGATAGGAGGCGCCGAATTCGATAGGGTAAAGGAGAGGGTCAAGCGCTCGATACGCGAGCTCGCGTTCGACTTGAAACAGCTTTACGCCGAGCGCACCGAAAAGAAGGGTTTTTGCTTCCCCGAACACTCGGTTATGATGCAGGAGTTCGAGGACGCGTTCTCCTACGAGGAAACCCCCGACCAGCTCGTATCCATAGAGGAAATCAAGGCCGACATGTGCTCGGAAAAGGTGATGGACCGCCTTCTGTGCGGCGACGTCGGCTACGGCAAAACCGAGGTCGCGCTCCGCGCCGTGTATCAGTGCGTGCTGGGCGGCAAACAAGCCGCGCTTATGTGCCCCGGAACGGTCTTGTCCGAACAGCATTACAATACCGCAGTAGAAAGGTTTAAGGACTTCGGCGTAACCGTTGAAAAACTTAACCGCTTCAAAACTCCCAAACAGCAAGCCGAAACCTTGAAGCGGCTCGCAAACGGCGACATAGATTTTATTATCGGCACGCACAGACTGTTGTCGAACGACGTTAGGTTCTACGACCTCGGACTTTTGGTGCTCGACGAGGAACAGCGCTTCGGCGTCGAACACAAGGAAAAAATAAAACACGTTAAAAACGACGTCGACTGCCTCACTATGACCGCGACGCCCATACCGCGTACATTACATATGTCGCTTGCGGGGATAAGGGACATAAGCACGATAAACACACCCCCGCAGAAGAGACTGCCCGTCCAGACCTACGTCGTCGAGGAAACCGAAACGCTTATTCGCGACGCGTGCATAAGGGAGCTTTCGCGCGGCGGACAGGTATTCATACTCTACAACAGAGTTGAAACAATTTCGTCGTTTGCGGGCAGAATAGCGGAAATTATCCCAGAGGGCAAAGTGTGCTACGCGCACGGCAGAATGGACAGAGACGTCCTCGAAAACAGCGTGTTCGCGTTCTACCGCGGCGATAAAAACATACTTGTAACCACGACGATAATCGAAAACGGAATCGACCTTCCCAACGCCAACACGATTATAGTTATCGATTCCGACCGCCTCGGCATTTCCCAGCTTTACCAGCTCCGCGGCAGAGTGGGCAGAGGCTCACGCTTAGCGCAAGCTTATTTCACGTTCAAGCCCGAAAAGGTTTTAACCTCGGACGCGGCTGAAAGGCTGAAAGCAATAATGCAGTTTACCGAGCTCGGCTCGGGCTTCAAGGTTGCAATGCGCGATTTGGAAATACGCGGCGCGGGCAACGTGCTCGGCGCCGAACAGCACGGGCATATGGACAAGGTCGGCTACGAATTGTACTCCAAACTTTTGAAGGAGGAGCTCACGGGCGAAAGCCAGTTCTCGGCGGAGCTCGACTTGAAGGCGACCGCATATATACCCGAGGGGTATATCGAGTCTAACGCGGGCAGAATGGACTGCTACAAGCAGATAGCCGAAATAAGAACGGTGGACGACTACAAGCGGGTTTGCCTTTCGATAGAGGACAATTACGGACCCATGCCCGACGAGGTATTGAACCTTCTCATAATCGCGGTGTTGAAGTCCTACGCGGCGAAATTCAATGTGCGCAAAATAACCGTAGACAGCACCGAGGGCTCGCTCGAACTGCCGTCCATAAACTCGTTGAAGGATAAAAGGCTTACCGCCGCACTCGACAAGTACGAGGGGCAGGTGAAGCTGTCTATGGCGAAAGCGCCGCTTGTTATCTTTCCGCCCAACTCCAACCCCGCGAAAACGATGCTCAAAATGACAAAATTTTTGAAATTTGCTTTAAGTTTTGAATAAATACCTTTAAAATGATTTGCCTAAACCGCGCAAATATAATATAATTGTGTTTGGTATATTATCGCCTTTTAAGGCAGGAGATAACGTTATGAAGAAAAAAACATTAGCGGTAGCCGTTCTGGCGTCGTGTATTACCTTATCGGCAACCCTCGGCGGTTGTTCTTTGGTATCAAAAAACAGCATGGCGGATATGGCGCAGGAAATCGCAACCGTAGATATCAGAAATTCCGACGTATTCGGCGACAGCGGTCTCGAAGCGTACAAGGACGCAATTACCGTTTCCTCGATAGAAAAGAGGGATTTGGTGTCCTATTTTATCAACGTGGGCTCGACCTACGTCACGCAGTACGGCTATTCGTACGCGGATACGTTCAATATGCTTTTGGACTCGCTCATAGACAACGCGGTGCTTACGCAGTACGCGACCCTTTATCTTATCGGCGAGAAGAGTAAGACGGAGCCGAACGCGCTCGAAACCTTCAAGTCCAAGACGACCGAAGTCGAAAAGTATAAATATCTTCTCGACGATGACGACGTCGAGTATGCGACCTATAAACTCTATTCGTCGCTGAACTCGGCAATCGACTCTTACGAAAAGAAGGTAATCGAGGAAGAGGACGGATATACGGGTACCGACAAGCGCACCACGCCCACCAACCTCGACGCAGAGCAGGACGACTATTATCCCGTAAAGGACGGCAAGCTCGATTACAACGTGTATACGGGCTTCGAGGGCTATCTTATCGGACAAAGCGGCAAATATCAGGAGGACAAGCTCGACGGTACTACCCGCGTAACGAGAATTAAGGCGTACAACGCTTTCTTGGATAATCTCCGCGCCAACGACCTTATAGGCGACGGCGAATCGGAAGTCCTTACCGACGTTTTAAAGCTCGGCTATATTCAGTCGGAGTTCGTATCCCAGCTCGAATCGCGCGTCGTAAACAAGTATTACGAACTTTACGAGGAGCAGAGGGAAACCCTTCTTACAGACAACAACTACGAATACACCGCGGACGTTTACGGCAAAATGCTCGGCGACCAGAAAAAGTCTTACAAGACCTCTTCCGCGTTCGATACGGCTATGGGCAGTATGTCGTCGACGTCGTTCATACTTTACAACCCCAAAACGGACGAAAGCGACTGGGCTGACTACGACGGCAAGAACCTTGCCAAATTCGGCTATGTTTACAATATCCTTCTTCCCTATAATGCAAAGCAGAGCGCACAGCTTGCCGAACTGACTAAGATTAAGGAAGCGAACAAGGACGACAACTCCTACTACATCGAAAGAAACAATCTTTTAAGAAACATCAAGACCGAGGACCAGCGTTCGGCGTGGTTCAACGGTGAAAAGAATTACAGCTTCAACGCGAAAGCCGAGGAAAGCAAGTATACAGCCGACTATTACGGCAAGAACAGCGGCAGAGATTATCTCTTCTTCGAGGGACACCTTGCCGACAGCGCGGAGGGCGGAAGATACAAAAAGCTTCAAGCCTACGACGGAAGATATTCATACAACGGTAGCGTCTACGAGAACGACAACGGAAGCTACACGCTTATCGGCAACGAGCTTACGATTGACGGAATGCTTAAAGAATTCTCGGCATATATTAACTATGTGCTCGGCGGCGATTACGTTGAATTCGACAATAAATACACTCCCGAGCAAGGCAACACGGCGTACTATAACCAAACCGACTTCTACAAAGACGCGGACAAAAAGGAAATCGATTATTCCAAATTCCTTTACGCTTCGGGCAAGGTCGACTTCGGCGAGTTCAAAAAGTCCGATTTAATGAATTCCAAGACCAAGCAATACGAGGCGATGAGCGCGGTCAACGAATTGCAGTTCGCATACACGACCGATACGGGCGTTCTGTCGCAATACGTCGGCTATTCCGTTTCGGCTTATAATACGAGCTATATCAAAGAATTCGAGTACGCGGCTAAGCTTGCCGTAGCAAGCGGCGAAGGCTCGTTCACGGTCTGCGCGGGCGACTACGGCTGGCACCTTATATATGTAACCTATGCGTTCGATTTCGGTACGGACGGCGTTGTCTACACTCCCGACTGGGCGAACAACGTCGAAGTTGAGGGCACTTTTGAAAATCTTTTCTACGAATGGCTGAAAAGTACCGACCTCGCCGACGTTACCACAAATCGCAGAGACAAAATCATAAGCGATTTCGGCAAGGAAACGGGCGACCACATAACGGTTGTAAAATATCAGTCAAGATATCAGAATTTACTTGATTTAGGCGATTAATGGAAATTTGGCAAGCTATCGTCCTCGGCTTCGTTCAAGGACTAACTGAATTTTTACCGGTATCTTCGAGCGGGCATCTCGTCTTTTTCCAACGCATATTCGGCGTTGAGGAGGGGGGGCTGTTCTTCAACATAATACTTCACCTCGGCACTCTGGTCGCCGTGTGCGCGGTATTCTGGAAGGATATTATCGGCTTATTCAAAAAACCCTTCAAAAATCTTGGTTTTTTGGTGCTCGCGTCAATTCCCGCGGCGATAGTCGGATTTTTACTCGAAGATATAATCGACGAAATGGGGCAAAGCTTTGCCTATATAGGAGTATTGCTCGCGGTATTCTTCACGATAACCGCGTCGGTGCTTTTCGCAACCGAAATGGTTGTAAAACGCAGAGAAAATACGCTTCCCTTGTGCTGGCGCACGGTTATTCCTATGGGCTTGGCGCAAGCGGTGGCGGTGCTTCCCGGAATTTCGCGAAGCGGATCCACAATCTGCGCGGGCTCGCTTGCGGGCGGCTCGGCGGACGAGGTTGCAAAGTTTTCCTTCCTTATGAGTATTCCCGTAATACTCGGAAGTTTCGCATTCTCGCTTTTGAAAGGGCTTATAAACGGCGAAATACAGGAAGATTTTGCGACAAACGGTTCGGTTTACGGCTGGTGTATCGCGCTCGGCTTCATAATCTCGGCGCTTGTCGGGTTGTTTGCCGTAAAAGTTATGCTTAAAGTAATTAAAAAGGCGAATTATAAATGGTTCAGCTTATATCTCGTGCTTTTGGCGATAACTTGCGTTGTATTGCAGTGCTGCGGATTGTTCGGGGTCAATTAATAAAAATCAAAGGGCTTTTTCGGCCCTTTTTTTTCTCAAAAAATCCCCCTAAAATCCCTTGACAAATTTTTGCGGGGGGGGGGTATAATATTTTGGAATACTTTATGCGGAGAAATTAAATGGAAGAAATACTCAAAGTAGAAGGACTGAGGAAAACGTTCAATCTTTCGAGAAAGCAACAAAAGCTTGAAAAGACGTCGCAAAAAGTAAAGGTGGCTGTGGACAACCTTTCCTTTACCGCATACCGCGGCGAAATTTTCGGTTTGCTCGGACCCAACGGTGCGGGCAAAACCACAACGCTGAGAATGCTTGCAACCCTGATTGAGCCCGACAGCGGCGACGCGTTTATAAGCGGTCACAGCATAATTACCGAAGAGGAAGCCGTCCGTCACGGAATAGGCTTTCTCACAAGCGAGTTAAAGCTCGAAGATTTCTTTACGCCGAACTATCTTTTCGACTTTTTCAGCGAGCTGTACGGCATGGAAAAATCTGTGCGCGACGCGCGCAAGCGGGAACTGTTTGAAAAATTCGGCATAGACAGATTTGCCGAGGTGAAGCTTGCCAACCTTTCCACGGGTATGAAGCAGAAGGTTTCGCTCGTAATATCTATCGTGCACGACCCCGATTTTGTCATTTTCGACGAGCCGACGAACGGGCTCGACGTGCTCACGGCAAAGGTTGTGACCGACTTTTTGGAGGAGCTGCGCGCGCAAGGTAAGACTATCATACTTTCGACTCACATTTTCAGCCTTGTCGAAAAGCTTTGCGACCGCGTGGGAATAATTATCGACGGCAAGCTTGTCGCGATAGACACCCTTGCAAACCTCACAAGCGAGAAAAACCTCGAAGACACCTTCTTCGAGCTGTACGAAAATGTTACGGGAGCTAAGTTATGAAAAGCGTGTTTACGATAATCAAAAAGGAATTTGCCCGTTTTTTCAAGGACAAGAGAATGATTATAACCGTGCTTTTGCCCGGACTTCTCATTTATGCCGTATATTCGATTATGGGCACGGTCGCAACCAATATGATGAAAACGCCGCCCGTCGGCGAAAAGGTTTCGGCGTACGTAGAAAATATGCCCGAAAATCCGGACCTTGCGGCGCAGCTTGACTTGATTTTGAAAATAGACGGGGAAACGACATCGGCCGACGCCAAGGAGAAGGTGGAAAACGGCAGCCTCGACTTGTATATAATTTTTCCCGAGAACTTCGACGTGGCAATAAACGGTAATACGGAAAGCACGCCCGACGTAAGAATTTATTACAACTCCGCGGAAGAAACCTCGCAATACGCTTATATGAGCGTATGCGGCATACTCGAAAGCTTCAAGGGGCCCGCGTTCAGTATAAACGGCGATATGCTTGGCGATTTGGCGGACAAGCGAACTACTTCGGGTCAGATGCTTGCAAGCTTTATGCCTATGTTGATGTTTGCGCTTCTGGTTTCGGGCTGCGTCGCAGTCGCGCCCGAGTCGATTGCGGGCGAAAAGGAGAGGGGAACTATGGCAACGATGCTCATTACCCCCATAAAGCGCTGGCAGCTCGCGCTCGGAAAGATAATCAGCCTTTCGTGCTTTGCGCTTCTCAGCGGTATATCCAGTTTTATAGGAGTAATACTGTCCTTGCCGAAACTTATGGGCGGAATGTCGGGAGGAGAACTCGCGATAAGCTACGGCTTCGGCGACTATGCAATGATTTTCGGGCTGATAATTTCGGCCGTGCTTGTAGTCATTTCGGTTTTTTCCATACTGTCCGCGTTTGCGAAAAGCGTGAAAGAGGCGGGCACGCTCATATCTCCGTTGATGATGCTTATAATCGTGCTCGGCGTTGTGTCAATGATTTTATCAAACCCTTCGGTCGGATTATTTGCGATACCTCTTTTAGGAAGCCAGCTTGCGATGTCTGCGATATTCAAATTTTCGTTGCCGCCGCTCGGCTTCGTGCTGGCGCTTATATCCAACCTCGTTTTGGCGGTTGCGCTGGTGGTAGTGTTAAGCTTTATGTTCAAAAGCGAAAAAATAATGTTCAATAAATAATTCAAACCGCCCGCATCGAGAGATGCGGGCGGTTATTTTTCCGAAAAAAGCTGTGCAGTCTTTTTTGCCGAAACAAGCCGAAGCGTAAAACATACAGGTGGCTACTCCAAAGCTACCTTATGGCACACCGGATAAGCTGTTTAGTGCTGCTATATCCCTATCCTGACACGGTTCGCAGCGTCCGGTTGCATAAGACCTTGGTATCAACACCCCTTATATGCCGCGGCCTTCCACTTGTTCCGTCGGGAAAGACGTTCGGTCCTGCTATAGCGGATTGCAGGTACAGGGCACCGCTAACTCCCCACTTAGCACAGTACAGTTATTCTAACAGAAAAGTTTTAGTTTGGCAAGCAACTTTGCAAGGTTTTATTTGACAAATTTAAGTCCATATTTTAAAATATAATCAAATTCAGCAAGGAGACGAATTAATGTCTGATAAATGCTCACACGATTGTTCGTCGTGCGGGGAAAGCTGTTCCTCGCGCGATAAAAAAAGTTTGATTAAAAGCCCGCACGAATTCAGCGATATAAAGAAGGTAATCGCCGTTGTCAGCGGCAAGGGCGGAGTAGGCAAGTCCATGACGTGCGCACTGCTCGCGGCAGCCGCGCAGAGTAAGGGTAAGGTCACCGCGGTAATGGACGCAGACATCACGGGTCCGTCAATACCCAAAATGTTCGGCGTTACCGAACGCGCCACGGGCAGCGAAAACGGAATTCTTCCCGTTGTTACCGACGGCGGAATTCAGCTTATGTCTATGAACGTTCTGCTTGAAAACGAGGCGGAGCCCGTAATCTGGCGCGGCTCGCTCATTTCGGGCACGGTGCTTCAATTCTGGACGGACGTTATCTGGACGGGCGTAGACTATATGTTTATCGATATGCCCCCCGGAACGGGCGACGTGCCGTTGACGGTTTTCCAGAGTATCCCCCTCGACGGCGTAATAATCGTCACAACTCCGCAGGATTTGGTCGGCATGATTGTGCAGAAAGCCGTAAATATGGCGCAGATGATGAACGTGCCCGTTCTGGGTATCGTCGAGAATATGAGCTATATCAAATGCCCCGACTGCGGCAGAAAAATTTCGGTGTTCGGCGAAAGCGGAGTGGACGCGCTTGCACTCGAAAACGGTATTCCCGCGGTTGCAAAGCTGCCTATTGACCCCGCGCTTACGCGCGCCGCCGACTGCGGAAAGCTCGAAACATTCGAAAACAATTATCTTTCAGATTTTTTCGATAAAATAACGAAAACGCGCGAATAATTCGCGCGTTAATTTTTTTCGGGCAGAAACTTCCAGTAGCGTACGGGCATACTGCGCTTCATTTGCTTTTCGTGCGGCCGCTCCTTGATGTCGACCGCCTTATAATACTTTTTCCATAAGCTTTCAAACGCCTTTTCCTGCTCGGACAAATATATGTCCGCCTCGCCCGCATAGCCCATAATCCACTCTCTGCCGTCGTACATGCCGGCGATTTTGCGGTTTAAATCGTGTATGACGAACTTTTCGGATTTCAGCCGTTCGGCGAAGTGCGCCATAAGCAAATCGGTTATATTGTTGTCGGGCGAATAGGGGGCGTAAAGCACGCCGCCCGCGCACTCCATAAACCGCAAAAGTCCTTTTAAACGATGCGTTTCGCCCGTGACCTTGTATGAAATTTCGTTGAATCTGATAACCTCGGACAGACTTAAACGCTTTCTAATCGGAAATTTAATCTGCATTAGTTTCTTTATATATTCGAAAACAATCTGTTCTTTTAGCGGGTCGCAGCTTCTCAGTACCAGCGAAATTTCCTCTGCGGCGTAGCGGTCGCAGTTGTATATGCCTCTTAGCACCCGCCCGCTTTTTCCCGCGTCGGGAATTACGCGTATAACCTCGCTGTCAAGCGCGAGCTGAACGTGCGTATCCGAAGTTATAGTAGCGTCTTTTTGATTGAACGCGTCGAACACCGCGGTGAAAAATCCCTCGGGCGAGCCGTCGGTAATAAAAATTTTCATATCTCTCCCGTGAGCGCCGAAAGCGCGGTGGATGGTTCGGAAAACATTGAAAGCTGTTCGCTGTTATCCTTTATCCCGGACAGCAACAGCGAAGTTTGCACTTGCGCAAGGCTGTCCGACCCGAAAAACTTGCCTTTGCAGGTGATAAAGTGCCTTGCCCGCTTTAAGACTATGCGCATTTTTGCGAGGTTGTCAAAGTCTAGCTTTGCGAATCTGCGCGCTTCGGTAATTCTGTACGCGCTTTTCGCGCCTATTCCCGGCACGCGCAAAAGCATTTCGAGGGGCGCTGTATTGATTTCCAAAGGGAAGAGGTGCATATTTCTCAGCGCCCAGGCGCATTTCGGGTCGTAGTCGGGCGATAGGTTCTCGTCTTCGGCGCAGATTTCGTTTACGTCGAAGCCGTAAAACCTTATCAGCCAATCCGCTTGATAGAGGCGGTGTTCCCTTAAAAGCCCCGCTCCGACCGTCGGCAGTTTGCTGCTTTGCACGACGGGAACATAGGAGGAGTAATACACGCGTTTCAAATTCATATTGCGGTATAAAGCCTCGGTCAGCTTCAAAATCTGCCCGTCGGGCTCGGGCGAAGCGCCGATAATCATTTGCGTGGTCTGCCCCGCGGGCAAAACTTTTCCCCGCCGAATCTTATTCTGCTTATCGTATTCGATTGCGTTGTCAAGGCTTTTCATGGGCAGTAAAAGGCTTTGCTTCGTCTTTTGCGGCGCAAGCAGTTTAAGCGACCTTTCGCTGGGCAGTTCCACGTTATAGCTCATTCTGTCGGCGAGCCGCGCCGCCTTCATAACTATCGCGCCGTCGGCGTGCGGTATGCCCTTCAAGTGTATATAGCCGTTGAAATTGTATACGTTTCTCAGCTTTGCCACCGTTTCGGTCAGAAGCTCCATTGTCTTGTCGGGATTTTCGAAAACCGCGGAAGAGAGGAACAGCCCTTCGATATAATTTCTTTTATAAAAGTTAATAACAAGCTCGCAAATCTCGTCGGGCGTAAGCCTTGCGCGCGGCACGTCGGCGCTGCGTCGGTTCGGGCAGTACTCGCAGTCGTAAATGCACTCGTTGCTCATAAGTATTTTCAAAAGGGAAATACACCTTCCGTCGGGCGTGAACGAATGGCAAATACCGCTTGCCGAAGCGTTGCCTATCCCGCCGGGTTTGTTCGCCCTTTTCGAGCCCGAGGACGAGCACGAAACGTCATACTTTGCGCTTTCGGTTAAAATTTCCAGTTTTTGTTCGTCAATCATATCAATTCCCGCAAAATAAACATTTGTTTATATTATAGCGGTTTTTATTAAGACTGTCAATATTTTTTTGATATTGACTAAAAAAATTTTTTGTGTTACACTTGAACAATGATAACTTTAAAAAAAGCAGAGGAAGAGGACGCAAATTTCCGGGCGACGGTCGACGGGCACGTCAAAAGCATAGCCGACGGTCGCGCGTATATCATTTTAAACGACGGCGCGCCGGTGGGCGTAATAGTGTATACCATGTTCTGGGAGGAGCTGCCATTTTTGACGCTTATCAAGCTTTTGCCGGAATACCGCCGCCGCGGCTTCGGCAGAGTGGCAATCGCACTGTTCGAGGAAGAATTGAAAAAGCTTGGCTTTTGCGCACTGCTCGTTTCCACGCAGACCGACGAGGAGGCGCAGCATTTTTACCGCAAGGCGGGTTACAGAGAGTGCGGCTGTCTGATACTTGACGGAGCGCTGAAACAGCCCATGGAAATGTTTTTTATTAAATCGTTTTAAAATTTTCACAAATTTTTCATTGCAGTGTCGGATAATAGAGAAAGGAGGATACATATGAAGGTTCTTATTGTTGACGACGAAGAAATGATACGCGGAGTACTCAAAGAGTACGTCGAGTTCGAGGGCGGAACGGCTTACGAAGCCGCCGACGGCATGCAAGCCGTAAAGATGTGCCGCGAGAACGACTTCGACATAATTTTAATGGATATTATGATGCCCCGCCTCGACGGTTTTTCCGCCGTCAAGGAAATCAAGAAAAACAAGGATATTCCCGTAATAATGCTGTCGGCGCGCGGCGAGGAGTACGACAAGCTTTTCGGGTTCGAAATAGGCGCGGACGACTACGTCACGAAGCCTTTCTCGCCCAAGGAAGTAATGGCGCGCATACACGCCGTTTTGAAGCGCAAAAGCGGCGATGAAAACAACCGCGACATTTTGACCTTCGAGGGGCTGACAATCGATATAGCGGGGCGCAACGTTTACGTCGACGGCGAAAAGGCTGAGCTCACGCCCAAGGAGTACGAAATACTGTTTTATTTCGTGAAGAACAAGGGCATTGCGCTGACCCGCGAAAAGCTTTTGACCGACGTGTGGGGATTCGATTTTTACGGCGACGACCGCACTGTCGACACGCATATTAAAATGCTGCGTTCGAATTTAAAGCAATACAGAAAATTTATTGTCACGTTAAGAGGTTTGGGATATAAATTTGAAGTTTAAAAAGCCCGCGCAAATTAAAAAGCTGAAAAGTATCAACCGCATTATGTTGCGGTATTTTTTACTGCTCGCTTTTTTGTTGATTTTGCTCGTCGAAGTAATTTCGTTTATGGTCGTCAAAATCACGGTAAACACTCAGACCCGCGAGCGCATATCCCGCGTCGGCAGCGATTTGGTTAAGGTTTGTTCGGGCGGCGGCGATTTGGACGGACTGATGCGCGACTATCGCCGCGAGGGTATAAACAGCTATGTTCTCTCTGCGGACGGAAAGGTGCTTCTGCCGTTCGGGGCGGATTTCGAAGAGGCAGGCATAGGAAATCTCGAAAATATCGTTAACAAGCTTGACGGCGTCGGCGCGATGGTGTATTCCGAAAACAACAATATCGTATATCTTGCGGCTGTGGAGTACGGCGGCGAACAGTGTTTTATTTCCGCGAGCTATTCAATGAAAATAATCCAAAGCGGCGTAAATACCTTGCTTTGGTATTTCATAATTATCGGCGCGCTTGTGCTGCTGGTCGCAATAATTATTTCTTGCAGCGCCTCGCAAAGGCTTTCGGGCGGGCTTAAAACGCTGTCGTCGACGGCGGTCCGCTTAGCAAAGGGGGATTTCAGCGTGAATTTCGAAAACGCCGAATACAGCGAGCTCGCCGATTTGTCGGACACGCTGAACACCGTCCGCGACGAAGTGAAAAAAAGCGGCGACTTCCAGCGCGAACTGCTTGCGAACGTCTCGCACGATTTGAAAACACCGCTGACGATGATTAAGGCGTACGCCTCGATGATACGCGAAATATCGGGCGACAACCCCGAAAAGCGCGAAAAGCATCTGCAAGTAATTATCGACGAGGCGGACAGATTGACGGGGCTCGTCAACGATGTTTTAAGCGTTTCCAAAGTTTCTTCCAACCTCGACGAGTTGAATTTCAAGGTGTTCAATCTGACCGAATATCTGTACGGTCTTATAAATAAGTTCGGCTATCTGCAAGAAACGCAAGGCTATAATTTAATGGTCGATATAGACGCAAACTTGTACACCCGCGCCGACGAGGAGAAGATAGGTCAGGTCGTTTACAATCTTTTGGGCAACGCCGTCAACTACACGGGCGAGGATAAAACCGTCTATATAAGCTTGAAAAGCAATCTGGCGGGCGACAGAATAAAGCTGAAAATAAGGGATACGGGCAAAGGGATTGCGAAAGAAGATTTGCCCGAAATCTGGAACAGATATTACCGCGTCAAAGAAAACCATTCCCGCCCCGTAAAGGGCACGGGGCTCGGTCTGAACATAGTCAAAAAAATTCTCGAAAATCACAAATTCGACTTCGGCGCCGAGTCCGAAAAGGACAAGGGCTCGACGTTCTGGATAGATTTTCCCGCCGTTCCCGCGGAGATTGACAAGGAATAATTTCAGCGCCCGCGCGTATAAAAAATACGCGCGGGCGCTGTTTTTCCGTCTTAAAACAATTGACAAAGTACTGCAAATTTCGTATAATAAACATACGTTTAATGCAATTAAGTTGTAAATAAATAATTATTAGGTTATAATTATACTTATGAAATTCGAGCTGCATTCAAAATTCAATCCCACGGGCGACCAGCCTCGGGCGATACAGAGTTTGACCGAGGGCGTCCTCGACGGTATCCGCACGCAGGTTCTTGTCGGCGTTACGGGCAGCGGTAAAACGTTCACCATGGCTAACGTCATAAAAAACGTGAACCGCCCCGCGCTGGTTATCGCGCACAACAAGACCCTTGCGGCGCAGCTTTGCAACGAATTCAAGGAATTTTTCCCGAATAACCGCGTCGAATATTTCGTCAGCTATTACGACTATTACCAGCCCGAAAGCTACATTCCGTCCACCGACACCTATATAGAAAAGGACATGAGCTTAAACGACGAAATAGACAAGCTCAGAAATTCGGCGACAAGTTCGCTCGGCGAGCGGGAGGACGTAATCGTCGTCGCCTCGGTCAGCTGCATTTACGGTCTGGGCGCGCCCGAAGAGTATTTCCGCCTTGCGGTTTCGCTCCGTCCCGGAATGGAGATGGAGCGCGACGCGCTTTTAAGAAAGCTCGTCGAAATTCAGTACGCCCGCCGCGACATAGATTTCAAGCGTTCGTCCTTCCGCGTGCGCGGCGACACGGTCGAAATTTTCCCCGCAAGCAACTCCGAGGTTGCAATCCGCGTCGAATTTTTCGGCGACGAAATAGACAGAATATGCGAAGAGGACGCGCTTACGGGCAACATAATTTCCGAATTGAAGCACGTTTTGATTTTCCCCGCAACGCAGTACGCGGTCGGCTCGGACAAAATGCAGTCCGCGCTGTCAATGATTGAGCGGGATATGCACGACGAGGTCAAGGCGTTTCAGGACAGCGGAAAGCTGTTGGAGGCGCAGCGCCTTCAACAGCGCACGACATACGACCTCGAAATGATGCGCGAGATAGGCTATTGTACGGGCGTCGAGAATTACAGCAGATATTTCGACGGCAGAAGCCCCGGCGAGCCATCGTTCACCCTTTTGGACTATTTCCCCGCGGGCAAATTCCTTGTGTTCATAGACGAAAGCCATATGACCATACCGCAAATTCGCGCAATGTACCGCGGCGACAGGTCGAGGAAGGAAAACCTCGTCAACTACGGCTTCCGTTTAAATTCGGCTTACGACAACCGCCCTCTAACGTTCGAGGAATTCGACGAGCGCGTGCCGCAGTTAATTTGCGTCTCCGCGACGCCCGCCCCTTACGAAACCGAACAAGCGGGAAATATCGTCGAACAGCTGATACGCCCCACGGGCTTGATTGACCCCGAGGTCACAATCCGCCCCACAAAAGGGCAGATTGACGATTTGCTGGGCGAAATCAAGACGGTTATCGCGGACAAGGGCAGAGTGCTTGTCACGACAATGACCAAGCGCATGGCGGAAAGCCTTACCGACTACTTAAAGGAAAACGGACTGAAAGTGCGCTATATGCACAGCGATATAGACGCGCTCGAACGAATAGAGATAATCAACGGATTGAGAAGCGGCGAATTCGACGTTCTCTGCGGAATAAACCTTTTGAGGGAGGGGCTCGACCTTCCCGAGGTCAAGCTCGTCGCTATTCTCGACGCCGACAAAGAGGGCTTTTTGAGAAGCGAAACCTCGCTCGTGCAGACGATAGGCAGAGCGGCGCGAAACGCCGAGGGCAGAGTAATAATGTACGCCGACACGATAACGGGCAGTATGAGGCGGGCAATCGACGAAACCGACCGCCGCCGCAAAATTCAGGACGAATACAACAAGGCGCACGGAATTATTCCGAAAACCATAATCAAGGAAGTTAAAAACACCATAGGCATAACGGGCAAGAAATCGTCCGCGGACGACGTAAAGCTCAAAGACATTCCCAACGAAATAGAGAAACTCAAAGCGTTAATGAAAGTCGCTTCGGCGCAGCTCGACTTCGAGCGCGCAATAGAAATCCGCGACTCGATATCGGAGTTAAAAAAGAGGCTTTTGAAGAGTAAAAAACAATGAAAGAAGAGATATACGTAAAGGGCGCAAAGGAAAACAACTTAAAAAACGTCGACGTTCGCATACCCCGCAACACTCTTACCGTGTTCACGGGGCTTTCGGGCAGCGGTAAATCCACGCTCGCGTTCGACACCATTTTCGCCGAGGGGCAAAGACGTTATATAGAAAGTCTGTCGTCGTACGCAAGGCAGTTTTTGGGGCAGATGGACAAGCCCGACGTCGAGCTTATCGACGGACTTTCGCCCGCAATTTCAATCGACCAGAAAACTACCTCGCACAATCCCCGTTCGACGGTCGGCACGGTAACCGAAATATACGACTATTTCCGTCTTTTGTATGCGCGCGTCGGCGTGCCGCACTGTCCGCAATGCGGCAGAGAAATCCGCCGCCAGTCTGTCGACGAAATCGCCGACAGAGTAATGCTTATGCCCGAGGGCAGCAAAATAATGGTTGAAGCGCCCGTATTCCGCGGCAAAAAAGGCGAGTTCGTAAAGGAGCTTGCGGGGTACAAAAAAAGCGGCTACGGCAGGGTCAAGATAGACGGGCTCACCTACGATTTGCAGGAGGAAATCCGCCTCGAAAAGAATATAAGGCACAATATCTCGGTAATTATCGACCGACTAGTCATAAAAGAAGGTATTTTGAAGCGCTTGACCGACAGCGTCGAAAACGCGCTTAAACTTGCCGACGGGCTCGTCGTTATCGACAGCGGCGACAAAGAAGAACTGTACTCGTCCAACTACGCGTGCCCCGACTGCGGAATTTCAATCGAGGAAATCGAACCGCGCATTTTCTCGTTCAACACACCGTGGGGCGCGTGCCCCGAATGTTCGGGCTTGGGCTTCAAGCAAGTCGTCGACCCCGATTTGATTTGCCCGGACAAGAATAAATCGCTCCGCGACGGCGCAATTAAAATAAGCGGCTGGAACCTCGATTCGTCGTCTATGACCCAGATGTATTTAAGCGCCCTTTCGAAGGTTTACAATTTCTCGCTCGACGTGCCCGTTAAAGATTTGCCGAAAAAAATTTACAATATGCTCATGTACGGCAACAACGGCGAGAAAATCGATTTGGAATATAACGCGTACCGTTTCTCGGGCAGCTATAAAACGGCGTGGGAAGGGTTTGTGACGAATTTACAGCGCAGATACACCCAGACCTCGTCCGACGGCGTCAAGTGGGATATCGAGCGGTATATGCGCACTTGCGACTGCCCCGCGTGCAAGGGCAAACGACTTAAAAAGGAAGCTTTGGCGGTCACTGTCGGCGGTAAAAACATAATGGAGGTCTGCGACCTCTCTATAGACGATATCGCCGAATTTGCCGATTTCGGCTTTTTCGGCAAGACCGACCACCTTATCGCGGACAGCATTATAAAGGAAATAAACAACCGTCTTAACTTTTTGCGCAACGTAGGACTGGGCTATCTGACCCTTTCCCGCGGCGCGGCGACCCTTTCTGGCGGCGAAAGCCAGCGCATAAGGCTTGCCACCCAGATAGGCAGCGCGCTTACGGGCGTTTTGTATATCCTCGACGAGCCGAGCATAGGACTTCACCAGCGCGACAATATGAAGCTTCTTAATTCCCTTCTGGGACTCAGAGATTTGGGCAACACGCTGATAGTCGTCGAGCACGACGAGGACACAATGCGCGCGGCGGACTATATAGTCGATATCGGACCCAAAGCGGGCGTTCACGGCGGCGAAGTGGTCGCGTGCGGCTCGCTACAAGACATAATCAACGAACCCCGCTCGCTTACGGGCGATTACCTTTCGGGCAGACGCAAAATCGAAGTTCCCGAAAAGCGGGTCGCGCCCGACGGAAGATATCTCAAAGTCAAGGGCTGTAAGCAGAACAATCTGAAAAATATTTCAATCGAAATTCCCGCGGGGCTGATTACCGCCGTGACGGGCGTTTCGGGCAGCGGCAAATCCAGCCTTGTAAACGAAATAATTTATCCCTACCTTGCCAACAACCTCAACGGCGCGCGCCAGCCGCTCGGCAATGCCGAGGGCTTCGAGGGCGAAGAGTACTTCGACAAAATAATCGCAATCGACCAGCAACCCATCGGCAGAACCCCGAGAAGCAACCCCGCAACCTATACGGGAGTGTTTACCATGATACGCGACCTCTTCGCCGCAACTCCCGACGCAAAGGAAAGGGGATACAAAAGCGGAAGATTTTCCTTCAACGTCGCGGGCGGCAGATGCGAACACTGTCAGGGCGACGGAATTATCCAGATAGCGATGCACTTCTTGCCCGACATTTACGTGCCCTGCGAGGTGTGCGGAGGCAAGCGCTACAACAGAGAAACCCTCGAAGTCAGATACAAGGGCAAAAACATTTCCGACGTTTTGGAAATGACGGTGGAGGAAGCCGCCGAATTTTTTAAGCCCGTTTCAAGCATTTACAACAAAATGTCTACCCTCTGCGACGTGGGGCTGGGCTATATCAAGCTCGGGCAAAGCGCGACAACCCTTTCGGGCGGCGAGGCTCAGCGCGTAAAGCTCGCGACCGAGCTTTCCAAGCGCGGCACTGGCAAGACCTTCTATATCCTCGACGAGCCCACAACGGGCTTGCACAGCTACGACGTGGATAAACTCGTCAAAATTCTTTCAAGACTCAGAAGCGGCGGGAACACCGTGCTTGTTATCGAGCACAACCTCGACGTTATCAAGACCGCCGACTGGATAATCGACCTCGGACCCGAAGGCGGCGACAAGGGCGGCACGGTGGTGACATGCGGCACTCCCGAAGAAGTCGCGAAGTGCGAACAAAGCTACACGGGTCAGTTTTTGAAAAATATTCTTTAAAATGAAAAACGGACGGTAAACGGTATTTGCCGCCGACAAACAAACAGCCCGCTATCTTCGCAAGCGAAGATAGCGGGCTATGCTTTCAAACTTTTAAGAAACTATCGTAATAGTTAAATAATAATTGTGCCAAAGTCCAAAAGCAAATTCCATAAATGACTTATCAATGTTTGTTGTACTCATTGACGGACTTGTTAAGTAATAAGATTCGGCATTATAATTTTGATATATATGCCACATTACGAGCAACCGATTTTCACCTAATGTAATTTGACTTTTATATTGAAATTTCGCTAATTCGTTTTCGGTTATGCCCGTTGTATAATATCGTTCCGCCCAATTTTCACTATCGATAAGATAAAAATACTCGCAATTATAGTAATCGGAATTTAACAAACTCAAAAGGGTGGTATTGTCGTCAACGGTTATTTTTTCTTCTTTCACACTTTCTATCTCTTGCAAATCAATGACTTTATAGATAACGCCTACTTGCGTATCATAAGCACCTTGCGCTATTGCAAGTTCAATAATTTTGTTTTGCAGTTTATCGGAAAAAGCATAATAAGTATCTTTTTCGTTGTTGATTCGCACCGAAAGACTATACGCTTTTTTTTCTTGATGTATCGTAATATAAGTATTATCGCCGGGCGGAAACTCTTTGCCGAGATTTTTTAGTTTATCGGACAAAACAATATTCATTATTTTGGCAATATCGTTTTCAGCTTCAATCGTAAAATTAAAAGGCTTGCCCGTATGATTATCGAATTTAACGTCAATGCTGTCGGTTGTTTGTTGCATATCGGAAAATCGTTCCATATCGGTTATATGCTCAATAGAATTTGTATCTGAACAACCTGCGATTGCAAAAAGCATTATGCAAAGTAGCAACAACGATATTAACAACTTTTTCCCTTTCATAAAGAACCTCCTATAATTAAATTTCTGTTTATCGTATAATTATAATAACAAAATCCAAATAAAAAAGCAAGGCGTGGTAGAATATTTTCTCTTTTTTTATTTCTGTGAAATACACAGTAACGCCGCTTTTTATTTTTTCATATTATGGCATTATGCCTGAACCTTTAACAATGAAAGAAGAATTTCCCACAACAGAAGGACTTTGCCCCGACGCTTACAGTCTTGCGGTCATATCCCCCGCGTACGCTTCGCCCACCGGCGAGCTGAACGCGATTTTGCAGTATTTTTACCACTTTTTCAACTTCGACAGGCAAGGCTACGACAAGTACGCCCGCACCATCGAAAGCATAGCGATTGCGGAAATGCTCCATTTGGAGCTTCTGGGCAAGACAATAATGGCGCTCGGCGCGCAGCCCATTTATTGCCAGAACCCGCCGACTGCTTTCAATTTCTATTCGGCGAAGTACGTCACCTATTCGCGTAACCTCGTCAATATGATAGAGGACGATATTTTAAGCGAAAAACGCGCGATTGCACTCTATGTAAAAATGCTGACAAGACTGAAAGACGAGCAAGTCAAAAAGATAATAAACCGGATACTCGAAGACGAACGGCTGCATTTGCAAGCGCTGAAAGAAATATTGGAAGGTCTTACGGGTTGACAGCCGACTTATATTGTAATAAAATAACCGTATGAAATATGATGCGGCGGTAATAGGCGGCGGCGCGGCGGGGCTTGCGTGCGCCGTCCGCCTTGCCGAAAGTAAAAAACTTAAAATTGCGGTAATCGACGCGGGCGACCGCCTCGGCAAAAAGCTTGCCGCAACGGGCAACGGACAAGGCAATATATCGAACACCGATATGACCCCCGAACACTATTTCGGCGGCGGAGCCCGCTTCGCGGCGAAAATCGCGTGCGCCGACCCCTACGCGGGCTCGGCTGTTTTCGACTGTCTTTTTACCGCGGACGAAAAGGGAAGGATATACCCCTCTGGCAGACAAGCCTCCGCGCTTTGCGACAGCTTTTTGAGAAAGCTAAAAGGCAAGGCGGATATAATCCTTTCGACGCGGGTTACGGATATAGAAAAGGGCTTTACTCTGACCCTCTCGGACGGAAGAAAAATACAAGCCGAATACGTTATTTTCTGTGCGGGCGGAAAAGCGCAGAAGCAATTCAAAACCGACGGCTCGGCATATGCGCTCGTCGAAAAGTTCGGGCATAAAACAACGCCGCTTTATCCGTCGCTTGTTCAGGTAAAAACAGATACCAAACATATAAAGACATTAAAGGGAATTCGCGCCGACTGTAATGTTTCCGCATTTTCGGGCGTGAAAAAGCTTAAAACCGTGCGCGGCGACGTGATTTTCACCGAATACGGCGTTTCTGGCAATGCCGTGTTTTCGCTTTCGCCGTACATTACGGACAAGCCCGAAGTTGAAATTTCGCTTGAATTTCTCCCCGATATTCCCGCCGAAAGGATTTACGAAAATCTTACCGCGAGAAAAAAAGCGGGCGTCGCGGATACCGAGCTTTTGTCGGGAACCCTTCACAACCAGCTCGGGAGGGCGGTGATAGCGCGCGCCGGCGCGGACGTAAACAATATCGTTAAAACCCTCAAAAACTTTACCTTGACGGTTGCGGGCACGCTCGGCTTCGACTACGCGCAGGTTACGCGCGGCGGAATAGAAGCTGACGGTGTGACCGACAGCCTCGAAAGCAAATTCGTAAAAAATTTATTTTTCGCGGGCGAGGTGCTCGACGTCGACGGCGACTGCGGCGGTTATAATCTGCAATGGGCTTTCACGAGCGGGATTTTCGTTGCGGACGAAATTTTGAAAAGATTATGATTAAACGGCTGGATAACGTAAAACTTAAAATAGGCGAGGGCGAGGGCAAGCTTTTAGAAATAGCAAAAAAATCGCTCGGCGGCTTGAAGTATTTCAGAATTATAAAAAAGTCGCTCGACGCGCGCGATAAAAGCAATATTTTCTGGCTGTATTCGATAGAATTCGGCAACGAAAGCGCGCCGCAAAAGCCTGCGCCCGAAAAAATAAAAAATCCCCCTGCGGTCGCCGTGATAGGCTCGGGTCCCGCGGGACTTTTCTGCGCGCTTCGGCTTATCGAGCGCGGCTTCCGTCCGATAATAATCGAGCGCGGCGAAGCCGTGGAGGAACGCCGCGCGACAATAAAAAAATTCTTCGGCGAAAAAATATTGAACGTCAATTCCAACGTGCAGTTCGGCGAGGGCGGCGCGGGCACGTTTTCGGACGGCAAGCTCAACACCCAGACCCACAGCGGTTTTAACCGCGACGTGTTGGAGCTGTTCGCAAAATTCGGCGCGCCCGAGGAAGTGCTGTATCTCAACAAGCCGCATATCGGCAGCGACGTTTTATTCGATGTTTTGAAAAATATCCGCGCGTACGTTGAGGCTAACGGCGGAACGTATATGTTCAACACACGGTTTGTCGGTCTGACCGAAAAAAACGGCGCGCTCGAAACGCTGATACTCGAAAATACGCGTTCGGGCGAAGAAAAGGAACTGCGCACGGACTGCGCGGTCGCCGCGATAGGGCACTCGGCGAGGGATACCTTCGAGCGGCTTTATAATTGCGGGCTTGAAATGGAGGCGCGGGATTTTGCCGTCGGCGTGAGAATCGAACACCTCGCCTCGGAAATAGGGTTTGCGCAGTACGGCAAAAGCTTTAAAATGCTTCCGACCGCGGACTATAAGCTCGTCTCCCACGCGCACGAAAGGACGGTATTCACCTTTTGCATGTGCCCAGGCGGCGTGGTGATTCCCGCGGCGAGCGAGGATGGCGGCGTAGTGACCAACGGAATGAGCCTCTACGCGCGTAACGGAGAAAACTCAAATTCCGCGCTGATGGTGCAAATGAAGCGCGAGGATTTCGGCGCTTCCGATTTATTTGCGGGTATGCGTTTTCAGCGCGAAATCGAGCGCCGCGCGTTCGAGGCGGGCGGAAGAAGCTACTCCGCGCCCGTACAGCTTTATAAAGACTTTGCAAAAGATAAAGTTTCGCAAGCTTTCGGCGAAGTAATTCCGACGTATTCGGCGGGCACGGCGTTCGCGCCTTTAAGCGAGGTGTTGCCGAAAATAACGGCGGAGGCGTTGAAGGCGGCTTTGCCTGATATGAATCGCCGCTTGAAGGGCTTCGCGTGCCCCGACGCCGTGTTGAGCGGGGTTGAAACGCGCTTTTCGTCGCCATTAAAAATCCTGCGCGGCGAAAACGGCGAAAGTCTTTCCTTAAAGGGCTTTTATCCGTGCGGCGAGGGCAGCGGGTATTCGGGCGGTATAACAAGCTCCGCCGCTGACGGACTTCGCACCGCAGAAAAAATTTACGAAAAATATATAAATCATTAAACTATCATAATTTGAACACATTCGGAGATTATAATAAGCTTGTAAATCAGTTAAGAACACACTTACAACTTTTTTTCATATTCTCTCTGTGAAGCCCGCGCTTTTTTAAAGCGCGGGCTTCCAATTTACAAAATAAAGCTCCCGAATTTCGGGAGCTTTTAAATTATACCGTTTCAACGTTGATAAGATTGCTGTTTCCGCTTTTGCCGTTCGGCGTGCCGCCCGTAAGTACGATTTTGTCGCCCTTTTTGACGAGCCCCGTTTCCATTGCCGCGCGTTTCGCGTAGTGGAAGAGGACGTCTACCGAATAGAATTCCTCGCTCATTACGGGGATAACGCCCCAGCTGAGCGCAAGCTTTCTGTAAGCCCTGTCGTCGGTAGTCATGCCTATGATATCAATCAAAGGACGGAAGCGCGAAACAGTCTTTGCCGTGCCGCCCGTTCTGGTACAGACCACTATGACGTTTGCTTCTATGTCCTGCGCGAGTGTGCAGGCGGAGTGCGCAAGCGCTTCGGAAAGTTTTTCGATATGATAGTCGCTGTCCTTGATATATGCGATATAGTTTGTGTTCGCTTCCGCTTGCGCCGCGATTTTCGACATTGCCTTGACCGCTTCGACGGGATAAGCGCCCGCCGCGGTTTCGCCCGAAAGCATAATTGCGGAAGAACCGTCGTAAACCGCGTTGGCTACGTCCGAAATTTCCGCACGTGTGGGTCGGGGCTGTTTTATCATGGATTCCAGCATTTCGGTTGCGGTTATGCTGCGCTTGCCGTGGATACGGCAAGCCTTGATAATTGATTTTTGAATGGAGGGGAGCTCCTCGAAGGGGACTTCCACGCCCAAATCGCCCCTTGCGACCATTATTCCGTCGCTGACGTCCAGAATAGAGTCGAGGTTGTTGACTCCCGCGCGGCTTTCGATTTTCGCTATTAATTCGATTTCGCCGTCGGGCGAACCGCATTCTCTCAGCCAGTTTCTGACGTCGATAAGGTCTTGCGCCTTCGACACGAACGAACATGCGACAAAATCAACACCTTGCTCGACGCCGAACTTCAAGTCCGCCTTGTCCTGCTCGGAGAGGTAGACCATATCGAGTTCTTTGTCGGGGAAGAACATGCTTTTTCTGTTCGAAAGCTCGCCGCCGACAATGGTCTTGCAGATAACGTCGGGCTTTTCGACCTTGACTACCTCGAACACCATAAGCCCGTTGTTCAAAAGAATTTTGTCGCCGGGGAAAAGCTGTTCGCAAATCCCCGAAAAGGAAACGGAAACTCTCGTTTTGTCGCCGACGATATCGTCGGTCGTGAAAGTAAACGTGTCGCCGTCCTTTAATTTTATCTTTCCTGTTGAAAAGGTTTTAATTCTGAATTCGGGACCCTTGGTGTCGAGCATGATGGGGAGGGGGACCTTTTTGCGGTTTCTGACATTTTTAATCATTGCAATTTTTTGCGCGTGCTCGTCGTGCGTGCCGTGCGAAAAATTGAGCCTCGCAACGTTCATGCCCGCGTCGACCAAATCGGATAAAACGTTTTCGTTGTCGCTTGCGGGACCGAGCGTGCAAATAATTTTAGTTTTCTTCATATAGCATTTCCTCGAAAATTTTCTCAGTCTACATTTTAAAATAATTTATAAAAAAAATCAATAATATTACCCGAAAATACTTTACTAAAATAATAAATGTGTTAAAATAAACAAGATTTGAGTTAATTTTACGGTCGCGGGCAGTGCAAACTGCGTGAGGAAAGTCCGAGCATCATAGGGCAAGGGTGCCTGTTAACGGCAGGAGAAGGCGACTTCAAGGAAAGTGAACAGAAATATACCGCAGCAAATTGCTGTAAGGTTGGAATGGCGAGGTAAGAGCTCACCGTCCCTTCGGTAACGGAGGGAGCCAATTAAACCCCACCCGATGCAAGATTGGGATAAAGGCTGATTAAATTCGAGGGCTGCCCGTCCGCTTTTATCCGTGAATATCGCTGAAACTTATAGGCGACTATAAGCGTAGATAGATGACCGTACACGACAGAACTCGGCTTACAGATTAAGCTCAAATCGATTTGGACATAAAAGCCGCAGCGTAAATTGCGCTGCGGCTTTTTTCTTTTAACACTCCAATCCTGCGAGAAAATCAATCGAAACGTCGAAAAACTTTGCAATGGCAATCAGCTTCGATAAAGTCGGTTCGCACCGTCCCTGCTCCCACAAGCTTATGATTGACTTGCCCACGTCAAGCTCCCTGGCAAGCTGAATTTGCCCTATGTTTTTTTCCTGTCGTAAGTACCTTAATCTTTCCCCAAAAGTTTCCATATTATATATTTTCCCAATATTATGGGAAAAATGCATACCTTCCCAGTATTATGGTAAAATATTTAAAGAATATTTAGGGAGGATAAAAAAATGTTTTGTAAGAATTGCGGTAAAGAAATCGACGACGGCGCAGTTGTTTGTCCTAACTGCGGAGTAGCTGTAAGCACCGTTCCCACGGCAACACAGTCCGCGCCCGTAGCACAGAAGAATACGATAGCGCTCGTAGGTTTCATTTTTTCGTTCTTGATAGGACTTGTCGGCTTGATTTGCTCGATAGTAGGTCTTAACAGAGTGAAAAACTTCACGGGTCCCAACGACGTTACATACAAAGGTCTTGCAATTGCAGGCATTGTAATAAGCGCCGTAAATATGTTTCTCGGCTTCATGTTGAATTTCTTATTTTAAAAACAGCGGACGTAAAGTCCGCTGTTTTTTTATATTAAAATCATGTAATCCTTGCCCTCGGTGCGGGTGATATGGTTGTAAAGCGCAAATTCGTATTTGTCCCGCCCGAAGCATTTTTTTGCCTCTGCCGACAGCCCCTCGTCGGAAATTCCGCAGACCACGGGGAAACTTGATTTCGAAAGCGCCGATAAAATTTCGTCGGCGCGTTCTTTTTTTATCGCCAGCGGCTTTATATACAAGTCGCTTTTTAGAAAGCTTTCCGTGTCCGCGCCGTGCAGCCCGAGCATATTCGCGCAAAGTATCCGCCTTATGCGCGAGGAGGAGTATCTCTTCGAGGTCGACTTTTCTACAATGCTTTCATAGCTTTCGTTTTCGAGGGTTTTAAGCTTGTTTTCAAGCCCCTCGCCGCAGCCGTAAACTTTTTTCAAATCAGCCGCCGAGGTGTTGAAAAGGCTGAACCTTGCCGCGTACTCGAATTCCTCGGGCGATACCGCGTTTTTGAAGTCTGCGTAAACGAAATCGGGTACGTTGCGCCAGACCGCGCCGTCGGACAAATTTTTTCTTATCGCGCTCGCCGAAGAAAAATTTTCCTTGATTGTCGCGTCGTTATAGCCCGCGCCCTTTCTAAGGACGGGTGTAAGCTTAATATTTGCGTTTGCTCTCAAAATAGCTTTTGCGTATTCCAACCCTAAAATATTGTTGGGGTTTTCGACGAGTGCTTTTTTTCCTCCGCAAGCGGCGAACGCCGCCGCGTAGCTTTTGACGTAGCTTTCGCCGGCATTGAGATTTTCGCTTAAAACTTTTTTAAAAAGCGCGCTTTCGTCAATAAGTAATTCGGCGGCTTTGATAAAGTCGTCCGCGCTTTCACAGCCGAACGCTATTTCCGTAACGTCGGGGATTGACGAAAGAATTTTTATTGCGCCTTTCGCGAATATTTCCGCCGGCGCGACGGCAAAGGGAGCGGGCAGCTGTATCACGCAATCCGCGCCGCCCGCTATGGCGTGCCTTGCGCGGGTGTATTTGTCGAAAATGCAGACCTCGCCGCGCTGGGTGAAATTGCCGCTCATGATACAGAGAACGGCGTCGCAGTCCGATTGACGTTTCGCTTTTTCAATCAGATATTTATGCCCGTTGTGAAATGGATTAAATTCACAGATTATTGCACATATCTTCATTTCTGCCTCTTTAATACAATATATTGTGTTTTGAATACTAATCTCACACTATATATTGATTGTTTGATTTTTGTTGTCCACGATTTGTCCACGCTAATTATCGTCACTTTGAAAGAATTTTTGGATTTTGTTGATAGCATCTGCCTGCGCTTCCAAAGTTGCGTGGGTGTAAACGTCCAAAGTGGTGGACATTTTGCGGTGACCGAGCCTTTGCTGGATGACTTTCGGGTTAACTCCACACGCCAGAAGTATCGTTGCGTGAGTGTGCCTGAATGTGTGGTATGAAACACGCTTGCCAAGTATCGAACGTATCTTTTCCAAGGCGTGGTTCAAACTCCTCATACTCATCCACTCGCCGTACTTGTTCCTACACACAAAGTTCATTGTGTCGCCGCCGTCCACGATGTAAGAGCCGCTGTCGTAGGAGTAGGTTGGGTAATAGTCGCCCATATTATTACGCAAGTATGTTTGTCTGTCATACTCTTTTTTAAGAGCCTCCAGCATCTCGTCATCGAGTGGTATCGTTCTAACTGAACCAAACTTCGGTGCGCTCATCTTGCGCTTGGGAATGCCTTTGTTAGCGAGCTGATTAACCTGTATATTTATTGTAACACTTTTTTGTAAAAAGTCAACCGAATCCCATGTCAATCCCATCGTTTCAGAGATGCGTAGACCGCAGTGCCATCCCAGCATAAGTGGGATATAGTATGTTGTGCCAAATGGATACTTTTCCGCTATTTTTTTGAAGTCGTCTTGTGTAATTGTTGTTCTTTCTGTAGTCATAGGTATTGTCGAAGATAATGGTGGCGTAACGTGTACGGCTGGATCAATCTTAAGAAAACCAAAAGGGAACACTGCGCACTGAAACGCAACGTGAATTGTTGCGAGAACACCGGTGATGTACGACTTTGACTTATCCCTAAATCCGTTGATAAATGTCTGCAAAACAGACGGTGTGATAGAGGACAGGCGGTACTTGCCAAGCACAGGCTTTATATTTCGTTCAACGATATATGTGCGCCCTTGCAAGGTTGTATCCTTCCAGTGGTTCCTACCATAGTTTTCAAGCCAGAAGTCAAGGTAATCGCTTAGGCTGACGGTAGAGGGAGTGAAGTGTTCGCCGCTCGCATAGTATTCAGCAAGAGCTTTCGTGCCCGCCTCAAGTGCTTCCTTTTTAGTTCGGAAGCCAGACTTGGTGGCGCTTTGCCGCTTGCCAGCAATACTTGCGATTTCAAAGCGATACTCCCAATTAGGTCGTCGTCCAGTGTTCTTGTTTCTGTCTCTTACGTTAATTTTCGCCATTGTAATCTAACTCCTTTATGAGAAAGGGGTTAGTTAAATCTTTTCCTTCATAACGGCTTAAAAAATCTGCGAGAGCTTCTTTTCTGACCTTGTACTGCCCAAGTTTTAAGAATGGGAGCAAGCCAGCTTTTCTCAGTTTGTGAACGTAATCTACGTTTGTTTTTAGGAGTGCTGCTACTTCTTTGACCGTATAAAGGATGTTGTCATTTAAGCTAACACCTTTCATAGTTTTATGTATCCTCCGCAATGGCGGCAAGCAGCAGCGTAAAAATCATATTTCATCTTGTTATTACCTCTCGAAATATATTTTTGCTTTGTGTTGTTTATTTTTTGATAGGGCTGATGTGGTAGAAGTCTACGCGCTTTTTAACGATGTAGGCGTAGCTATCTTTGCCCGTCGGAATTTTCAACTTTCTTTTCTTTGAGCTCCATAACTCGGTGAAGTCCGCTATGGACAAGGGAGTACCGATAACAGCTTGTGCGCCCTTCATAATGAAAGCAATCTCTGTAACCGGCTTAAAGGAAATGTCCTCTAAATCAACTATTTCTTCAAGTGCTGGCATATAATCTCCTTGTTTATGTCTAAATATGTTTTATAATTCCCAAAAATATAAGACGTTAGTCCTATATTTTATTGCTCTCCAAAGCCTCAATGAACTTCATATACTGGTCTCTGTAGTTGAACGCATAATTGAGTGTACATCCCATAATATCAGTAATTTTATTGATAAGGCTTTTCTCACTTGTGTCGTTGTAAACCTCGATGAAGAGCGCGTTCTTGTGAAGATTGCGGAATACTATCGAAGTTTTCATTGAATGTGGTATGCAGTGATTGAACCGCTTGATGATTTGTATGATTTGACCGCCGTCAAGCTTTTCGCAGTTAGCATCCGTCGGTCTGAACAAATACTCGTCATTGCCTTTGAGGATAACTTTTCTTCCAGAGGGAAGTCCGTTATACTCCTCTAAGCCTGAGAGGTAGTAGAGCGCCGTAAACGGTTGCCCGTAAACCTCATATGTCCCGCTTTTGTTGGAAACCTTGTAGCCGCTTAAATCAATTGGTGATAAGTCGCGCACTTTTATGTCAGCAATCTCATCCGGTGTGAACCCAAGCCATCCAAGAACACATACGGATTTAACCCGTACAAGGTCTGTGGTGGGATTATAGTTGGCAAGTGCTGAGGCGCCAACTTTATCAATGAACTCAAGCAGCTCGTTGATGCCACGGAAGTAGCATATCGTTTCTTGCGATGCAAGAACTTCTTCACGAGTCGGCACTGTAGCTTCTACGCCTACAAAATCAAATAGGTTGATAAGATACTCTTTAATCTTTTGATAGTGGGGGCGAGAGATATTGTTGCCCGCCTTTTGCAAATAGAAGGCGGAGCACAATACCTGCGCATTTTCCAGCGCGTCTGCTAACGGTGTTCCGCCGATAATATCTTTAAGGTTGTCAAGAAACCTTGCGACATCGTCTTGTCTTGCTGTATTTGCGGTAGGGTAATACCTTGCCACAAACTCTTGGTAGTTTATCATTGTCTTATACCTCCATTCTATTATACAACATTATTAGACATAAGTCAATGCCGTATAAGTTAAATTTTATGTATAAGAAGGAAAAATGGGTGGAGGTAAGTCTGTTAGTTGTCTTTGTTGCTCTTAAAGATGTTCGGGAACAAATCTGACATTGTGTTCATCAACTTCTTCTGTTCCTC
The DNA here is from genome assembly GCA_910578195.1 of uncultured Christensenella sp. Classification (GTDB taxonomy): domain Bacteria; phylum Bacillota; class Clostridia; order Christensenellales; family Borkfalkiaceae; genus Coproplasma. The sequence goes on along the minus strand of CAJTOY010000005.1, from coordinate 34,350 downwards.
AGACATCCTTTCTTGGTTCGTGCTTGCGGCAGCGGAACCTCTCTTGGGTTCAGGTGTCTTCTCTTTCGTTTTTACTTTTGCAAGTAAGGGAAGGAAGAGGGCGAGCAGGAGCGCATATTTTTCCTCGACGGTCATTCTAACGTCAAATTCAACGTCGTTCATATCGTTAGTGTAATCGTCGTACTGCTCGCCGATATCGTCGCAGGGTTCTGCAAAGGCGCAAATATGTATGTCGTGCTCCGTAAACTTCACAAGGAAGTCAACCGACTGCACCTCGAAGGGAAGGTTGAGCGGATGTCCACATTCCTCGAAGTCGTAGCTGAATGTGATAACCTTTTCTTCGGGGTCGGCGCGGAGCGTCATTATAAGGTTGGGGTCGAATACGGCATCGTCACAAACGAGCTGTTTGCCACGAGCGTTTCTGTTTGTACTTAAAAGTTTCATCTCTGATGTTCTCCTAATTTGATAATTTTTTTTCGAGTTGGTCAATCTTTGAAACTATATCATCGATTGTGTAGTTATTGCCTGCTACAATTTCGTGTATATCCGTCTTTCCTAAAACGAAGTCGCTCACAGATTCTCTGGCTCTGTCAAACATTTGCTGATAGGTGCCCAAATATCTCATTGTAACACGCTGATCGCTGTGGTTCAGCAGTCCTTGAATCTTTGTGATTGCGTTCATGTCGATACTTGACTTATCTACACAAGCAGCAATGTTGGCGAAGCTTTTACGCATTGTATGAGACCCTATTATTATTGGTAGGCTCAAAGCTTTGCCAGCGTCGGACAAAATCTTCCACCCATATTCCTCGAACATTTTGCCCTTTGTCTTGTTGCTTTTGAAGAGGTAGTCGTCCAACTCAAAATCCCAATTCATCGAGTCAAATAACTTCGTCGTCGCGTCTATAACGGATTGAGTTATAAGGCAATTATTTATCTTCAAAGTCTTTTGTTCGACGATGTGCATTCGCTTTCTGAATGTCTTGTCGTCGTTGAGCAAATAAGATATCTTTAGTGACAGTAAGTCTGAGATACGTAACCCAAGGCTTACACCGATTGTCCACATAGCCCAGTCTCTAATTTTGCCGTTCTCTAAAAAGTAATTTTGCACCGCGGCAAAGTCTTCATAAGAGCGGATGGGGTCTGCTGGACGAGGCTTTCTTTTACCGTCCGACTTAAACTCGGAGAAGACCTTTGGTGTCTCGGCTTCCATTTCAGCTTTCGTCCTCCGCTTGCGCCGTGGAGCATTTTCGAGCTCTGTGAGCTGATGCTGTAGGCGGTCGGCTCGTTCTTCTGCATCACGTCTCATAACACGCTCAATGGCAAGTTCCTCGACGAGTTGCTTATTCTCAAGTTCAAGGCGACTTAATTTTTCGCCGTCTGTCTCAAACGCTCTTGAGATAGGGAACTCTAAGACAACGGGACTGTCGCTCAATTCGTTTCGCATTTTTCGTCGCCCTCCATATATATTTCTTCAAATGTATTTAACTGTGTTAAAATCGCCTGAAACATCGGGCAATTGTTGCAACCGTTAGGCTTATGTATATGGCACTCATCAGTGCCGTGCAATCGACAGACAACCATCGGATTGCCTTTATCGTCGATTATTTTTTTAGTTAATGGTTCGTAGCTCATGTTAAACTCCTATACCGATAGAAATCATAAGTTTTCTGTTAATGTCTTCAATTTTGCTTCGATTAACAACTTCGCCCAACTTCTTCTTAAGTCTCGTTTTGTCCACAACTCTGACCTGTTCACATAACACCGTAGAAACTTTAAGTATACCAGCGTCCTTTGGCGTCAGTGTTACGTGAGTTTCTATTGGTGTCTTTTCTTGCGATGTGAGGGGGCAGATGATAGTGGTGGGGGAATGTTGGTTCCCTTGTTCGTTCTGTACTATCAAAGCGGGGCGAATACCGGTTTGTTCCGAGCCAACTTGATTGCTTAAATCGACTAAATATATTTCGCCTCGGTGCATACTTGATACCGCCTCTAAGTGATTTCTCCTAAGTCGCTTGCCACTTGCCTGAGGTCAGAGATTGCATCTTCTATTTTATCACTACAATCTTCTGATGTACAATAGGCGTCGCCTCCTTGTAGATTTTCGGGTATGTTTTCTCTCGCGTAGTCCTCGTCAAACTTTATATCGCTGAGGTCATCAGCACACCCATTGATTTTTGTGATGACTTCTTGAATTCGTGCCTTTCTTTCTTTGTTCACATCGCGCTACTCCTTTATAAGTTGTGTTTAAGTAGGAATTGATTGCTGATACACTTAAAACTGATGGTGTTATCGTGGTCTCTTATTACAACGCCTTCCCTAAGTGTATCGCACAAAGTAGATTTGCCGTCTGCATAGGCAATCATTTCATCGACGGTAGGGAGCAGCTTAAAGTCCGCGTTGAGTATCGGAACCCATTTGATTCCGAAGTCGTGCATCACATCTGTGGCAATTGAGCTGTCCATTTTGACGCCGTCGATTACAAGGTTGAAGGCATAGAAGTCAATTCCCTTGAGACCATATTTGTTCTTCTGGATACCTTCGCCAATGGTTTCGCCTTGCAATACAACAGTCGTTGCGTCGTGTTTCTCCATAATCTTTAAGAGAACATTGCGAATGTCATACTTGCTGGCGATTTGATGATAAACGTTTTCATCGTAGAAGCATTTCTGGTTGATGTCGGCTTGGCGGACGTTTCTTGAACACACCGCGAAGTCATATTTTCTTTTCTTTTCTTTTCTCAACCCGAAGCTCGTAGAGGTGCCGTCAATTTTTTCAGTGACGACCATTGGCTTGTCCTTGTATGTATCGAGGACGAAAGGCATATTTTGCAATCTTGTTTCGTCCGTTTTGACTATCCAGTCAGGGAAATTCTTGGGTTTCTTTTTAGGCGCAAGAAGTTTATAAACGGTCTTTCTGAACCATTTGAACTTCATAAACCACAAAAAGACTTTGTTCTTGAACAACTTCTTATGGCGTTGCTTAATCGCCGCCGCGGGGTCTTTAACCTGCTGTTTAGGAACTTCATCCTCAATTTGCTTAATCTTAAGTGCGTCGGTTACATCATCACCGAGAACGTAAGGTTTGCCGTCGTGCAAGATTGAGAGAGGGAAGATGATGCCTTGCGAAATTACGCCGCGCATCTTCATTGTCTTAATCTTATAGTGCTTCGATTCAAGGAATGCGAAGTCGGGGTTGTCGGCAGGCATAATGCTGTCAATCTCAACGTAGATTGCAAGATCGCCAACCTTAAATTCGTTTTTCTTTACGATACATTGCCAGCCAAGTATGCCGGCGAGTTCAATTTTGTCGGCTCCTTCAATAGGGCGGAGCCACGCAATTTGTTCGATGTGAGCAAGTTTTCTCATTTCTTTTTTACCTTCTTTTTAATAGTACGGCTCATCGCCGTTTGCTAAACGAATAGCGTTCTTTTCGTCGGATGTCATTTTGTCGTAGCATTCTTTACAAACGCCATAGCTGGATGTTATCCAGATGATTTCTCTCTCCCAGTCAAAGCGTCTGCCGCACTTATCGCAGCCATATGTGTTGTCTTCTTCGAGCTTTGCTTTCGCCGCTTGTTTAGCACGCTGTCCTTGTATTGTGTAGTCGCTTTTACTCCAGTCATCGCCGCCGTGGTTACGACACCAAGGGTCAATCGCTTTGGCGCCTCTGTATGGTTTGCGATGTTCCTTCCCGTGTTGAATTGCCTTGTCGAGACTCATTATTTTCCTCCGATAATTTGCGAAGTTCTTCGCTCATTTTGTTTCTTAATATCGTTTCAAACCCAATGGTAACGCACAGCACGATAATCCAGATAAAGGCAACCATAGCCGTCCAGTTATGTTTGATGCCCGCGGTGATGGCGTTATAAAGCCAAATGGCGCACTGTGAAAACCAGATGATTGGTGTGGCATATTTCATTTTTTATTACCTCAATGTTTGTTGAATACAACAGATTCGCCCGCTTTAATATTCCAACACTGCAAACAGTTCGTGCAGTCGCCAGAGCATTCAGCCGCTGTTTCTGGTATTGATTTATTCTCGCTATCCTTAAACCGAACATATGCCACAGGGAATGAGTAGGGGTTGTCAATTTTGAAGTCGTCGCCCCAAGCGCTGAACACGATGTGAAGGTTCTTCGGAATAGTGCCGCCGTTATGTATAAACTCGTTTACGATTTCAAATTTCTTCGTAAAGGCGAGGAAGGAAGTGAGAGGGAGTTCTTCGGCGACTTTAACCACGCCCTCAAAATACGCTCTATCCACGAAGTCGCCAGCAGCGTGCCAACGGAAGTATGAGTACGAAACCATTCCGTTGTTAATTGCGTGCTTGATTTCCGCAAAGTAAGTCTCTGGATCGTGGAAGTAAATCTTGTAGTTGTTCACAAGGTTGTCCTTGACATTCTGAAAACGGAAACGCCCTTTGGTTGCGTAGCAGTCTTTCGCGCAAGGACAATTTGGTCGGCAGGTTGTTATCGGCGGTAAGTTAACCGACGGTATCAACCCAAGCTTACTGTTGGTTGTAGATATCTTAACTGGCATATAAATCTCCTTTATTGGCTCATTGTCCAAAGAGAAGATTTATATTAAGTTAAGTCAGTCTCTTTGGACTGATTGGATTACTCCAACGTTGCGGGCATATTTCTCTTATGCTCCGATGCTTGGTGCATTTGCTCTATCTTAAGAGCAGTTTCATAATCGGTGTTTGACATACCACCGCTTATATATCCGTCGAGCGTAGCGTATGTAAACCCGAAACTGTCTTCATCAGTCTTGCCGCACAGCCCGTCGGATGGTGTTTTGGTAACGTACTTTTTATTTAATCCGAACTCATCGGCAAGCAGGTCGCCGAGAGCCATAACCTCTGTGCAGGTTAAGTGAGCGATAGGGTTGAAGTCGTAGGCGCTGTCGCCCCACTTGGTTGTCCACCCTATATAAGCTTCACTTGCATTACCTGTTCCGATAACCCTGTATCCGAGTGTTTGTGCAACCGCATACAAAATCGTCATGCGAATGCGGGGAGGGATGTTTGTCTTTGCTTTGTCGGTAACTTTGGGACAGTTCGCCACGAAGTCTCTTCCGATAGGTGTTTCTTCGATGCGGTTCTCTATAACGTGCAGAAGAGAGTTGTAGACGGTTTCAATGTTGACAATGCGGTGCTCAATACCGAGCGTTTTAACAATGTCAAGGGCATCGTCAATATCCTTTTGTGTGCCGTTCGGCATTAAGACGCCGAACACATTGTTGCCCCAAACTTTCTTCGCAAGCATCGCAACGACCGTGCTATCTTTACCGCCGCTTATTCCGAGTACAACGCCGCGGCAGTGTGTGGCTTCTTTGTATTGTTCAAGCCAGTTCAAAATTTCCTTTAATTTAGTTTCCATATTTCAACCTTCCATTCATCGCCGGCAAATTCTTCCTCGATGATTTTCTTAACGATATTCCAGTCGCCGCCACCAAGACCGCAACCGATGTGGTCTGGAAAGCCAATCGTAAAATCTTTATTGGCAAGCTCTGTTGGTATGAGCATTTTAAGTTGTTGGCAGCTTAACCTAAACATCTCATAGTTTGTGTGATTGATGCCGCGGGGTAAGTAATGGAATTGTGCGAACATATTAGCAATGTAATGAGTGTTATCCTCGGAAATTGCGCATATTTGAGCGACGCCCATTAAATATTCCAGCTTATACTGATTGCATACTTGCTTATATTTTTCAAAGACTTGGGGGTAGGTAGAGCGTATTTGCTTCGCTATACCCGAACCCATAACGCCTTGGCAGTTCACTTGGTGACAGATGATATTACAATTGCTTTTAAGCAAGTCTCCATTTTTATAAGTGACCATTAGAAGCTATCTCCGTAAAGTCTTTTTCTAATGTCCGCAAGGCTGTACTCGAGTACCATCTTGCCGTCGTTAAAGATCGTTTTTAGGGCATTGTCGGCACGATAGGTTGCTTTGAAGTCATGTTCGTCTTCACTCGTTAACGAGCCGTCAGCCCCTGTTAAAACGACCACACAGCCTTTGTGAGACTTTTTGAAGGAAGCCTCTTTAGGATTTTTGAATATCATAATTGGCTTGCCGTCTTTGTCTTCGGCATAAGTCGCCTTAATTGCAATTCCGAACGTATCTCTCGTGTATGGGTTGAATGTTGGAATTGCTGCGTGCTCCTCATAAGACTCAAGGCACTGCATTGAGAAGCTACCAACACCAAGCGCGACGTTGCTTGCCGCAAAACCATTGTTAACTAAAATGGTGTAAATCGCTTCCGCTCTTTGAGGTGTGATGCTGTCGCCGTATATAGCCTTAATATGGGGGTTCAGAACCTTGTAACCCTTTGAGTTGACTGTTCCACCGAACTGCTCCCAAAGATGGAATACGGTCTTTGTGACGACTTCTACGGGGTCGCCAGAGTCGCCGCGAACCAAGAGGCATCCGTTGTGTTCAAGGATTTCTTTCTTGCACATCGGTAAAATGTTGTCAACCAAATTCCAGTAGTCGTAGCTATCGCTTACCATACTGAAAGACGTGTTGGGATACGTTTCTGTGAGCAAACGTTTAATCATTGTGATTTCGTCGCCGTCAACCGCAAAGTTACTGCACATTACGGAGTGTTCGGTTGATACCGAGCCAAAGCCGACTTCTTCTTTTTCGCAGTCGCAGTTGTAATATTTCTCCATATAATCTATCGCTGGTACCGTGGCGGTGTTTACGAATGACAACAACCAGCCGGCGGAAGATTTGTATGCGCTGCGCTTTGACTCTTGACCTCTCATAGAGAAGTCTCCAAGAGCTTTTCTGTGAGAGATATTGTCGTCGCAACTCATATCGTAGAAGTGGTCTACGATTTTTCTGTACTTGTAGCCGACGTTTGCGGAAATCATAGCGTGCCACATTTCGCAGCTTATCACAGATTCCAAGGCGTTTGTGAGCCAAGCAAAGTCGGGATGGGTATTACTTATCTCGAACATCGGAACTCCGATAGGAACGAGCGTTCCCTCTGCAAGAGCTTTAATCTCGATAGGAAGATAACCCAAGTCGTGCAACTCTGCAACACGCTCGATGCCGTACAACCCCTCGCCGAGGGTGTTGTCGAGAAGATGTTTATATTCGCATACAACGTCTTCCTTAGGACGGGAGAAGAAGAACTCGTTGAAGTCTTCGATGAGATATTCTTTGATGAATGACTGCAAACCGAACATAATAAGGTGCTTATCATTTTTCAGCCTGCTCATTCTCGGAACGAAGTAACTTACGACCTTCGTTATGCCTTTGGGATATTGGTTCCAGTGAACTTGCTTATAAAAGTCACTCTCTAAAAGTGGGTTAATTCTGTACATTTAAGATACCTGCCCTGTATTTTTTTGTGACGATAAGCTTCGGGTGTGATACCGTACAAATACTGTCGGTTGTGAACACCTCGTCGATATAGTCGAACACTTCGCCTTTGAGAATGTTGTTCTCGCAGTGGGAAACAACAAGCGTGATGTGCTCAACGCCACGTTTTCTTAATTCTTTTGCTGCCGACACAAAGGTGCCGCCGTAACTGCATATGTCATCGCGAATGATGATGCTCTTTGTCCCCTCGGTGAAGTTCATAAGCTCGTAGCCGTCGATGCGCCCTTCGCTATTACGATGTTTACTGCCAACAATGAAAGGATTGTCCGTTGGATCAAGTTGATAGCGTGGCGCATATTTCTTCGCCGCACCGTTATCTGGGAACATTATGGTTGCGACTTTATCTTTCGGTGCAACGCTGAAAGGTAAGTCGGTTTCTTCAACACGATTGATGAGTGCCATTGCCACATCGGAGTGCGGGTCGAGAACGAACACCTTATTGAAGTTCATTGCGTTGATTGCTTCTGCAAAATACTTCAGCGTGAACAGCCTGTTGCTGACGTTCCTGTCTTGTCTTGCGTGAGGAATGTACGGCATACAAAGATTGATGAGTAACCCGTGATGATGTTCTTGAATGTGCCTCACGAGGCTCCACAGGCAGAACAGCTCTGCGTCGTTATCGTAGCACCACGTTATGTAGATAAATCCTCTTGCGGTTTCAATCGGTGGTATAGGGCACTTGAGTGTGCCGTCGCCGAACATCTCTTGTGTAACGATTGTGTTATCGATTTTAATCATTTCACTACCTCAACTTGGCAACTGCGCATTACTTCCAGCGCGGCATTATGTTTCTCTTCGGTAAGACCTGCACACAAATCTTTGTGTACGATTATCTGTGCCTCTTTGAACGCGCCAATCATCGCAAGTACGTTCGATACAACGCAGATGTCGGTACAGGTTCCGCAGAACTCTATCACCTCTGGATTCTCACAAATTGTTTGAATGCCAACATATAAGCTCGTCCCACCGGAGAACGTTGATTTGTTTACAAAAGCAACTCGTGCCTTTTTATTTTCCTCCGCCGCTTTAAGGATTTCACTGTTAACGCGCCAGCCTTCTGTCTGTGCAATGCAGTGGGGGACGGGAAGGTGCTTGCCTTCTCTGGTGTTGAGATAATCTTGGTTGTGGGTATCTCTCGTAAAAACGATTAACCCTTCAAACTTTGAGACATACTTCGCGACTTTTTTAACGATTGCCTGAGCCAGCGGATTGGCTAACGAACCGTCTATGAAGTCGTTTTGCATATCGACAACAACTAATACTTTCATTGTTCCTCCTGAATTTTTATTTCTGTGAGTATTTGTTCTTTTGTCTGTATGCGCCGAGCATATTCAAGCGCATCCTCGAACGACTTTGCCTCAACTGTTTCTGTTGTAAAGTCGTTTTTGTCAAGCTCATAAAAAGTGATGATGTACGTTTCATTCATATAGGTATCCTCGCGCGCGGAAAACTTTCGCGACAAACGAATCTCGTTTGCCGTCTTTGCTTGTGGTCGGAGCGACAGGATTTGAACCTGCGACCTTATGATCCCAAATCATACGCACTACCAAACTGTGCTACGCCCCGTTAGTTGAGACTTCGTGCGGGCTGATATAATATTTTCCTACTTTATAGTCCGCGTATTTGACCGTTTTAAGTTGGTGATAGATTTTAATATCGCTGCCATCATCCAACGTGAGCCAAATATATTTGCAGTTATAGCGTTTGTCTGTAAGACGAAATTCCTCGCCTCGCTTACATATGAAATCACCTACAATTTGCTCTTCCGAGAACTCAATAAACGCACCATAATCTCCAACGACAATCCTATCGTAACCGGAGCATATCTTGGTTCCTCGAGATGTAAAAAGTGGCTGATGAGCACCAGTAATAGAAAGCCCCGCTGGAATGTTAGACGCAAAGAGCTCTCGATACTTTTTGGATAAAGCGGGTGGGAGTGGCTTATAATCGTAAGACCACGCAAGCTGTTTTTCAATCTCTAAAGTGTTCATCAATGCCTACCTTTGATTATTTTGGTGGGAGAGGAGAGACTTGAACTCTCAAAACCCAGTGTTTGAGACTGGTACGTATGCCAATTCCGTCACTCTCCCACGTGCTGCGCCTAAGCTTTCGCCTATATACCCCCACAAGTTCTCGTTAAGCTATCCCTTGCTTCAGCTATTCCCAATACCCTTAACGTGGCTGGGAGGCGCAACTGGTCAGGACGGTGGGAGTTGAACCCACAAAGCACGGGGTTTAAGCCCGATGTCTATGCCAATTCGACTACATCCTGATGTTGAGAGAGGGCGGAATCGAACCGCCACAATAGATGGCGCCATCTAAAGAGATTTCAAGTCCCTGCATTGCCTTTGTGCTTCTCTCTCATAAATTCCTCTTCGCTCGTCCAAGATTTCTCTTGCCCAGATGCAAGTGGGTAGGGCGGCACGTACCCTGACGTTTCTTGGTTATGACGTGTTGCAGTTGTCATAAGCGCCGGTGCATTTGAAGAGGTGTTTATGTTACTCCTGCAAGAGCAACATAGTGGAGCGGGTAGCGGGAATTGAACCCGCACCTTCTGCTTGGAAGGCAGACGTCGTAACCTTTTGACTATACCCGCAAAAGTTTTAGTTAGGGAAGAGCTTGTTTCAGGATTTGAGAGTGCCACACTATTTTCACTCACCGTTCTTTTTCATTTAATACTTCTTCATCGGCGTCTAAGTTATTACACTGTTGAGCTTATAAATAGCAAATCCGCGAACGTGTAAAGATTGTCTGCATACCGAGATTTCTTAGGCGGCATCGTTGTCCGCTAACCGAGAACCTAACTAAATTAACTGTCTCACTTAAAGGCTGAGATACGCCCTTGAATAGAGCATCCTACCTGATATTGAACGAACCGCCCCAAGGTGGACGGTGTTGGAGTTGAACCAACATCTCTCTAATGGTATCCGCGGTGAGAATCGAACTCACGACGCCGTGATTAAAAGTCACGTGCTCTACCGACTGAGCTACGCGGATGAATTACAAGGCACATTGATACCTGCTAACAGGGCAACCAACTAACGTTTTACCCGCTCCCAGTTGCTTTTGCGGAAACGTATGATTTTTAAGCATAAATCATTTGGCTTTGCCAAAGGTCATCTAACAAACGGTTAGAACGTGGACAGCTCGCCAGCGAGTTTGTCTCAATCATCTGTATTGTTAAAATTGCTGTATGTGTCTTAAAAGATGCGATGTTAAAAAGGAGTGTACATAATCGCATTGGTTGGGGTGATAGGGGTTGAACCTATATACGGATAACCGCACGACCTTGCACCCCAGTAATTTGTAATAGCGTAAGGACTATTACAAATGTTCTTTGACTTAGCCGTCGTAACGGTCAAGGTTGGCGCGGATTGCCTGAATCAGACGCTTCTCTGCCGCAACTTTCGAGTCTCTTGCAACCTTGGTGTTAACCGACGTGCTGTAAAGCTTTGACAGGTCGTCCACGAGGTTCTTGAGGTGTACGGTGTCGAGGATGTTTGCCGAGCCGCAAAGTTCTTCTGCCGTAGGTGTCGGCACTGCGGGCGCTGTCGTGTTAGGAACATTCTTGTCCATAAAAAAGTCTCCTATATATGTATTTTGCGTCTCTGTTCACAAAAGCCTATCGCGAATTGGCTTATATGATGTAGTCCCCATTGTTGGGCGAGACATCTACTTAATGGCAGGGGCGGATGGACTCGAACCATCGCTGCGGGAGTCAAAGTCCCGTGCGCTACCATTACGCTACGCCCCTATAAAATCGTTGGCTGTTCATCAAACTCCATTTACCACTGCTGCTATTTGACCGCTCCTTCAACCCACGGCGTGATTTTTCTCGTATCATAGCCATACGAGCTTCGTGGCACCAACTTCGCTTTAAGGTCAGCTAACCGCCATACTTACCCGCTTTTAACGTCATAGGTGGAACATTTGCTCACTCCGAAGGACGACTTCAAGGGCTCAAACACAATAGGGGAACTTATTACCTCCAATAAGTTCGTTAACGAATCGGATATTCACGAGCCCGTGCAACGGGCTTCATGCAATATCTGATTTGTTGTGTAGGTTGTCGCGATACATTCACTATCAGCAAATGCCTAACAGTATGTATTACAGGTTAGCATAGCTGTTTGAGCCTCCGAAGAGTGGTGGAGCTGTTGGGATTTGAACCCAAGTCCTACGAATTCACTTTGGTTTTAATCGTAGTCGAAACCTTTCTCAGCCCCATATATGGAGCTGGATGTCGGAGTTGAACCGACAACCTATCGCTTACAAGGCGATTGCTCTGCCAATTGAGCTAATCCAGCATTGGTCACCGCAGAGGGAGTCGAACCCTCAAACTCAACCGTGAAAGGGTGGTGACTTTAGCCATTTTGTCTATGCGGCGATAACCACTTGCCTACGGACGACACGTTTACACCGTGCTTACCGAGATAATAGCGTTGACGTAGGACTTACTGGTGGTATATGGCGACTCGAACGGGGCTCGAACCCGTGACCTCCAGCGTGACAGGCTGGCGCTCTAACCAAACTGAGCTATCGAGCCAAATTTGACTTTAAGGTCAGTCAACCGCGCATACTTAACCCGAAAAATACTCAGGGTTGGATATTTGCTCCCCAGTCGGCTTCGAGGAATACCCCCGATATTTAATCCCCAGAATTATCTGTGAGAGAACCTTTGGCGGAAGGTGTAGGACTCGAACCTACGCTCCGAATTAACGGAGAACGGCTTAGCAAGCCGCGGCAGTACCAACTATGCTTAACCCTCCAAGGGTGGAAGTATTGCTACTCCCAATACGGATATATTTCGCAATCGCTAACCTCGCCGTGAACCCACTTTGTAGCCTTGCCGGCATACATAATGGGCTCATCATCGCGGTCATCAAAGGTTTTTTGAACTTTTTGTGTGGCGGCTTCTGCGTTTTCAGCAAAGACAACACGCTGTCCATATATTCTGCCGCCGTCGAAGTATCGCCCAGAGTAGGGAACCGTGAACTTTTTCAACCCTTTCTTCATTCGTCTTCGTCCTCATACTCCGTGTAATTTCTTGTAAGCGGAATGAGAATTGGGTTGTCCGAACATAAATCAGCAAAGTACCACGTTCCGTCTAACATATAGACATACATAAACTCTGCCCAATAAACCTCGCGAGCCTTGTCGAGCTTAATTGGTCTTGCTTGTCGTAGCTCTTCACCGCGATCTCGGTGGTATGCAACGCAAACATCGCCCTGAGGGTTATCAAAATTATGTATTCTATCGGTGTCTGGCTCGATTTTTTCTTCCAAACAAGATAAATCGCCAAGATGAAGCAGTTTTTCAACTCTGTCTCTGTCAGAATAGTGGTCGAGCAGCGTTTTACCTACCCATTGGGGGTAGCCGTCGCTGTGACAATAGATGCCAACATAGGTTTTATTGAGTGTCTCTTTACAAATGACGCTTCTTGTAGACATAAATGCCTCCTAATTGTGAATAAAAGGGTACTTTGATATTAAATATGGCAGTCAACTATCGTTATGTAGTCATCTTCCTCAGCGTCGTCAAAGATAAGCTTTTGATATCCATCGTGCCAAGCAATAACATCTTCGTCGGACGACATACCGAACCAGCCCATCTTACCTTTTGCGTGCCATTTGCCATCCTTAGTGATAGCGGCATACGTGCTGAACGCAGACTCGCAACGAACGTAAGTCTCTTTGTCTTTGTAGGTTTCGATATAGTACTCTTTCTTGTACCACGCCCACTTAAGCATATCGCGTTCTTCATCGTTTTGCGGCTCAGCACCCTCGACGTGAAGTTCCCAGAAGCGGCGCGCTCTCTGCGCATCTTTTTCTTTATCGAGGAACACCAAATCTTTAATGCGAGCACTGTCGCACTTAATGATGTCGCCTGTGCTTTCGTAAGGATTTTTCTCGTCCCAAGTCCAGCTCTTTTCACCGTTTTCGTGCGGCGTGCCTTTCTTTACGGTGAGTAAACCAGCCCAACGTCCGCCGATCTGATACCAATCCCACTTAGAATCGGGGTTGTAAGTACTACGAACGCTGCCGTCTTTGCAAATATTTTCTTTTTCCGTATTTTTAATAGCGTCCTGATAGCATTCCTCGTCAGTCCACAAAAGCATTTTGGGAAATTCCTCAGTTATGTACTTGACGTGGTTTTGATTGGTGCATTCGGAAAGATATTTTTCCTTATCGGTAAGATATCTTGCGTAGTTACTCTCGATAAAGTTACTGATTTCTTGACGCTTCTGCTTAATCAGTTCTTCACGAGAGGTGAAGTGCAGAACTTCCTTGTTCTCGTCATACGGTGCGAGCATAGCTGCAAGCACATCTTCGGTGGGTTTGCCTTTCGTGATAACGGCAACAGCGAAATGAGACATTATATATACTCCTATAAATTTATTTGGCGGAAGCGGTGAGATTTGAACTCACGAACCCTTGCGGATTGCCAGTTTTCAAGACTGGTGCATTAAACCAGACTCTGCCACACTTCCAAGTGGCAAGGGTGGAGTGAATTGAACACTCATCAATGGTTTTGGAGACCACCGTCCTACCATTAAACGACACCCTTAAAGTGTTAATCGTCGATGACGATGCAATTTATTTTCTTTGAATGAGAGGTACAAGCGTCGAGCGCTATAATACCGTTAGCATAAAAAGGCGAGAAGTCTTCATCGGCGCCGAATTCATTTTTTATTTTGCCAACGAGCTTATGTCCGAATGATGTGTGCCAATGTCCGCACACAATTGTCTTGTTTGGGATGATAGCACCGCATTCGACAGCCATCGATATACCATTTTCCCATCTTGCCTCAGCCCACTCGGCATCTGTGGCGCTTTTAAGGTCTTTGGTGAAGTATCCTTCTTTTGGGTCAACTCCGCAAGGTACCCAACCGTGAACAAATACGTAATGCTCCGTTTCATAGAAATTAAGCATCTTTGGTATTATCTTGCGGACAAAAAGAGTAGCGGCGGTTGAACTCGCAACAGACATTATGTCATTGAATAGTTCATTTTTCTTTGCCCCAGTGAGTTGCAACGCCGTATCGAGCGTTCTATTGCTTGCATGATGCGAGTAAAGAAGACTGAAAGGGTCACCAACTTTCATATCCTCAATCATATCCAACATTAAATCTTCGTGGTTGCCGCGGATAAGAATAACCCTATCTTTTTCGAGCAACGAGAGGATGTAAGTCTGCATTTTACGAGCTTCTTTACCACGATCCATTAAGTCGCCGCAAATAATCAGCTTGTGCTCTGGATTATCTTCGTCGAACCCCTGCGCAATGAGAGCATCGTGCATTATGGTGAAGAACCCGTGTGGGTCTGCTGTTACAAAGTACCGCATAGTTGCTCCTTAAACCACTGGCGAAGCACATCAATCTTTATCTGTTCCAGCTTTTCGTAGGGTGTTGCGTCGCACTCTGTGCCATGTTCGTCAATGTATTTATTTTTCAGCGCTGCATTTTCATCATCCAATTCCTTAGCGATTTTTAATGCGTCAGCGAGTGGAATGGTGTTGAGTTTAGCCTCTGCCATTAAGATAAGTGTTCGGTCATCGTGGGTGGTTAAACATTTATCAAACGGCATACCGGCAATATAGTTTTTCATAAATTCGTTTACACGGATAATGTGATGGAGTTGTTTGCCATCATATCCGTATTGGTCGATTTTATGTTTAATAGTAGGATAAGGGTGACAGAGAGCCTTATGTTTCTCATAGCTCATACCAGCCATTGTTTTGAGGGTTTGAGAAGGGTGACAGTGAACAAGATCCTCCGCAAGGCGACGCAGCTTTCTCCAATATTTTGCATATTTGTCTGCGACGATAAAATACTTAGTGAAGAGAATTTCGACGAAGTTAACGTTCTGCTTCTTAAACGTCTCAAACATAATGCGAATGTCCTTCAGATCAATATGTTCTTTATTTTCACGTTCACAGGTGGTAGAGATAGGGGCTTTCCCGCGGCAGAAGTCATCGAACGAAGGCAGCACGATAACCTTTGTATCAACATCGCTTTGATACTGCTCGCTGTACACATCGAGGTCATAGTTCTGGCTGCCCTGTAAGAACACACCAAAAACTTCGTGTCCCATAAGGCAAGCTTCTCTGTAGTGCTGCTGCACTTTTGTACGGATAAGGCTATTGCGTTCTTGTTTGTTCATTTTAATGCTCCAAAATGCAAACTGCCCGAAGGGTAAGGTATGTGTGTTCGGTATCCTCATAGCCTTCTTGGTAAAGAACAAAAGATTTTAAGAGGATATCCGTATTCGGGTGATTTAGAAGATGATTGAAGTCTACTGTGAACCGAGACATATAATCGTACTCACCGGTTAAATATTGCGGCTCTAACTCCTCATCGTAATTGTGTTCGTCGGCAGCTTCTTTTAAGGCTTCGTATTCCCAAGAAGACTTATCTGTTTTAATCTTTTTGAGCTGAGCCTCAAACTCTTCAACAGCGTCTTCCTTATTGTTAAAGAGCAACGTTTCGTTATCGCGCTCATCATTCGTCGCCCAGTCTAACGTAAGTTTGAAGATTACTTTTGATACATTTTTTGTGGATGTTAAAATTTCCATAGTTATGCTCCAGCAACGTCGCACTGATGAAAGGCATTTAATAAATGTGACAATTCATCGGGGAGCGCTGCGCTATATTTTGTATTGAGAAATGGATCCATATGTACGTTTATAAGCCAATAAATTAAAGCTCTTTGTTTGGTATGTAACCCAAGCGTTTCTTCATAGCCGATAGCAAAGTAACTGCCCACATTGTGGTGGTTGTAGAAGTGTGCAATATCACACGGCTCGCCACGGCTATTCTTAAAGGCTTTTACAAACTTCTTACCGATGTCATGAAGACTTGCGGCAACAAGTAACGTGATTGCAACACCTTTACCTTGACGCCTACCTTGCTGCAATTTTGCCGCCTCGGTCATAACGTTTAAGGTGTGTTCTTTAACAGTGTTATTGTGATGAGGATTATCGTGTTCGCAGTTAAGCCAGTCCTCATAATTACTACGCTTGTAGGGCTCGTCATTCAGTTTGAACTCAATACTATCCCAGCCTTCGTCGTAATAGGGAGGCTGGAAGTTGAGAAGCATACGCTTAATTACGTTCTCACCAACATTACGATTTCTACCAGTATCTCTTGCAACGCAAGTTTCGTATCTTGCCCATACTACATAGGCAATCTTCTCGCAAGGGATTGTGATGCTTGATAAGAGGTGCTTACGCTTTTTGCGGCTGATGTTAGTTGCGTCATATATGATATTCTTTCCGTCTTTCAATGCGGCGATGGTGCGTCTTTGCATTTCCTCAAATATTTTTGCGGGGTCATCCTGTATCGTTTCGTCGCCATAGAATTCTTTACGTATTGCATCGGATGATAAGATAGTGGTGTTGCTATCGGCGAGCTGACGTGCAACTTCACTTTTGCCAGACCCCGGCAAGCCTATGAGCATATAAAACTTAACCATAGACCACCTCACCGAAAATTGCATACTGAATGATTACATCGGCGTCTTCGGCATCAATGGATGAGGGATCAATCTTTCCTTCGTGGAGGACATCGAGACCACCTTCGCCGATAGCCTTTGCAAGTCCAGCAAGGAACTTGTCCAGTGTCAGTTCATATGTTTCATCTTCCTCGGAGTCGTGCAGCTTAAGGGTGCCGCCGCGAGATATTTGTTCGCTGGCATACTCGCCAAGATAATCGCCAACAACTTCGGCGGCATCGCACCAATATGTAATGCCACCTTCTAAGGCGGTAGCCATTATATCGTCTATACACTCATTGTCGAGTTCGACTTTGTAATTGATGTTAAGTTCCATAGCACGCTCCGTGTCTAAATATGTTTTAATAGCTCTTAATTTTATCGCCAAAGAGCTTCTTGGCGGCTTTGATGTAATATTCGCTTAATTCGTCGTCAGCCATCTCGTTGTTGAAGAATTCGTCGATACAGACAGGTTCTTGCCCTTGCATTTCAGGAGGCATATCCGAATACCATTCTTTCAAGTATGCGACATAAATGAGCGCTTCCTTGGTGGGATAGTCGTCAATGCCGATGAGAGGAGAGATGCTGCTGTCGGTTAAGACATTAGACAATTCGCCCCAAGTGATGTCCCAATATTCGTCGTTATCGTCAAGCGCTTCCTGCCAATGGTTGATCATATTGTCGATAACATCGATGGGAAGAACCTTTACAGCTTCTTCAACGTCATCGCCGAATTCTTCTTTCGCTTGTGTCAAGAAGTCTTCGCGTTGATATTCTAAGTCAACTTCCTTTGATATCATTTCACGGTTGTCGTAAATGAGCGCAACGAGAGCATCCTCAAAGTCGTAGTATGCCTTATCTTTGAGGTGAGATACGGCGGGATTTTTATCTATGAACTCCGCAATTTTTTGTCTGAGAGAACCATCGGTGCATTCATCCCAAAATTTATTGTTTTTTATCATCGTTACCTCCGAGTATCATACTTTCCCAAAGCTCAGATATTTCTTCTTGTGATACGCCTTGATATTCTTTTGGCTCAAGCATTTGACGAGAGAATGACCACCCGCAATTTTTTGTGTGAAGGATACCAAAATCTATGGTTTGGTCGCGCTCGACGTAGTCTACAATTAACGTTTGACCGCAGAGTTCATCCATATCTGAACTCCAACCACAAGGGACGTTAATATCTGCCCCGAAATCGTGAATTAAATCGTCAAGGCTGCGAACGGTAACTTCGTCACCAGCAGTGAGATTATCAAATGCCTCTTCAGACATATAAGTATCGTACATTGTTAGCTCCTTCACGCACCATTCGGTGCTGATTTTTAGATTTTAGATTAGAGACAAAAGCCGAAAGCGACGCCGAGACTGTAGTTGGCAATGTAGTTACTGCTGGAACCCGTGCTGACGACATAGCAGAAGTTGAGGCTACCACTGCAATACGGAGAGCGAAGCCACTTATAATCGTCAAAGTTTCTTCCTTCGTCCGATACAAAGTATTCATACTGTTCACCTTCGCCGGGGCGAGAATATTGAACTTCACCTCGGATTTCCACTTCGCTGAAGAGGAAGCACTTATCCGTAGTCATTATAATCTCTCTGCTGCCACCGCCAGCGGAAGTTCGCTTAACCACTGGCTTGATGTTATTACGGATTATTTCGGGAAGAAGGCGGAATATCCTTTCCATACGAGTTCTCATCTCGCAATCTTTCCAGCTTGTTCTATTAGTGTTTTCTTTGTTCATACGGAACAGACCGTCATAAGTTAAGATGCCGAATGTAGTCTTTGCGTTTCCTTCGCCTTCGGCGAGGTCGTCTTTATCCGTATCAAGCAAAATCATTTTGACTTTCTCGCCGGTATACAATTCGATTGTTTTGTAGTCACCAACTCCGAAGCGCTCAGTAACATCCTCGTGAGTATTGATATACTCGACGAGTTCCTCGAGGGAGCAGTCAATTTCTTGCGGCACGTGAGTTTTCGTTTTCTTGAATATTTTGCAATTGTGGCAGTGGGGCTTCTCGCCAAACAAATCGCAGAAACTGCATTTTGCTTCCATATGTATTACCTCTTAATATTTTTTATCGCCTCGGTGGCGAGCCTGTCGCACTCATTGTTGAATGCGTTATCGGAATGACCTTTAACTTTCACGAACTTAACCTTATGAATTTTGGTCAGCTCAATAAGTTTCAGCCATAAATCTTTGTTTTGTACGGGCTTTCTTCCGCTTGTTCGCCAAGCGGAGTTTTGCCAGTTTTCCAACCATTTTTGGTTGAAAGCATTTACAACATAAGCGGAGTCGCTATACAGTGTAACACGGCTTGGAGATTTGAGAGCGAGGAGGGCATTGATAACCGCAGCTAATTCCATTCTATTGTTAGTAGTTTCAGCTTCGCTACCGCTGAGTTTCTTGGAGTGATCACCACACATCAATATGGCACCCCAACCGCCAGCCCCGGGATTGCCAGAGCAGGCGCCGTCCGTATAAATTGTTACATCATACATATTCGCCATTGCAAATCTCCATTTTGTTTTGTGTTCTTACAATCCATGTAATATACTGGGTGATCATGAAGGATTGAATGCCTGCTGCAACAGGGTTCTTTGGACATTCTTTGGATTGTTCTTGTGAAAAAGTCAAGCGAAAGTTCAAAGAAATATGTGGCAAACTAATGCAATGATTTGGTTTCTTCGTTTCCCGACAGACCAAGTAGCGCGCAGACGGCGGAAGTAAGCTTGCTCAGATGAATCATTTCCTCTGGCTGCGTCCTCCGTCCTTCCGACATTTTGGCACTTCAGATATAATCTAAAGCTCTACACGAAGGTAGACATAACGATTGTAAGTAAAAGCTTAAACACGAAAAGGGGGCGGCGGCAGACCTCCAGCGGAGGAGCCGCCGTTAAAATCAATTTATTATCATAACTTAAACTCGATTTCGCAGGAATCGGTTTAAGTTATTATCATAAAATGATTTTTGTTACGATTTAGGTCGTTACATCCGATATAACCAGATGCCCAATGTTATGTATAAAATTGGCATATCTATTTAAGCTTTTTGGGTTTTAAGGTTAACCGGCACGGAGAACATCTTTGATAGTTTGTTCAACGTCCTTATTAAATTTTGCACTGTACGACTTAATAATCGTCTCAATTGTCGCGCCTTCTACCATCTTATAGTAAGAGATAAGCCCTTGAAGGTGCTGTGTATCTTCGAGGCTCCATACATTGCCGTTCTTCTCGTCGTTCATAAACGAGAACAGCATTGCCTTGAAAACCTTTTTCTTGGAATGACCGATTGTGATTTGGTTATCGCTGTTGAGCATCACGCCCAAGTTCCAGTTTCGACCAGCGGAACTTCCGTATCTCGTCTTTGTCATGTTGAGAGAGAAGGGGGCGTGGAACTTGTTAGCAACTATGTCTACGATGGTGTCTTGAACCTCGCGCCAATTAAACGCCAAGTCGCTCGAAAGGATGATATCGTCCGCATATCTTGTGTAGACGAGGTGTGGAGTCATCTCTCTCGCGGTCTTTGCAATGTAGTGGTCTATGGGTATCATAAACAAGTTGGTAAGGGTAGGGCTAATGGGGGTGCCCTGCGGCAAACCGTTGTTGAGATAGCATATCGACAATGCTTTTACCAGAGCTTCTCTTCCGTTAGGTCTTGCGACGATTTCGTTGAAGGGGAAGATGGTTTCAAGCTGCGAGATGATAAATTCGGGCTTCGAGCTTCCAAAGAAGTCGTGGAAGTCGAGCTTCAAGAACCAGCGCGACTTATTGCGCTGATGTCTTTTAACTGCATCGATAGTGCTTCTGCCTTTTACATAGGCAAATGCCGCGGTATGATAGCTTGCATAAAGTTTCTTCTCAAAAAGATATTTGAGTTCCCTCAGTGCGTTCATTAAATCGTCAAGCGGTGCATTTATCTGACGAAGACCGCCGCTACGCTTGGGGATTTTGAAACTCCTATACAGAATGGACTTGTCTTCGGTGTTGATGAGATTGATGTACTTTTCGTTAAATCTTACAAGAGCCGCAATCATTTCGTCAAAATCCGTATCGTCGAGGAGTTTTTGCGGTGTGTTGTTTCTGAACACGGTCTTAGTATCGTGAGTGTCTTCCATCTGACGCTCAAACACGGACTCGTTCATTCCGTTCAAAATATCGTCAAAAGAAATCTGATGGAACTTTTGACTTACGGGTACTGTTATGTACGGCATTGTTTGTTCTCCTAATAAACTGTTTTTTAGATTGTCTTCCATGGAACCTTTAGAAGTACTATTTGCAACTGGTGTTGGTCAGGTAATTCGGAAGAAAATAAAAATAATTTCCTTAAATGTGGGTGGGATTTCGGTGACCCAACCCTTGTTGGGCAGTCGAACGGTGGGTCTTTGTTTCAAGGACGTTATTTGCTGCGCTCGCAGGATGTGACTCCATCGGTCGCTCCTCCCTTGGTCTCCCGGACATTTTGGCACTTCAGATATAACCTAAAGCCTTATCGAAAGATAAGCATTACTTTATTAGTTTCGGTATGCGTCTACTTCAAAGTTGAACGCATCAATTGTTACAATCTTTTTCAACTCGTTCTTGCGAACGAAGTTCATAAAGTTCGATACTCCATACGAGCAAACAATTCTTACCGTAGGAGCAACGCCCATTTCAACGTGGCACGCCGTCATAGGAGTGGACTCCTGAGCTTCTTCGTGAGAGAACTCCATACTTTTGAGAAAGTTCTCAACGCTTTTCGGATCGTGCCAATCCGCGGCGTAGTGTTGTGCATCTTCAAGCCTTGTTCTAAAATCAAACATTGCTTTGATGGACATATTTGCTTTGTTCTTCGTCGCAATCGTGCGGCGGAGGTCAATATTATCAACGCAAAGGAAGACATATCCGTCAAGCCTTGACTTTTCAGTCCAGCCTTCGTTGCAAATCTTTATATCGTTCTTCGCTTCGGGGTTGATAGCGAGTAACATATCTTTTACGGCTTCCGTCTTTAAGCGCTTGATGTCGGCGTTCACAAACATCTGGTTTGCAAGGTTATGAGCCGATACAACGTCGAAGTCGTAGAGGGATATCTTTGTAAGACCGAGGCGAATGAGAAGTTCTGCGACCGTCGAACCAACGGAGCCACACCCGATGATGTGGCAGCGTTTCGTGACGTCCAACGGGTTAAAGTAGTCTTGAGATTTTACAAGGTTCATTTTAATAATGTCCTCCGTATCTGCCGTAAACGCCGGCGTAGTAATCGTCGTCTGTGTCGTCATCATCGAGCAAACTCCCTTGACGAGCCTCAGCTTTTGCGCCGCGCTTCGGAGAGGTGGACTTGGGTGTCGTCGTAGTTCCGCTATGGCTGTTACCGCCATAGCTGCCACCGCCATAACTGCTGTATCCGTATGATTCCGTTACAACTTTCTTTGCTTCATCGAGGAAGTCGGTAAGCCAATCGCAATCTTCAATTACAATCTTAATTTCGTCGGCGGTTGTGGACTTCGAGTAAAGCGCATTATTTTGCAGGTCGTAAATTTCACCGCTTATATCGCCGCGCTTATTAAAGATAAGGAAGATGTAGAAGAGGTCGGAAGTTTCGGAAGGAGTTCCGAAGTTGTTGAGGATGTTGTAGCGATATGTCATATCAACGTCAGACGGTGTAACTCCCATATTTACGTGAGAGTGACCGTGGAAGCGGAGGGCATTGAACGTGTTGTCGTCAAGTGTGTCGAGCCATTTTTCGTACTCCGTTTGATCGGAGATGACTGTCGCGCTGGTAACTTTGTGGGGGAAGATGAGCACGTCCTTAATATAGAACGCATCTGCTGCGGTTCTTTCAACAACTCCGTGCCATTCAACTTCGGTTGAGTAGGTGTGAACCAACGCAAAAATCTTCATATAAGCTTGCGCCGAGAGCGTTATCGTTGCCTTACGGTCGTCTTTAACTTCTTTTAATTTGAAGTTAAGCGTGACGCCGTCGGCTTGGTCGTTCTGGAACTTTCTTTTCTTTAAGTTGTGGCTTTCCGCCAACAACTGTGCTTGTGCCGAGCGCAAAAATTCGGCAATTTCCGTTTCGGTTGCAAAAATTTTCTTAGCCATTCGCAGTACCCTCATTCTCGTGATTCTCTCTGATGTACGTAAGGAATTCGCGGAGCGTCATTTCTTTACCGTTATCGGCAAGTATACATCTACGTGAACTGTCGAGACAATTTTGCACGTCTTCAACAAATTCGCGAATGACAGTTGCGTCTCCGAAGTTGATATTTTTGACCGCCGCGATTGTTTGCTCGATAGCCATATCCCAGTTGCCCTGTTGCAGGTAGTTGTTAATGTACGTTTCGTTACCACCGAGGCAAGCATGGTGATACAGATGCGGGTGGGGCATATGAGTTTCGGAGAATTGTCCCGAAGTAGAACCTCTACGCGCTACAATGCTCGAAAGGTTTACCAGACGGAACACGCCCTCAACTCTAAACGCGCCTTTTCCTCCAGCAAATACGGCGTGGAAGATGTCTTTGACATCTTTTGGTGCGCGACCTATCGACGAAGACGAGTTTGTGTACAATCTCATAAATTCGTCGGCGTCAAAATATTCGATTGTTTCAGTAACGCAATAATCCATCACGTTGCCGTCGCTATTTTGCTGCGTGCTAATGATGCTTATCTGCTTGTGCATCATAAAGAATTTATATACGCTATCATCCGTGCTGTCACCCTGAGCTTCAAGAGCCGTTAAATTAACGCTACTCTGCTCGAGCTTATTGAACAGACGAGCAATCTCTTCCTGATACTGTGCTATGTTTCTGTGGTAATCTTCGCACGCACTTTTCAGTGTAAGAATTTGCTTTTTACGGTAACCATCATTCCATCCAATGAGGACTTTTCTGAACCTTGCGGCTTGGAAGTCGTAGTTAGCGCAAAGCGTGTTGATGATATTATTGAACGTGCTGGCGTCTTTTTTGCTTATTGCCCTGAACAGTGCTGTTTCTTCGTCGCTCATATCCTCGGCAAAATACCAGGGAAGTACTCTGAACATTGACGAACAAAGCATATCTACCCAGCGTTCAGTCGGCTGTCTGACAAAGATAACTGTTCTCTTCAACTCGGTATTAACATAAATGCGAGTTTCCGATGCCGTTGTAAGAAACGGGGCGACAGGATAGGGAGGAGTATCCAGCGAAGCCCAACCATCTTCGTTAACGGTAGGCAGTTGTGCGCCACGCGGCGCGGATAAAATATAGAGTTCAATACTGTTGTCTTTGGCTTGCTGTGCATAATGGTTCCCGTTGTTATATTCGGAGAACTGATTCGTCATAACCTTTATCGGTTTTATCGTTTCAATATCGCCCTGATGGTGTTTCAGGGCGATGAAACGTAACGTTGCTCCGAGAGTAAGGCTGCCCAGAGGGGAACTGTCAGTGCCAAAGAAAACGTTAGCATTTGAACCCGTAATGATGGTGTTTACAGATTCCATATCCTGTACGCTCCTTTATGTATTCTTTTTTATCTTGCGCCGTCTGCCTTTACGATACTGTTCAGGTTTACGGTTGCGCCCTCGACCACGCCGAGCTTCTCGAACGTCGAGTTCAAATCGGTTGCCGTGAGGACGGTGCCGTTGAGGTTGACCATTGCGCCGGATACACCCGCATTTGCCTTTTCAAATACCTGAGCGGGGGTCTCCGTTACTTCTGCGATAACTTCCTGGCGCGTCGTGTTGGTTTTTACAAGAACTTTAATCATAATGATTTCTCCTTAAAAATTTTTGATGATTGGTTTGCGGGTGATCGCCCCCGCAAGGGGAGTGGGGCGCATTTCAGCGCCCCGCCGTTTGTTGGTTACGCTACGGTGATGCCGTCGATGAGCTTCTTGCGCTGCGTCGAAACCGCTTCTGCCGCCTTGGTGACGTCTTTCTCAAGCTGCTCGAGATAAGCAACCACGCCGCCGACGAGTTCCGCCACGTACTTCTTCGCTTCGTCCGTGCTGAGACCTGCGGGAAGCGTGCCCGTAACGGTTGCACAGCCGTCGCTTTCGCCGCGACCTTTGCCGCCGAACGTTACGCCGTAGGGAGTGATGCTGCCTTTGCCTTCGCTGTACGATACCTTGAACTTCACGTTGCCGTCCTTATCCTTTACGGACAGTGCGTCGGGGTTGTACTTCTTGAGAAGTTCGATTTCGTCCACTTTGATAGTGGAGGTGAGTGCATAAGCATCTCCGGTGATTGTGAGTTTCATACTTGACTCTCCTTTTGAAAAAAAATATTTTTTATCTCAACATTGAGTTGGATACAAGACGTGTGGTGTCTAAATATGTTGCATAGACACTAAAATATATATGAACGCCGTATTACCGTTTCCTACGGCGAACATATGTCGTAAACCGTGATTGCAAAGTTGAAACGGAACTTTACAATCAGTTCTTAACAGCCTGCTCTACGGGAGCATAACGTTCGCTGTTAAGCTGTTCGAGTAAGCACTCAAACGGGTCGGTGGAGTTGCTGAGAACCATCTTGACGATGGAGGGGCTGAAACCGCTTACCAAAGCAACGCCGAGGTCGTTCTCTTTTACGGGGATAGTTCCCGTGCGGCTGCAAATGTTCCAGAATACCAAGCGGGGGAGCTTGTAGCCGTTATCCGCATAACGCTTTGCAATAACCGAGAAGAGCTTTTTATCGACTTTTGCGCTGCTATAGCCAGAGCGACGAGAGGATACTGCGCAATTATCAAACTCCATATCGGAGAGGATAAGGATGTTCGACGGCATATCCTTTTGCTTCATGTTTGCGTTGATCGCCGTTTGCAAAATCAAGTCGAACACAGCCTCAACGTTTGTGTTGGCGCATTCGTTATGAGAGAGCGCAAGGCGAATCTTATCACGAAGGGTGGTGCAGTGCGAGAAGTCAACGAGTTTCGGATGTTCACTGAATGTGATATATTTATTCTTAAACTGCCCCGAGCTTCTTTCTGCGAAGTAAATTGCCAACGCATTTGCCACGCTAAGCGCAGTTACGCTCGTGCCGCCCAAGCCGTTCCAGCTCATACTGCCAGAACCATCTGCAACACAAATCGTGTTGCCGTTTTCTTTAACGTAATCGGGAAGAGCCTTCCACATTTCTTCAAGCGCGGTGTCATTCTTTTGTAAAGCGTAACGGTGAACGATGTCGTGAGGGAAGAGAACACCCGCGTTGATTTTTGCTTCGCCCTTTTCGAGCTTACCGAGATATTCTCTGCGGCGCTGTTCGTCGTTGCGAAGGAATGCGTTGTTGTAGATGAGGTTTGCCCTCGAAGGAACCGCCGAGTAATCGATACCCGACCATTCGCGGTTACTCATCTTAACCTCGACAACGTTCGTGTAAGAGCGAAGCGCGGCGAGCATTTTACGGTATTGTCTTTCGGTCATACCGAGCTTACTGATGAGAACCTTTGCAAGGCGGCGGGTTTCGTTCGACGATGCGTTTGCCGACGGCATCCACTTCGCGCAGAGCGAAATCGCTTTCTTTTGTCCCATTGCATACATATCGTTGTTGAGTTG
The DNA here is from genome assembly GCA_910578195.1 of uncultured Christensenella sp. Taxonomy (GTDB): domain Bacteria; phylum Bacillota; class Clostridia; order Christensenellales; family Borkfalkiaceae; genus Coproplasma. Next base: position 7,952 of record CAJTOY010000005.1, on the reverse strand, counting down.
CTCTTTGATGATTGCCACCGCTTCGTCGCAAAGGCTCGTATCGAGAAGAACAACAAGGTTGTCCCAACGTGTGTATTCGGGGATGAGTTTGAGAAGTTTGACTGCCATATCCGCTTCGTTTACGGAAAGGTATTCCATACCGATGCGGAACAGTCTACGCTCTCCAAGTCCGCCGCGAACGTCGCCAGCGAAGAAGAGCCACTTTATTGCGAGAAGTTTATTCTCGAAGAATGCCTTTGCAAATCTTTGCTTGATGCGTTCCGGAGTTTCGTTGCGCAACGAAGATACCGCAAAGTTGAGGTCGAGCAATTCTTTGCCCGTGGTACGATACCCAACCGCACCGTTTTCCGTAACGGACTCGTTGAAGTCTTCGCCGATAGTGCGCTTGAGATTTTCCATAAAGTTAGACATATTTACCTCCAATGAATTAAAATATAAAATCTTAACTCCAAGACGGAATTCAAAAAGAGATTTCAAGTCCTTGTTTTGTAACGTTGCTGTTACCGTCTTTGAGTTGATGGTACAAAAGAATGGGAGCGGCGGGACTCGAACCCACGACCACGGCTTTAACAGAGCTAAAATAAAATCGCTGTAAGAGATTTATCAAACCTCGTAATGATACGTGCTCTACCAACTGAGCTACGCTCCCAAATGATGGAGATGGCAGGATTTGAACCTGCAACCTTCGGCACCCTATGCAAAAGAAAAGTTGCTGTATGAGCCTAACAAGACTCGTCTTTAACGACGCTCTATCCAGTTGAGCTACATCTCCGTAAAGGTAGGAAAGAGGGAAGAATGTGAGTTGTTGAGGAAATATATTTTCTTCTGCTTTTAAGATTGCTGTGAGCGAACCCTACCCATTTCGCAAATGAAACACAATCTTCCCTTTACAAGGCACAATATATAGATGTTTTTTACCTGAAAAAAATTTACCTACATAATTGCTGTGTGTGCCTTCGATAGTTTTACAGGCGACAACTATCAACGCCGGCAGCCCTCCAATATTTTAAGCCCAGGGGTTGCCTAAACAGGCTCTCATCAGCCGACGCTACTGATGAGGATGTAAACAAGACGCTTAATTTGTTGCGGGAATCGAACCCGCTTGAATTCTGTTACAGGAGAATTTGTTTACCTTTTATGTAAGTTGCTGTAAGCGTCTTTATTTAATGGGGGATAGACAAGCGGAACTTCTCTGCCGCCGAGCACCTCGTCAATCATTACTGCCCAAAACCCAAATTATTAGCGTTCGTAAATCTTTTTTGTTGAGAATGTTATAACGCCTTGTGCCGACACTGAAAAAGAAATTTCATATATAGTCCCCGTTCCTTTGTCGCGATACCAATCGTTGCAATTTTGTAATTCTCGTTTGGCGTCTTCGAGCGTGACGCAGAACTTTGACCAGCCGCTACTCCATTCGTTGTGTGTATTCTTTATCCCGTAGAACTTTCCACTTTCCATAAAAGACTCCTTTTATTCAATAGATAAGGCGAGAGAATTTTTTAGGCGTTGCATTCCCACGATTGAGAGCTTCGCTAACTTTACGGAGCACTCTCCGCTGGGTTTGTATTGAAGGAGTGGGCATTTGGTGCATTTATTTATGTTCCCCGTGGCGCAATTAAGCAATATCCGCCATATCGTTTCATCGGGGACATCAGAGCAAACCAACATACAATGTTCTATGGTATTACTGTTTGACATATTTGCTCCTTGTTAACTTGTTGTGATGGACTTGTGCTCTGCAAGCCAACGCTGAACGAACCAGAGCTGACCGCAACCGCCGCCAATATCATCTTGCCCAGCGGGGTCAAAGACGCGAGTGTTGTAGCCCTTGTTTATAAAGTTTTGTTCAACGGAACGAATAAAGTCTAAGTCCTTGTAACCGGCATCTTTCATTGTCTCGTCGCTACTGCAAACAACGGAAAAAGTGAAATTAAACACAAGCGGGCTAAACATAGTTTGTAATCTCGCAATGTCGGCTTCGGTAGAATTAGCGGATCCCTCTACACAATAATTGAGGTAGGGGTGTCTTCCTGTTTTATGCCACCACATAATCCCATAATCGCGTATTTCTTCGAGGGGCAGCTTGTTCTTGTAGGGAATAAGTTTATTACGATCTTCGTCCCTGCTGCGGTGTATGCTGAACTGCAAGCCTATCTTATCGATTTTTTGAGAAAGCCTAAGAAATTCGCTTAAAGCTTGTTGGTTATTGGGGGCAATGGTTGATATAAGCAATTGTGCGGTGGGATATAACGCATTCAAACGTTCCAGCGCAATTGCTACCGCATCCCAATTCAACAAAGGTTCACCCATTGACATAAACATAATTTGAAATTTGCGAACTTCTTGTACGTCTATGTTTTGGTCTTTTATGACCGCTTCGATTTGCGCAACGATTTCGTCGCTCGTCAAGTTTCTAACGAAACGTTTACCCGTTCCGCAAAAAGAACACCCAACGGGGCAACCGCTTTGTGTTGAACAGCAAATCACTGTCCTTTCGGTAAAGGAATTATAGCGATAAAGTACGGACTCAGCAACGAAGTCATTACCACTGAATACATACTTAAAAACGTTGCCCTCGGAACTATCAAATCTTCTAAATTCCATTAGGTTGAACCTCTTATTGTTGTACTGTTCTTTCCCCGCTCTGCAAGCACTCTTTTATAGCACCCTTTACAAAGCAAAATGTTGTTGCCGTCCGCGTCCTTTGTGACCATCTCGTCGGGGTAGTTATATTTTCCACAACGAGTGCATCTTTCTTTACCTTGATTCGCAACGAAATCGATGGCAGAGCAATACTTTAAGCCCTTGACTTTGTTCTTCTCGCAAGCGGCGATATATGCCTTTGCTTGTTCTACCGTAGTCCAATGTGCTGGTACCATTATGAGGTCTCCTTTAAGATTTTTTGTTAGTACTCAAACGCGAAATCGTGGGATCGACAGTTGCGAACGCTCCGCCCTCGGAGCGTGGAGCAACAGAGGGAGGCGCTTGCGCCTCAGTCGATCCGCGATTATTGTTGGCAATAGCTTACGAAGACAGAACTGAGCGCAGCTCGTGATGTCTTCGTCATGTGTTGCCTAACAATGAAAGACCGTTTTGTTACATTCGATGTGACCAAATGCCTAAATTTAATATGTATTTAGCATAACCGTTTGAGTTTTTGTTTTTTACGCAGAGATATTCTGCAATTTGTTCATCGTTTCGGTGTCCGTAAAACAAATTCCGTTGTTGGGCAACGTTACGCATTCTTTTTTGACCGCAACCCAGCGACCTGTCGGTTGCGGTTTATCGCGTTCGTCGCGCCGCGCTTCCACAAGAATTACGGCGTCTTTGAATTTTTCTTTGCAAGCCGCACAAGGTTCAAGGCTCGTGCAAAGGTGCATCGGCGCTTCGCCGTCATAGGAGGCGCCAAGCAAGGCAATTTCACCCGTTTCTTGTCCGCAATAGAAGCAGGTACAAAGAGTGGGGTTTAAGCCGTGCTGTTTGTGTAACCTTATACTATTAGACATAATCTTCGACTCCTTGTGTCTAAATATGTTTTATAGAATTCACAATCCTGTGTATGAAATGAAGCATCATCGGGGATTCCGGAGAGGCTCGGGATACGGGTGCTTCTGTGAACTTACGAGTAACTTTGATGTAATCGAGAGATTAACATTGGGAAAAAGTTAGGTCGAAAGGGAAGTAATTTGCTGATACCGTAGATAGTTGTTGAGCAAGAGCCATTGCGATTGGCGCACGCTGGTGCCTGACGCCAGCTCCATCCTGAGGCGTCGTCCCGCGGCGCCGTCGGTCTCCCTGACATTTTGATACTTTGAGTATTACCCAAAGCCCAAACCATTAAGGTAAGGAATACGATTGTGAAGTTCCGTCGGCACTCGGTAGGCAAAGGGGGAATACCTACCGAGCGGAGGTGTTGTGAGGTATAAGACCTGCCGACGGTGCGAAGTGTCTAAATATGTCGCAAATGTCCCAAAATTTTAGGCACCTCACGGGTGTCATTGGTGATTGACAAGACGATTATAGAACATATTTAGACATAAGTCAAGCGTTTTTACAAACTTTTTTTGACTTTTTTTATTTTTGTTCGTTGGCAATGCGAGCCTTAACCTTTTCGCGATAGCGGCGGTTGTACTCGGATTTCTTGGCTTTTGCCAGCTGTTCGGCGGAGAGTACCTCGGATTCGGGTGCTGCGCCGACGGGGGCGGGGGCAGTTCTATGAACGGGCTGTTCGATTGCTCTTTGCGAGCGAGTCGTCAGCTCATACGACCTGATTTCGTCAAGCAAACGATACTTGGTCGATTGTATGCGACAGTAGATCGCATCGTCTTTGTGGACGACAAACTCTACGCCGGTGCAGTTCAGCACGACCTTCGCCGAGCCGTTCTTATCGATTTTCGAGAGCAACTTGTCGCAATGCTTTAACGCTTTCGATTTTTTGCCGATAGTTTCGGCGGTCACGATATCCATAATTACGCTCCTTTTTGAGAATAAAAAAGGCACCGCATTAAGTAATGGGTGCCGTTAGGTTTTTGTTGCTTACTTTTTAGGTGGCGCAGGTATCCAAGCATCTTGGAACGTCATTGATACCGACACATCACCAGTGGTGAGCGGACACGCTTCAAACGTGCTCGCAAGTTTTAACAGGTCGCAAAATTTGTCAATCATATCGACAACAAACAAGCTTGCCGTAATGTCTAAGCAAAGCGTAGTGCCTGTAAGGTCGTCGGGGTGAATGTCAATTTTTGCGCGGCTGTCGCATAGAAAAGCCATATCCGCAATTTCCTTGACCGCTTTTTCGATAAGCGGGTAGCGTTCCGCATTCTTTACGAGATAGGCGGTGCGGGGCATATGCTCTACGTAATAGTCGAGCAGTTCGTCAATTTTATCTTTGTTCACGCTATACCTCCTTATAGATTTTATTGATTGGCGGTTTGCGTGAGGCAACTCTATCAACCGCGCAATCGAGTTATTGTTGCGGTAACTTTGAGCTGCCAAAGACATTCTTGCGAAATGTGAGTATTAAAAAGGACGGGGGTTTACGATACCCCCAAAACGCAATGAAATGTTTTCAAACGAAAACAAACACCACCCGCATAAGCGGGCATATAGCAAACCACCACGAATGCTATACTAATACATAGGATAACATCATGTATCGGGTTTGTCAACTTGTTTCTGTATGGTTACGCCATACTTTTCCTCAACCGCGCCGATGCACAATTGAGTTATGCTCAATCCTGTATCCGCCAAAAGTTTTTCGAGTATGGGCTTGTTATCCATAGGTATGCGCAGTTTTGGCTCATAGGTAGAGCCACGCAAACGCTCATTTTGTTTGCGCTTTTGCTCGCGCACCCTATCTGGGTGGTTTTGTCGATAACGCTTTTGTGAGGCATAACCGCCTTCTTTTGTGGAACTTACGCCAGCGCGCTTTTTGCTATCGTCAGCCATACTGCACCTCATCGGAATTGATGTATGGATATTATAGCACAGCGTAACGCAAAAAGCAATCGCTATCGCGGTTATGAGTGTTGATTTGTAATGAAAGTGTTTTTGCAATCGGCAATGTAACGCCGCTGAGCTTCGGATTCCGTATAATCATAGTATTGGCGTACACCGAGAGCGCCGTATATCACAACGGCGCCCCGAATGTTACGCTCTATGAGGTGTATGTAACGCCGCATTAGTTAGATGCGGTTTCGTCCTTGTAGCCCTTGTAGCCGTCCACGCCGTACTTGCTACCCGTTACGAGGCGATAGCAAATATCAACGAGTATGCGACGGAAGAAGGCGTCATTCGATACGCGAACCGTCAGCATATTCTTGTTGGACTTTTTGCCGTACAAATCGTCGAGATACGCCACGTCGTGGCTATTGACCTTGTACGACGCATCGGCATTTTCTGCGGGAGGCAGAATTTCGTCGATTACGGTCTGCAAGAGTTTGCATACCTGATTTTTGCTGGTGGGCGTTTTGCCGAGTTTGATTTCCTTGACCTTATCACGCAGGAAGTAGGACTTTGCGATTTTTGCGACGTCCGCGCCCAATTCGGTTGCGGCACGCAAACACATAAGCTGGTTGACGGCGCTTGCGGTCAATTCCCAATGCGTGTCGAGTTTTGCGTGGTTGCAGAATGCGAGCAGGTCAATCTGACGCTTTTTGGTGATGGGGTCTACCGCGATGATGCGGGGATTGCTCTTGTCATCGCTGGGTTTCTCGCGATGCCCGAGCGTTTCGTAAGAGTACGCCTTGATGATTTCGACGATGGGCTTGCCCGCATACTCCGCATACATAGCGGTTGCGGCGAGTTTTGCATACTCTTTTTCTGCCTTGTCGAGGTCGCCCATAGCAGCATTGTATGCCACGAGGTCAACGGGGTTCTTGCCAAGCGCGTCATTTGCCGCCTTTAATGCCTTTTCGTAGCTGTCCTTTGCGATTTCGAGCGGGGTTTTCTTTGCTTCTTGTGCCATAATGTTACACTCCTTGAGTATTGTATTTTTTGAGCAATCGGTTGGTTATCCACGTCCGCCACGAGGAGGCTTGCCCATTGGACGCGTGGCTCACATAACGTGAGCCATAAGGAGGAGAAAAATGAAAGAGAAGGAGATTAGACCTGTGCGTGAATGTTTGCAATAAGAGCCGACACAACCCGCTCGCGAGCAGGCTCGCCGTAAACTGTCGCAATTCTGTTTGCGATTTTCGTCACGTCATCAAGCAAGAAATTTTCCATATCGCTTGCAAGTAACGCAACGGCTTCGTCCGTTAATACTTTATCCATAAACACCTCAAAGCGATTTTTGTGGGTACGTCCACAAGCGTTAGGCAATTAGCGAAATCACACTCGCCACGAGAAGGCTTGCCTTTGAGTGCATAAAGAACGCCCCGCGCAAACCGCGCGAAGCGTTCCCATTATTGAAGCGTATTGCTACGCTCATTTATTGAGTTTTGATAATTCACGCTATTCAAAATCCGTTTCTAACGCACACCGAATACACGCTAACACCCCTTGGGGCATAGTCGCATACATACTCGCACGACGGGATTACCTTCGATTTGACAAACATAACGCAATTTATCTCACCCCGTTGGGGCAAGTAACGCTATGCTGGCGCACCATTGTACGAAAGTCGTAATAATGACATCACGCATAGACACACGTTGCACAAGCCGAGTTTAGGTTTGATGCCATACCTGTTGCCATTTTCACTATCTGACGCGCAAAGGGGCTTAATTCCGCCATTGCTAAACCGACGCATTTTTGATTTGGCTGAATGTACAGCCTTATGCCTGCGCATATGCCACTCATCACTATACCCTGATGGTGTGTAGGTCGAGCAAACGAGTTTGCCCATTTGTCAGCAAATTAGCCGATATTGCTATCGTTTCCACATTGCGCCACGAGGAGGCTTTGCTATGCAATGCAACACCAATGTGTGATGATGAATAGGCTGACGGTGCCCATTCCGCCAGATACGCATATGAGCATTCCATACGTACCCGAGCCTAAACATCACCCACAATTTTTGAAAAAATCGGGTTTGTGTCTTGACCGTTCGCAAGTCATAGTTGTTGTAATGAACGCTATGCCGTCCACCCTTGCGGGGCGCGTTTGGCACGCGAAGCCCCATAGGCAATTAGTTCCTATGGTAACTGTTTTATGATAGTCGCGATGTGATGCACGACATAAAACCGAATTAACGTAACGCAAACGGTTTGCTTGCGTTGTGTCCGCTCACTTAAAGAGTAGCGGGGGGCGGGGTGTCCGTCCGTGTGGGCGGTTGCCGTGTCCGCTCACTTAAAGAGTAGCGGGGGGCGGGGTGTCCGTCCGTGTGGGCGGTTGCCGTGTCCGCTCACTTAAAGAGTAGCGGGGGGCGGGGTGTCCGTCCGTGTGGGCGGTTGCCGTGTCCGCTCACTTAAAGAGTAGCGGGGGGCGGGGTGTCCGTCCGTGTGGGCGGT
>CAJTOY010000004.1 GCA_910578195.1 uncultured Christensenella sp. | reverse complement strand
AAGAAAAGCTTTTCGAGGGCGACTACGAGGGCCCGCTTTTAATTTACAGCATCGGAGAAAACAAGTTCAAAATACCGTTTAACAGCGAGGCGAAAAAATTCATTTTGAAATTGTCGTCCGTTATCTCCCGCGAGGCTTGCAAGGTCTCCTCGAAGCCCTCTTCTATTTCGCTTATGCACGGCGTTTTATATAGCACCGCGCCGCACTCGTAGTGGTGAACAAGGCTTCTGTAATCGAGGTTGACCGTGCCGACGAACGCGGTCACGCCGTCCGCGAGCATTTCCTTCGCGTGGATAAACCCCGGCGAGTACTCGTAAATTTTTACCCCCGCCTGCAACAGATATTTATAATTCGAGCGGGTCATGTTGAAAATTATTTTCTTGTCGGGTATGCCGGGCGTGATAATTCTCACGTCCACCCCTCGATAAGCCGCGCTTCTCAGCGCGGACAGAAGATTGTAGTCGGGGATTAAATAAGGTGTGGAAATCCAGACGTATTTTTCGGCGGAATTAATAATGTTTATAAAGTTGTTTGACCCGACAAGCTCGGAGTAAAAGGGCTTGGGTCCGTCGCCGAACGGGTGAATATAGCCCTCTTCGTCAAAGCTTTCATAGTCCGTTCCCAGATACTTTTCAAAGTCCGAAAAGCTTTTGCGCATAGCGTCGAAAAGCTGTAAAAACAGCACGGTGAGGTTGCTTACCGCGGAACCTTGTATTTTCAGCGCGGTGTCCTTCCAGTGCCCGAAGCGCGATATTTCGTTGATATACTCGTCGGCGAGGTTGACCCCGCCCGTATAGCCGACCTTGCCGTCTATCACGGTTATTTTGCGGTGGTCGCGGTTGTTGTGTATGCCCGACACCACGGGGCGGAAAGGGTTGAACTTTACGCAGTCGATACCCTCTTTTTTCAGCTTCTTGTAATAGCTTCCCGGCAGCAGTCCCGCGCAGCCGATATCGTCGTACATTACGCGCACCTCGACGCCCGCCGCCGCTTTTTGCTTTAAAATTTCGTGAATACCGTCCCACATTCTGCCGCGGTCGATTATAAAGTATTCCATGAAAATGAAGCTTTCGGCTTTTTCGAGCTCGCAAAGCAAGTCCGCGTAAAACTCCTCGCCCGACTTGAAATAGTCCACCTTGTTACAAAGATGCCCGCGGCTGAACGAATTCCTTCTCAGATAATTTTCTATGCCGCCGATACCGCCGAGATAATCTTTAAGCTCCGCGTCGTCCTCGGGCGATATCTCGGAATATTTTTTACAGCGGCAAGCGAACTCGATCATGAACTTGTACTGCTTGTACGACATGCGCGAGCGACCGAAAAGGCAGTAAATAGCCATGCCGAAAAAGGGCAGCGCAATCAGCACGAACAGCCACGGCAGCTTGAATTCGGGGCTTTCCTTTTTCGCTACGAGGTCCATAAATATCACCACGCCGACAAACAGACTGAAAATCTGGAACGCAAGAACATACTGTTCAAACAGCAATAACACCGTAAGTATAAGCAGCACTTGCACGAGAAGCGCAAGTGCCGATATAAAAATTTTACTGAACAGTAGTTTAAATAATTTCATATTAATTTGTCTTTAAAACGTCCGAATAGAACCCGTTCATTTCTTCCTTTGTATTAAACGAAGCGATATACATAACGTTGCCCATGGCGCCGCTCAAAACGTCGGGCGTGCGTCCGATGGTCTTAATGTTCGCCGAATATTTGTCGACGATATCCTGCTCGGAATACACAAACTCCTTGCCGTCGCGCCTGCCCGCGTACGCGCAGTACGATTTTTCGCCGCACGTTTTGTCGGTCTTGCCGAACGCAATCATATCCGCCCAGATTTTGTATACGTCGGTCGAGTTCGCGTAGTTCATCATGTCGGGCGAAATTCCGCCGCTGGGGCGCATATTGACTTCGAGCGCGACAATCTCGCCCTTCTTGCCGATATTCTGGTCGCGCTTCAAACGGAAGTACTCGAAATGCACGAAGCGGTTTTTCACGCCGAACGCCTTAACCGTCCTTCTGCCCGCGTCGACCACGTCGTCAAAGGGTTTGTTGACGATATAGAAAACGCTGTTGCCGCTTCCGTTTACAACGTCCATAAGGTCGTTGACGGTGACGTTGCCCGTCTCGAACAGAGGGTTGCCGCTTCCGTCGATTATCGCGTCGTAGGTGTGAACCGTGCCGTCGATAAACTCCTCCATGATATACTGCTCCGAGGTCTTGGTTTCGAAGAACTTCAAAAGCTCGCCCTCGTTTTTAATTCTGCGCGTGTCGTTCGCGCCCACGCCGTTGTCGGGCTTTACGATAACGGGATAGCCGACCTCGTCAATGAACTTTTTGCATACGTTCACGCTTTTGGCAATGCAGAACCTCGCGGTCTTTACGTCGGCTTTCGCGAAGTATTTCTTCATCTGCGATTTCAGCTTGATTTTCTTTACGTCCTTTGCCATAAAGCCGCTTTTGACGTTGAACGCCGTCCTCAGCATTGCGTCCCGCTCCAACCAGTACTCGTTGTTGCTTTCGATAAAGTCGACACTGCCGTATTTGAATATGTAGAACGCCACCGCGCGGTAAACGTCGCCATAGTTTTCAAGGCTCGGAACCCAGTAATACTCGGTTAAGGACGACTTCAAATTGTCCGAAAGTCCGTTGTAGGGGCAGTCGCCGATACCTAAAACGTTGAAGCCGTTGTTTTTAAGTTCCCTGCAAAAATTCCAATAGTTTGCGGGGAAGTCGGGTGAAATGAATACAAAATTTTTCATGATATTTACTCCTTTGGCTTAAAGCCCAATATCTGCATATAAAAGGGGATTTGTTTTTCCCAGCTCGCCTCCGAGTGAGTGCCTCCCGGCACTATGCGCGATGCGAGCAGAACGTTTTTTTCGGTAAGTCGGGCAACCGTGTCCGCGAAAGCCTTTTTCTGAACAGCGTGGTTTTTAAACTCTTTGCTTCCGTAATCCATATATAGGACGGTGTCCTTGCCGAACCGTCCGTTTGCAACGAACGGCAATACCTCTCCGCCGCCCACCCACAGACTCGGCGAAAGCGCCGCCCCGCGGGAAAAGTATCTGTTGTATTTTGCGAGCGCGTATATAGTCATAAGCCCGCCCATCGAGCTTCCGCCCACCGCCGTGTTCGCTCTGTCGGGAAGGGTTGAAAAATTATTGTCGATATACGGCTTGAATTCGCAAGTAAGCCAGTCGAGGTATTTCTTGCCTCTGCCCTTTATCCTTTCGCCGAAATCAAAGTCGACGGGCGAATACTCCGAAAGCCGCTTGTTTCCCTCGCGGTTGCACTCTGCCGCCGCAACTATCAGCGGGGTTTTCGTTCGGTCGAGGTAATCTTTCAGCCCCCAGCTTTTGCCGTAAGTCGCGTCCTCGTCGCAAAAGAGGTTCTGTCCGTCGAACATGTACATTACGGGGAAGCGCTTGCCGCTTTTTCCGTAATCCGCGGGCAGATATATAAACGCCCGACGCTCGACGCCGAAAATTTCAACCTTGAATTCTTTAACCATTTATATGCTTTTCTATGAACACGAGGATATCTTCCATAACCTCGTCCTTGCAATCGTCGTTGAGTATCTCGTGCCGTCCGCCCTTGTAAAGCTTGATTGAAACGTCCTTCACGCCCGCTTCGACGAACTTACGCTTCGCCTTGATTACGCCCTTGCCGTAGTCGCCGACGGGGTCGTCCGCGCCCGCGACGAAAAACACGGGCAAATCCTTTGGAACGGCTTTTATCGTCTTATCCGAGCACGCTTGTTTTATTATATTGAAAAGTATGCTATAACCGTTGTTCGTGAACGAAAATCCGCACAGTCCGTCCCTTTCGTACGCGTCGACGTTTTCGGGGTTTTTCGAAAGCCAGTCGTTTTCCGTGCGCGCGGGCTTGAATTTTTTGTTGTAACTGCCGAACGCGAGGTTCTTTATTAATTTACTCCTGTTGCGCCAGCCGCAGAACAGCGCGTTCGTCTTAACGAAGAACAGCGCGGAATTTAGCGTAGCCTTGCTTTTGAAGCCGCTGCCCATTATAATCGCCCCGTCGAAATCGCCTCCGTACAGCGAAATGTACTTGCGGCAGAAAAACGAGCCCATGCTGTGCCCGAGTATAAAATACGGCTTGCCGGCGTTCTGCTCCCTCACGTCGAGTTGAAGGGTGCGTATATCGGCGATTACCGTGTCGGTGCTCCGTTCCTTGTTGAAATACCCCAAATCATTTTCGCTTACAACCGACTTGCCGTGACCGAGGTGGTCGTCCGCGCAGACTAAAAAGCCCTTGCTTGTCAGAAATTCGGCGAAGGGCGCGTACCTTGCGGCATACTCCGCCATGCCGTGGATAATCTGAACGACCCCTTTAACCTCGCCCTCGGGCTTCCAGATGCACGCGTGAATTGTGGTAACCCCGTCGTGCGACGGGAAATATATCTCTTCCATAAATTTTCGCTCCGATTAATTGATAAACAACTTTTTATATAAAAAATCAATATTGTCTGCCGATATTTTTCTTTCGCCGTTTTCTATCTCGGCGCACATATCGATTAAAGCGTCGTTCGCGGGAGTTTTGACACCGAATTTTCTGCCGAGGCGGTATATTACGCCGTTGACGAAGTCGACGTCGCACTTTTTGCCCGCGTTCAAATCGAAGTACATGCCCGACATAAGCTTTTTATGCCCGCTCATCGCAAGCGGCAAAAGCCTGAGCGCGACGAACTTTTTAAAGCCGTCCTTGCCGCCGAAAAGTTTGACTATGTTGTGCCCCTGAATGGGTTCGAGTTTTACCCCGCACTCCCGCGCGACGTCGAACGCCTCGTTCAGAAGCTTCAACGAAATTTTGCGGGTGCGCTTGTTTTTGGAAACCTCGCCGAAGGTCAGCCCCGTCACGCCCGACACGGGCGAAAACGCCGAATTAATCGCAAGCTTCGACCAGCGCGCGCCGAAAAAGTTTTTCTCGACGGTGACTCTTCCCGCGCATTCGAGGTATTCCTTGACGGGTCCGAGCCACGGGCTGTCGCCGTCCATCGAGCCGAGCGCAAAGGTCATTTTTTTCTTTTTTGAGGTGAGCTCGGCAACGCCCTCGCCCACCGTGCTCGCGCCCCACGACACCGCGCAGCCGAGGCATCTTTTTCTGCCCACCGCCTCCATTACCGAGGGCTCGGGCAGACCGTTCTGCAATGTGCATATAACGCCGTCGTCGGCGAGAAAGTCGCGCAAGGTCGCCAGAATTTTTGAATTCTCGCGCTGTTTGGTCATTAAAAATATAATGTCGTACACGCCCGACATTTCGTCGGGCGTAAACGCGTTTACGTCCACCCTGAAATTGTCGTTGCCGACTATGCGCGCGCCCTTCTCGTTGAGCGCGGCGACGTGCCCCGCGTTGCGGGTAATCAAATCAATCTGTTTTCCGTTTGAAGCTATGTACGCGCCGAGCAGGGTTCCCATTGCCCCCGCGCCGTAAATTGCCACTCTCATCGAATCCCTCCGAACGCCAGCTCCGCCATTACTTTATACGCCGCCTCCGACGGGTGAAGGCAGTCGCCGCTGTCAAAGCCGTCCGCAAACGCCGCGGGGTTAACCGCCGAACGCAGGGCTTTGTCGAAATCCAAAACTCCGTCCGCAAAACCTCTTATCCAGTCGTTGACGGAATTTTTCAGTTCCTCGCGGAATGGCGCGTACGTGCGCCAGCCGTATATGGGCAGAAGGGTGCCCATCAGCACTTTTAAATTATGTTTTTTCGCAACCGAAATATAATATTCCAAACCCGCGCAAAGTTGCTCCGCCGTCGGCAAATCCGACATGGGTCTGAACGGATTGACGTCCGTGCCCACGGGGTGGATAATGTCGTTTATTCCCTGCTGTATAATTACCGTGTCCGCGCCGCTCAACGAAGAAATCTCCCGCTCGAAGCGGTTTTCGCCTTTCAGCCCGTAACTTTCGTAGGTAATGCATTTATACTCTCTCAAAACCCGCGTGCCGCTCGCCGCGCGGCGGACGATAGCGGTTCTGTTATACGGGTCGTCCATGCACTTCGAGGCGAGATAGTCGGGCCAGCTTTGCGAGGTTATCGAATCGCCGTAGCAGACCACGCAGCGATTTTTTGCGTCCGTGTACAAATGCCCGTCAGAAAATAGAAGGTGTTCGTTGTCCTCGTGGTATCGAGCGGAAGGGTCTCGGAAAAGGTCTTGTCGCCGAGCGAAAAAAATCCCTTCGACAGCGGACCCGTTATGACCACGCCCGAGCGCATCAGCGTGAATTCCTTCAAATACACGCTGACCGAAATCACTTCCCGCGGCTTGACGCAAAAGTCGGTTTCGTCCGAAAATATTTCTTCGCCCGCGGCAATTGTCACGCTTTCCTTGCCCGAAAAGGTGACTATCGCGGCGTCCTTTAAGCTTATCTCTCTGTCCGAAACGGCGTGCGCGAGAGTGACCCTCGTCAGCGTCACGGGCTCGGTACCGCAGAAATTAGAAAAGTGCAGCCTTACTTTTTTTCCGCCGAAGGCGCAACGCAGCGGATAGCGCAATGTGATATCGCGCGCGTATGTTTCGGGGCGACGCTCCGCAACCGAAGTCGCATTGCCCCATACAGTAACCCATTTTTCCATAAATTACCTTTTACCGAAAAGTCTTAATCCCTTAAAAAAACTGCCGTTGCACATAAGTATAAATCCGTCGAGGCGGTTTTTGCCGAACTTGCCGAACTGCCCGAGCGCGCGCAAGGGAAGATATTCCATCGAGCCGTGAACGGTCTTTTTATTCCTTACGACCCACAGCGCGAAGCGCGAAAAGCATCTGCCGAACCACCCCTTTGCGTTTTTAAGCTCGCACAGCGGCGTGTGTCTGTCGGCAATAACTCTCCCTTTACCGTCTCTTTCAACCGGGTATACGGTAGGTTTCAAAGCCGACACGTCGGGGGCGGGAACAAACGTGCCGTCGCCCGCGGTTTCTATGCTGCGGTTAAGCCTTATATCCTCCGAGGACGCGCCTATCATAATTTCGTACTTGCCCGCGACCTTCACCCACTTGTTGTTTTCCGCGTCGTACGAGCGGAAGGTGTATTCGTCGAATGGAATAAAGACCTGCCTCGCCTCGCCGGGGCTCAAAAGTATTTTGTCGAACCCCTTCAACTGCTTGAAGGGCGCATTCGCGCCGTCGGGGAAACGGACGTACATCTGGACGACCTCCGCGCCGCGCACCGCGCCTACGTTGGTCAAATCGAACGCCGCTCCCTTTTCGTTTATATATAAATTGGAGTATACGAACTTCGCGTACGAAAGCCCGAAGCCGAAGGGGTACTTCGCCGCCTTGCCGCTTCTGTAACCGACGCGCATACCCTCCGAGTAAACCTCGCAGTAGGGGTCTTTTTCGGGTTTTTCCGCCGACAGCGGAAAAGTCTCGGCAAGCTTGCCGGAAGGGCACACTCTGCCCGTCAATATGTTTGCAACCGCGCGCGCGCCCGCCTGACCGCCCAGCCCCGCGAAGAGAAGGGCGTTTACGTCCTTATCCCATTCGGTATCTACCGCCGAGCCGCTAAAAAGCACGACTACTACGCGTTTTTTCAGCTTTGTAATCTTTTTCAAAAGCGCAACCTGCTTTTCGGGAAGGGACAGAGTATCCCTGTCGCAGCCCTCGCGGTCGCCGTCGTGCCCCGCGCAAAAAATAACCGTATCGACCGAAGCGCAGAGTCTGAGCGCGCGTTTTTCGGATTTTCCGCTTTCGAATCCCGATATTTTGTCCTTCATGCACTCCAAAAGAGAGTATGTATATTCGGGGTTGACCTTAGACGACCCGCCGCCCTGAATTATCGGGTTTATCGCCGACCCGCCTATCAGCGCGATTTTATCGGTTTCGCTTAGGGGAAGCGCGCCGTCGTTTTTCAAAAGCACCGCGCACTCCTCCGCGCAGGTTTCGGCGAAATAGCCGTGCGCCCCGAATACGTCGTTGTTTTGGGAATTTCTTTTTCGCCGCGCAAACTTGACTATTCTAACAACGCTCGCGTCAATCGCGCTTTCGCCGAGCTCGCCGCGGCTTATAGCCTCCTCGACCTCGCCCGCCGAAAACTTGCACGACGGCATCTCCAAATCGCCCCCCGCGCGCACGGCGGCGGAGCGCGAGCTTGTGCCGCCCCAGTCGGAAACGGTTATGCCGTCGAACCCCCACTCGCCGCGCAGAATTTCGCGCAGCAAATGTGAATTTTCGTTGCAGTAAACGCCGTTAAGCATATTGTAAGCGGTCATAACCGCCGCGGGCTTACTCTCTTTGACGGCTATCTCGAAACCCGTCAGATATATTTCGCGAAGGGTCCGCTCGTCCACGACCGAGTTGCATACCATTCTCGCAAACTCTCTGTTGTTGGCAGCGAAATGCTTCAAGCACGCGCCCGCGCCCGCGGACTGCACGCCGTTTGCGTACGCCGCGCCGAGCTTGCCGTTCAGATACGGGTCCTCGGAAAAATATTCGAAGTTCCTTCCGTTGAAGGGGTCTCTCTTTATATTGAGGTCGGGAGCGAGCAGAATATCCGTGCCGAAGCTCACCGCCTCCTCGCCTATGCTTTTGCCCGTAACCGTGCAAAGGTTTTTGTTCCAGCTGCACGCAAGCGCGGAATGCGCGGGGAAGCACGTCGCGGGAAAGGATTTGTTTTCGCCTAAATTGTCGCCCTTGCCGCCCTGACTTCTCAGCCCCGCGGGGCCGTCCGAAAAGCGTATGGAAGGAATACCCGCGTCCTTCAAAGCGACGCTGGTCCAGTATCCGTCGCCCGTTAAAAGTCGGGTTTTTTCGGTTAAGGTCAGGTTTTTAAGCGTATAATATCCCACATTTATTAATTTTATCACAATTTATCGGGATTTGCAATCACATAATAAAAAAAATAAGCGTTTGCACGCTTATTTTCTCTTAGATTTCGTTTTCTTCGGCTTTTTTATTTCTCATTTTAAGTCTGAGCCCGTGACCCGAAATAATGGGCGAAATTATAAGCCAAATCGCGGCGAGCGTAATTATCACATACACGATAATAGCCCCCGCCGTGCGCGGGCCCTGAAAAATCCAGCCCACGAGGTTGAAGTCGAATATCCCGTACAATCCCCAGTTCACGGCGCCGAGCAGTACGAGAATATAAGAAATAACGTTTGCGATTACCATATTATTCTCCTTGAAAGAGAGTATGGGCAACCGCCGACAATTTATGCTTTACTTCTCGTAAACGCTTCTTTTCAAAATACCTATGTACGGAAGGGAACGGTAATGCTCGTCATAGTCCAGACCGTAGCCGATAACGAACTCGTTTTCGATATCGAAGCAGTTATAGTCGGGCGCAATGTCGTACTCGCGCCGCTCCGCCTTGTTCAAAAGGGTGACAATCATAACCGACGCCGCCCCGCGTTCCAAAAGAAGCGCCTTCAAGTTGGCTAAGGTAAAGCCGCTGTCGATAATGTCCTCGACAATCACAACGTCTCTGCCCTTGACGTCGCGGTCCAAATCCTTCTTGATTTTGAGCTTGCCCGACGAAACCGCGCCCGTGCCGTACGACGACACCGCCATAAAATCGAGCTCGACGGGGCACGTCAAATGACGGATAAAATCGGCATAGAAAATTATACTGCCCTTTAAAATCCCCACGACGAGGGGGCGCTTGCCCGCATAGACCTTGTCGACCTGCTCCGCGATTTCCTTGACCCTCGAACGAAGCTGTTCTTCCGTGAGCATTATCCGCTCGCAATCCTTGTGCATCATTGAATATTTCTCCTTGCGTAATTTATTAAAATTTTGTTTACGGTTTCATCGTCCGCGGCGGTAAGCTCCGTCCACGCGGGATAAAAACCGCACTTCAAAGCGTTTTTAACAGATTTTATATTCGCCCACGCCGCGCAGTAAAAGGGCACCTTCCCCCGCGCGAGCGTCTCCTTCGCGATTTTAGAGGTCAGCGCCGAAGCGACCCCTTGCCTGCGGTATTCGGGCAAGACGTTTATGCCTATCTGCCACATAGTGTCGCAGTCCGCACTGCACCCCGAAAGCCCTATAAGCTTTCCCTTGTCGTACGCGCCCACAGCGAGCACGTCCAGCTCCTTCCGCTCCTTGCAAAGCGCGTGGCTCCACTCTTCGGTGTATAAATTTTCAAGTTCCTCGGGTTGAAGTATTCTAAGCTTATACCCGCACCCGAAATTTTGAAGCTTGTCCAAATCGGGCAGAAAGTACTCCGCCATATAGCAAATCCTTTTGCCGAGCGGTTTTAAATATTCGTCGAGAATGAAAAGCTGCGGCGTTTCGAAGCAGTGTTCCGCCGAAAACGAGTTTATGTATTTTTCGGCTATGCCGATAACCTCCCCGCTCGCCGAAGCGACGACGTTCCCGCCGTAAGACACGAGGTTCAGACAGAACGGCAGCTTCAGATATTTCCGCGCGGACGGGTTCGCCTTCGATATGACCGTCTTGTTTTCCGAGGACAAAAAATCCTCCGCGGCGCAGTTCAAATCCGCCGCCGACTGCGCAAGCGCAATGCGCGTCACGTCACTGTTCGTCAAGGCTTACCTCTTAATTCTGTTCAACTTTTTATCGAAAACGAATTCAACTTCGCCGTAAAAATCGCTGAAAACCGCGAGCGCGAAATCGACGTCCTTGCCGCACTTTTTCACCGCGCGGCGCGCGTTTTCCTCGTTCACCTCGAAGCCCGCCACGCCCGAATAATAGTCGTCGCAGTCGCCGTCAAGATTATAAAACTCGATATCGAACGCCTTTTCCATAACGGTATACAGCTTCGACGCGAAAACGTCCAGCCCCTTTTCGTTCATTTTCGCCCACACGCCGTCCTCGTCGGAATAGTCGTCGTCGACGTAATCCCAAAAGCGCATGGTCTTGTCCACGCCGTCCAGACGGACGGCTATCGACTTGTCGGTCTTGACCGACTTGATATAGACGAACGCGGGCTCGGGATATTTGAATTCGGGGCAGGAAAGAGTAATTCTGTCGTCGCCCGCAAGCTTAGCCACAAGCAATTTCTTGTATTTTTCCTCTGTTTCGAGTATTTCGGCAACGTTTTTCATACGGTGTAATCCTCACAAATCAAATATGATATAACTTCGGTATTGTCGGTAATTTTTATTTTATCGGAAATCTCCACCCCGCCGACCGCAAGCACCTCGCTTCCGTCGGCAACGAGCGGCACGCGCTTTCTTATGCGCGGCGGAATTTTTCTGTCGGTGAAGTAGTCGCCGAGGTTCTTCGTACCGCCGCCGAATTTGGTGAATTTGTCGCCCTCTTTCATAAATCTTATGACGGCGGTTTCGGGCACGGCGAAAAAGTCGAACTTCAAAACCCTGAATTTTTCGGGCAGACGGTTATCGTCCTCAGCCGCTGCCTCGAAAGCAAGCAAACGGTTTTCCAGCCCTTCCCCGTCCGAAACGCAGACGAACGAGTCGTTCAGGAACGAAAGCTCCAAACCGCAATGTTCCTTAAACGGTATTCCCTCTTTTTCGGTATTGAGAATATGCGTGTCGCAAATTGCAATTTTTCCGCTTTCCTTGAACGCGGTGAAGCCGAGAAATTCGAATTTCTTTCCCTTTTCCGCAAACTGCAAGTCGTACAGCCGCTGCGCGTGCTCGGAGGTGTAATCTTTGATATTCGTGCCCGCAAGCGCCTTTATTACCGCGCGCTTGAAAACGACTTTTTCCTTGCAGTGGGAAATTTCTAAGCCGTGACGGTTGCGCTTTAACAGCTTGCGCTCCTTTATGAGATTATCGAAATACTCCTCGTCGTCCGCCGCAAGGCGGGAAAAGCGGTATATCGCCTTCACCGCGCCGGGCACGGCTTTTTCAAGCTCGGGCAGGACGTTCAGGCGTATTTTGTTTCGGGTGTAGCCGTCCTCGAAATTCGTCTCATCGTCGACGAACGGAATTTTGTTTTCTTCGATATAGTTATCTATTTCCTCGCGCGGACACGCAATCAGCGGATGAATTATTCGCAACCGCTTATCGCCCTCCGAGGGCAGCCTGCCGTCGGTTATTCCCTCCATGCCCGAAAGTGCGCTGCCGCGCGCAAGGTTGAAAAGCACGGTTTCCGCATTGTCGTTCATGTGGTGGGCGGTTGCGACCGCATCGACCCCTTGCACATTCGAATAACATTTGAGCCGCCAGAAACGCGCGTTTGCCTCGGTTTTGGGCAAATCGGTGTTCCACTCGAAAAAGTATAAAGGAATATTCCGCTCGGCGCACCACTCTCTCACAAACGCGCTGTCGCGCGCCGAGGCTTCGCCACGGATTTTGTGATCGCAGTTCAGCGCCGAAAGGGTTATGCCGTAGCCGAGCTTGTGCGCGTCGAAGTAGTGCAATAACGCCATCGAGTCTCTGCCGCCCGAAACGGCGACGCAGATTTTCATATTCGCGTACTTTGCAAGGTCAAACATATTTTGATTATAGCATATAAAAAATCCCATTGCAAGACTTCGCGAAAAATATTTTTACATACAAATGCGCCGCCGCTGAAATCAGCGGCGGCGCAACTTTATTCTGTTTCATATGTGGCTGTGTAGGTAATGTCCTCTTCCGGTGTGACGGTTACAATCATATCTGTCGAGATGCAATTGTCGCCCGCGTACCAGCCCTTGAATTTCTTGCCGTATACGCGCTTTGCGGTAAGCGTCACGGACTGCCCGGCCATTAAAAGGTTGTCGACATTTACGCACTCCTTTTCTTCGGCATAGAGATAACCTCCCTCTACCGTTCCGCCGTCCTTAGGAATGTTGTCATATGCACGACCGTTGACGTCGGTTACCTTACACCCGAACGTATTAGAATTACCCGAGTGCACTATCGCCCTTACGCGTATAACATCTCCCGCATTTACGTCTGCGGTAAATACCGTTGAATTACTGTTCCATTTCCCCCCTTCGATTGAGCTTTGTTCCACTGCTTCTTCAATCGCAAAGTACACGTAATTACTCTGGGTGGCAAGGTCTAATTGAAATTTAATCGTCCCCGAGTTTAATACCGAAAAATACATACATGAATATTTTGAGGTTCCGATTGATATTGTGTTCCAGCTTGTGCTGCTTGTTGGGCACACGATATGCGAAGCATAAACGTTTGTCACCATTTCAAACCAGCCCGCGTAAAGCGTTACGTCTTTGTTCAGCTTTTGTGTAAAGTCAAAAACGGTTTCGCACTCGGGCGTAGTGAACCAGCCTCTGAAAATAAACCCGCTCCTCGTTGGCTTGCTATAAGGGTAGACAAGCGGCTTATTTCCCGTCACCGTCTGCGGATTGATTGAGCCGCTTCCGCCGTTCATATCGAAGGTCACCGTATATTCCGCCGTTTCCGCAAGCGAGGTATTAAAGGTTTTTCCGCTTAACTCAAAGGCGTTTTCGCCCTCCGCGCCGCTGACGGCAATTTTAACGTTAACGGGCTTCGCGATTGCAACTTCGCTTGCCGCCGAGCCGATATAATAACTTCCCGCGTTTTCCGCGCGGACGCTGAAACCGAATTTGCCGTTCTCCCAGATTTCTCCGTCGAAGGGGAATTCAAAATTCAGGCTTTCGGAAGTGAAATTCTCGTCCTTTCTCACCGTTTTAAAGGGTTCGCCGTCAATCTCGATTATGTACAAATCGGCTTGCCCCGTCTCCGATACGGTCACCTTATAGCCGTTCGTTTCCTCGTTCAACAAGACAGAAACCTCGGGCGCCAGAATTTTATACTGCACTACCGACACGGTCGTCTGCGAGTTCTGATACCCCGACGGCGCGACGGTTTCGACCCTTACCGTGTAAGCGCCCGCCTCGTATCCGCTCATATCGTAGGAATAATTCTTTACGTCTTTCGTGATTTGCTCGTTATTTATGTAAAGTTTATAGCCCGCAGCATTGCCGACAGCCGACCACGAAAGCAAGCTCGTCGTAATATCGAAGCTGACCTTTGGCGCGGACAGCGTTCTGTAAAGATAGCTCGACGAACCCCAGCCGGAGGTTATCGTGTTGACGTTATTACCCACGGCATTGACATATACGCCGTAGGTCACGCCCGCGGAGTATTTGTTGGAAGAGGCAAAGCTCCACGTCGTGCTTTCTGTAACGTAAGTGTTCAGAACCTCGTTTCCCTGTCTTACCTGAACAGTATATTTTGTCGCGCCCTCTATCGGCTTCCATGAAAAGGTGTTTGCCTCGCGGGAAATTTGCGGGGTTGAAAGCACCTTTATTATTTTGGTTTCGTCTATCCAGTCGGCGTAAAGGGTCGTATCCTCCGTCAAACGCACGGTCGCGTCGAAGCGCTCGGTAAGGGTCAATTTTCCGTCCTTGACAGTTCCGTACCACCAACCGTTAAAGGTGTAGCCCTCTCTTTCGTCGGGCTCGTAAACGGCAAGCCCGTTTTCGGTCGTCCTGACGACGTCCGCCGCGCCTTCGTAGTTGAGTTTGAAGGTCACCTCGTAATCGGCATAAACCTCCTCCCATTGCGCTTTAAGAATTGTTTCGCCGTCGACGGTGCTCGTCTCGAAATCCCACTTCTTGCCGTCCGCGAACCAACCCTTGAAAATATAGTTGTGCTTTTTCGGCGCGGAAATTTCCGCAAGATAATCGCCGTGGGCGTAAACGAATTTATATCCGCCCTCCGTCGCCTCGCCGCCCTCTGGCGCATTTTCGAATTCCCCGCCGTCGGCGTTGAAAATAATATCGAATTTTTTCGCCCATACTGCGTAGAGAGTGATATCGCCCGTCACCTTATTCTGGTTGATGTTCCAGACTTGCGTTCCGCGCGCGTCGTACGCCCAGCCCGTAAATTTGCAGCCCTCTTTTTTGGGCTCGTCCGGAGCAGTAACCGTCGAATTTTCCGCGAGGCTTTGTTTGCTAACCGAAACGCCTTGCGCGAAATTACCGCCGTTTGCGTCGAGCGTTACGGTATACAGCTTCGCCCATACCGCGTAAAGGGTCAAGTCCGAATTGACGCGGTCAGCCGCGAATATCCACGGCGCCGAACCCTTTTCGTCCTTAGCCCAGCCGACAAAAGAATATCCGCCGCGCGTCGGCGCGTCGGGCTCGTCAAGCGCTTCGCCCTCTTTTACCGTCTTAGTGAAATTTTCGTCGGCGGCTATTACGAATTCAACACTGTATTCGTTGATTTTTTCACCGCAAGCCGTAAGCCCCAGCGAGAAAAACACAGCGCACACGCAAAGCGCCACGCATAACATTGCCGTCAAATAAGTTTTTTTCATTGAAATTCCTCCGTATTTAATTTCGTTAATTTTAACACATAAGTATTCAATTGTCAACATATGTATTCAATTTTGTCGCATATTCAAATTAACATAATAGAAATCAGATAAACGGAAGTGAAAAAATGTATATACCCACACTCGACGGAAAAATAGTTGGCGAGGTAATATCGAATTTCAGAAACAAGAAGGGTGTTTCGCAAGAAGTGCTCAGCGGACTTGCGGATATCGGCAGAACGCATTTAAGCGCCATCGAACGCGGTCAGCGCAAGCCCACGCTCGAAACGTTTTACAGACTGTGCTGCGCTTTGAACGTCAAAATGGAGCAAGTGATAAGGGAAATCGAAAAAAAGCTGTAAGTCGTAAAAATATTTGTCAAACCGTACAAAAACAGTTGACAAAATCTTTTTTATTTAATAGAATAAGAAAGCCTTATGACAAGGCAGTTATCGCGGGGTAGAGCAGCCAGGTAGCTCGTCGGGCTCATAACCCGGAGGTCGCGAGGTTCGAATCCCGCCCCCGCAACCAAAAAAAATAACGGTTATGCGGTTAACACCGCCGATACCATCATCTGAAACGGGGAGATACAAGCAGGACACGAAAAGCGAGTATTCCCGAAGGAGAATTTACATTGAAGTAAATGACCCAAGGGAAACAAAGTATTGCGAAGTATATACGCGTTTCAACTTAATGGCGACGTAGCTTAGTTGGTCTATAGCGGCCGGTTCATACCCGGCAGGTCGGCGGTTCGAATCCACCCGTCGCTACCAAAGAAAATTCCGCTTTCAAAGCGATTTACATATTTATAAGGCCCGTTGGTCAAGAGGTTAAGACATCACCCTTTCACGGTGGTATCGTGGGTTCGATTCCCGCACGGGTCACCAAACAAGTTAAAGGCGAACCCGTTTCCATTAGGAGACGGATTCGCCTTTATTTACAACGGAGAAACCATATGTATAACGACGAAAAAGGTCGAAGAATCATGGCATTGAGCATAACCCACTATGTCTATCGCAATACGCGATTAGAGGATTTTCATGCAGAATGCGTGCAGATGGACCGAAATTTTTATCGTATAATTTATAATACGGTACGAACCAAGCTAAAAAATGTTAGAGAATTGCAGCGATATATCGATTCTTTTCCCGATGCGGATTTAACGAATAAAGCTACGCTCGATAAACTTATAAACAGCGTACCAAAAGAATTGCAGCTTAAATTCATAAGATATTTGCAAGATATCATGTTCGGGTTGTTTTTCGGAACAAATTGGGATACCGCCGTTCAAGCCGAAAAAATACGCGCGAACCAGAGTTATGCAAACTATGTGCTGGCGGGCAAGTTCAACGAATGTTGTCAAAATGGTTGTGTTCTGAACGACGCAACGATGCGCATTATAAATAAAGACGTGCATAATCGTATTTATACGCTTTTGACAGGCGGGTACTTTAACTAAATAGCAAGTAGCTTGAACGGCTACTTGCTATTTTTTAAAATCGTTGCTTTAAAGTTTTTATATTGACGGAATATTGAAACAAATAAAAAAAGCAGACCATGAGGTCTGCTTTTTTATTTTGTTACATAGGTATATAGGTTACCGAAGCCGAGATTGTCATCATTATGAAAATCATACAGCACGCGATTGCGCCTACCCATACATTGCCGGTCATCTTGTAGAACAGTCTGTTGAATATAGGCAGAATAAACATCATTACGACAAGTCCGAATACCATGTTGACGAACAGCCAGACCTCGTTGTTGCCGCTGCCCCAGTTGCCGTAGAAGGGCGCGCCCGTCACGAAGTAGCAAACGTAATTGATAAGCAATATAAACGCGAGCCCGAGGCTGTTGGCAAGCCCGCCGACGAGCAGAACCTTCCACTCCTTCCAGCCCTCTCTGCCTATGCTGCAATTTACTCTGATTGAGTTCGAAATATAGAACACGAAAATAATCGGCATATATTCGAGCGCGGTCACAAACATTCTCGCATTGAGCGGAGCCGCCGAAATAAGCATAAATCTGAAATCCTGATGGAAAATCCAGTAGCAAAGCTGAACGAGGAAATAGAACGCGCCGAACATTATCACTGCGAGAAGCAAGCTCTTCAAAACGTTGAAAACCACGTTTTTCGGACCGTTGCCGCGGATTTTTATATCCGCAAATTTCGACCACTCGTAGTGCGGCTGAATTCCTTTTACCTTATACATAGTGTACTCGTAGAGGTTTTCTATCGCCGTCGTCGCGAAGAATATCGCAAGCCCTATCGCGCCGTTTATAAGCGCCCAAAGCAGAATAGCGTTAACCATACGCGCGGGGAATACAAACGTGAACACGCTTGCGAGGTTGCTCGTGGGGAATATTTCGATTGACAAATTTGCAAGGGGGATATAGTCGAGGCAGGCTATTATTGCGGTCAACAGCATACACGACCAGAATATAATCTTATGCGCGACCGTCTTATTTTGCTCCGTCTTGGAAACAACGGGCTTCGCCCCCGCCACAGTCTGCACGGACGCGCTTTCAACGGGTTGAACGACCGCACCGTCAACCGTTTCGTCCGCGCTTGCCGCAGCCTTGACCTTTCCGCCGTTTTTAAGGGTTGCAAAGAAAGGAGTTTTCATAAGCACGCCGCAGAGCGCAAGTATGAACGTGAACGCCGCCGCAAGCGCTACGCCCGTGGAAAATTCCTTGCCGAACCAAATCTGGCTCATACCGCCCATATCCGAGCCTATATTAAGGCTTTCGTTAAAGAAATCAACCGTATTTGCAATGCTGACCCTGTCGTACATTTCGAAACAGTGGTTGATTTTTTCTCTGTGGATTATTCTGTAAGTGCCGTTCGACATATCGCCGTAGCCGTAGTCGTAAACAACCTCTTCATAGTTGTTGGGAGCCTTGTTTACTTCGTTTATGAAACGTAATCCGATAACCTCGAACGCGCTCGAATCTGTCTGATAGCGGTACGCGCCCTCGTCGTAGTACGCATAGGACATGGCCGCGTTGCAATTGAAGTTTTTAAATCTGTTCGCCGCCGAGGTCTTGATATAGCCCGAGTTATAAACGGACTTTATGATACTGTCCTCAAAGCTCGAACCCGCCATATCGGAGGCGAGCTGGCAGACGTTGCCGCCGCCCTGCGAATGACCGACCGCGCCGAAGCGGTTTTTATCGCAGAATTTGAAGTCGTCTGAGTTGTTGTAGACGTACTGCACGAGGTACTCTATGCCGTGCGCGCCCGCGGACGAATTTTCGGTTGTGCCGCCCTGACCGCCGGGGTCGGAACAGAACACCACCGCGCCCCTTCTCGAAAGCTCGATACAGTACTGCGCCATAGTGGCTTTTGTACGGGTGAAGCCGGGGAGCACGAACACGACGGCGGCGGGATTTTCCTCGGTCGCCGAAGCGGGTTTGTACATTGTAACCGAATACGAGGTTTCTCGCTGTTTGCCGTCTTCGGTTTCGGTCATGGGAATCGCGTACTGCTTGCCGTGAATTTTACCCTCGTTATAGGACAAAGTCATTTCGCGGGTCAGCGTGAAGTCGGAAACCTTTACGGAGAAGCCCGAGGTTTCGAAGCACATTGCCGAGA
Source organism: uncultured Christensenella sp. (assembly GCA_910578195.1). GTDB lineage: Bacteria > Bacillota > Clostridia > Christensenellales > Borkfalkiaceae > Coproplasma. Next base: position 164,701 of record CAJTOY010000004.1, on the reverse strand, counting down.
AGCTTGAAACGAGGATTATACCAAACGCTACGCACATGGTGATAAAGCACTTCGCCTTATAGAAACGGGGTTTGCCCGCGGGCTTTTCGACCTCTTCCTTCTCTTCCGTTTCCACGTTTCTGCGGACGATGATTTCGTCCTCTGTTTTGCGGAAATATGCCAACGCGCAAAGTATGAACGCGGGTATACACACGATGCTGAGTATCCAGCAGACGAGCAGCTTTGTATTTTCACCCTTTTCCAAAATCACGCCGCTCATTTTCCGGCGGACGGAAGTTATCACGAACCCGTCGTAAAGGCTTATGAGCGCGAAAATCAGAAACGCCCAGTACCAGTTATTCGAAAGTGCGAAGAAGCACGCCGTAACGACAAACCAAAGCGCGGTAAACACATATAAACATATAGCCGCGGCATTTAATAATTTACCTTTCAAATACATATTTTCCCTCCTTACGCCGCGTTAGCGGTGAAACCGCTGGCGGTCATAAATTCGTACAAGATTACGGCGAGCTGGTTGGGCGCGTCCTTATGAAGCACGGCAACAAATCTGTCTGCCGCCATATATTCCGAAGCGGGTATTTTAAATTTAACCAGATTCGTAAGATTGCCTTCCGAGTTTACGTTGTTGCCGCAGCCTATTACCATATCGATATTGCCCGCTGCGTTTACCGACGCGACGAGGTCGGCGACCTTGGTCGCGGTTTCGACCGTCCAGTTTATGGTTATTTTCGAAACGTCCGCGCCCATTGCCGCAAGCTCGGCGGTGAAGTCGGTCTTTAACTTCTCGATTTGCGCTTCCGAAATCCAGGTAAAGTTGTTGTTCCAGATTGAAACGTTTAACTGTGTTTCGGTTACTTTAAGCTTGAAGCCCGTTCCCGTCATAAACTCATACAATAAAACAGCAAGCTGATTAGGTATATCGGCGTGAAGCACGGCAACAAATCTGTCTGCCGCCATATATTCCGAAGCGGGAATTTTATATTTTTCGAGATTTGTAAGATTGCCTTCCGAGTTTACGTTGTTGCCGCAACCTATTACCATATCGATATTGCCCGCTGCGTTTACCGACGCGACGAGGTCGGCGACCTTGGTCGCGGTTTCGACCGTCCAGTTTATTGTTACTTTCGAAACGTCAACACCCTTGCCTGTAAGCTCGGCGGTGAAGTCGGTCTTTAACTTCTCGATTTGCGCTTCCGAAATCCAGGTAAAATTGTTATTCCAGATTGAAACGTTTAACTGCGTTTCGGTTATCGCGGGTCCGTCCGTTACGGGAGGTTCGGGTTCGGGTTCGGGCTCGGTTGAGCCGTCGTACAGATAGTCGAGTTTGGGTCCGCCCTCGCCGGCATAGTTGTTCAAAATCCAGTCGTAGACCAAGTGGCACATTTCGGTGTCCGAAAGCCTTGCGGCGTAGCGCGCTCCCTTCTCGAAATCGGGATTAATGAAAATATTTCCGTTGTTTTCAAGGAAATCGATTCCCGCTTTCATACCGCCCGTACCCGTAAGGTTGTCGGCGTTCGACCAGCCTATCATAATATCTATATCGCCGTCGCCGCGGATTGCCTCGCAGGTGGGTCCTACGTTGCCCGCATAGGAACGGATTACAATATCCATTTCCTTAGTTTCATAGCCCTTTTCGGTAAGGAACGCATAGAACTTCGAAGTAAAGCCGTCTATAACCGCGCTGTTCAAACCCGAGGTTGCGGCCTTGTCGTACCAGGCAATCGCAATATCGTGCCTCGGAATTTCACTGAACACGGGATAGAGGGTTACGCTCAGCTTTTCGCCCGCGTAGTCCTTGACGTCGTCATAGCGGATAAGCCCCTTATTCGCCGAAACCTTAACGTTCGCCGCGCCCTTTTCTTCCCAGTTTTCGTCAGCCGTCCAGCCGTAGAACATCAAGCCCTGCGGCGCTTCGGGAACCGGTACAATCGCATTGTTGAAGGCGTTGACGGTGTAGCTGCCCCGATATTCGCCGTTTACCATAAGAACGACCTGAACGTCTTTTTCAAAGCCGCGCACCATTGCACAACCCGAAAGAGCCGCCAAACACATAACTATCGCCAGCAATGCCGCCATAAGTGTTTTTCTCATATTTTCCTCCTTGAAAGTTTTTTGTTTGATATTTTATTTCAGTGAGCCGCCTTAAAAGCCGCTTCCTTCAAAACCTTTGCCGTTGCTTCGTCCAGCTCGCCGGTGAACGCCGCAAAACGCGGGTCGGTGTCAAGTATCGTCGCGACGTGCACGCAGGCAGACAGGAACGCGCCCGCATAACTCTGGTGTTTGTCGTCCTCGAAATAGAGGTTGATTTCCTTGTTATCGGTATATACCGCGCTGAACGCCTTGCCGACGTACGACACGCTTACGCCCATTGTCGAAGCCGCGTTTTCATAAGCCGTGCGTATCTGCGCCTCCATTTCGGGAATGGTTATCTTCCTCTGTTCGGCTTCCTCTTTATAGCCCCAGGTCGAGTAAAGGTATACGCGGCAGTTTTTCTGAGTTGATTTTATTTTGCTCTGCAAAGACTTTGCCGCCGCCAGAAACTCGTTGTAATTCGTGAGCGGGCGCGTGCTTTGCTCCTGCAAAATCACCGCGTCGTAATCGTTGCTCGCTTTAAGCTTTTCGTCGACGCGCTTGCCGTGCTCGTCGTTCGGGTCTGCGAATTTAGTCAAGTTCCACGCGCCCTGCGTGACCGAATCTACTATTACTCCGTCGCCCGCCGACGTTGCTATTTGTTCGAAAAGCTTCGGAACGTCGCTATAATATGTAAAACTGTTGCCGATAAAAAGTACCTTTGTGGTCGTCCACAGGCTGGCTGCGTCGCCCTTGAAATGCCAGTAGTCGGACGTTGCGGGGGTTTCCGAATAGAGGTAAACCTTGACCGACTGCGGGGCGGCAATATTTTCATAGGCGCAGACAAGCGTATCCGTATGGAAGCTGTTTTCGCCGACCGATTTCGCGGTTTTGGGAATTACGACCGACTTTGCTTTGCAGTCCTTAAACGCATTTGCGCCGACCGCGGTTATTCCCTCGGAAATTTTAATGTCGGTAATTCTGCCCGAGCGGTAATACCAGGGGGCGTCCTTTTCCGAGGAGTAGTCGGGGATTGCGCCCTCGCCTTCGAGGTTTAAAACATAGCCGTATCTGCCGTTGTCCGAGAAATACGCCTTGATTTCGCCGCCGTCGGCAGCTATCGTCCACGAGGTTTTTTCACCGTTGTTGCAAGCGGTGAATATCAGCGTCGCCGCAAGCGCTACGACTATCAGCGACAGTAAAAATGCCGCCGCAGTCAATGACTTTCTTTTCATTACCATTCCTCCTTTTCCTGTTAGTGTTTTGTCGGCGGGAGCCGCAAGGCTCCCGCCATTTTGTTGTGCGTAAGCATAACAAAAAATTTTATTTTCTAATCTTCGAAACGCCCGTTTTCACCGCCGCGTCGGCAACCGCTTTCGCAACCGCCCTGTGCGCGTTTTTGTCGTAGGCGTAGGGCAGAATGTAGTCGGGCGAAAGCTCGCCTTCCGCCACGCAGCCCGCTATGCCGCGCGCCGCCGCAATCATCATTTCGGTATTGACCGTTCTCGCCCTCACGTCGAGCGCGCCGCGGAACAGTCCGGGGAAAACAAGCACGTTGTTTATCTGGTTGGGGTGCTCGGACGAGCCCGTGCCTACGATAAACGCGCCCGCTTCCTTTGCGTCCGAGGGCTCGATTTCGGGAACGGGGTTCGCGCAGGTGAAGAGTATGGGTTTATCCGCCATGGACCTCACCATATCCTTCGTCACGCAGTGGGGGCCCGAAACGCCGATAAACGCGTCCGCGCCCTTCATTGCGTCGGCGAGCCCGCCCTTTATGTGCTGTAAGTTGGTAATTTCCGCAACTTCCTTCTGCGCGGAATTGAGCCACTCGTTGCCCTTGCAAACTACGCCCTTCAAGTCGCACATGACGATATTTTTAACGCCGAGCTTCAAAAGGAATTTCGCAATCGCAATTCCCGCCGCGCCCGCGCCGTTTATTACCAGCTTGATTTCGTCTGTTTTCTTACCGGCGAGTTTAAGCGCGTTCAAAAGCGCCGCCGCCGATACGATAGCCGTGCCGTGCTGGTCGTCGTGGAATACGGGAATATCCAGCTCGTCTTTAAGTCTCGTTTCGATTTCGAAGCATCTGGGCGCGGAAATGTCTTCGAGGTTAATTCCGCCGAACGAGCCCGCCATAACCTTAATGGTGCGGATAATCTCCTCGGTGTCCTTCGTCCTAAGACAAATGGGGTATGCGTCCACGTTGCCGAACGCTTTAAAAAGCGCGCACTTGCCCTCCATTACGGGCATTCCCGCCTCGGGGCCGATATCGCCGAGTCCCAAAACCGCGGTGCCGTCCGTGATTACGGGAACGGTATTCCAGCGGCGGGTCAGCTCGAACGACTTTTCGACGTCGGCGTGTATCGCCATGCAGGGCTCGGCTACGCCCGGCGTGTACGCAAGCGAAAGCGCCTCTCTGCTGTCTACGGGAACGCGGCAAACCGTCTCGATTTTGCCCTTCCACTCGCCGTGCTTTGTTAAAGATACTTCTCTGTAATTCATATACTCCTCCTGAAAAATGTTAAAAAGTAACTTTTTTTATAATTTATTTTCATTTTCCTTTACATTATACTACCGAAGTATTATAATGTAAAATGATAATATTATATTGATATCATAACAAAAACGCATATATAAGAGGAACGCAATGAACTACGAGTACTACAAAATTTTTTATTACGTCGGGAAGCACAAGAACATTACGCGCGCGGCGGTCGAGCTGTATTCGAGCCAGCCCGCCGTAACGCGCGCGATACAGAACCTTGAAACCGAGCTCGGTTGCAGGCTGTTCGTGAGAACGAAAAACGGCGTGGAGTTCACGCACGAGGGGCAGACGCTGTTCGATTACGTCCGCATCGCGCACATGCAGATTATGAAGGGTGAAAACGAGATTAACCACGCGATAAGCGCGGAAAGCGGCACGATTTACATAGGCACGACCGTGACCGCGCTGCATAATTTTTTGTTCGATATCCTCGACGACTTCCATTTAAAGCACCCGAACGTCAAGCTGAAAATCAACACCGCCTCGAACAACGGCACGATTGAAAGGCTGAAAAACGGCATAGTCGACGTTGCGTTCGTGTCCACCCCCTTCCACGCTTCGAAAAATTTAAGCACCGTGAAAGTGCGCTCGTTCAACGATATTTTAATTGCGGGCAACAGCTTTTCGAAGTTGAAAGACAAGACGCTGGAACTGTCCGAGCTGAAAAATTATCCCTTCGTGTGTCTGAGGCACAGCATGCAGTTAAGGCAGTTTATCGACGAGTTTTTCACCGAAAACGATTTGGCGGTGACGCCCGATATCGAGGCGGACAGCGCCGACCTTTTAATACCCATGATAGCGCATAATTTCGGGCTGGGGTTCGTGCCGCAGGGCATGGCGGAGCGGGCTATCGCGCGGGGCGAGGTGTTCAGAATTCCGCTCGAAAAGGAACTGCCCGAGCGCGCAATTTGTATGATAACCGACCCGCACCACCCGCAGACGAACGCTTCGCGCGAGTTTACGGGAACAATAAAAAGCCGCCGCGGTTGATACCGCGGCGGATTATTTTATTTATTGCCGAATTCTTTGTTGTATTTTTCAAGGCACTTTCTGATTATCTCGATCGCCTCGTATTTGTGGCAGATTTCTTTGACCGTCGTGGTCTTGTGTTCGAGGGTTTTGTATATCTCGAAGAAGTGCATCATTTCGTCAAAGACGTGCTTGGGCAGCTCCTTAATGTCGTAATAATGCTTGTAGTTGGGGTCGTTCAAGGGTACGGCGATTATCTTTTCGTCGAGCTCGCCGCCGTCTATCATTTTAATTACGCCTATCGGCATACAGGTGACCAAGGTCATGGGATAAATGATTTCGTTGCACAAAACGAGCACGTCCAACGGGTCGCCGTCGTCGGCGAGCGTGCGGGGAATAAAGCCGTAATTCGCGGGGTAGACCGTCGAAGTATACAGCACGCGGTCGAGGCGCAGCAAGCCCGTTTCCTTGTCGAGCTCGTATTTGGCTTTGCTGCCTTTCGGTATTTCGATAAGCGCTTCGAATTTGTTTTCGGTAATTCTTTTTTCGTCAACGTCGTGCCAGATATTCATTTTTCCTCTCCCTTTGTGCGATTTTTTTTGATTATAGCACTATTACAATATAAAGTAAAATGATATTTTAAAATATTTGTTATATCAAAAACGCATAACTATTGCTTTAAGTCTTTTTCTGTGGTATAATTCGGGATATGAAAAAAACATCGAAATTTGACGGAATAAAAAAGTTTTTCACCAGCGGAAGCTGGAAGCTTGCGCTCATAATCTTTATTATGGCGGCGCTGATTGCCGGAATAGTCGTTTTAAACTTCGTATACCGTAAAGACGACGGCTGGGACAAGCTTTTATACGAGCTGATGAGCGATTTGCTGTCCGCAATCGTGATAGGCTTATTCATAGGTCTGATAACCAAGATAATCACGCAAAAACTGTTTTCGGTTCAGATTAATATGAAAAAGATGCGCGACCTCGGCATAGACGGCATAGGCTCGGGCAGATTCGAAAGCTCGGACGTCAAAAAAATGTTCGGCGGGTCGTATTACAGACACAAATTTCCGTGCGTGATAAAGCTTATGTTCCTCGTCGGGGACGTCTTTTTGAAGGTCTACGAAAATAATTTCGCCGAGTGCATGAATCACGGCTGCGAGGTTCAGCTTCTCATTGCCCGCCCGACCGAGGACAACCGCGAATATTTGGAAAGGGTTGCGGAAAGATATAACAGAGGCGCAACCGATTATATAAAGAAGATAAAGGACGATACGCTTGTGACGGCATTGAAAATAAAGTCCGCAAGCAAAAATCCCGACAATCTAAAAATAAGGTTTTTCAAGGACGAATACCAGAACAATCTGCGCATTGCAAAATACTGCAAACCGAACGGAGAAGTCACACATTACTGGATTAATTTACAACCCATTTCAAAGGCGGCTAAGGATTTGTCCATCGCGTTGAAGGGCACTGTCGTAAACGACGAAAGACGGAGTCCCGACGGCAAGGAAGACGAAAATTTATGCTCGGTTTCCGAACAGGGCTTCGACTTTTTATGGAATATGTACGGCAAAACCGAAGCGGTTACTGCCGAAGAAATAAATAAAATACGCAATTAAATAAGCCCCCGCCAAGGGGGCTTTATCAATACTTATACCTTTTGCGCTTTGCGAGAATGAATATCGCGGACAGTACCGCCGCCAGAAGTTCGGCGACGATAATGGAAATCCAGATACCGTCGACGTCGAATACCAGCGGAAGAAGCATAACCGCCGCTATCTGGAACACTAGCGTCCTCAAAAACGATATCAGCGCCGAAACAAGTCCGTTATTGAGCGCGGTGAAAAAAGACGAGCCGAATATCGCTATACCCGAAAACAGGAACGAAAACGACGCGAAGCGGAAAGCCCTTACCGTCAAGGACAGAAGGTTTTCGTCATAGCCTACGTACAGCTTCGCAAGCGGCCCCGCCAGCCCCTCGGCAAGCGCGCACATGACCACCGAAAAAATCGAAATCATAACCATACTCTTTTTGAGTATCCCCTTCATTTCGCCGCCGTTGCCCGCGCCGTAGTTGAAGCCTATGACGGGCGCGGTGCCCACCGAATAGCCGATAAACGCCGCAAGGAATATGAAATTGACGTACATCAAAACCCCGTACGCCGCAACGCCGTCCGCGCCCGCGTACTTCATGAGCTGGGCGTTGTACATCATACTTACAATCGACATCGAGATATTCGACATCAGCTCGGACGAGCCGTTCGCGCACGATTTTAAAACCGCTTTTATGTCGAAACGCGTTTTCCCGAGCCTTAAAAGACTTTTGTTCGGGCAGAAGAAATATATCACGGGCACAACTCCGCCGACCACCTGGCTTGCCACCGTCGCCGCAGCGGCGCCCGCTATCCCCCATTTGAACAGCGCGACGAAAAGCGCGTCGCAGACCATATTCATAATGCCCGATACAACCGTGATAACCAGCCCGAGCTGGGGCTTTTCGGCTGCGACGAAGAAGCTTTGGAAAAGAAATTGCAACATAAACGCGGGCAGCGCCGCCAGAATAATTCTGCCGTACAGCACGCAGTAATCCAGCATTTCCCCCTCCGCGCCGAGCAGCACCGACACGGGGCGGACGACGAAAATACCCGCCACCGCCAAAACTACGCCGAGCGCCGCCGCGATATACACCAAAAGAGAAAAGCAGCTGTTCGCCTTTTCCCTGTCGCCCTCGCCCATAAGCTTGGACACAAGCGCGCTTCCGCCCGCGCCGAACATGAACCCGAACGCGCCCAAAATCATTAAGAACGGCATTATAAGGTTTACCGCGGTGAACGGGGTTTTTCCGACGTAATTCGACACGAAAAAGCCGTCCACCACGCTATACACCGAGGTGAACACCATCATTAAAATCGACGGCAGAGTGAACCGCAACAATTTTCGGTAATTAAAATGGTCTGAAAGCTGAATTTTCGTTCGCATACGAGTAACAAGTCTAACCTATAATAAAATTTATGTCAACGCTTTTCGGTTGACAAAGGCTATCTTTTATTTTAAAATTGACTGTATATGATTGAAAAATTACTTGAAAGCATACCGAAAACAAACCCGTTCGGCGAAAAAGTGACCCTTGTCGCGGCGGTGAAATTACAGACTCCCGAAAATATCAACCGCGCTATTAAAGCGGGTATAACCGATATCGGCGACAACCACGTTCAGGAATTTAAGGACAAGTTCGACTTAATCGAGGGCAACCCCCGCCGCCACTTTATCGGGCATTTGCAGACGAACAAGATAAAATATCTTGTAGGCAAGGTCGATTTGTACCACTCTGTGGACAGACTTCCGCTCGCCGAAGCGCTGTCGGCGCGTAGCGAAATGGCGGGCGTCACGTCGGATATTTTATTGCAAATAAATATAGGCGACGAGGAAACGAAAGGCGGATTTTCGTACGGCGACGCCGGAGATGCTTACCGCAGAACAAAGGCGCTTCCCGCGCTGAGGATAAAGGGTCTTATGGCAATGCTCCCCCTTTCCTCCGACGAAGAAACGCTTTCGGCGCTCGCGAGAAAAATGCGTGGCTTATACGAGAGTTTAATGGACGAAAATTTCGAATATCTGTCGATGGGCATGAGCGGCGATTACGAACTTTGCATAAACGCGGGAAGCAATCTCATACGCCTCGGCACGGCGATTTTCGGAGAGAGGAATTATGAAAAAGGAAAATAAAAAGGGGCTTTTGAGAAGGTTTATCGGCTACTACCGACCGCACAGAGGGCTGTTCGCAATAGATATGGTCTGCGCGTTTTTAATTTCGGTTTTCAACCTCGCCTATCCCTTTATAACAAAAGAAATTATCAACAACTACGTTCCGAACAAGCTGATTATTTTACTTCTGACGGGCGCGGGTGTACTGCTCGCCGTGTACGTTATAAAGGCATTTTTAAACTTCGTGTTGCAGTACTGGGGGCACATCGTCGGGCTGAGGATGCAAGCGGATATGCGCAGACAGCTGTTCACACACCTTCAAAGGCTGCCGTTTTCTTATTTCGACAACAATAAAACGGGCGTGATAATGAGCCGTATAACAAACGATTTGTTCGAAATCGCCGAGCTTGCGCACCACGGACCCGAGGACGTGTTCCTCTCGTTCGTAACAATTATCGGCGCGTTTATAATGCTTGCGTTTATAAACGTGTGGCTCACGCTGATTGTTTTCGCGTTTGTACCGTTTATCGTGCTCACCACGGTATTGATGCGCCGACGCATGAACAAGGTCTACGCCGAAGTGAGGGTCGCGCAAGGCGAAATAAACGCCGATATCGAAAGCGCGGTTTCGGGCGTGAGGGTTTCGCGCGCGTACAATTCCGAAGCGCACGAAAGCGGAAAGTTCGAAAAAGGCAACCAAAGTTTCGTAAAAGCGAAAAGCCGACAGTACAAGGTCATGGGGCAATTCTTCTCTTCGATGAATTTTTTGCTCGACTTTTTGTATTTCGCCGTTCTGCTTGCGGGCGGACTGTTCTACTACTACGGTAAAATCGATACGGGCGAATTCGCGGCATTCGTGCTGTATATAAGCACGCTAATCGCGCCCATCCGCACGCTGAGCGTCATTTACGAGGAAATTCAGGGGGGAGCGACGGGCTTTAAACGGTTCTGCGAAATACTCGACATACCGCCCGAGGAGGAAAGCCCGAACGCGGTCGAACCCGAAAGGCTGAAAGGCGAAATAGTTTTCGACAACGTCAGCTTCGGTTACAGCTCGGACGAGGGCGAAAGAGTCATAAGCGGGTTTTCAATGAAAATACCCGCGGGAAAGACCACCGCGCTGGTGGGTCCGTCGGGCGGCGGAAAGACTACGATTTGCCACCTTATACCGAGGTTTTACGAGACCGACGGCGGGGAAATCACCATCGACGGCTTCAACGTGAAAGATTTGAAGCGGGCGGCGCTTCGTAAAAATATCGGCATAGTCCAGCAAGACGTATTCCTCTTCAACGGCACGATACGCGAAAATATAGCCTACGGAAATTTCGAGGCTTCGCAGAAAGAAATCGAAGAAGCGGCAAAGCGCGCGAACATACACGAATATATTTTGAGCTTGCCCGACGGTTACGACACTAACGTGGGCGAGCGCGGCGTGAAGCTTTCGGGCGGGCAGAAACAGAGAATTTCGATTGCGCGCGCGTTTTTGAAAAATCCGCCCATTTTAATTCTCGACGAGGCGACATCCGCCCTCGACAACGCGACCGAAATGCTTATTCAGGACTCCCTTTCCAAGCTTTCGCAAGGCAGAACGACGCTGGTCGTCGCGCACCGTCTTTCGACGGTCAAAAACGCCGACGAAATAATCGTCGTCACCGCGAACGGCATAGAGGAGCGCGGCACCCATGCCGAGCTTATCGAAAAAGGCGGAATTTACAGGAATTTATACGAATTTCAATTCAAAAACGCATAAGTTTAACATAGTATTGCGCAGTATATATGCGTTTTACACACATATGAGGGGCGGCGCATTTGCGCCGCCCCTCATATCAGCCGCCGATACATTGTCTTTGCCGCATATGCGCCTCCTGCACTCAAACGGTTGCAAAAATTTAAACAATGTGCTATACTTACTATGCTCAATGATTTTTATTGTGGAGGTTTTCTGTTTTTTTTACCCTTTTAAGGGGTTTTAACTGAATAATTTGTTGATAACGATACATAACTAATGGCATAGCTGTATCCGTTTTTTGGTGTATCAAAATCAACAATTTTTATTTGAAAACCGAAAAAATCATTGAGCAAGCGTTAAGGATACTCTATTGCGGGCAACCTTACGGTTGCCCTTATTTTTTTTCGGTTTTACAATATGGCGTTTACTGACAAGCATTACAAAGACACAAAAGATATTACAACAGGAACGGAAACGACTGCCGTTCCCGCTTATGAATTTGCCGGGCGCCACAGTCTTACGGAAGTTAAAATCCCGGACGGCGTTGCTTCAATAGGCGATTATGCCTTCTTTCGGTGCAGCAGCCTCGGCACCGTATCGATACCCGAAAGAGTTGTTTCTATCGGTGAAGGGGTATTCTGGTATTGCCGTTCGCTTAACAACATTATAATACCCCAAAACGTCTCCCATATCGGCGATTATGCCTTCTTCGGGTGCACGGGGCTTACGGATATAATAATACCGGAAAAAGTCGGCTATATAGGCGATTATACGTTCGTGGCATGCAACGGGCTGACGGATATTACGCTTCCTAACGGCATTGCCCGCATCGGCGAAAGGGCGTTTTTAGGGTGCGGCAAGCTTTCGGTTATCAAATTTAACGGAACAGCGAAACAATGGAAGTCTGTTGTAAAGGGTGAATGTTGGGATAAGGATACAGGCAAATATACGGTTCGCTGCACGGACGGAGATATCAATAAAAAATAATTAAAACGGCTCCGCCTTTCGGTGAAGCCGTTTAATTTTAAATTAATCTGCCTTGAAGGGAAGCAAGGCGGCTACTCTCGCGCGCTTGATTGCGGAGGACAGCTCGCGCTGGTGTTTAGCGCAAGTGCCGCTCATTCTGCGGGGCAGAATTTTTCCGCTTTCGGCAACGAATTTTTTAAGACGGTTTACGTCTTTATAATCTATAAGAGTAGTCTTTTCCTGACAGAATACGCATACCTTTCTGCGGGGAATCCTTTTATAGCTCTTTTTGGGAGCTGCGGTTTTATTCTCTTCCATAATTAATCTCCTATTTGGTTTTAGAACGGAATGTCGGAGTCGTCGTCAAACGCCTGCAAGCTTGCCCTCTTCCTCTCGGCGGGGGCGGCGGGAGCGTCCGAAACATATCCGCTGTCCGACGAACCCTTGGGCGTAAGGAACTCGACGTCCTGCGCAACGATGTCCACGCCCGTGCGCTTAACGCCCTGGCTGTCCTCGTAATTGCGAAGCTCAATCGAGCCGCTGACTGCGACCTTGTTGCCCTTTTTGGCGTATCTCGCCACGGTCTCACCTAATCCGCGCCACGCGACTATATTGAAAAAGTCGGTCTTTCTCTCTCCGTCCGCCGAGCCGTAGTTGCGGTTGACGGCGATAGAGAAACGGCAAAGCGCCACGCCCGAAGTAGTTTCGGTCAGCTCGGGGTCGCGGGTTAAATTTCCTATCAAAAATACTTTGTTCATAATCTTTTCCTTATGCTTTTGCGGTAATCAATGTTCTTAAAACTTCGGAGGAAAGACCCGCAACTCTGTCAAGTTCTTTCACGACCGAACCTTCCGCTTTGAAAGTCATTAAAACGTAGAAGCCGTCATGCTTATAATTGATGGGATAAGCAAGTTTCTTCACGCCCCACTTGTCTGTGGAAACGACTTCACCGTTCGCAGCCGTAACAACGTCTTCGAACTTTTTGACAAACGCGTCTCTTGCTTCGTCTGCAAGCGCGCTGTCCAAAACGTAAAGCATCTCGTAAGTTTTCATATTTTTCACCTCCCGGACTTAATCGGCATACCACCCACGGTATGCAAGGTTATTAAATTATATTATATCCTTTCGGATTTGTCAAATGATTTTAAGGTAAATTCGGGGTCGTAAACGATACGATTAGCGAGAAGAAATCGAGAAGTTCTTTAAGCGTAAGCTCGCCGATTTTCTTGCCGTTATGGGGGTGGTCGACCAAATTAAAATTGATAACTCTGTCGAGGCTTTCGCTCATGTCGATTATGCCAGCCTCGTCAAGCTCGTAAATGGTTGCGTTTTCGATATTTTCGGAGACGTTGTCAATCATTTTCATGAAGCCGTTCACCGAGAACGCGACCTCGCTTCCGCCCGAATACAACAGAAGCTTCCACATGGCGTTCGCCGCGCCGTAGGTGTAAAGATTTTCTTCAAACGCCGTAACCTTGCCCGCGTTTTCCTGCCCCTTGTTCAGTATTTTTCCGTCCTCGCCGTAGTAAATATACGCCGCGTCGAAAAGAATTTTGCCCTCGCCGCAGGTGTAATATGCGACGCCCTCTTCGAACTTTTCAAGCTTGCCCGTGGTGCTTGCAAGCTCGTATTTTCCGTCCTTTAAAAGGTAGTAAATCCAGCCCGCGCGGAACCCTTCGGCTTTTTGAATTTCGGTTACCGCAAGATACCTTTGAATATTTTCCTCGGGAACGTCGGTCGAAGCGCTGTAAATATTTTCGGCGTAAAGCTCGTTTACGGCTAAGCCGTTGATATCGTCCGCAAGGCTCGCTATCGTCGAGCCGCCCATCATGCTTAAAATTTTATTGCCCGAAACGTCGATAATCTGACCTATGGTCAAGTCGTTCATAATTCCGTTTGTGCGTTTGGAAATCTGCGCGACCTTGGTGCCCTCTATCTCTTCGCCGTCGTAAAACACGCCCGTAATTTTGCCGTTTTCGGTCTTTATATAGCAAGGCTGTAACTTCTCGCCGTCGATTGCGTTGTAAACGCAAGTATGGCTGTACTCCCCCTCCGCGGTTTCGGTAATATCGCTCAGCCCGTACACTATATAGGCGAGAATCGCCTCGGACGGCTCGGGTCTGCCCGCGGTGAGCGTGACGTTTATAAACGAGCTGAGCGAAAGCGCGTTGACCTTGTCGGTGAAATCCACTCCTTCTAAAAAGTCGCCTACCGTCATATCTTCGAGCAGCTCGTATGTGAGCTTGTCGTAGCCCTCGTCGCCCGAGAGAATTTCGAGCACGGGGGTAGAATACAGATTATCGAGCGCGGTTCCGTCGGTAATGTCCCGCAAAGTGACGGGGTTGTCGTTCTCGTCGTACAAGACCTTTTTCAACAGCTCGACGTCGTTCAGGTTTCCGCCGAAAGAGTCTAAAAGCACCGCGGGGCGAACCTCCATAACCGCGTCCTTCATAAAATCGCCGAGCCCTGAAAACGCGGTCTGCTTCAAGGCTTGTTTGTCTATCTCGACGTATTGAGCGACGGAGTCGCAGATTTTGTCCGAAAGGCTGCCCGCAAACGGGAAGGTTTCCTCAATCTGACCTATAGTGAGCTTAGAGGTGTCCTTCGTCATTGCAAGCACCTTTTTGACGAGCTGCAAGACGTTCGCCGTCTCTCCGTTCGGGTCGGCGTTGACATATATGTAATTATTGTTTTCGTCCTTGTTGAAGGCAAGCTTGTCAAGCTTGTAATTGAGCGCGTAATACACCCCGCCCGCGACCGCGCCGACGACTATTATCAGCGCCAGCAAAAAGCCGAGTATAAACGCGAGCACGGGGCTCATTCCTCTTCTTGTATTGTTTGACATTTTACACCTCTTTACGTTCCGCGTACGCAAGCGCACGCTTTAAAAGCTTTTCGGCGTCGTTCAGTTTCGGCTCCATTGCGCAATCCGTCAAAAGCTCGCCTAAAATAACGCCTATCCTATCCTTGGGCACACCCGCCGCGGCAAGCTCGCCGCCGCCCGTCTTCAACTCTTTGAGGTTGAAGGGCGCGCCCTCTCTTTTCATTTTACCGTAAATTTCTTTCCACTTCGAAACGCACGGCGCCTCGGACAAGTCGTCCTTGCACGCCGAGTAATCGGCTTGCTTTAAAAGAAGCAGCTTTTCGTAAATATCGAAGTTTTTAACTATGAATTTCCGCACCTTGTTTTCGCGCGCGTCGAGGCGCAAATCGTACATGTGCGCTTCGCAAAGCCTCGCCGTTTCAACCGCAAGCTTTTTGGGGACTTTAAGCCTTGCGCAAACCTCGGCGGCAATTCTCGCGCCCTCGGTTTCGTGACCGTGGTATGTGCCGCGCGTTATCTTGCAATAAGGCTTGCCTATATCGTGCAAAAGCGCCGCAAGCCGCACCGACGGGTTCGCGTACTTTACCGCACGCAACGAGTGTTCCAAAACGTCGTGGCTGTGGAATTCTTCGGGCTGAGCCATGCCCCGCCCCGCCGTCAGCTCGGGCAAAATGAAGTCGAGCACGCCCGTCTTGTCGAGAAGGACAAGCCCCCCGTACTGCCCGTAAGACTTGCCGTAGCGCAAGTCGGCGTGAAGTATGGCGTTGAGCTCGGCGTAAATTCTCTCGGCGGAAACGTCGGAAATCAGCGCCGCGTTTTTTTTCGCGCCCGAAAGACACTCGCCGTCGGGCGCGAAGCCCGTCTGCGCGGACTGCCTCGCAAGCCGCATTAACCGCAATCCGTCCTCGCCGAAAACCTTGTCCGCGTCCGCGACCGTGGTTAAGCGCCTTTGTTCTATGTCGGCAATCCCGCCGAGCGGATCGCAAAAGCGCTCCGCCCCGATATCGTAATACACCGCGTTGCACTTGAAGTCGCGGCGGCGGGCGTCGAGAAGCATATCGTCGGTGAAGAAGGTTTTCACGGGTCTGTGCGCGCCCCTGACGTATTCGTCCGAGCGGAAGCAGGTGAATTCGTACGCCTCCGCGCCGAATTTCAGCTTGACCGTGCCCGTATTTTTGTAAACCGCGTTAATCTTTGCGCCGCAGTTTTCCGCAACTTTCACGAATTCGTCCGTGTCCGCGGGGGCGCAGATATCGACGTCCGCCGCGTCGAGCCCGGCGAGCGCGTCGCGCACGAAGCCGCCGACAACGTACAGCGGAAACGGACAGCCCTTTGCGAGCGCGGTTAAATTTTCGGATAACGCAAGTTTCATAATTTTATAATATTATTATATCAAGTTTTTAAAACAATTGCAATAATTAATTATTTGGTTTATAATTATTTGGAGAATACCAGAGAGAAAAATTATGTTTCACCTTATCGTCAAGGACGAAAACCTTAAAAGAAAAAAGAATTTGAAAAAGCTTCGAACCGTCGAAGAAGCCTTCAAAAGGGCGGGGCTGGAATATACCGTTCACCGCACGGTCGAAAAAAGCGACCCCGTGAATATTTCCGCCGCGGTCACGGAAAGGGCGGGCAACGCCGTTATCGTCATGGGCGGCGACGGCACCCTTCACGACGTTTTGAACGGCTTTAAAAATTTTAAGGACAACTCTCTCGGGCTTATTCCGTTCGGTACGGGCAACGACTTTGCAAAGTCCGCCAAAATTCCGCTGAACGTAAAAAAGGCGGTAAACATAATAATTAAGGGCAAACCCGCGCCCGTCGACTTTATACAGTTTTCGTCGGGGCTCCGCTCGCTCAACGCCGCAGGCATGGGCATAGACGTGGACGTTTTAAAGCGTGTCTACACAAAGGGACTGCGCGGAAAGACCAAATATCTGCGCGCGCTTTTGTACTGCCTTAGCAGATTTAAAAGCTACGACTTCACCGCGGTTTTGGACGATGGCGAAGAGATTACGCACAGCGGGCTTATCGCCGCGGTGGGCAACGGCAAGTATATCGGCGGGGGAATTAAGGTCTGCCCCGACGCGGAAATCGACGACGGCTACCTCGATGTAATGATTGCCGACTACATATCGAAAAGCGCGATACCATTCGCGTTTTTAAAGCTTATGCGCGGAAAGGTCAACAAGGTCGGACAAGTCACGGCGAAGAAAGCGAAGTCGGTCAAATTTATCCCGCACGGAAAATACACCGTTCAAGCCGACGGCGAGCTTTACGACAACACCGCGATAGAGGCGCGGGTGTCCGACGAAAAGCTGCTGTTTTACAAATTGAAATAAAATGAATATAAAAAAATATTACAGACAGATAATCGACGGCGTTCCCACCGCGGTTATCGTTGTCGATAAAAATTTAAACGCGGTATTCACCAACTCGGCGTTCCGCGTCCTCTTCCCCTCGGGGCGTACGAAGGGCAGTCTCGGCAAGATTACCTGCTGCACCTCCTCCGACTGCGGCGGCGAGGCGTGCCGCGGGTGTCCGCTGTACGAGGCGTTCGACGACGCGCTGTGCTCGAACAAGGGAGTTACCCGCCGCATTTACCAGAAGGTGAACCCCGACGGGCTCGCAAGAGAGATTTCGTATTCGCTGACCGTCACCCCGCTCGGCAAGGGCAAGTACATGGGCACGATTGACGACGCGTACGAAATGGAAATCGCGAAGGAGCTTCAAACCGCGAAAAGCATTCAGCAAAGGCTTCTTCCCGCGGGCAACTGGGCGGGCGGCAAGAGATATTCGTATATGTATATTCCGTGCCGCGACATAGGCGGGGATTTGCCCGACGTGTTCACCGTGGGCAGCTCGGCTTGCGGCGTTATCGCCGACGTTTCGGGCAAGGGCATTTCGGCGGGCATGCTGTCGGCGTTCGTCAAAGCCGCGTACGACAAGACCCTCTTCTCCCCCGCGGACGCTATAAGCAACCTAAACACGAAGTTTGCCGCGCTCAACCTCGACGAGAAAAACTACGTCACTGTCGCGGCGGTAAGAATAGACGAAGAAAGCATAACCTATTCCATGGCGGGTCACAACGTGCCCATTCTCCTGAAAACGGGAAGCGGAATAACGAGAATTATGCTCAACTCCCCGCCCGTTTCCAACTGGTTCGACAATCCCTCGTACTATGAGGACGTTATCCCCTACCGCAAGGGCGACATACTCGTGCTTTTGACCGACGGCGTGACCGAGTGCAAAAACTCGCGCGGGGAAATGTTCGGCGCGGACGGCGCGATAAAGACCCTTTCGGTCTCGCGCACGGCGGAAGAATTTATCAAAAAGCTTGAAAACAATTTGAAAAGCTTCTGCGACGAGCTAAACGACGACATAACGGCAATCGCATTCGACTTATAAAAATACGGCGCACCTTTGGGTGCGCCGTATTTTTATAAGTCTGTTTTTTCTATCTTTAAATCGCAGTAGTACTCCGCCGATGCGCCCTTGAATTTGAGCACGCAATAGTCGGGGTCGGTCACGCCTTTTTTATAAAACAATTTGTCGCCGAAGCGCCAGATACCGTCCTTAGTCTCCTGGTCGGTGCAGACTTCCATTTCTCCCTTTAAAGAAACGCCCTGATACCTGATTTTTCCGCGCTTATAAAAATATAAGCAAGCTTTCCCGTTCGCTAAAAACTGCCTGACCTTCTTCGAGGACGTGTTGGTCGAGAAATAAATTTCGTTTCCGTCGATTTTGCGGGGAGCGCACACAGCCCTCACTACCGGGTAGCCGTTTTCGTCGACCGAGGCGATAAACGCCGTTTTTTGTTTTGAGATAAACTTAAAAATTCCCGCCTTGTCCATTTATACCAACTCCTTGATTTTATTCATTGCCGCGGAGCGGCTATCGACGCCGAGCTTGGAATAAATCGAGCTGATGTAATTTCTCGCCGTGCCGTCCGAAAGCTTCATTGCCGCCGCTATCTGGCGGTTGGTGAAGCCGTCGTTTAGCATAAGCGCGATTTCGACCTCTCTGTCCGAGAGGGAAAAATTCTTTTTCAGCTTTATTTCCTTATCGGTCGAAACCATGACCGCCGCGTCCGTTATCTTTTTGGCTATCTTAGAGGGCAGAATCGTGTCGCCCGCGTGCGCGTTCTTGATTGCATCGATAAGCGCGGTCGAGCCTATGTCCTTTAAAAGATACCCGCTCGCGCCGTTGTTTATCGCGCTTAAAATATAGTCGCTGTCGTCGAAGGTCGTAAGAATTATTATCTTGACGTTTTCGTCCGCTTCCTTTATGCGTTTTGTCGCGACGACGCCGTTCATGTTCGGCATTCTGATATCCATCAAAACCACGTCGGGCTTTAATTTTTCGGTCATTTCGACCGCCTCGATACCGTCCGAGGCGATGCCCGCGATTTTAAAATCGCTGCACGTTTCGAGGACGCTTTTAATGCCCTCCGCTAAAACCATCTGGTCGTCGACAAGTAAAATTTTTATCATTGTTTATCTCCCGTGGGAAGTGAAATTTCAACCTCGAAGCCCTCGTCCGCTTCGCCCGAAAAGCTGCACCTTCCGCCCAGCTTTTCAACCTTTTCCCTTATTCCTCTTAGCCCGAAGCCCTCTTTAACGTCGCCCTCGACGCCCCTTCCGTTGTCGGATATGAGCAAGGTCAAGTCGGAAAACGACTTCTTCATTTCGATATAAAACGCCGTCGCGCCGCCGTGGCGGATACCGTTGGCAAGGCACTCCTTTACGGTGTTTAAGATAAAGCGCGTCCTTTCGCTGTCGGTCGCCACGTCCTCCAAATCCGTTCGGATTTTCAGCTCGGTGCCGTCGATTGTCTGGGCGATTATATCGTTTATTTCGTCCTTTAACGAGTTGTTCTGCATTCTGCCCGCAAGCAAATGCACGCTTTCGCGCATCTGGTCGAGCGCGTTTTTCGCCTGCATGTTCGCCGAAATTATTCTGTTTTTCGCTTCCTCGGGGTTGCTGTCTATTAAAAGTTTAGCCGCCTCGGTCTGCATAATTACGGTGGTCATGGAGTGACCCGCGTTGTCGTGGATATCCTTTGCGATACGGTTGCGCTCTTCGAAAACGGCGGTCTGGGAAAGCTGTTCGTACATGTCTTCGAGCTGCACCCTGCTTTCGTCCGCCTCCTTTAAAGCTTTGCGGAGCTGTACGTTGTTTTTATAGAATTTCAAAACGAAGTTTGTTATTACGCAGTGTATCGCGAGTATTGACACGCCGAAAAGCAAATCGCCGAAAATCTGCACGAAGCTTTTCAAAAGCGAGGCGCCGTAATTTAATATGCACCAGCCGATAACGAACGACGCGGCGAACGAAAAACAGCTTACCGCGAACAGTATCATGTTCTTTTTCAAATCGTTCACCGAAACATAAAATTGTGTCAGCACCAGACAGTACAGCACCGAAAGATACGAGTTGCCCGTAATGATACATATCGCGAGCAGAAACGCCGAGTCGAAGCCGAACAGCATCATTTTAACGGGGAACGACGATTTTATGAACGAATCCACGGCGACCAGCGTCGTAAGTATTGCGCTGCAAATTACCACCGCCGCAAGCCGCGCTATGTCGCCGTTTTGCACATACATCTCGATATACTGCGCGCAGACGATAATTTCGATTACCGCAAGCAGCGTGATTATTAAAATTTTCAGGTACTTAACGGCTTTTTTGTCGTTTATGTTTATTTCGAATTCTTTGTCCATTCTATCATTTTTTCAAGCGAACAGTCCCGCTTTATTTCGGCAAGTCTGCCCGCGTCGTTATAGCTGTACACTTCCCCGCCCGCATAAATCAAATGGTCGCGAAAGTCCACGCCGTGGATATTGCAGATTAATTGAAGCTGTTTGGTAAAGGCATCGTCGTCGTCCGACGGCTCCGCCGAACAGTTGACGTGGTTGTGCGCCGCGATTAAGTACGCGGGTTTTACCAAAGTTATGCTTTTTGTTATTTCTTCGAGGTTGACAAAAGCGCGGTTTCTCGAGCCCGACGTGCGGATGAGTATGCGGATTATCCGCCCGCTTTTTTCGAGGAAATACAGTTCGATAAACTCCTCTGTCTTACCCCTTAAACGCATAGACACGAACTTTTTACAGTCGCCGAAGGTTTCCAGCCTCGCGAACCCCTCCGCTTTTCCCGCGCGCTCCGAGCACAGCCCGACTATCTTTAAAAAGTTCGCTATGCCGTCGCCCACGCCGTCGACCCTTTTCAGTTCCTCTATGTCAGCCTTGAAAATTTCGGACAGCGAACAAAATCTGTCCAAAAGGTTATGCGCTATCGGGTTGGTATTCACCCGAGGACACGCGGAATACAGCAATATTTCCAGAATTTCGTGGTCGTAAAGGTTTTCGCCGCCGACAAGCTTTGCATACATTCGACCTCTGTGTCCTTCGTGCAAGTTTTTTTACCTCATTTCAAAAAATGTGTCAAATTTATTTTACCATAAAAAATAAAAGTTGTATAATGTTTTTAAGAACATTTTTCAAAAGGCAGAAAATGAGCGATATTTCTAAGGTAATAAAAAGCATTTCCGAAATAGTAAAATTCGACTCTTCGCAGCAGCCTCCGCTTGCGGGTAAGCCGTTCGGCGAGGGCGCGGCAAAGTGTCTCGACTACTTTTTAAAGCTTGCCGAAAGCTTCGGCTTTAAAACCGTAAACTACGACAACTACGTCGGCGAGGTTATCTTCGGCGAGGGCGAGGAGTTCGCGATACTCGCGCACCTCGACGTCGTTCCCGCGGGCAGCGGCTGGACGCACGACCCGTTCGTCGGGGAGACCGATTATATAAACAACAAAATCTGGGGCAGAGGCACTATGGACGACAAGGGCCCCGCCGTTATCGCCCTCTACTGTCTGAAAGCGCTCAAAGACGAGGGCTTTGCACCCCGAAAAAAAATCAAGCTGATTGTCGGCTGTAACGAGGAAAGCGGCTGGGAGTGCATAAAGTACTACAACGAGCACGCGCACATGCCCGAAACGGGCTTTTCGCCCGACGCGGATTTTCCCGTAATTTACGCCGAGAAAGGTATTTTACAGCTAAAACTTTTCTTCCCGACGGAAGAAAAGATTTTCGGCGGCGAACGCCCGAATATGGTCTGCGACTACTGCGAGGCCGTCGCGCCGCTTGACAAAGACAAACTTAAAAGGTACAATCTTACTTACGAAAACGGAAAAGTCATATCCCGCGGAAAGTCGGCGCACGGCTCCACGCCCGAGCTCGGCATAAACGCGATTGCTCCCCTTCTCTTATATTTAGGGCTTAACGAAATGCACTCCCTTCTCTTCGAGGACGGCTTCGGACTCGGCAAGTTTGAGGACGTCACGGGCAAGCTCACCTTTTCGCCAAACGTTATCGAGGGCGGCGCGGTGATTTGCGATATCCGCTATCCGGCGACCTATAAAAAAGAGGACGTGCTCGCCGCGATTGAGGCAAAGGGTATTAAGTACGAGGAAATGCACTTCCAGCTTCCGCTGTACAACGACAAGGAGTGCGAGCTTATAAAGACGCTTTGCGGGGTTTACAACGATGTTACGGGCAAAAGCGTGAGCCCCGTCGCCATAGGCGGAGGCACTTATGCCCGCGCGCTTAAATGCGGCGCGGCGTTCGGACCCGAGGAAGAGGGCGAAGAAAATACCATACACAAGCCCGACGAGTATATCACGTTTGAAAAAATAGAAAAATGTTTAAACATATATAAGCTTGCAATTCAAAGACTTTGCGGGTAAAATATAAAATGAAACTGTCCAAAAAGATAATCTTCGCAATAGTCGCCGCCGTGATTATAGGCGCAATACTTTTAACTTGTCTGGGAATGGAAATAGCCTTTCTCGTCGCGGACAAGGTCGAGTGTTGGCGTCCCGATTACGAAAAGGAAGATTTGAGCGGGGTTTTGGAAAAGACCGAGCTTGACGACGAAGATTACGATTTGCTGTACAGACAGACGGGACTGACCGCGGTCGGCGTCGACAGAATGTTGTCCCGCGGCGAGGACGGCAAGCAACGTATACTCGAAATACAAGAGGACTTTTTCACCGAACACGAAGTAAAAAACGACCTTTTCGCGCCGTTTATCTGCACCGACTATCTCGAAGAACACGTTTCATACGCGTTTTTGGAGGACGGCGATATCATAGTGACCTCCTCCACCCACCTTTCGGGCTGGCGCATGGGACACTCGGGGCTGGTGACCGACGCGGAGCGCGGCTCGATACTTCAAGCGAACGCCGTCGGCGATACGAGCAGATTGGGCTCGATGCGGGATTTTTCGGACAGAGTGAATTTTATGATACTCTCGCCGAAGGTCGACGCCGAGACGAAAGCCGAGGTCTGCAAATACGCCGAGAAAAATCTTATAGGTAAAATTTACGACCCGACCGCGGGAGTGTTCAGCAGTAAAAACAAGGTCGAAAGAACGCAGTGCGCACACCTCGTCTGGTACGCGTACAATGCGTTCGGGATTGACCTCGACAGCAACGGCGGGCTTGTGGTTACGCCGAAGAATATCGCAAATTCGCCATTAGTGGAAGTCGTACAGGTTTTCGGGCTCGACCCCGCAAAACTGTGGAAATAAAATAAATTTAAAGAGGTATATACAAATGCAAGAATACGACAAATTCGAATTCGACATCGACGGAACGTGTTTAAGAAGTTACAGGGGCAACCAGAGGAAGGTAAACGTTCCCGACGGAGTTACTTCGATTGAGTACAGCGCGTTTACAGGAAGCGGCATTGAAGAAGTCGTGCTGCCCGCAAGCGTGGTTACGATAGGATATAGCGCATTCAAAGCTTGTTCGGGGCTTGCAAAAATTACTATTCCCGACGGCTTGAAGGTTATCCGCGACGAAGCTTTCAGAGGTTGCAGCTCGCTCAAAAAGATTGTCTTGCCCGACGGGCTGGAAACAATAGGCAAGTGGGCGTTCACGGGCTGCGCGGCGCTCGAAGAGGTGACCGTACCCGAAAGCGTTACGTCGATAGGTTACAGCGCTTTTTCCGACTGCAAGGGCTTTATGGAGATTAAAATCAACGCGAAAATAAACGTTGTCGAGGACAACGTGTTCGCGGGTTGCAATAACGTAAAGATTATCACCCTTCCCGAGGGAATTACCTCCGTGGGCAAGTGGGCTTTTTCCGATTGTAGAGAACTTTCGACTATCAACATTCCCGACGGCGTAACCTCGGTCGGCGAGGGCGCGTTCAAGGACTGTTGGTCGCTGAATAACTTAGTACTCCCCTCCACCCTTGTCGAAATCGACAAATGGGCGTTCGCGGGCTGTAACGGCATGAGCGTTTTGAATATTCCCAAAAGCGTGACGACGATGGGAATGTGCGTATTCACCGATTGCAGCGGACTTGAAATCAAGTGCGAGAGAAAAAAGCCGAACAGCCTTTCGAAAAAGTGGAGCAAGAATTGGCTCGGCAACAACGAAATTCAGCCGAAAGTCAGCTGGGGCGCTAAAAAGTAATTTTTAGCCCGAGAAATTAATTGACAAAAAAAAAGTTATTTAATATAATAAATAAGCTGTTTGAAACAGCTTATTTGAATGCGCTGTTAGCTCAACTGGATAGAGCGTCGGTCTACGGAACCGAAGGCTAGGAGTTCGAACCTCTTACGGCGCGCCAAAAACCAAGGCAAGATTTTTTTCTTGCCTTGGTTTTTTAGTTTAGCCGTAAGCGTGAGAACTCCTAATCGTGACGCGATTGACGCGACGCGTAACAATCGCTATTCCGTCGGGACTTACTCCCCACCTTACGGAATTACTTTTTATATCGGCAACTAATAAAAAGAGCGGCTTGCAAATATAGCAAGCCGTTCTTTCTCTTGCTTTGTCAAAAGGAATATGCTATAATGATTGTACGATAAACAGTAATTTAGCGGAGAATTGTTATCAATAGCAAAATCGTAACTAAAACGGAGAAAAATTATGGAATTGAGGAGAATAGCGGTAATTAAAAAGTCCTCAAATTATAAAGAAGTAAAAGATTTGATGAAGCGAGCGTTTCCTAAAAACGAACGTATGCCTATGTGGTTGCTCAATTATTGGGCAAAAAAAGACGGTTATGATTTTTGGTCTTACTATGACGGAGAAGATTTTTGCGGCATTTGTTTTGCAGTTATAAACAAAAAAACGGTGTTTATTTGGTATCTTGCTGTAAATGACAAAATGCGTTCTTGTGGGTATGGCTCGGCGATATTAAACGACGTTAAAGAAAAATATGCGGGCTGTGAAATCACGTTAAACGTAGAGCCGTTATATACAACTGCGGATAATTACGAGCAACGCGTAAAGAGAATTGCTTTTTACGCGCGCAATAGTTTTTTGAATACCGAGAAGATAATTAAGTTTAAGAAAGACGACTTTTTGGTGCTGTCAACCAAGAAAGATTTTGACGAGGTTACTTATAAAGAAATTTTGCGTAAACTGTCTTTCGGACTTTTTAAGCCGAATTTTACACAAGAAAACAAGTAAAATGAAATATGGAATATATAGTGAACAACAAGCAATCTTGATATGATAAATTTCAATTTAGCGAAGCATATAATTACAATAAAAAACCGCCGATAGAGCAAGAACGCTCTATCGGCGGTTTTTTATTGTACTTCCTCTTCTTCGGTCATTGCCGCCTCTTCGAGGGCGGGCTCGGGCTCGGCGGCGGGCTCGTCAACGGGCGTTTCCTTGATGAGCCCCGAAGCCTTCTTCCATCTGCCCGTCAAAAGCCTTGTCAAAAACAGTATCGAGCGCAGGACCCAGTCCGAACACATACCTATCCAATAGCCCAGCGCGCCGAGCTGAGGCAGTCCGGGGATTTTGTCGGTCGTGAGTAGGAACGCCAGCCCCACGCGCATTACAAACATCGAAATTATCGCGCTGAACATTATATATTTCACGTCGCTCGTCGCCTTTAAAATGGCGGGCGTCGTGAACGAAAGCGGATAGGTCACGAACTGGAAGCACAGACAGAAATAGAGGCACTGCTTGCCTATTTCCTTCGCCTCGACGGCGAAGCCGTACATATTAACGAGATACGGCACGCAAGCTAAAATAATGCCCGTGCAAACGCCGTTAGCGATATACGACAAAAGGAACATCTTTTTCATGTAGTGCTTGCACTGCCCGACGTCGCCCGCGCCGACCGCCTGCCCTATTACCGTGAGACACGATGTGCCGATTGCGCTTCCCACGACGGACGCTATATTGTTAATCTGGTTGGCTATCGTGTTGCCGTTCGCCTGAATGTTAACCGTCAAGGGCAAGCCTTGCTCGTTGAGTACGGGATTGCCCGCCGCGTCCAAAACGGGCTGAACGTAGCAACCCGCATTGACGAACGTGTTCGTCATGAGCTTGCCGAGCTGGAAAAGACAGCTTTCTATACCGCTCGGTATAGCTATTTTCAATATTTTTTTAATCATTTTGCCGTCGAAACGGAATTTTTCGAAAATGCGTATTCTGACCGTGTTTTTCTTGCGCGTAAGCAAAACGAGCATAAATACCGCGGGTATTGCGCGGCAGATAAGCGTCGCAAGCCCCACGCCGAGCACGCCCAAATTCGCCACGAAGAGGAAAACCGCGTTCAGCCCGACGTTCAGGACGCAGCTTATCGCCGCGCTTATCATTGTGAAAAGGCTTTTGCGCTGAACTCTGAGAAGCGCGGCGCAGCCGTTGAAAAGCCCTATAAACGGGAACGACGAAGCCGTTACGAAGAAATAAATGCGCTGATAGCCGAAAACCTCTTCGGAAACATCGCCGTAAAACAGCTTCAAAAGCGGCCAGTTCATGGCGAGGCACAGCCCGCTTATCGCAAGCGACATTAAAATAACCAGCACAAGCATTTGCTTTGCGCTTTTTCGGGCGTTTTCGTTATCCTCCGCGCCGAGAAACTGCGAAGTGATTATTGCTCCTCCCGTCGCGAACGCCGAGAAAAGCTGGATAATCAAATTATTTATGTAGTCGACGTTGCCGACTGCGAGACTCGCGTTACCGCCGTTGGCCGGTATGTTCGAAATCATCATAGAGTCGAGCATTCCGAGCGAAGTCGAAAAAATCTGCTCGATAACGATAGGCAAAATCAACCACAAAAGCTGTTTTCCCGTAAACAGCGTATACTTCTTTTTCACCTTCAAAGACTTTTCCATATCAGTATCTTATTTTACATTAATTTTTCTTGATTTTCTACTGATATTTGATTATAATTCTTGTAAAATACAGATTTTTCAACAATGGTGTTAAATGAAAGCCGACAGAACCAAACGCGCGTCGAAGGAAACGATAGACAGAATTTACGTCGAAAGCAATTTAAGGGACAAAAGTTTTGTCATGTCCTCCCCGCACTGCCACGCGTACTGCGAAATTTATTATATCGAATACGGCACGTGCCGCTTCTTTATAGAAAACAACATGTACGATTTGAAAAGCGGGGATTTTCTGTTTATCCCGCCGCAGGTTTTCCACTACACCCGCTACTTAGACGGACACTGCAAAAAGACCTCGCTTTTCTTTCGCGAGGAGGACGTTGACGACGGGGTTAAAAAATTGCTTCCGCAAAGCGACTTCTTTTCGAAAACCCGAATTTTCGAAACGCCTGCGGCGCATGCCGAGCAAATCAATACATTGCTTTTGCGCATGGTGAACGAGGAAAAAATTTCAGACGCGCAGACCGAGGCAATGCTCCGTTTTCTTTTTCAGGAGCTGTTTTTACTCTTCATACGCAACTGCAATTTTCTGCACGTTCCTACCGATATCCACACCACCGACAGCCAGATTGTAAAGGCGGCGCAATATATCAGCCGCCGCTACTTCGAGCCGCTGACCACCGCCGACGTTGCCGAAGCCGTGGGTTACAGCCCGAACTATCTGAGCCGTAAATTCAAAGAGGCGGTCGGCGTCGGCGTTCACGAATATATAGTTTTCATAAGACTTCAAAACGCGGCGAACGAGCTGCTTTCGACAAAGGACACCATAACCGAAATCGCGCTGCGCTGCGGGTTTTCGGACGGCAACTATTTTAAAGACGCATTCAAAAAAAAGTACGGGCTTACACCGAGAGATTACAGAAAATAAATGCACGCGACCGCGTGCATTTATTCGTCGAAGCTGAAATTGTTCAATTCCTCGAAGTCGAGAAATTCCGCAAGCGTCATATTGAACGCGTTTGCTATCTTGTGCAGCCGCACTGTGCCCGGGCTTTTGGTCGTGCCCGACATCATATTGGCAATCGTCGACTGCTTTACGTTGCCGAGCTTGGCGAGCTTATTAATCGTATAGCCCTTTTTCTTGCAAAGCTCGTCCCGCTAACCGAATTCGGTTAAGCACTTGACAATAAAATTATTTTACATATAATATTGTTTGGGTTTTGTTATCCGCGCGCGAAAAAAATTTCAAAGGAGTTATTTTTTGGGCTTAAGCCGAATTGTTGACTTTGAAACATAAAATCCTGTTCTATTGTTTTAATGTGCGCGGAAATGAAACAGGCTGACTTTCAGTCAGCCTTATTTTTTACCTTCATTAACCTTATTACCGCCGCGCGCTCGTTTTCGTCGAGCTTGCTCTTTATATATTTAATAGTCTCCTCGAGCTGTGGAATCATGACGTATTCCAGCGCGTTGACCCTTCGCTTGTTGCGCTCGATTTCCACGGCAAGCAAACGCACTGTCTTTTCAATCCGGGCAAGCGCTATCATTTTGGGAAGCAACGCCGCAGCTTTCGTAACCGAGTAGTCCGCTTCGCTTGTAATTTCCGAATAGGCGTACGGCAGTCCGTCGGCGCGCTTTTCGTTTATAAGCTCGATATCGGGCACTTCCACGCCCATTACGCTTTTGACGCGGCAGTCCGCCTTTACCGCAACCGACGGCATGGCAAACGCCGTTTCGGCGCGGTAGGACGAGGTCACCGAACGCGCAACCGAAAACTGCCGCAAAGTTTCGGAAAGTTCTTTTTCGACTTCCTCTCTGAGGCGTTTGTTTTCCTTGATTATGAGCGAGAAGCGGCGCACCATTTCGTCGGATTTATCCTTTAAAAGCTTGTGCCCGCGCACCGCGGTTGTAAGCCTCGCTTTAAGCTTTTTCAGCTCCATTCGCGTGGGGTTTACGTTCAGTCGTGCCAATTTTTACCTCGTTTAAACCATATATTTTTCAATCATTTCGGGGCGGATACGTTTCAGCTCGGTCAAAGGCAAAATCTTTAAAAGCTGCCAGCCGATATCGAGGGTTTCCTCCACCGTTCTGTCCGCAGTGAAGCCCTGGTCGATATACACCTTTTCGAACTCCTCGGCGAACTTTGCGTACAGTTTGTCGGTATCGGACAGCGCGGCTTCGCCCAAAATCGCGGCGAGCTCCTTACTCTCCTTGCCGCTTGCATAAGCGGCGAAAAGCTGGTTCATCGTCGCGGAGTGGTCCTCGCGCGTCTTACCCTTGCCTATGCCCTTGTCTTTAAGACGGGAAAGGGACGGCAAAACGTCTATGGGCGGGTTTACGCCCTTTTTGTATAAATCGCGCGAAAGCATAATCTGCCCCTCGGTGATATAGCCCGTTAAGTCGGGTATGGGGTGTGTCTTGTCGTCCTCGGGCATGGTCAGAATGGGTATCTGCGTTATCGAACCCTCGCAGCCGCGAATTCTTCCCGCCCGCTCGTACATAGTCGCAAGGTCGGTATAGAGATATCCGGGGTAGCCTCGCCTTCCGGGCACCTCGCGGCGCGCCGCCGAAACCTCGCGCAGCGCCTCGGCGTAGTTGGTGATATCCGTCATTATGACGAGAACGTGCATGCCGCAAGTGAACGCAAGGTATTCCGCGCAGGTCAGCGCCATACGCGGGGTTGAGATACGCTCGACCGCGGGGTCGTTCGCAAGGTTTGTGAACAGCACCGTCCTTTCGATTGCCCCCGTCCTCTTGAAGTCGTCGACGAAATACTGCGCTTCCTCGAACGTTATGCCTATCGCGGCGAACACGACCGCAAACTTGCTGTCGGTTCCGCGCACCTTGGCTTGCCTTGCTATCTGCGCGGCGAGCTCGGCATGGGGCAGACCGCTCATGGAAAACACGGGAAGCTTCTGTCCTCTTACGAGTGTGTTGAGCCCGTCTATCGCGGAAATTCCCGTCTGGATAAATTCGTCGGGGTAGTCGCGTGCGGCGGGATTTATCGGCTCGCCGTTGATATCGAGAATTTTATCGGGTATGACGGGCGCGCCGCCGTCGCGGGGGTTGCCCATGCCGTCGAACACTCTGCCGAGCATATCGCGCGAACACGCGAGTTGCTGGCTGTGACCCGTGAAACGCGCCTTTGAGGTCGAAATTTGCAGCCCTTGCGAATTTTCGAAAAGCTGTACCACCGCCTTGTCGCGGTTTACTTCGAGCACTTTTCCGCGGCGTATGCTTCCGTCGCGGCAGACTATGTCGACAAGCTCGTTATACGTTACGCCCTCGACGCCGTCGACCATCATTAAGGGTCCGACGACTTCGCGAATCGTCTTATATTCTTTAAACAACGTCCTCTCCTCCCTGACTTATCGCCTTGAATTCCGCGCCCATAAGCTTTAAAATCTCGTCGAATTCGGAAAGGTTTTCCTCTCTTATGAATTTCGCGCGACCTATCCTCGCCTTGCTTTCGCTTTTCAGAATTTCGGAAAGAGGCGCAAACGCCGCGACCGCTTCCCTCGCGCGGGTATCGAATTCGTATATAAGTTTGAGCATTAAAAACTGCTTTTTCATCGACGTGTAGGTGTCGATATCGTCGAACGCGTTCTGGTGGAGATAGTCCTCGCGGATAATCTTCGCGGTCTCCATAGTGAGCCTGTCCTTTGACGAAAGCGCGTCGGTGCCGACAAGGCGGACTATTTCGGAAAGCGCCGCCTCCTCCTGCAAGACAGTCATTACGAACTGTCTGTAATTCGCGTAATCCGCGCTCACGTTTTCGTTGTACCAGTCGCGCATTTTATCCGCGTACAGCGAATAGCTGATAAGCCAGTCAATCGCGGGGAAATGGCGCTTGTACGCGAGCGAAGCCGAAAGCCCCCAGAATACTTTTACTATTCGAAGGGTCGCCTGCGAGACGGGTTCGGACAAGTCGCCGCCCGGGGGCGACACCGCGCCTATCGCGGTGACCGAGCCCGTGCGCTCAGCCGAGCCTAAAAGCTTTACTATGCCCGCCCGCTCGTAAAATTCGGCAAGACGGCTTGCAAGGTACGCGGGATAGCCCTCGTCGCCGGGCATCTCTTCGAGACGCCCGCTCATTTCGCGCAGCGCCTCCGCCCAGCGCGACGTGGAGTCCGCCATAATCGCGACGTTGTAGCCCATATCGCGGAAGTACTCGGCGAGAGTTATTCCCGTATAAATGGAAGCCTCGCGCGCCGCGACGGGCATGTCCGAGGTGTTCGCGATAAGTATAGTTCTCTTCATTAACGGCTCGCCCGTTTTCGGGTCGACGAGCTCGGGGAATTCGTTCAGAACGTCGGTCATTTCGTTGCCGCGTTCGCCGCAACCGACGTATACGATTATATCCGCGTCCGCCCACTTCGCAAGCTGGTGCTGGACGACGGTTTTACCGCTTCCGAAAGGTCCGGGAACGGAGGCAACCCCGCCCCGCGCTATCGGGAAGAGGGTGTCTATTACTCTCTGACCCGTAACCATGGGCTTATCGGGCGAAAGTTTTTCTTTATACGGTCTGCCCTTTCTGACGGGCCACTTTCTGAGCATGCTCACGGGTTTCACGCCCGCCGCCGTTCTCACGACCGCAACGCTATCTTCGATTGTGAAGTCCCCTTCCTCGATTGAAACCACCTTTCCGCCGAGCCCGTTGGGGACTAAAATTCTGTGCTCGACGATTTCCGTTTCCTGCACGACGCCCAAAACGTCGCCCTCGGCGACCTCGTCGCCCGCCTTGACGCGGGGCGAGAAATGCCATTTTTTACCGCGGTCGAGGTTGTTGACCGAAACACCCCTCGAAATACGCGAGCCGTATTTGAAAAAGAGGGTGGTCAGCGGGCGCTGAATTCCGTCGAAAATGCCCGAGATAAGTCCGGGACCGAGCTCGACCGAAAGGGGCTCGCCCGTGGATATCACTTCCTCGCCGGGACCCAAGCCCGAGGTTTCTTCGTAGACCTGAATAGAGGCTTTGTCGCCTCTTAGTTCTATTACCTCGCCGATAAGCCCCTTATCCGACACGCGGACAACGTCGTACATTTTGCAGTCCGCCATGCCCTCCGCAATTATTAAAGGTCCGGAAATTTTTACTGTTTTTCCCATAAAAAAACTCCTCTCACGGAATTTTCTTTCCGTGGTCATGTGCGCAATCAGTTGTTGAAAAGTATATCGACGCCGAGGGCGCGCTCCATTGCGCTTTTTAAAAGCTCGGTGCCGTGACCCGTGCTGCCGTTTTTGGACGGTATGCTCAAAACCACGGGGTAAGGCTCCTCGTCGAACCTTTTCAAAAATTCGGTCAGTGGTCTTGCAAGCTCCTCGGTGAGGAAAATTATACGGTATTCGCCCGCGATTTTTCTAAGCACCTCGCGCGCCCTGACCTCGTTTTCGGCGGGGAAGGTCGCAACACCCGCCGCCTTGAATACAGTTATGCTGTCGCCGTCGCCGACAATCGCTATCTTGCCGTTCATTTAATCAACCTCAGTCTGCGCCTTATCTCGCCCTCTTTCATTCCCGCGAGAAGGCAAACGAAGAGTATGCGCACGTTGACGTTCTCCGCGCGGCGGCGGAAAACGTAGTACAGAAACGGACTGCTTTTTTCAAGCTCGTATTTCTTCGCCGAAAAGTATTCCGCCTCGAAGATATCGAAAAGCTTTTCCGCCTCGGTCAGCGGTCTGCCCGCCGCCTTGTCCGCAAAGCATTTTTTAATGAATTCGTAATACGGCGTGCCCTTGAATTTTTCGGCGTCGCCGTCAAACAGCGCGCGAAGCTGCTTTTCGCTCAGCTTGCCGCCCTCGACAAAGCACCTTGCCGCATACTCCTCCTCTGCC
Organism: uncultured Christensenella sp.; assembly: GCA_910578195.1. Lineage (GTDB taxonomy): Bacteria > Bacillota > Clostridia > Christensenellales > Borkfalkiaceae > Coproplasma. The sequence goes on along the minus strand of CAJTOY010000004.1, from coordinate 131,906 downwards.
GAGCGAAGCGCGGTAAGTATGTTCGTCATGTCCGCCTTAACAGTTAGAAGCTTTTTCAAAATTCCGTTTTTCGCGCAGATTTCTTTCAGCCGCGCGAACAGCGCCTTTTCGAAAATTATGCCTGTCTCCGCGCCCGAAACCTCTTCGCCCTCGAACAGCGCCGAAGCTTTTTCCACCGCCTCGCCGAGCTTTTCGCCGAGCGGCGAATACTTGCCCGAGTTCACGCAGTCGGTTATTACGTCGATAGGGATAAGCCCCTCGGGCGCAAGCATATTTTCGAGCCCGATACTAAGATGTTTCGCCTTGACCGCCGCCTTGGCGTTGTGGAAGTCGCGCCAGGTCAACAGATATTCGGCTTCCGCGCGCGAGGGGGAATATTCGCGGATAAATCCGTCGATAGCCGCCTCGTCCGCGGCGACAAGCTTTTCGTACTCGTAAACGGACGCAACTTCGGCGTTTTTGCCGAAGCCGCTTTCACAGACGGCGCGCAAAGCTTCCTCCGCGCCCAGATCGCAGAGTTTCAATATCCTGTCTTTCAAAAGATATTTTTCTCTTGCGGCGATTACGCCGTTTGTGTACAGTGTGTCCTTTGCCATTTTAATACCTTAATTAAATATAACCGCCGCTATCTCAGCCGAACGCTTCTCTTTGTCGGCGGCGAGTATCGCGCCGTAGGATACGTCCTTGTCGGCGACTTTTCCGCACAGCATAAAGCCGCCGTCGAGCTTTGCCCGCCTCGCCGATACTTTAAGCTTTTTTTCCTTTACGACGGGAAGCGCGGCAACATTTTGCGCAAATGGGAAATTTTCGGCGAACACTATTTCATCGCCCTCCTCGGCGTAATCGCCGAGCAGCCTCGCGCTGAGGTAAAGGGTTTCCTTTTCGCCGAGCCCGACAAGCTTTTTGAGCGCGCGCGCGTATACCTCTTCGATAACGCCCCGCTTTTCGCCAAGCAGAATTTTTGCGCCGTCGAGCCGCGCGGAAGCCGCCTTGCCGTCCGAAACGGCAACGGCTTTTGCCCTCACCTCGGCTTCGGTTCCGCGTCTGTTTCTCTCGGCGCGCTCGTTAGCCGCGGCAACGGTCTGCGCGAAACGCGCCTCCGCTTCCTTTATTATTGCCCGCGCCTCTTCCTCGGCGTCGGAAATTATTCTTTCGACAATTGCCTGTTCGTTCATAGACTTAAATAAGAGGGATTAACATTATCGATATGATAAGTCCTAAAATTGCGTAGAACTCGATCATTGCGGGATAAATTATAAGCTTACCGCCGAGCGAGTCCTGCTTGCCGACAGCGTAAATACAGTTCACCGCCGACTTGCCCTGAAAAATGCCCGTAATCAGACCCGATACCGCCATGGGCATAACCGCGCCGAGCATTGCCCAGCCTTGCGAAAGGGTCATTGCGGACGACACCGAGCCCGAGGCGATGATGCCGATTATAAAGCCGTAGATACCCTGCGTTGCGGGAAGGAGCACGAGAACGAGCACTTTGCCGAACTTGTCGGGCGCTTCACCCAGAACCCCCGCCGCCGCGGTGCCCGTCTTGAAAAGTCCGATTGCCGAACCTATTCCGCAGAGAAGCACGCAGATAGCGACGCCTATCATGGCGACCGCAAAGCCGGTGTAGCCGATTTGCTCGGCTTTTTGTCCGACTTCCTGAAAAATCTGCTCGCCTTCTGCCAAAAGTGAATAAAACATAGAAACCTCCAAATAGATTTAAAGTTGATTGTTCAGCACGTAAACGTGCTTATGTTTCGAGCCGAGAGGAGTGAAAAGTTCGCCCTCGCCCTCGTAGAACCTGCCGTAGAATTCGACGTATTGCAATCTCGCGTCGTGTATATACGCGCCCAAAAGCCCTATCGCGAGATTGAAAACGTGTCCTATTACCATTATCGCCACGCCGAGAATTATGAATACGACGTTGCCGCTCGCTATGAGATTGACCGAATTCGAAGTGATTATATCGGCGATAACCGCGCCCGCGAGCATAAGACCGTAAAGCCTTGCATAACTGAGAATATCCGAAGCGTAGTTGATAACGCCGTACGCCGAGCCGAAGCCCTTCGTGAATTTGCCCAAAAGTTTTTCGTGTCTGCCCGCGGTAAGTATCGCGACTAAAAGGCTTGCGCCCGCGATAATACCGCCGACCGTGGCGAGCACGGGGATATTAAACTGTTCGACGAAGCCCGCTATCGCAAGCCCCACGCCTACCGAGAACACCGCCCAGACCACGCCGTCGAAAATGCCGTCGAGAATTTTGCCCCTCCGCCAGCACTGCACCGCGCGGCAGATATAACCCGCGAAAATTTGTACAACGCCGATAAGCATGCTTATTATAAGCAGCGCGGGAACGTTAATGCCCGCAAGCGACCAGCTCATTTCCGCGCCTTGAAGGTCGGGCATAACCTTGAACGGAAGAATTGCGAACCCGAAAAACGAGTTGAACAGCACGCCCCAGATAACGGTGAAAATTCCGCCTATCGCGAACACTCCGCCGAGGCTGCCCGCCATATTCTGTTTTCGACCGTTTTTGAGCTTTAAAAACGACCCGCCAAGAATCATCATGAGCCCGTAGCCGATATCCGCCATTATGAAGCCTAAAAATACGCTGTAAAAAAACGCCATTACGGTGTTCGGGTCGAACTCGCGCGAGTTGGGCGCCGAATACATGTTTGTGACCGCCTCGAAATTTTTCACAACCCTGTTGTTTTTCAAAAGAGTCGGGGGCATCTCGTCGTCCGACGGCTCGGAAAATTCGAAGTACACCGCCGAGGAAACTCCGCCGAGCGCCTCGCGCACGGTATTTTCCGCCTCGGTAGGGACGTATGCCTCCAAAAGGAAGGTCGCTTCGGTAGAAAGCAGTTTTTCGTTAAGCTCCGCCTTTTCGAGCTCGAACGTGACGTGGTCGCAGTAAATTTTCAGGTTGCGGATATTTTCACGCAGTGCGAAAAGCTCCTCCGCGTTTTTTTGGAGCTCTGTTCGAAGTGCTTCGCGGCGGGCTTGCAGCGAGGAATAAATTTCCGCGCCCGTGCGTCCGTCGTCGAAGGGGCATTTTACGAAGTCGAAGTTTTGCAAAAGGGCATCGGCTTTATCCGCCTCCGCCTTGTGCGCGGCGACCATTATCAGCCCGTCCGAAATAAATTTGTAAGAAACGAGGGAAAATCCGCCCGCTTCGGAAATAAACTTGTCCTTTGCCGCGGGGGGAATTGCTCCGAGCCTGAAACGGACGTGCGCCGTGTTTTCGAGCTTTAACGGACTTTCTACCGAGGCATAAATTTCCGCCTCTGCTATCGTTTTTTCGATTTTTGCAAGCTCGGAGGAAATTTTTTTCTTTTCGCCGAAAAGACGGTTAACCTCTTCGCAGGTTTTCTCGGCTTCGGCTTTAAGCCCGTTTGCCGCAAAAAACTCCGAATAGGTAATTTCGAAAGTTTCCTCGGGTAAGTCGGATTTCAGCTTGTTCTTCGAAATATGCTTCTGCGCGAACTCCGTAAGCTTTTTAAGCGTTTCTTCCAGCCCCGTAAGATAATCGCGCAGATCGCCGCAGTCGGTATTAAGCGGCGCAGCGTATTCAGTTTGTGAATGAAGCTTGACCTCGGTCGCGCCCGTACGCTGCAAAGCGTTCAGCACCTTGTCCTTTTCGTAGGACATCGCAACCAGATTGAGCTTGCTCATTTCAGCAACCGCCACGCACAATCCTCCTCACTATATCGCCGACGATATTGTCGGTCGTTTTTAAGCGGTCGGCGGCGTACTTCGCCGCCTCCGCACGCTTTATCGTAATTTCGCCGTCGTAGCGCTTCTGCGCCTCTTCGACAGCTTCCTTTACCGCCTTTTCGCGGTAAGCCTTGCACTCGGCTTCCGAAAGCCTCGCAATCTCCGCGGCGCGCTCCTCCGCGTTCTGCGCTATCAGCGCCGCCCTCTGCTGCGCCGCCGCCTTTATTTCAGCCGCCCTTTTCTCGGCGTCGATTATCGATTTCAATATCTCTTGCATACTGACTATACTACCATATTTTTCCTGCGTTTGCAAATAAAAAAATCGCGGTTTATGTTAAAAAACCACGAATTTTTATAAATTATCACAAAACCCTCAAAATTCCGCAAAAAGTTGTTATCAGGGAATTGTGGATAACTTAATGAGTATTTTTATTTTAAATTGTCGAAAATCTGCGAATTATGCGTATAATTGAATAAGTGTGGATAAATTGTGGATAAAAATTTTTATCAGTCATAATTTCGAGGTATCCACATATAATATTGTGGATAACTGCGTGTGGATAACTTAAACGGCTTCGACAATGCCGAAGCCGTTTATATTTACTGCTTGTCTATTTTTTTGCCATAGACGGCGGAAATATTGTTCGCGTATTTCTGCATATTGTCGCAGGATTTTATGAATACCGAATTTTCGAAGTCGTTCAACCTTCTCAGCTGGTCGCGCGAAAGCCGCGACGGAATGTCTATCTCGACCGTAACGTACAGATTACCCGTGCCGTTTACAGTCTTTACGCCCTTGCCGCGGATACAGAACCGCGTACCCGACGGAGTGCCCTCGGGCACGGTCAGCTCGATTGTGTCCTCGACGCCGGGGACGAGCACTCTGCCACCGAGCACCGCCGTGCGGTAGGAGATGGGCACAGTGACGTACAAATCTCTGTCCTCGCGCCTTAAAAGCTTGTGCGGCTCGATACGGAAATAAATGTACAAGTCGCCCGCTTCACCGCCGTTGCCCGCGGCTTGACCGTAGCCGCGCTTTCTGAGGCTGGAATCCTTATCCACGCCCGCGGGAATATTTACCGTGAAGCGGGTTTCCCTTCTCAAAAAGCCCTTGCCCTTGCAGTCGGGGCATTTTTCAAGCACCTGCCTGCCGCTTCCGCCGCAGTCCGAGCACACGCCGACCTGAATCGTTCTGCCGAAAATCGTGTCCTGCTGGTACTTTATTCTGCCGCTTCCGCCGCAACACGAGCATACCTTGAACGACGAAGAATTCTTCGCGCCCGTTCCGCGGCACGCCACGCAGGGCTCGTTTCTGGTATAGCTGATTTCCTTCGAACAGCCCTTTATCGCGTCGAGGAAGGAAAGATATACCGTCTGCTCGATATCCGCGCCGCGCGCGGGACGCTTCTGCTCGCCGCCGAAGTGCGACGAACCGCCGAAGGGGTTGCCGCCGAACATAGAATTCAGTATATCCTCGAACCCGCCGAACGAAGCCCCTCCGCCGAAGCCGCCGAAGGGATTGCCGCCGCCCCCGCCCATGCCGGGGTGTTCGAGCTCGAAATCGTATTGCTTGCGCTTGGCGTCGTCAGAAAGAATTGCGTTAGCCTCGTTTATCTCCTTGAACTTTTCAGCCGCTACTTTGTCGCCGGGGTGGAAGTCGGGGTGATACTGCTTCGCAAGCTTTCTGTACGCAGATTTAATTTCGTCGGAGCTCGCCTTTTTGGAAACCCCGAGGATATCGTAATAGTTTTTATTTGCCATATATAACTCCTCACGAATTTTTACTTCTTGCACGAAGTAAAAATTCCGTGATTTTCGGGGCTGCTCGCCCCCTGCGCGCAAGTTTAAGGGCACTCGGATATATAATTGCGCGCATTCCCTCCGGCAAACCGCAGGTATGCGCAAATTGAGTGCGCCGCGCAGGGAAACCCTGCTTGCGCCGTAAATTATTTAAAACGCCTGAATAAACAAGCCTAAACGCGACAAGGCGGAATATACTTCCGCCATTAAGTCGCGTTACGTTCTTCACGAAAAAGTTTTAATGTTGTCTGAATTCGGTGTCGTCCCCGTCGCTGCCGCCCGCGGGGTTGCCGCCCGCCTGCTGGTACATCTTCGCGATTACCGGCTGAATTTCGGTCTGCAACGTCTCCGTCGCCGCCTTTATCCTGTCGTTGTCGCCCGATTCAAGCTCGGTCTTGGCTTTCGCAACCGCGTCCTCGACAAGCTTTTTGTCGTCGTCGGAGAGTTTGTCGCCCGCTTCCTTGACCGTCTTTTCAAGGCTGTCGATCATGGTTTCGAGAGTGTTTCTGTTGTCGACCGCCTCTTTGCGCTTCTTATCCTCTTCGGCGTACTTCTCGGCGTCCTTGACCGCCTTTTCGATGTCCTCTTCCGAAAGGTTTGTGGAAGCCGTAATCGTTATATTCGTACTCTTGCCCGTACCCAAATCCTTTGCGGTTACGTTCACGATGCCGTTTGCGTCGACGTCGAACGTTACCTCGATCTGGGGCACTCCGCGGGGTGCGGGGGGAATATCGGTGAGCATGAACTTGCCCAGAGATTTATTGTCGCGGGCGAATTTTCTTTCACCCTGCAAAACGTTTATTTCAACGCCCGGCTGATTGTCCGCCGCGGTCGAGAATACCTGACTTTTTTTGACGGGAATGGTCGTGTTTCTCTCGATCAAGGGAGTGGATACGCCGCCGAGGGTTTCGATGCCGAGGGTCAGAGGCATAACGTCTAAAAGCAAGACGTCCTTGACCTCGCCCGACAAAACGCCGCCCTGAATTGCCGCACCTATCGCCACGCACTCGTCGGGGTTGATGCCCTTGAAGGGTTCCTTGCCCGTAATCTGCTTGACCTTGTCGTATACGGCGGGGATACGCGTCGAACCGCCGACCAAAATAACCTTGCTTATTTCGTTGTAGGTGAGACCCGCGTCCTGCATTGCCTTGCGCATGGGCTCGACCGTTCTGTCGACAAGCCCGCTCGTCAGGCTGTCGAATTTCTGCTTGGAAATGTCGATATCGAGGTGCTGGGGCGCGCCGTCGACAACCGTAATGAAGGGAAGGTTGACGTTGGTCGTGCTCATGCCCGAAAGCTCGATTTTGGCTTTTTCCGCCGCCTCTTTGAGCCTCTGCATAGCCATTTTATCCTTGGAAAGGTCTACGCCCGTATCCTTTTTGAAGGTTTCGACGAGGTAGTCCATAATCTTCTGGTCGAAGTCGTCGCCGCCGAGATGGGTGTCGCCGTTGGTCGCAAGCACTTCGAAAACGCCGTCGCCGATTTCGAGTATGGATACGTCGAACGTGCCGCCGCCGAGGTCGTAAATCATGACCTTCTGGCTGCCGTCCTGCTTATCAAGACCGTACGCGAGCGCCGCCGCGGTGGGCTCGTTTATGATACGAAGGACGTTGAGTCCGGCAATCTTGCCCGCGTCCTTAGTAGCCTGACGCTGGCTGTCGTTGAAGTATGCGGGGCAGGTTATGACCGCGTCGGTTACCTTCGTGCCGAGATAGCTTTCCGCGTCCGCTTTGAGTTTGGAAAGCACCATTGCGGAAATTTCCTGCGGAGAATATCCGTTGTCGATATTTACTTTGTAAGATTCGCCCATGTGACGCTTTATGGAAATTACCGTCTTGTCGGGCTGGGCGACGGCAAGTCTTTTCGCCGCTTGTCCTACTATACGGCTGCCGTCCGCCTTGAAAGATACGACCGAGGGGGTCGTTCTGTTACCTTCGCTGTTGGCGATTACGACGGGCTCGCCGCCTTCCATTACCGCCACGCACGAGTTTGTTGTTCCTAAATCGATTCCTATTACTTTTCCCATAATTATACTCCTATTCGCTAAAAGCTTTTGCCGCGCAAAATCTTTGCAGCGTTTTTTTTATTTTTTGTCGCGAAAGCGCTTGCGTTTTCACGTCGTTGATTATTTTAAATCGTTACCGTTACCTGCGCGAAACGGATTACCTTATCCTTCGTGCGGTAGCCCTTTTTTAATACTTGTTTTACCGTGTTGGGGGCTTCGCCTTGTTCGCAAGGGAAATTCATTATCGCCTCCGCCACGCCTTCGTCGAATTCGTCGCCGACGGAAATTTCAATTTCCTCAATCCCGAGCGAGGACAAAATCGTTTTAAAGCTTTTGATTATCTTGTCAATTCCCGCCCGCGTCTTTCCGTCCGACGCCGAGTCGAGCGCGTATCCGAAGTTGTCGGCGACCGGCAAAAGCTTCAATATTGCCTCGGAGGCGCCGTCGGCGTAAGCCCTCGAAACCGACTGCGCGTTGCGCTTGCGGTAATTGTCGTACTCGGCGGAAACCGAATACCATTTGCGTTTATAGTCCTCGGCGGCGGAAATTGCTTTTTCCAGCTCGGTGGGTTCCTCGGCTTCGACGAACTCCGCCTCGTTTTTCGCCTCTTCGACTTCTTCGTTTTTAAGTTCTTCTTCCATGACTGACCTTGATTTTTATTACTTACATATTTAATATAAAACTTTCCCGCCCGCCTTAAACAAAAAAGTTACATATTTTTTGCAAATTATTTTAACACCTCCCCCGCCTTGACACTTTTTAGAAAAATGATATATAATAGCTGTAAATGAAAAACAAAGCTGAAATTTTAAAATTCATAAAAAGATACGCCGCGATTATCTTCGGCTGCGTCGTATTTGCGCTGGGCGTAACCCTCTTTCTCGACGCGAACAATATCGCCTCGGGCGGGGTTACGGGTATCGCGATAATCCTGAACTTCGTGACAAAAGACGTACCGTGGCTGAATACGGGTATCTGGATAATAATCATCAACGTGCCGCTGTTTATTTTGGGCTGGATATTTTTCGGACACCGCTTTATTCTGTCGACCGTGTTTTCGACGGTTCTGTCCTCGCTTTTAGTGTGGGTGTTCGAAATTGCGTTTAAAAGCTTTTTGCCGATAACCGAAAACGTTTTGATTTCCTCGGTGCTCGGCGGCGCGCTGTTCGGCGGCGGGCTGGGGCTGATTTTCAGAATGGGCAGCACCACGGGCGGCACCGACATAGTAGTTAAAATTTTGAGAAAGAAATTCCGCCATATCCGCACGGGCATCATTTCAATGATTATCGATATGATTATCGTCGGGTTTTCGGCAATCGTGTACAGAGATTTCGAGCTCGTGTGCTATACCGTCGTTTCAATCGTGGTCGTAACCATTGCTTTCGACTGGGTGCTGTACGGCGGAAACTCGGCGAAGCTCGTGCATATTATCACAACCGAGGAATTTTCCTCGCTGATGTTCGAAAGGATATTAAAGGAGCTCGACATAACCGCGACCTACGTCGACGGCAAAGGCGCGTACTCGGGCAACGAAAAACGGATTATCTTCTGCGCGGTGAGGAATACCGCGTTTCCGAAGCTGAGGGATATTATAAAGGATATCGACCCGACGGCATTCACCATCGTATCCTCCGCGAAAGAAATTTACGGCGAGGGCTATATCGACCACAACGACGAAGAACTTTAAATAAAGCGGACGAAAAATCGTCCGCTTTATTTAAAGCAATTCACTTGCATCTATACTGCCATTGCTGTTTGTGCCGTAAAAACCGTGTTCCCCTTCACATTTAACATTATTTCTGATATCTGTTCTTCCCGTATTGCCGGAAGTAGAATTGTTTTTATTTAATTTCATCTCAACCGACTTACAGTTCCTTATAGAACCGCTGTTATAACCGGCAATAGTACCTGCTTCCGTAGAATTCTGCGTTGAAACAAGCCAGCCGGCATTCGGGCCGTTTTTTACGCAATTAGCAGATAAATTAGAATTATAAGTAAATTTATTGTTTACTGTACAGTTGTCAATTTTGCCGTGATTTGACCCTACAACACCGCCGATACTGCCGAAAAACGCAACATACCATGTTCCGACTGGTGACCCTCCCAACATACCAACCATAGATTGAGTGTGTCCGTACGTCGTATAATTGCCGTTGCTTGAATTGACACAGCCGTCTACAGTGCCGGAATTATATCCTACCAACCCGCCGAAATAGGCAGTAGATTTATCTGTATGCTCTTTAGCATCTTTCGCCCATACAAAATATTTTTGCAAAACGCGCGTACAGTTCATAGATACGTTGCCCGATACAGTACAATCGGTAACGAATCCTTTATTATTCCCTACGATTGAACCGAAGGTTATACTGACAGACCCGTACTCCGGTGACCATGAATTATCGTTGTTTTCGTAAAATTCATAAGTCACGGAAACGTTGTTTACAGTAAGATTGCGTATAGTACCCGCATTTACGCGAAACAAACCTGCAGTTACATTCTTTTTCGAGCTATCCCCGCTTACCGAATACTTCAAATTCCGTATAATTTTGCCGTCTCCGTCAAATAAACCGTTAAATTCGCCGTTCGCACATATCGGCGTCCAGTTTGACCAATTTAAGTCTATATCATTTGCAAGATAATATTTACCGTCGGGATTTACGCTTATATTCTGCAAATCGGTGCTTGTAGAAATCTTTTTATATATAGGATTGACTCCATTGCATAAATCACAGTGCAACTGATTCTCCTGCGAAATGTAAGTATGCTTGAGCTCTGCAATCTGCTGTTGTTCTTTTACGGTAATCCCGCAAACCGAACACTTTATGCTTGCAGTCAGCCCCGTTGATGTGCAGGTCGGTTCAATACCGTTGTCTTCACTTACTTCGGTATGAGGAACTTTGGGAATAATCTCCTGAGGTTTTAAAGGCGTACGGCATACAAAGCAGCTCGCGCTCGCGGTCAATCCCTCAGCGGTACAAGTAGCCTTAACGCCGTTGTTATCGCTGACCTCTTTATGAGGAGCTTTTTTCAGAATCTGCTTTTTCGTCGTCGGATTTTTGTAAGTTACTGAATTTACGATTATAGACGCGGAAAGAACAGCACTGCCCTCTTCCGTACAAGTCGGATCTCTTTCTATTTTTTCGTCGATATCGGCCTGATATGTGCGAATATGTCCCATCTGGTCTTGCGTACAACCGTTCCTTTTGCACGTTATTACAGCGGAAGACTCTCCGGCATCATTCCATGTCCACGAAATTTGGTCATAATCATATTCATGTCCCAACTCATCGGTATAGTCTTCTTTATAACTTTCCCCGCACTCGCATGAATAAAGCGTATATCCCTTTTCAGAACAAGTCGAATTAATAATTTCCGGTCTGTAATCATGTTCGTGTACGGCGCACGCAGAAACAAAAACTCCCGCCGTTACTGCTAATAATGCTAATAAAATAATGAATAAATTTTTTTTCATATAACCCTCCGCCACATTATACAGTGAAATTATAATCTTTAAATTTAATAATGTAAAATCAATTATTAATTTTCTAACCCCATTAAGTAATCAATAGTAACACCAAAATATTTGGCAAGTATAACGTTGAGAGCCTCTTATATCTTTTGGCAATTTTCCCATCGGCAAAGGGCCGACGAACTTATTTGAACTTCTTTAGCTAAGCTTTGAAACGGACCTATATTTCCTATCAGTATTATTATAAAGTCCGCGCCGTGATTTTTATAATAAATGCTTTCTTATCGCTTTTATCGCGGTGTTCGCAATCAAGCGCGACCCGCGGTGCGTGGGGTGCACTCCGTCGAGCGAGTACTCGGTATACGGAATACTTTCGACCAGCCCGTTGAACATTTCGTCGAACGCGACGAACTCGTCGCACATTTCCTCGCCTACTCTGTCTATTATTTTAAGCTCCTCGTTGAATACCTTTCTCATTCTCAGCTTGTCGGGCGCGGGCAAAAGGAAAGGTTCGAGGAATATGACGACTATCCCCGCCGCTTTGAGCTTTGTAATCAGTTCCTTCAAATCCTGCTCGAACTCGGCGAGGTCGAGCTCCTTACCGTGCGTGAATTTGTGCCAGACGTTATTAATGCCTATCATGATGACGACGGCGTCGGGTTTAAGGTCTATTACGTCGGTCTGAACCCTTGCCAGAAGTTCCTGCACTCTGTCGCCCGAAATACCCTTGTTAATCAACTCGATATCCGTGTCGGGATAAATGGGGCGAAGCTTATCCGCAAGAATTTTGACGTAGCCGTTACCAAGCGAGTTTAAATCCCCGCGGTCGCGGTCGCAATCGGTAATGGAATCGCCGAAAAATACTATCCTCATTGTTCTTTCCTCTCCTTGACCGCTATTTTAGCATAACGGCGTTATATATGCAAGCATTATTTTTTAAAAAGCACGAAATAATGCTTTGACAAACACATAAATATATGTTATATTAATCTTCGATAATTCAAATAGGGCTCCCGAAAATCGGCGAAGCGGATTTTGGGGAATAGGTGACGCAATGAAGCGCCATTGATAATTTTGCAAGCAAAATTATCTTGAAGCGGAATTTGCGGCGACGAGCGGAAGTACCCAAGTGGCTCAAGGGGCTCCCCTGCTAAGGGAGTAGTACGGGAAACCGTAGCGCGAGTTCAAATCTCGCCTTCCGCGCCATACCCCTCCGAGCGGTTTTTGCCGCTCGGAGGGGTATTTTTATGCGGAAGCTGCGAGGTTTGAGGGGAGGGAAGTCTGCGGGTCTACCGCAGACTTGACAGCCCTCGGCTTGGGCTGTCAACCGTGCGCCGTGCTCAAACGGCAAATCTCGCCTTCCGCGCCAAAACAGAGGGTCGGTTTTATGCCGTCCCTCTGTTTCGTTTGTACGGCAAGTCACTTGAAATCGGGCTGCGAATACACTTCTCATAAACAGCCGTCATATAATATAGTACATAACCTGAAAAACATACTGCATATTCAACCTCCTTCAAGGAGGTATGTATGTAGTATTTTTTTCAGGAGACCATATTTATGAATATACAAAATCAATCAGACGCGACTTACAATGCAGTTGTACCCGACCAAGGCGCAACGCCAGGTAAAATTGCAAGTAATACCGTCAATACGGAAATTTTAACCTATGCCGTCACCAAGACGCTTACTCCCGATAAAACCACAGCCAAAGCGGGCGAAATAGTTCACAACACGCTTACCATCACAAACAATTCCTCGGTAAAGCTGAACTCGCCCTTACTCTCCGACACCATCGCCGAGGGCGCATCCCCCGTCGAAGGCAGCGTAAAAATAAACGGCGTCGCCCAGCCGAACTATAATATGTCTACGGGCTTTAACATCCCCGATCTGAACCCCGGCGAAACCATCACCGTGGAGTACGATTTGAAGATAAACGACCCCATAACCGTTTCGCCCGTTAAGGACGCTTCGGAACTTCAATACACCGTCACCGACCCCGTCAGAGGCGAGGTCAGTTTCATAGGAACGACCGAACCGATTATACTGACCGTGCTTTCCGCCCGGCTCAGCGCCGTGAAAGCCGTAGACAAGGCGTTCGCCGAAAAAGGCGACACTTTGACCTATACCGTAACCTTCACGAACGACGGCAACGTCGATATAGATGATATATTCTTTACCGACAAAATCCCCGCGGGCACGACCTTCGTGGAAAACTCGGTATATATAAACGGCGTCAATATGCCCGGCTACCGTCCCGACGTAGGCTATAACGTATCCAACTTAACACCTGCACAAAGCACGACAACAAGCTTCCGGGTAACGGTGGATTAATTATGCTGATACCGAACAAGCTGAAAGTAACTTTTAACGCCGTAATGCCCGACGGTAAAAGATTTACGGGATTCGCGGAAAGCAACGCCGTCGGCACGGAAATTCTGAGCTATTCCGTAACCGCAAAGCTGAGCGCCGACAAAGCGTCGGTACGCGAGGGCGAAACCGTGCGCTATACCGCGACGGTAACAAACAGTTCTGCGGCGCAGCTTTTCGATACCTTCTTTTCGGCGCCGCGTCCCGACGGCGCGCTGTTCGTCGCAGGCAGCGTAAAAATCAACGGTGCGGCGCAGCCGCTGCTCGACCCCGTGCAAGGCTTATCTCTCCCCGACTTAGCCCCCGACGGAGTTGTCGTTATCGAGTACGATTTCAAGATAATAAGCCGTTATGCGCCCGTGACGCACTTCGCAAAGCTGGACTACGTCGTGACCGACCCCGAGCGCGGCGACGTGAATTTTTCAAACAATACCAATGCCGTAATCGTCAGGATAATGAGATATATTTATTATTGCTGTTGGTGCGACTGTTAAAAAACGGCGGGTCTATTCAGACCCGCCGTTCTCTTTTACTTTTTTCTCGAAGCCGTGCGCCCAATCGGAAAACAGATAATAAAACAAATAAATTATCGAGCTTATCCCCCACGTTATGGGATACGCCCAGTAAATGTAGCCTATTTCGCCCGTGAAGTGCATAACCGTGAGTATGTAAGCAATTCTTATCACGCACCAGACCGAAAGCATTATAATCATAGGCACGAAGGTCTTGCCCGCGCCTCTGCACACCGCCGCGACCGAATGGGAAAACGCCAGAAGGCAGAAAAACAGCGAAACCGTGCGCGCCTGCCGCACGCCGTAAGCTATGACATCGGGGTTTTTATTGAATATGCCTATCAAATACGGCGCGGTGAAATAGAATACCAGTCCGATTACTTCGGCGGCTATGACCGCCGATATTATACTGAAAAGCGCGCCCTTTTTCGCCCTGCCGTACTCCTTTGCGCCGAGGTTCTGACCGATAAAGGTCGTGCTCGCCATAGAAAAGCCGGTTATCGGCAGAAACGCGAACCCCTCCACCTTGGCGTATGCGCCGTAGCCCGAAGTCGCCAGCTCGCCGAAGGAATTTATCTGCGACTGCACGATAACGTTTGCGAGCCCTATGACCGAGTTCTGCACGCCCGACGGCAAGCCGTAACGGATAATTTCCTTGAACATGTCCTTGTGAAATCTGATTTTTTTAATGCTGACGGTGTAAATTTTTCCCCGCCGCAAAAGGTGGATAAAGCATAAAATCATGCTCGCAGTCTGCGAAATGACGGTTGCAACCGCCGCAGACCAGACCCCGAAGCGCAGCCACGCTATAAAAATCAAGTCGAGCGCAACGTTTAAAACCGAGGAAAAAATCAGATAAAACAGCGGTCTTTTGCTGTCGCCGAGCGCGTTCATTATGCTGCGGCAGACGTTGTACATTACCATAGATATCGCGCCGATAAAGTAGTAGCGGAAATATTCGACCGCTTTCGGGAGCACGCTTTCGTCGGTGTTCATCCATTTGAGAAACACGGGCGTGAATGAAACCCCGACCGCCGTTAAAACCACGCCGCACACCAGCCCGAGCGCGATTACCGTATGTATTGCGCGGGATACGCTTTCATGGTCGCCCGCGCCGAAGTATTTGGCGATTACCACTCCCGCGCCCATTGCCGTGCCCGTAAAAAAGCTGACCAACAAAAATATCAGCGTGCCCGAAGCCGTGACCGCCGCAAAGGAAGCGTTGTCGAGAAAAATGCCGACTATCAGCGCGTCGGCGGTGTTGTAAAGCTGCTGGAAAAATTCGCTTACAAAGACGGGAAGCGCGAACCCGAGCATGTGCAGATATATGTTCCCCGTGGTCATGTCGCGCGTTGCGGAACGGGCTTTAATCATTGTATTCGTCGGTAAAGCGATGCCTTACCCCTTCCTTGTCCTTGTAGGTTATTACAGTTTTTAAATTGACGTTTTCCACGCTTCTGAAAATGTTCTGCTCGATTCCCGGGTCATCTTTTTCGAGGGTGCGGATTAACTCTTTTACCTTTTGCCGCTTCGAGCCCGACGGGTCGCGCGCGGCGCCCTCGGTAAACTTGCACGCGCACCGGATAAATTCAAGACCGTTGTAATCGCGCCACGCCTTTATGGTTTCCTCGCGGATAAGATACATGGGGCGGATTAGCTCCATTCCCTCGAAGTTGTCGCTTTTAAGCTTGGGCATCATGGTCTGCATCTGCCCGCCGTACAGCATACCCATGAGTATGGTTTCTATAACGTCGTCATAGTGGTGTCCCAGCGCGATTTTGTTGCAACCCAAATCCTTAGCCCTGTGATAGAGGTGCCCGCGACGCATTCTCGCGCAGAGATAGCACGGCGATTTTTCTATGCCGAACACGCTTTCGAAAATATCGGTTTCGAACACGGTCAGAGGGATATTCAGAAGCTTCGCGTTGGTCTCTATCTTCTCGCGGTTTTCGGCGTTATAGCCGGGGTCCATCAAAAGAAAAATTATCTCGAAGGGGATTTTGTTGTGGCGTTTCAGTTCCTGAAACAGCTTCGCCATCGCGAACGAATCCTTGCCGCCCGAAATGCAAACCGCAATTTTATCGTTCGGCTGAATTAATTCGTATTCGACTATGGCTTTGGTGAACCGCGAAAAAAGCTTTTTACGGAATTTTTTTCGTATGCTTTCCTCTGTTCTTTCGTTTATATCTTCCTCATGCATAACGACTATGAATATAGCAACATTTAACTAAAAAGTCAATTCAATAAAGCCTCCCCCGACATTTTCGGGGGAGGCTTATTAAATTAATCGAACAGCCGTTTTA
This sequence comes from uncultured Christensenella sp., assembly GCA_910578195.1. GTDB lineage: Bacteria > Bacillota > Clostridia > Christensenellales > Borkfalkiaceae > Coproplasma. Next base: position 115,736 of record CAJTOY010000004.1, on the reverse strand, counting down.
GAAAATTATTTCAATGAAATTAAATCCACATTTTTTATTGTCCTATATTCATTGCTTAATTCAACAAAAGAATACCAATACGCCATATCACAAGTTACAGCCGCATCGCCCGTAGGTCGAATAATTTCATAACCGATAATCATTCTGTCACTGTTTGCATAAACATCATTTACCTTAAAATCAAACGAACCGCTACTCGCAGCCTTCATAAAGATTACTATAAAATAATTTTCAAAATACTTGTCGTTATACTTATTAATCATTTCGTCTTTGAACATTACACAATCGGGCAAACCGATATTTTGTGTTTCGGCGGCTATATAATCATTAAGTTGGCTGACGCTTTTAATGATATGATAGTTTTCTTCTGCCCCGACAGTTTGTTTTACATATCGGACTTCAAAAGAAACGCCTTTCATAATAATGTCCGGACTGTATTCAACAATGTAAGTCTCTAAAAAGCCGAATTTCTCTTCCGACTTGCATAATTTTCCGTTAAAATATAAATATCCGCCATTATTAATTATTAACGATAAGTCTGGTAAATTGAGATTATCGTCTCCGATAACGATTCTCAAACTGTCGTATGAAGGTCCGAAATCTATGTCTTTGTCAGTTACTTCGCTATAAGATATTTTATTTAATGAAAGAATAAAATTACGCGACTGCCCGGCAGTTAGTTCTGCATCAAAGTTCTTTTCTGTATCCGTGCAAGTATATGTTAATTTTACAATGCTGTTTTTATCAAAATTAAATTCAGTGCCATTCGAGCAAGCCGAAAAAGCAAACATACAGCTTATCGTGAACAATATAGATACAAACAACTTTTTGATATTCACAAAGCGCCTCCTATATATTATTCTGCTACTAAAATTTACCATAATTAGGTAAATTTGTCAATACACCGTTAAAAAGTGCCGCCCCGCGACCAAGTCGCGGGGCGGCTTCACGATTTAATCCATAGGACGCGTAGAATGTAGTATGGAAATTTTAAATTATGACAGGCAAGCCGCTTACGCCTATGCCAAAAAGTGGGCGTTCGGCAGAAACCCGAAATTCTACAACTTCGATAAACTCGGCGGAGATTGCACCAACTTCGCCTCGCAGTGCATTTACGCGGGCGCGGGCGTTATGAACTTCACCCCCACCTTCGGCTGGTTCTATAAGTCGCTGAACGACAGAACGCCGTCCTGGACGGGCGTCGAATATCTCTACAACTTCCTCATAAACAACACTGACGGCGCGGGTCCGTTCGGAGAAGAGGTGCCGCTTAATAAGCTCGAACCGGGCGACATAGTCCAGCTCGGCAGGTCGACGGGCGACTTTTATCATTCCCCCGTCGTCGTTAGCGTTAAAAACGGGCGCATACTCGTCGCGGCGCACACCTACGACGCGTTCAACAAACCGCTCAATTCATACGTTTTCGAGCGGGTGCGCGGAATACATATCCTCGGCGTGAGAAATTAACCGAGCGCGTATTCGAGCTGTAAATCGCAAGGCTCCTTTTCGGCGAGTTCTTCGTTCACTTCCTCCGCCGGAACACAGCCGTAGCTTTTATAAGCCGCTATGCTTTCCTTGGCGGAGTGAGCGGAAATATACAGCTTCGCCGCGCCGCGTTCCGACGCGGCGCGGCACGCCGTTTCGAAAAGCCGTCTGCCTATGCCCGTTCTGCGATAGGGCGCGGAAACGTAAAATTCGGCTAAATCCATGTACTGCGATTTACTGCCGAATAAGCGGGTATCGAGGTAGGCAAACCCCGCAACCTCGCCGTTTATAACCGCGCCGAACGCGACGTTACCGCGCGCCAAACCGTCCGAAATGCGTTGCGCCAGCTCCCGTTTTTCGGACAAGCTCCAATCCTCGGTGTACTTTACGGGCAGCAGCTTATATTCGCCGTCCTCCTTGCGCCAGCATTCCTCGACGTGTTGAAGCCTATCGAAGCTGTCGAGGTTGATAGTTTTAAGCTCGATAAATTTTACAGTGTATCTTTTAACGAACTCGGTTTTACCGTCGGTATAGGCGTCTCTGTCGTGCTCGTACTTTTTCCAAAGTCCGAGCTTTAAAGCTTCATACTCCTTCGCGACGTCGCGGTGTGCGTTTAAGTAGTCGCGGAAATATATTTCGTCCTTGTCGTTGCCGAGCCTTAAATGCAAATGAAACACCTTTTCGGCAAACCCGTTTTGGGTATAACCCTTATTCAGGGAAATTCGGGTATCGCTCGCGGACATTACGATATACCCGCTTTTTTCGAGCACGGAAGCGGCTTTTTTCAAGTTTTTTACGATTATCAAAATATCGACAATGGGTTTAGCCTTAATGCCTTCAACCGCGCTGCTACCGATATGGTGATACTCGGTATCGGGCGGTAAAAGCTTTTTCAAGCCTTCGACCTCTTCTCTAAACTGTTCGCGCCACTGCGGGTTATGTTCTGTCAAAATAATCGGGAACAGCTCCCAAAGCTCTTCGAGCGTCATTTCCGAAAGACTTTTATTCATTGTTCGCCTTATAAAAGGGGCAGTTATTTTTAAGGCACTGTTTATTCGTATCCGAAAATTTGCACTCGATTTCGCCGAGCTCCATTTCTATACCGTATTTTTCTTTTACGAATTTTACTGCGGTTGAAAGAGAGAGAAACGCGTTTCTTTTACAGCACCTCGCCCCGCCGATTTTACTCATTTGAGTTAATACCGAGGAAGTATATTCCATATTGTGTTTATAGTACTCGTCGGTGCTCAGAGGGCCCGTGGCGTGAATTACGGATAACGCCGCGCCTATCGACGCAAGCGAACCGCACACTCCCCAATGCCCGCACATTGCGCCGGGCATTTTCATTGCGCGCTTGGCAAGCTCGTCCAGACATTGCCCGAGCTCGATTTCCCCGCCCGCATTTTTAAACGCGGTCAAAAACGCCGCGCCGTCCAGAAAATGATGCTCGGGTCCGTGAATGTTCACAAAGTCCCGACGCATTAATTTCAGCACTATCTCAACGGGATTTTTTTCCGTTTCGCATTTTAGAATATTCTGCTTTATAAGCGCGTACTTTTCTTCTAACGTATATTCTGCCATTACAATTCCCTTGTTGATATTAATTCACAACCCTTTTGCTCATAGTAGTCCGGCATTTCGGGGATTTTCTTTTTATCGTAGCTCGTCATGCAGTCGGACAAAACGCGGACTTTGTATCCGCTTTTACAGTCCGGTCAATTGCGGCGTTGATATTGCCGATTATTTCTTTATAATTTTTTGTGATATCGTTTTGAATATCGATTACAACAAGCGCCTTATTTTCATTATGCTACTCCCCGCTTATATTAAGCACCAACGCTTTCTTGGGGCAGAAATTCGAGCATTTGCCGCACCTTATACATTTATCGTGGTTTATTACGGGCGCGCCGAAGCCCGTTTGCGAAAGCGCCCCGACGGGGCATACCTTAACCGCGGGGCAAGGGTGGTTTTGCGGACAATTGTCCTTAATCAGCATAAGTTTTTTCGACATAATTTACTCCTTAAATTTATATTTTTCTATACTGCATTGCTCGTAGACTTTTTTTCCTATTACCGTAATAGCTTGTTCAGGGCACTTGGAAAAGCAACGATAGCACATTGTGCATTTATCGTTAAAAGATATTTTGTTTTCGGCAAGCTTTATATTTTGCATAGGGCACACCGAAACGCACAATCCGCAAGAAATACACTTCGAGTAATCCGCTTTTATGCCGCTGTAATAATTTTTAGTTTTTTTACGGAAATACAGCCTTTGCCCGAATAAGCCGGCTAATCTGCAAGCGAAGCTTAAACCGTTTTGAGGATATTTGTTTATCTGAATTTTTTTAACGGCTTTATTTATTTTTTCATTAGCTTTTTTAACGGTTTTGCAATTCTTTTGCAAAGACTTTTTTAAAATTTTAACGTCGCCAATGCAATCGGGCATTTTAATATGCAGACCGCCTAAAACCTCGGCGCCGTACTTTTTAAAAAGTCTTGCGGCGCACCCCGCGCCGTCGCCGCTGAACAGCCCCATGGTGGCTACGATAAAAATCTTTTTATTTTTCCAAATTTCAGAGTTTTCAACAATGAAATTGCCGACGATTTTAGGTAAATCGGAATAATAGACGGGGTATGCAAAAACAATAGCATCATTATTTTTTATATTGCATACGGCATTTTCGTCCTCGATAGAACAGCTCGTTCCGTTTAAATCAAGCCTTTGCAATAAATATTCGGCACAATGCTTCGAGTTGCCCGTGCCGCTGAAATACACGCTTATCATATTCCGTATTATATCACGAACGTACATGTTTTTCAATCGTATTTTATAATTTAAAAAACATTCACATAAGTTTATATCAAATACCGCAACGGAAACTCCCGTTGCGGTTTAATTTGCATTTCGGGCAATAGATTTCCGCGTTTTAGCCGCCGCCCAATTTGAATAATTTGTACCCGCAGTCGGGGCATACAATGTAGTTTGTCATAGGCTTTCCTTTATTGCATTATTGTCATTTGATTTTTTGAAATGTAAAATTGATAATACGCAAATCGGCAAAAAGAATAAGCACCAGCAAATCAACGCTATTGTGCCGCCGTTGCCTTGATTAGTTGCAGGTAACGGCAAAATAGGTACAAGCGTACAAACACAAAATACGCCGTGTAACATTAAAAGTAATTTTAACGCTTTATCGACTTTATTTTCAGTTTTCAAAGTTAAGCCGACAAAAAACGTGGAAATAGAAAGCAACCCATACCCCAACAAATCGAGATTAAACAGCCAACTACCCGCAGATGAAAATGCAAAGACTTGCAAAATTTTATCGTCAGCCGATTTATGTAAAACAGTAGTTAATTGAGTAAAATATACGATGTTAATAATTGTAGCGTATATCACGCCTATGGCAACACCGATTTTTGCCGCTGCACAGCGTTCTTTTTGCGTATAGCAAGAGTAAACGCAAGCAGTAGCAACCCAACCCCACGAAAGCACCGCACAAACGCCGTAACTTAAATTTTCGGTAAATACATTTTGAGCAAACAACGCTACAATCAAACAAATCAAAAATATTGCAACCGTACAGCAAATCACTATTGAAGAAATAAAACCTATTTTTCTATTCATTTTCCGCTCCGAATAGTTTTTCTATTAAACTATCAATTAAAATATCTCTTTGCGCTTTATCGGCAAAATCAAATTTGTCCTTATAAAGTTCCCAGCGTAAAAATATACCTTGTAGTCCGTGAATTAAAAGGGCGGTATTGAAAAATGTATTTTCATTTAGCCCTAAATTGTTTGCGTGAAAATAATATCGCGCTAATGTTTGGAAAGTATTATCGTTTGCTTGCCCTTGCATTAAATCGCCCAAAATTGATATTTTAGCGATTTCGGGATTGTCCATTAAAAAATCAATAGGAATTTTAACCGAACATTTTAGTTTTTCCATAGGCGAAAGCCCGTCCATATTCGGTTTTGATTGAGCAATTACATTACTGATAATCTGCTGTACGCAAATATCAACTAAATTTTTCTTGCTTTGAAAATGATAGTTAATAAGTCCAACGCCTATTTCCGCCCTTTTGGCAATTTCTCTTATTGTAATTTTATCAATATTGCCGTTTGCTTCTTTTATCAAATCAATAGTAAAATTGATAATTTTATCTTTTATTCCCATATTACTACTCCCGTTGAACATAGTTTTGAACAATGTTCAGTATATACGAAAATGATAGACTTGTCAAATGATTTGTGTTAAAATAGAGTAGGTTTTGTTATTCGCTTGTTCTTACCGTCTGAGGACGGAATACGCCCGCTTGAAAAATGGTAAAGGGCGACGGTTTCTCAAAACCGTCGTTTGCTTCGCAAATAAACACTTGAACATTTGCATGCTGCGGCGAGGACGAAAACAGCGCAAAAGAAAAAGAAACCGACAATTCGGTTTCTAATTCAGAGGGGTGTGCGTATACCCCCGTAATGGTGGAGATATGGGGATTTTGCCGTTTCCCATAAACGGGAACCCTCGGCAAAGCGTCGCAAACTGCGTTTGCTCGCGCGAACTACATGGATTTCTTTTACCCCTCCCTATTCACCACGTAAAAAGGAAGGCGCAACGCCTTCCTTTTCGTGGTGGAGCATACCTAACCTAAAACGAATAATTTACAGTATAGGCAAGTTCTTTAAGCACGGCGGCAAGTGCATCATATGGTGATCTGTCAACGGAGTAAGTATCATTCCGCCGACCATCAATCTTCCCCAATACACCAACAGCCACACCGAGCGAACGTCGGTCGTTACGCCGCCGACACGTAGAATTTGCATAACTCTTTCTTCGGGAACCATTGAATTTATTTGTTCGAGCGTCAAATTCTCGATTATTTTGCGCGTGTTCTTCCCGACGGCGATAATATAGTCTTTCAGTGCGGCAACATTCAGTCGCTTGCCGAACTCGACGGCTTCGTCAAACTCCAAAGCGTTGCCCGTGTCGGTGATCGGCGCACCTATTTTCTTTTGAACATCGACATTGAATATTTGCGGTTTGTCGGCGATCAAAATATTCGAAACCAAGTCTTCGATACGGTATGTATGCCAAAAATGCCAACACATAGGCACTTTATCCGTACCTGCCCAATCCAAATCGACGCCGCAATCCATTCTCGGCACAAGTTTTGACTTGTTGTCATCTTTCAGCATATAATCGAGAACATAATCGGCAATAGTGTTTTGCTTCGCGCCCGAAACGATTTTTGGGTGCACCATTGCGTGGACTTTTAACGTTTGCTCGATTATTGCATTTAGGTCGTTTGTTTGCAATACGGATTTTAGCCGTTCGTACTCTTTATGAATAGCGGTATAAAGCTCTTGCGACGTCATATTTTCTCCTATGTGTGATAATTTCATTATATCACGGATGACATCTTTTTGCAATACGGTAAAATAAAAAATATAAAATGGCACTGTGGCGAGTGCTTGATAAAAACGAGTGCTCGATAAAAACAAGCGGCTCGCTACGCTCGCCGTCAAGCATCATCTACCGACCGAACACAATGCAACTGTTTTATATGCTACGTGGTTTGCTTAAAAGGGACAAAAGAAAAACCTGAAATCAAACCATTTTTCAGTACGATTCGTTTCAGGTTTCATTTGGTGGAGATATGGGGATTTTGCGCATTAGCGCAAACCGTCGCGCTACGCGCTCGGGCGAACCGCTTATTTTCGAGCAGTCCCATACCACGAAGAAGGGGGAAGGCAAAAGCCTTCCCCCTTCTTCGTGGTGGAGATATGGGGATTCGAACCCCAGACCTATACGTTGCGAACGTATCGCGCTACCAACTGTGCTATATCCCCGTATGTTGGTGGGAACAACAGGACTTGAACCTGTGACCTCTTGCATGTCAAGCAAGCGCTCTAACCAACTGAGCTATGCCCCCTCGTCAGCCTATGTATTATATCAGCTTTTTTTTATAATGGCAAGTATTTTTACGCTATTTATTTTAAAGGCGCCGAAAAATTCGGCGCCTTTTTTAATTATCAATAATCGTCGTCGTAGTCGGAGTATTCGTCGTAATCGTCGTCGAAGCCGTAATCGTCCTCGTCGTAATCCTCCAAATACCCGCCGTAATCGTAGTCGTCGTCATAGCCCTCGTAGCCGTAGTCGTAATCCTCGCCGTAGCTGTCCGCAGGAGCGTATGCAGGCGTTTCCTCCTTGCTGACCGAATAGCCGTAATCTTCCTCGAAATCGCTGTAATCGTACGCGCCTTTGTCCTTCGCTTGCTTGCAAAGCTTGCGTTCCTTGCGGATTTTATGTTTAATCGGGAACGCCCAGAAAACAGAAACAAGCCAAAGCAATATGTAGCACAGTCCGCAAACCCATGTAAACGACGACACGCCGCTGACAGCCGCCATTACGAGCCCGAGCGTTTCCTCCGCCATCGATTTGAAAATCAACTCAGGTCCCCACGTCCTGACTACGAACAGCCCTACGAACACCAGCGCGGGTATGAACCCGAAAAGTTTGACGTACCACGTCATATAGCGCTTATTCTTAGCGAACGTTCTGAACAGCGCCGCGAGCGCCAGAATGAACCAGGGCAGCACGAACACCATTATAAACGCCAGCACAAGGAAGTATATCCACTGATAAACCCAGCCCGTCTGTTGCAAACTTTCGTTAACGCCCGCAAGATTGTCTGCGACGTATTTTCTCACAATCTTATTCAAAGTGTCCGAAATTTCGCCGACCTTCTCGCTGCTGAGTCCTACGCCCGCAAACAAATCGGAATAGCTGAGGGGAGGTTTAGCCGGCGGGGCTTCTTCCCCCTCGGTCAAAACGATTGACGCCGTTTCCGTGCCCGTCATTTTGTCGAGATAATCCTGCAACAGTTTATTGACGTCAATGCCGCCCAAGTCGACGTTGCTGTTCACGGCGACGCAAATCATAGCTTCCAGCGAAAATTCTTTGTTTTCGTCGCCCGAATTTTGTATTGCGTCCAGAGTTTCGCGGTAAATATCAACCACGTAATCCGAAACCATTTCCTTGTTTTCCTGCGTTATCGTGTACTCGTCGCCGAGCACCTCGTTGAGCTGATCGACAAAGGTGTCTATGACCGCGACTACGTCCTCTTCGCTTTTGGCGTTGTTTATTTGCATAAACGTATCTTTGAGCTCGCCCGCCTTTTCCTCGGTGAGCTTCTCGTTAATGACATCGCCAAACTGCGACCCTTCGCCCGCAGCCGAATCGACTATGCTGCCCATAGACGATATGAAGCTGTCGACAACCGCGTCCTCTACTGCGGTTTTGCCCGACTCGGACGTAAACGCCGTGGTCACGCCCTCGACGAGGCTGTTAACAAGCTCGGGGACGACGCCCTTCTTGCCGTAAAAAAGTCCTTCTAAAATAATTTCGAGTTTATCTTCGCGTTTGTCGGCGGCGTATCCGCAGACCTCGAAGGTCGTAAACGTAATCTTTCCGTCGGCTTTGCCCAGAACCTCGGATATCGCGGCGGTTATGACCGGCGTAAAGTTCAGCGTAAAGCCCTCTTCCGTGGAGGATTCGAGATTTTCGTCTATCAGCTTGCCCAAGGTGTCCTCGGTATAGTCTATTACCTTTTCCTCGCGCAAAATCTTGCCGACGTCGACTTTAAACAGCGGCGCGAATATCAGAGATACAACCGCGACAACCGAAAGTATAAACACGAAAATATTCAAAGGAATAAGCTTTTTTTGCAACTTGGCTTCTTTCGCCGACAATATTTTCGCCATAATTCTCTCCTGCTTTCAATATTTCCCGATTTCTCGGTACTATATAGTATAATAAAAGCGGGATAGCTTGTCAAGAAAGAATTCCGTTTATGGAAATATATTTCTTTTGCATACCCTTGACCCCGACTTCAATAAATTGTATAATATTTATATACCGGCATATATCGATAAATATTTATCGATTTAATGTTTACATAATTCCGCAAAGGTTTATATAATAATTGTATAGTTTCAGGAGGTTTTAAAATGGGTGAATGGTTTAAAGGTCTTTCCGTTATGGAACAGATTTATTTCTGGCTCGGCATAGCGGCGACCTTGTTCCTTATCGTACAGATAATACTTTTGTGCTGTTCTTCGTTCGGCGGCGACACCGATATAGACGGCGACGGCGATATCGACGTGGACGGCGATTCGGGAGTTTCTATCTTTACCGTAAAAAGCATAACGGCGTTTTTCTCGGTGGGAAGCTGGACGGGTCTTCTGGTCTGCGCGCTTGTACCCGCGAATTTGCAGTGGGTGTCGATTTTCCCCGCGCTGGTACTCGGCGCGGCGGCGCTTGCCATAGTCGTGGTCGCGCTACGCGCGATGCAGAAACTGCAATGCAACGGCGCCGTTCAGATCGAAAAGCTGATAGGTCAAACCGCGACGGTCTATGTTTCCGTCCCCCCTTCGCGGAGCGGCAGAGGTAAAATCACGCTCACCGCGCAGGGAAGGTTCATGGAGCTCGACGCAGTGACCGACGGCGAGGAAAGACTTGCAGTCGACGAGGTCGTCGAAATAGTGTCGACCGAAAACGAATGCACGGTAGTAAAACGCAACAAATAAAAAAGGAGATATGAAAATGTTTAATTCACTTTTATCCGTCGGCGCGACGATAGGAATTATTCTCGGCATCGTGGTTGTGCTCGTGCTGGTTATGATTATTCTCGTTGTGCTCGTACGCTACAAAAAATGTCCATCGGACAAAATCATGGTCATTTACGGTAAAATTTCCGCCAACAAAGACGGGTCTTACCGCAGTGCGAAGTGTATCCACGGCGGCGCGGCGCTTGTAATGCCGTTCGTGCAGTCGTACACCTTCCTCGACCTCACCCCGCTTTCCATTTCGGTCGATTTGAAAAGCGCGCTGTCCAAGCAGAATATCCGTATCGACGTACCCTCGATTTTTACCGTAGGTATCTCGACCGACCCCGCGGTTATGCAGAACGCCGCCGAAAGACTTTTGGGCTTGCAGCTCAAACAGATTTCAGACCTCGCGAAGGACATTATTTTCGGTCAGCTCCGTCTGGTTATCGCGACCATGGACATCGAGGAAATCAACACCGACCGCGACAAGTTCCTCGAAGCTATTTCGAGAAACGTCGAGGGCGAGCTTAAAAAGCTGGGTTTAAGGCTGATAAACGTCAACGTGACCGACATTTCGGACGAAAGCGGATACATAGTAGCGCTCGGCAAAGAAGCGGCGGCAAAGGCTATAAACGACGCGAAAATTTCTGTTGCCGAAGAGAACAGAAAGGGCGCTATCGGTGAAGCGAACGCGCAGATGCAGCAGCGTATAAACGTTGCCGACGCGGAAAGCAAGGCTATCGAGGGCGAAAACAAGGCAAAAGCCGACATCGCGCAGTCGAAGGCGCTTCTCCGCCAGAAGGAAGCCGAGGCAATGAAGCTTGCCGTCGCGGCGGAAAACGTTCAGGCGGCGAAAGCCAAGGAAGAGAGTTACGCGGCTGAAAAGGAAGCGGAAATTGCGAGAGCTTCGCGCGAAAAGGCGACGAAGGAAGCCGACGTAATCGTCGCGTCCGAAATCGAAAAGAGAAAAATAGAAATTCAGGCGGACGCGGAAGCGGAAAATATCCGCCGCCGCGCAAGGGGCGAAGCGGACGCTATCTTCGCGAAGATGGAAGCCGAAGCCCGCGGCGTTTACGAAACCCTCTCCAAGCAGGCGGAAGGTATGGATAAACTCGTCAAGGCGGCGGGAACCGCGGACGAGGCAGTGCGCCTTATAATTGCCGACAAGATGGAAGAACTCGTCGCGACGCAGGTCGAGGCTATCAAGAACCTCAAAATCGACAAGGTCACCGTCTGGGACGGCGGACAGAACGGCGAGGGCAAGACGGCAACCGCGAACTTTGTTTCGGGTATGCTCAAATCCCTTCCCCCTCTCGACGACCTGTACTCCATGGCGGGCTTGAAAATGCCCAAAATAGTCGCTCCCGAAAAGGTCGACCCCGAAAACAAGGAATAAATTCAAAAACCGCGGCGCGGACGATTTATCGTCCGCGCCTTTTTCTTGTTATCAGCCGCAGTATCAGCTTGTAAATTTCGCCGACGGGGATTATCGAGAACGCCACGCCCAGCGCAATAAGCCAGTGCTGCCAGCCCATGTTCACGAGCCCGAACGCGCCCGCAAGCGGGCTTATCGCGAGCAGTACGTTGACGAGTATTCCCGCCGCGACAGTGACGAGCAGTATCTTATTCGAGAACAGCCCGCACTTGAACAGCGACTGCTTCTCCGAGCGGATATTGAACGCGTGGAACAGCTCGGCAAAAGAAATGGTTAAAAACGTCATTGCCGTCGCGATTTCGTTGCCCCAGAGGCTCAGCCCGAGCATGTAAATTCCTATCGTCAGCGCTGTTATGTACATGCCGAAAAAGACGATTGAAACGACAGACCGCTTCGAAAACAGACTTTTTTCCGCCCGCACCGGCGGATTTTTCATTATGTCCGCGTCCTCTTTCTCCATTCCGAGCGCAAGCACGGGGAAGCTGTCCGTTATCAGATTTAGCCACAAAAGCTGGGTCGACAAAAGAAAATTGTTTTTAAAGAACACGAGCGAGGCAATCAAAATCGCCAGCACCTCGGCGACGTTCGTCGAAAGGAAAAACTGAATGGTCTTTCTTATGTTCGCGGAAATGCGTCTGCCCTCTCTCACGGCGGCGACTATCGTCGTGAAGTTGTCGTCCGCTATGACCATATCCGAGGCGGACTTGGTGACGTCCGTGCCCTGAATACCCATCGAAATGCCGATATCAGCCGACTTTATGCTCGGCGCGTCGTTTATGCCGTCGCCCGTCATTGCGACAACCCCGCCCTGCTTTTTGAGCGCCTTGACAATCATATTTTTGTGCTTGGGCGAAACGCGTGCGAATACACGGCGTCTCGCTATAGCCGCGTTGCGCTCCTTGGCGGGCATTGCGTCGAGCTCGTCGCCCGAGATAACCTCGCTCATATCCGACGCTATGCCCAGCTTTTTGGCAATTGCGAACGCCGTCCTGACGTGGTCGCCGGTTATCATTACCGTCGCGACCCCCGCCGCCTTGCACTCGGCGACAGCCTCCTCGACGCCGTCTTTCAGCCCGTCGATCATTCCGCAAAGCCCTATGAACGTGAGCCCCTCTTCCTTAGGCGCGCCGTCGAACGCGGTATACGCGAACCCGAGCACGCGCAGTGCGTCGTCAGACATTTCGTTGTTTTTGTCGGTGATTTTGCGCTTATCGTCAGAGGTGATTGCCCGCACGCCGTTGTCGGTCAGAATACGGGTGCAATGCCCGATAAGTATATCTGGCGCGCCCTTGACGAAGTTAAATTTTTCGCCGCCGAAGCCCGCAGATACAGACATCATTTTGCGCTCGGACGTGAACGGCAGCTCGGCGAGTTTGTCGTACTCCTCCGCAAAGCCGCAATCGTCGGCGTAGACCTTCAAGGCGATTTCCGTCGGGTCGCCTATGTACTTGCCCCGCTCGCCCTTGACCGACGAGCAAGCCGTCATACATTGCAGAATTTTATTTTTCGCGCCGCCGTCGCACCACACGTCGGTTACGCGCATTTCGTTCCGCGTGAGCGTGCCCGTCTTGTCCGAGCAGATAAACGAACAGCCGCCCAGCGTTTCTACCGATTTAAGCTTTCTTATGACCACGTTCTTTTTGGTCATGCGCTGTACGCCCATAGCCATTATAATGGTTACGACCGCGGGCAGCCCCTCGGGAATTGCCGCGACGGCGATTGCGACCGAGGTCATGAAGTTGGACAATATGCCGTCCTTGCGGACGAAAATGCCGAGTATGAAAATGAGCGCCGTAACCGCGAGCACGAACGCGGAAATTATTTTGCCGAGCTTGTTCAAAGAGTTTTCGAGCGGCGTGCCCGTCGCCTTGGTCTCTTCGAGCAATGCGGCGATTTTGCCCATTTCCGTGCCCATGCCGACCGCCGTGACGACCGCCTGCGCGTTGCCGCGCACGACGTACGTCGAGTTGAACAGCGTGTTTTTCATATTGCCGAGGGTGACCTTATTGCCGCGGATTGCCGCGGCGTCCTTGTCGACGCTCACGCTTTCGCCAGTGAGCGCGGCTTCGTCGCACTTCAAATTATTGCATTCGATAATGCGGCAGTCGGCGGGCACTACGTCGCCCTCTTCGAGCAGGATTACGTCGCCGACGGTAATATCCGTGCTGTCGACCGTAGTTTCCTTGCCGTTCCTTCGAACCTTTACCGAGCACGCGGATAGCTTTTTTAAGTTTTCGATAGCCTTATCCGCGCGGAATTGCTGAACCGTGCCGACTATCGCGTTGATGAAAATTATAGAAATGATTATGAACGTGTCGGTCAAATCGTTCATATCCTTGGATATGAACGCAATCACCGAAGAAACCGCCGCCGCCGCGATTAAAAGCAGCGTCATAAAATCCTTGAACTGCGAAAAGAAAAGCTTTACTATGCCCGTCTTTTTGCCCTTTTCCAGCTCGTTTTTGCCGTATTCGGAAAGGCGCGCCGCCGCAAGCTCGTCCGACAGCCCGTTTAAGGAAGTGCCCAAAGTTTTCAGTGTTTGTCCCGCGTCCGTAAAGCAGAAATTTTGCATACAATTATTTCTATTCGGACGGCGTGGAAGTTATAACATGCTTTTTACGGAAAAATTCGGTTTATCGAGTTCAGCCTTTCTCTCCGCCCAGAAGTCAAGGCATAAATCGCGTATGGGGGCAATTTCTATTCCGGCTATGAACTCGTCAACCCATAGCGCGATTTGGTGAAAATTGCCGTCTATCGCGTCGTGCCTTGCAAGAAATTCTTCCATATTATCCTCTACCGTCTGGGCTATTTTAAGAAATATTTGCTTATAACCGAACACCAAGGCTATGCAGCTTAATCTGACATAATCGGGCATTTTTGCTTTTTTAAACTTGCCGACCAATATTCTTATATCCGTTTTCGAACACAAATTCAAAAACTGCATTGCTTCTTCTTGAAATTTTTTTTGTAAATTATCCATTGTTTTACTCCTTGTAAATTTATAATTAAATTGTAAACCATTAATTGCTAATTGACAATAGCCGATATATTGACTATATGTCAAAGAATAAAACAGACCCACCCGAGTAACGGGTGGGTCTGTTTTATTCTTCTTCGTGGGGGTCGGGGAACTTCGCCTTGTCGTAGGCGATATTGTTGCGGTCGTAATAGTCCTTTATTGCCGACCTTATCGCCTCCTCGGCGAGCACCGAGCAGTGCATTTTGTGTGCGGGAAGCCCGTCCAACGCTTCCGCAACCGCCTTGTTGGTCAGCTCCAACGCCTCGGAAAGGGGCTTGCCCTTTATGAGCTCGGTCGCCATAGACGAGGACGCGATTGCGCTTCCGCAACCGAACGTATTGAACTTAACGTCGACGATAATATCGTTTTCGATTTTGAGATATATCTTCATTATATCGCCGCATTTGGCGTTGCCTACTTCGCCTATGCCGTCCGCGTCGTCAAGCTTGCCGACGTTTCTCGGGTTAGTGAAGTGGTCCATTACTTTTTCGCTGTATAAAGCCATAAAAAAACTCCCTCACGCAAATCTTTTGCTTCGCAAAATCTTTGCCGTGACTTTTTATATTTTTGTCGTAAAACGCTTAACGGGCGAAATAAATCCGCCCTTGCGTTTTTCGGCGTTAATTATTTAATAACTAAATTAAGTGTGTGCGTTCGCCCTTTTCAAGTTCTTCCCAGACGGGCGACATATTTCTGAGATACTCCACAACTTCGGGAACGGCTTTTAAAATCGCGTCGACGTCCTCCTCGGTGTTGTACGCCGAGAGGCTGAGCCTCAGCGAACCGTGCGCGACCTCGTGCGGAAGCCCGAGCGCGAGCAAAACGTGCGAGGGGTCCAAAGAGCCCGAAGTGCACGCCGAGCCCGACGAAGCGCATATGCCCTTCGCGTCGAGGAGAAGCAAAAGCCCCTCGCCCTCGATGCCCTCGAAGCACATATTGACGTTTGCGGGCAAACGTTTTTTTCTGTCGCCGTTGAGCTTTGAATGGGGTATTTTCGAAAGTCCGTCAATCAGTCTTTCGCGCATTTTTATAAGCTTTGCGGAATTTTCGCTCATGCCCGCGCACGCCTCTTCCAGCGCCGCCGCCATGGAAACTATTCCGCCGATATTCTCGGTGCCCGCGCGGCGGTTGCGTTCTTGCGCGCCGCCCTCTATAAACGTGTTCAGCGGGATACCGCGCTTGCAGTAAAGCGCGCCCACGCCCTTGGGTCCGTGGAATTTATGCCCCGAAAGGGAAAGCATATCGATATTGTCCGCCTTGACGTCCACCGCGATATGTCCGACCGCCTGAACCGCGTCGGTATGGAACGGTACGCCCGCTTTTTTGCAAACCTCGCCGATTTCGCGCACGGGCTGGATAGTGCCGACCTCGTTGTTGGCGTACATGATTGTTACAAGCGCGGTGTCGGGGCGGATTGCCTCTTCGACTTGCTTCGCGGTGACTAAGCCGTCGGCGTACACGTCGAGATAGGTTACTTCAAACCCCTCTTTTTCGAGTTTTTTCAAGGTGTGGAGCACGGCGTGATGCTCGAACGCGCTCGATATAATGTGCTTTTTGCCTTTTCTGAGCCCGTTGACCGCCGCCGAGCGTATGCACTGGTTGTCCGCTTCGCTTCCGCCCGAGGTAAAGTATATTTCGTTCGGGTCGGCGTTCAGACACTTCGCCACCCTCGCGCGGGCTTCCTCCAACGCTTCCTTTGCCGTCTGCCCGACGGTATGAAGGGACGACGGATTGCCGTACACCTCTTTAAGATAGGGCGTAAGCGCTTCTATCGCCTTATCGCTCATTGCGGTTGTAGCCGCATTGTCCGCATATATTATTTTTGACATTTTAATTCCTATTCGATTAGTATGAATTAATTATAAAATTTAATTCCTATTTTGTCAATAGGAATTAGGTGGTGTTTCAAAAATTTTTATTTCAATAAATCTTTCAAGGTTTTGGAATTTAAAAAATTCATAATTACCTCGTCGAGCTCCTTGAAAAGGGGGAGCGTCATGCACGTTTCGGCGTTTTCGCAGCCGTTGTCTATGCACTGCACGGGCGCGAGCGAGCCCTCGCCCGAAAGTAAAATTTCGGCGACGGTGTACTCCTCCGGGTTGCGGGCGAGCTTGTAGCCCCCGCTTTTGCCGCGCGCGCTGATAACCAGCCCCGCCGCCGACAGCTGAGCCGCCGAGGCTTCGAGGTATTTTAAAGATTCCCTCTGCCGCTCCGCAACGTCGCCGAGGGAGATAAAACCGCCGTCCGCATTGCGCGCAAGCTCGATCATTATTTTTAAGGCGTTTCTGCCTTTCGTCGTTATAAACATTGTACTAACCGCCGTATTTAATCATTGCCTCGATGGGCTTCACCGCCGCGGCGTGGAGGGCTTCGTCCATTACGATTTCCTCGCCGCCGCCGTTCAGGCAGTTCAGAACGTCGATAAGGGTCGTCACCTTCATATTGTGGCAGACCAAATCTTTGGAGAGGGGATAAAAGCTTTTTTCGGGGCATCTGAATTGCAGATGCTGGACGATTGAATTTTCCGTGCCGATTATAAACTCTTTGCCCGCCGACTTTTCCGCGAAGTCCATTATGCCCGACGTCGAGCCGACGTAGTCGGCGAGTGCGACGACCTCGGGGCGGCACTCGGGGTGCACCAAAAACAGGGCGTTCGGATGCGCTTCCTTAGCCGCGACGACGTCCGACTTATCTATCCGCGCGTGAGTGGGGCAACCGCCCGAAAGAAGCTTGAAATTCTTTTCGGGAATCCGGTTTTTGACGTAGGTTCCCAGATTTATATCGGGTATGAAAAGTATGTCCTTTTGCGGTATTGCGCGGCAAATTTTAACCGCGCTGGACGACGTGACGCACACGTCGGAAATGGTTTTAAGCTCCGCCGTGGTGTTTATATACGCGACGACCGCAAAGCCTTGATACATTTTCTTTACTTCGGAAATTACTTCCCTGTCGAACTGCTCCGCCATGGGGCAACCCGCCTGCGGGTTGGCAAGCCATACGCGCTTTTGCGGGGATAGCATTTTTACAGTCTCCGCCATAAAGCGCACGCCGCACATTATTACGTTTTTCTGCGGCGCGGTTTTCGCCTTGACCGAAAGCGCGTAGCTGTCGCCCGTGAAATCGGCTATTTCGCAAATCTCTTCGGACATATAGCTGTGCGCGAGTATGCAGGTATCCGTGCGGTTTTTCAGCTCGGTTATTTTGCTTTGAATATCTTTAATCATTACCGACATTATAATACTTTGCGCTTTGCGTTGTCAAATAAATTGAGCCCCGCCGCGCTGGGCGCGGCGGGGCTACGAATACTTATTTTTTAACTATTTTTCTTTTGACGACCCTTTTCACAACCTTGTTTACGGGGCGCTTTACGGGCTTTTTTGCGGGTTCCCCGACCGCGGCGGGTTCGGCTTCGGGCGTTGCCGCCGAAGCAACCGGATCTTCCACGCCGCTTTCACGACAGGGCGCCTCGACCTCGGCGGCGGGAGCGGACTCTTCTTCCTCCTCGCTCGTTTCGCGGTAGGGCACCTCGAAAATGCACGACTCGTAGGGGCGCAGATTGAAAATAAGCTTGTATTTTCTGCCGTCGCAGAGTTCTTCCTTAGCCTCGATTTCAAGCGGGTTCGCGTCGGGATAGGTCGTGAATATCCGCTTGTAAACGCCGCTCAGCGGCGCTCCCACGCCCATATCGACGCGCTCGACGGGCGCGAAGTTGCACACGAAAATAAGCGCGTTGTTATAATTCCACGGGTTGCGCCTTATGAACGTGAATATGTTGCGGTTGTAGTCCCCGCTGTTTATCCACTCGCACGTCACGGGTCCGCCGTTGTCGTTATGTAATACGGGGCGCTCGGAATACAAATACAACAGTTTGCGGAAGCAAGTCAAAACGTCGCGGTGTCCCTCGTCGTCGCAGAGGTGCCAGTCGAGCCCCGTTTTGAAATTCCACTCCCGCTCCTGCGCGAAGTCCTGACCCATGAACAGCAGTTTTTTGCCGGGGTGACCCATCATCATGGTATAGCACGTTTTCAGACTGCCGAGCTTGTCGAGCTTGTTGCCGATAAATTTGTTTATCATGCTGCCCTTGCCGTACACGACCTCGTCGTGGGAAAGCACGAGCATATAATTTTCGTCGAACGCGTACTCGAAGGTATGCGTCATAAGTCCGTGGTGGTAGGGGCGGAAAATAGGGTCGGTGTTGTAGTACTTTATGCCGTCGTTCATCCAGCCCATGTTCCACTTCAAGCCGAAGCCGAAACCGCCGTCCTTGGCGGGCTTGGTCATTCCGCCGATTATCGAGCTGTCCTCGGCAATCATGAACGCGTCGGTCAGCTTGCCGAGCATGCTGTTTAAATGGCGGAAAAATTCGAAGCTTTCGAGATTTTCGTTGCCGCCGTATTGATTGGGACGCCACTCCTCTCTGCCGAAGCTGTTATAAAGCATTGCCGCGACCGCGTCCACGCGCAGCGCGTCGATATGGTACTTGTTAACCC
Source organism: uncultured Christensenella sp. (assembly GCA_910578195.1). GTDB lineage: Bacteria > Bacillota > Clostridia > Christensenellales > Borkfalkiaceae > Coproplasma. The sequence continues at coordinate 96,699 of CAJTOY010000004.1, read as the reverse complement.
AGAAGAACGCCGAAGCCATGAGGAAGTTTGAAACCTCCTTTTTGCCCAAATCGAACGCCTTGGTGCCCCACTCGGGATATTCGGCGCGCAAGGGGTCGGCGTATTCATAGAGGGGCGTGCCGTCGAAATTCGCAAGCCCGAATTCGTCCTTGGGAAAGTGCGCGGGAACCCAGTCTAAAATTACGCCGATGCCGTGTTTGTGCATATAGTCGACGAAATACATGAAGTCCTCGGGCGAGCCGTATCTCGCCGTCGGCGAAAAGTAGCCCGTCACCTGATAGCCCCACGACGGGTCGAAGGGATATTCGCAGATACCCATCAGCTCGACGTGGGTATAGCCCATCCACGTCACGTATTCGGCGATTTCGTGCGCAAGGCGGCGGTAGTCCAAATACTGATCCTCGTCCCATTTGGACAAATCTTTTTTCCAGCTTCCGAGGTGTACCTCGTAGACCGCCATCGGCTTTTCGAGGAAGTTTTCGCCCTTCTTCGCCTTTCTGTACGCGTTATCGCTCCACTTGAACTTGTCGAGGTCTGCGACAATCGACGCGGTCCGGGGTCTCAGCTCCGAACGGAATGCATAGGGGTCGGTCTTTTCGACCTCAGTACCGTCCGCGCGGACAATGAGGTACTTGTACTTGACGCCCTCGCACATGCCCGGAACGAAAAGTTCCCAGATGCAGTCGTCGACCTTTTCCATTACGTCGCTCCACGGCGTCCAGCCGTTGCCGTCCGAAATCACGCACACCGCGCGGGCGTTTGGCGCCCAGAGTACGAAATGTACCCCCCATTCGCCGTCGCATTTTCTCAGGTGCGCGCCCATCTTATTGTAAAGCTCGTAATGGGTGCCGTGGTGAAAAAGATATCTGTCGAGTTCACCGAAAAATTTGTTTTGCATTATATTTTCCCCTTGTGTTTGCCGCGTATTTATTTGCGCGGATTATTTTCATAGTGATACACGCAACCCGACTTGGCGGGAAGAGTTAAAAACAGTCTGCCAAATTTTACTTCGCCGACCACCTCGTCCTCGTTGTAGTCGTACTCGCCGCAGAAGAATTTGCGGGTCATGGACGCGCCGTGCGGAACGCCGAGCTCCCATACTGGCACGCTCAGATTCATTTCCCCGTCGGTGCAGTTTATGACGACCGCGGCGATATCGTCCGCGTCGAACCTGCCGTAAATTATAAAGCCGTTGCCCGCGTCGAGCTTCTTGATGCTCCCCTTTTTGAGGCAGTGAATTTTCTTTCTGAGCGCGATTGCGCTTTTGTGGAATTCGATAAGTTCCTTATTCTCGCTGCCCCACGGATAGGTGCGGCGGCTGTCGGGGTCGGTCCAGCCGACCTGACCCGCTTCGTCGGCGTAATATATGCCAGGCGAGCCGACCCAGGTCATTTGTATGAGCACGGCGAGCGCCATGACCCGCACGTCGACGTTGTAACCCGCGGCATGCGGTCCCATAGTCCTTATGGTTCCGACCGTGCGGTTGGTCCTCGTCAAAAATCTGGAATGGTCGTGATTGGAAAGCTGGTTCAGCGCGGAGTCGAGCGCGGGGCGGGGGAATTTGCTCATGTTCTTGAACATGCTGTCAAAGAAGTGCTTTCCGTCCCACAGCTTGCTTCCGTCGTAGCCCTCGCTGTGCTTTTCCATACCCGTCAGAAACCACGTCACCGGCTCCATAAACGCGTCGTAGTTCATTACCGAATCCCACTCTCTGCCGTTGAACCACGGCTCGGGATTGCCGTAATGCTCGGCAAAGATAAACGCCTCGGGATTCGCGCCGCGCACTCTGTCGCGGAACATGCGCCAGAATTTGTGGTTGTATTTCTGGCTGTGACCCAAATCCGCCGCGACGTCAAGGCGCCAGCCGTCGACGTTGTACGGCTCGGATACCCATTTCGCACCCGTGGAAAGAATATAGTCTTCGAGCTCGGCGCTCTTTTCGTAGTTGAGCTTGGGCAGGGTCGGGAAGCCCCACCAGCCTTCGTATTCGCTTTTCGCCTCGTTCGGCTTTTCGAATTTGAAGTAATTTCTGTAAGGGCTGTCCGCGTCCTGATACGCGCCCTTTTCCTCGTAGCCCTCTTTGTTCAGGTATATGCCCTCGCGGTCGAGCCATTTATTGAACGAGCCGCAGTGATTGAAAACGCCGTCTATGACGACCCTCATTCCGCGCGCGTGAATTTCCTTTACGAGCTCGGCAAAGTACGCGTTGCTTTTTTCGAGGTTTTTATGAGAGGTTACCCTCTTTATATATCTGGGCGCATAGCCGTTGTTATGCTCCCAGAACTTCATGCGGTGGTCCAAATCATCCTCGATTACCGCGATATGCGGGTCGATATGGTCGTAGTCCTGTGTGTCGTATTTATGGTTGGAGGGCGAAACGAACAGCGGGTTGAAATAAATTGCCTCGACGCCCAAATCCTGCAAGTAGTCGAGCTTTGCCTTAACGCCCTGCAAATCGCCGCCGTAGAAGCAGCGGACGTCGAGCTCGTCGGGCAGTTTATACCATTCCATAACCCGCTTGGAGTGTCCGCCCGTGTAATAATATTCGTTGTCCTCTACGTTATTCGAGGGGTCGCCGTCGCAGAAGCGGTCGGTGAATATCTGGTAAAATACCGTACCCTTCGCCCATTCGGGAACCTTGAAGCCGGGTACGAACGAAAAATCGAACTCGGACTGCACGTTTTCCACACAGCCCAGACGGTTATACGCGACGCGCTCGTCGTCGTCGAAAATTTCGAAATGATAGTTTACGGGTTTATCGGTGCAAGTGAACGACACCGTGTAGAAGTCGAATCTGGCTCCCCTCTCTTGCGGGAGTCTGGTCATAACGCGCTTTAAACCGTTTATAACAGCGTATGCTTTCAGAACGTCGTTGGCAAGCGTACGGAGCTTTAAAGTAACTCTGTCGCCCGCCTCCGGCTCGTACGGCGTCTTAAAACATTCTGTCTCGTCGGCAAATACGGCTTTTCTGTTAATCATAAAAAAATTGTAGCACACACGTACGTCATTGTCAATAACAAATCGGGCGGAGCGCAATTTTGCGCTCCGCCCGATTTAATTTTTATACCGAACGGAAACCTTTGCCTATAATTTCGTTGGTGTCGGTTATAATTACGAACGCCTTCGGGTCGACGGCGTTTATTTTCGCTTTGATTTTAATAGCTTCGCCGCGCTTGCAAACCGCGAGTATTACCGTCTTATCCTCGCCCGTGTAGCCGCCCGTCGCCTTGAACGAAGTCACGCCGCGGTGAAGCCCTTCGAGGATAAAGGGGGTTATTTCTTCGGGCTTTGAGGTTATAATCTGCAAGCACTTGCTTTTGCCGATACTCTCTATAACGCTGTCGACGAGGAACGCCTTGGCGAACAGTCCGAGCACGGAGAAAAGTCCCGTCTGAATTCCGAAGATAAAGAAGGTTGACGCTGCGACGATAAAGTCGGTGAACAAAAGCGCCTTGCCGACGTTCAGCTTAGTGAATTTTTTAACTATCAGCGCGATTATGTCTGTTCCGCCCGACGATGCGCCGCAGTTGAATAGAATTGCCCCGCCGCCGCCCGTAAGGAGCATGGCAAAGACGAATTCGAGAAAAACCTGATCGGTGAGCGCGCCGTCAAGCGGCAAAATCAGCTTCATAAGCTGCATTTCGCCAGTGTACATCAGGCTGCAATACGCCGTTTTGAAGGTGCAGCCCTTGCCCAAAAAGATAAAGCCGATTATAAGCAATACCACATTGAGTATGGACAGAATTTCGGTCTGTCCCAGCCACGGCACGGCGGGCGTTATAAAACGGCTTAAAACAATGGAAATACCGCTGACTCCGCCCGTCGCGAAGTTGTTCGGGGCTTTGAAAAAGTATACCCCCGCCGAGACGAGAATAATGCCTATATTTAAAAATATCCAGTAAAACACGCTTTGGCGCGTAACCTTGACTTTAAGTTTCCCCATTTCTGCACACCGCGTTATATAGTATCGCCGAAGCCCTTGCCCAAAATTTCCTTAGCGTCGGTTATTATTACGAACGAGAAGGGGTCTATCAATTTGACTTTTGTCTTTAACTTCAATGCCTCTGCGCGCTTGCAAACCGTAATCAGTACGTACCTCTTTTCGTGCGTGTAGCCACCCTCGCCCTCGTACTTGGTGAAGCTGTGGTCTATCACGTCGATAATATACTGCCCTATTTCTTCGGGCTTCGTGGTGATTATGGTCATGTACTTGGTCTTGCCGATATTTTCGATTACGCCGTCCAAAAGGAAGGTTCTCGCGAACAGTCCGAGGAAGGAATACAGCGCGATTTCGACCGATTTGAACGCGGTTATCGACACGCAGATAACAATAAGGTCGATTACCATAAGCGCCATGCCGACGTTCATTTTGGTGTATTTTTTGAGTATCAGCGCGATTATGTCGGTGCCTCCCGACGACGCGCCGCAGTTGAATATGAGCGCGCCGCCCACGCCGAATAAAAGTACGGCGTAGCAAAGCTCCATAAACGGCTGGTTAGTTACGGGCGCCGAAAGGGGCAACACGAGTTCTAAAAGCGCGATTATGCCCGTGTAAAACAGCGAGCAGTAAATCGTGAGAAACGTGCACTGCTTGCCGAGAATTATAAGCCCGATAATTATAAGGAATACGTTTATGATAAGCATCAGCACCGACTGCGTGAAAAACGGGTGCTGAATTACGTTCGAGAGGAGTATAGCGATACCCGCAACTCCGCCGAGCGTGAAGTTGTTCGGCGTCTGAAAAAAATAAACGCTGCACGACATCAAAATTATACCTACGTGCAGTATTAAGATTTTTTTCAGCAAACGCAGCTTTCTCTGCTTAGGGGAGAGAAGTTTCTTGTCGAGTGGTTTTACGGGGGCTTCCGCCGCAGGGGGGTCGGTTTCCGATTGTTCTTCCGGAAGTTCTTCGGTGACGTCAATGTTTTCGCTCATATATACCTTGTAAAAATACTGAAATTGAATAAATCATATCATACCCTCGATACGTTGTCAACGTTTATTATTATACATATTGCCGAATTTTAATTGAGAGTAATATCCTTCAAGCTTTCGTATTTCGCCGCGGCTATGCGGGTGAGCTGAGCGGTATCGAAAAGCCCCGAAAAAGCTTCGTCCGAAAGCGCCTTTGCGGTGAATATCGTCCCGACCGGAAATTTCAGATTTTTGATATCCGAAAGCATTTTTCCGCTTTGGCGGGTACCCATAAAATCGCCGCCGCCGCGCAATTTCAAATCCTGCTCGGCTATCTCGAAGCCGTCCGTGCTGTTCTTTATTACCGCAAGTCTCTCGCGCACTTCCTCGGTGTCGATGCCCGCAAGCAAGAAGCAATAGCTTTTTTTGTTCCCTCTGCCCACTCTGCCGCGGAGCTGGTGAAGCTGGGAAAGCCCGAAGCGCTCGGCATTGTAAATTATCATGGTTGTCGCGTCGGGCACGTCGACGCCGACCTCGATTACCGTCGTGGAAACGAGGCAATCGTACTCCCCCTCTTTAAACGCCGTCATGACCGCGTTCTTTTCCTTGTCCTTCATTTTGCCGTGCAGAAGGGCGATTCTCAGCGAGGGAAGCTTAACTTTCAACTCCTCGAAAAGCTCGGTAACCGACATCGCAGTACCCTCGTCGTCCCCCTCTATTTTGGGGCAGACGAAGTAGGTCTTGTTGCCGAGGCGTGCTTGCTCGGCGACGTATTTATACATATCCGCGTACTTGCGTTCGGGGATAACCGACGTGGAAATTTCCTGCCTTGCGGCGGGTTTGTCTTTGACGGTGGTCACGTCCAAATCGCCGTAGAATATCAGCGACAGCGTGCGGGGTATGGGGGTCGCGGACATGATTAAAACGTCGCACCCCTCGCCCTTATCCGAAAGGGAGGCGCGCTGCGCGACGCCGAAGCGGTGCTGTTCGTCGCAGACCGCAAAGGCGAGGTTTCTGAACGCGACGCCGTCCTGTATGACCGCGTGCGTGCCGCACACTATTTTAATTTCGCCAGAGGCGAGCCCCTTTTTAATCTCCCGCTTTTCCGCGGCGGGGGTCGAGCCCGTAAGCGCGCGGACGTTGTATTCGGGGAAGTATTTTTCGATTAAAGACGCGTTTTGCCTTGCGAGCACCTCTGTCGGCGCGAGCATTGCCGCCTGATAACCCGACGCGACCGCCATATAAATGCCCGCAAGCGCGACCGCGGTTTTGCCGCTTCCGACGTCGCCTTGCAGAAGTCTGTTCATTTTGCGGGGGGAGTGCACGTTGTCGAAGATTTCGTCGACGGCGTTTTTCTGACCGTTCGTGAATTCGAACGGAAAGCGGGATATAAACTTATCGAGCTCGGCTCGGGTCACCGAATAAGCGTTCAGCCGCGCTTCGTCGCGCCCGCCCTTAATGACCTTGAACGCCGAAATCAAAAGAAAATATTCTTCGAGCGCGATACGCGCCGCGCCCTCCTCGGCGTCGCGCTTGTTTTCGGGGCAATGTACCTTATAATACGCGTCCTTCAAGGGAATAAGTTCGTACTTTTTTTGAAGCGCGTATGGAATATTGCTTTCGAGGCGGGCTTTCGACAGCGCCTGCTTTATCGCGGCGCGGACCACCCCCTGCGTGAGCGAGCCCGACAGCGGATAGACGGGTATCAAGCCCTTTAATTTGAGATTTTTGTCCGCGCGCTCGAACGACGGGTTGACCATCGAACAGCCCGCGCCGTAACGGTTCTGCACCCGCCCGTAAAAGAGGTATTCACCCTTTTGCAGCTTGCTTAAAACGTAGGGCTGATTAAACCAGATTGCATTGAAGATATGCCCGCTTTGCTGGCAAAGCGCCTTTACGAACGGACGGCGCGCGTAACGGTTATATTCCGCGTTCAGTACCTCGCACGCGGTTAAAATTACGTCGTTGTGGTATGCGTCCTTCAAAAGCGTAACGCGGGTCATATCGAGGTAGTCGCGCGGAAAGTGCCGGCATAAGTCTTCGACGGTGTAGATATTAAGTTTGTTGAAGTCCTTTTCGCGCTTTTCGGAAAGGTACCTTAACGAAGTAAGTTGCATAAATAAATTTATAGGGAAGACGCCGTCTTCCCTTCTTTGTTGTTTTTATTAAAATGCAGAGATACGAGCAAGACAAGGCGAACGAGCATTTACGAGGGGAGCTTACAATGAAGTAAGTGACCCGAAGTAAAGCGCAGTTCAACGCCGTATTGCGAAGTATATATGCGTTTTATTCGAGTGAGACCATGTAGTAATACACGGGCTGCCCGCCGTAATGCACGTCTACGTCGCAGTCGGGGTAGCTTTCGGAGACCTTTCCGACGAGCGACTGCGCTTCCTCTTCGGTCACGCCTTCGCCGTAGTACAGCGTTATCATTTCGTGGTCGGGCTTCTTTATCGCCTTGATGAGCGCGACCGTCGTGTCGTCGATATTTTCGCCCTTGGCGAGAATTCGCTTGTTGTCGAGCCCGATTATGTCGCCCTCTTTGAGCTTGAAGCCGTTCATGGTCGTATTTCTGACCGCGTGGGTTACCATGCCCGCCGCGACGTTGTCTATCGCGTGCACCATGTTCGTCTTATTCTCGGAAACCGAGGCTTCGGGATTGAACGCGAGCGCCGCCGAGAAGCCCTGCGGTACGTTTTTGGTGGGAATAACGTGTATCGTGCGGTTGGTCACAAGCGCCTTTGCCTGCTCAGCCGCGAGTATTACGTTGGAATTGTTGGGGAAAACGAACACGTTCGACGCGTTGATTTTCTGAACGGCGTCCGCAATGTCCTGCGCGGAGGGGTTCATGGTCTGTCCGCCCTCTATAACTCTGTCGCACATCAAGTCCTTGAAAATCTCTTCGAGACCCGTGCCCGCGCAGATTGCGAGCATGCCCATTTCCTTCTTCTCGGCTTCGAGCTTGGCTTTGAGCGCGCGGTTCTCTTCGAGCATGTTTTCTATTTTAAGACGGTCAAGCTCGCCGAGTTCGAGCGCGTACGTCAGCGCAATGCCCGGCGTATTGGTGTGGACGTGGACCTTGACAAGCTCCAAATCGCCGATACAGATAACCGAATCGCCTATGCCCATAAGCTTTTCTTTGAGCTTGTCGATGTCGGCGAGGGTGGTCATTTGTTTGAGGTGCACGATAAAAAACTCGGTGCAATAGGCGAATTCGATATCGCCCAAATCGAGGTTGATTATGTCGGTGTTGTCGCCGAACAGTTCGTCCTCGCTTTTTTTGCCGTCCTGCGCTTCGGTGTGTATGCTGTCGGTGCCGATATCCTCGCCCGTAATCGCCGCGAGGAAGCCGCGCATTATTGTCATAAGTCCGACGCCGCCCGAGTCGACGACGCCCGCCTTTTTGAGCACGGGCAACAGCTCGGGAGTTTTAGCGAGCGCTTCGTCGCCCACCTCTATAAGCGCGTTTAAAAATTCAACGAAATCTTTATTTTTGTTTGCAAGCTTTGCCGCCGATTCGCTCATGAGCCTTACGACGGTTAAAATCGTGCCTTCCTTGGGTATGGACACCGCGCTGTAAGCGACCTTTGTGCCCGCCTCCATTGCCTTTGCGAAGGTTTTGGTATCGAATGCGTCCTTGGTGTTTTTAAGGACGGAGCAAATTCCTCTGAATATCTGAGATGAAATAACGCCCGAGTTGCCGCGCGCGCCGCGCAGCGCGCCCTTTGAAACCGCGTCGCAAATTTCTTCGAAACGGTTTGACGAGCAAGCGTTCATTTCCTTTACCGCCGATTGAAGGGTGAGAGACATATTCGTGCCCGTGTCGCCGTCGGGGACGGGGAACACGTTAAGCGAGTCGACTTTCGCCCGGTTTATTTCCAACATTCTTGCACCGCTTGCGACCATCTTGCGGAACTCGGTGCTGTTAATGGTTTTCTGCATATTACTCCTCTTTTATTTTAGGGGTGTGGTAATCTTCAACGTATTTAAAGCCGTACAAAAAAATGTACAGCTATATTATAATTTTACACCTATTATATTTACGTTCACGGTGTCTACAATCATTCCCGTGAACTTTTCAAGCCTGTATTTGACGCTTTCTTTCAACGATTCGGCGACGGCGTTAATGGATACGCCGTACTTGATTACGACAAAAACGTCGATAAAAATTCTGTCGCCGGAGGTCACTACCTTTATGCCCTTGCCGCCCGCCTTCTTTTTGCGAAGCTCGGAAAGGGAGTCGGTAAAACGGCGGGCAACCGTATCGACTATGCCGTAACATTCGAGGGCAGCGTTTTTAGCCACCTTTGCGATGGCTGAGTCGGAGATTGAAATTTTACCGTATACGTTGCTTGTATTAACTGCCATAATTATTACCGTCCGTGTCTGTAACCGAAGCCGATTACGGTATTATTCTATAACATAAATAAGTTTTTTGCAAGAATATTTTGTTATTCCCTTAAATTATTTTGGAAAAAACAAAAAATTTTAAACTTTACCGCTGTTTTTGATTGATTTTTTGTCAAGTTAGTGTTATATTGTTTTAGCTTAATATGTTTTAAAACCCACGGAGGTACAATTATATGTCGAGAGTATGCAGTGTTTGCGGTAAGGGTCAGACGACGGGCAACAACGTAAGCCATTCGAAGAGAAGAACGAGAAGAACGTTCAAAGCGAACGTTCAGAAAGTTTCGTACGTAGCGGAAGGAAAAGCCGTTACGGGCTACGTCTGCACGAGATGTCTTAAATCCGTAGAAAGAGCGTAAATAATTTAAAAGTAAAAACGGCGTGCCGCATGCGGCGCGCCGTTATTCTTTTATGCGTTGAAATGAAGTTTGAGCGAGGGGTTGAACAGCGCGGAGTTGTCCGACTTTATGCCGTCCTGCGTGACTGTGCCGCTGTCGATATTCTTTTTCAGCTCCGTCCACTCCTCCTCCGTGCCGCCGTAATACAAGTCCGCGAGCGGCACGTTCAAAAAGGCGTGCCCGAAAATGAACATTCCGTCCTTCTCGGAAAAATACGCGCCCTTGATTTCTTTCAGACCCGCGGGCAGATACAGCTCGGTAAGCGACGTGCACTCGCCGAACGCGCCGTTGGTTATCACCGTAACTCCCTCTCCGACCGTAGCTTTTTTAAGTAAGCGGCACTCGTAAAACGCAGCGACGCCTATTCCGCTGACAGTGGTAGTCAAGAGATTGCCGTCCTCGTCCTTCTTTTGGTTGCCGTCCTCGTCGAGCGCGGGCTTGACGATATCGTGCACGCTGTCGGGTATATCGATTGACGTCAGCCCCGACTTATAGAACGCCAGCTCGCCGATAGTTACGAGCGAGGAGGACAGCGTTACCTCGCCGAGCCCCTCGCAGCGGTCGAACGCCCTCACGCCTATCGTTTCGATTGAGGTAAGGTCGAGAGAGGTCAGATTTTTGCAATTGAAAAACGCGAGCCCGCCTATGCCGGTAACGCTGTCGGGGATAGAAATTTTGCTCAGCGCGTAGCAGTTGCCGAACGCGCCGTGAGGAATTTCTTCGAGCGCGATTTCGCCTGCGAACACCACCTCCGAAAGATAGTTGTTATAAGCGAACGCCGCCGTGCCTATTTTCGTTACCGTCTTGGGCACGGTTATTTTCGTGAGGTTGGTCGAGGCGAAGCCTTGCTCGGCTATCTCTCTTACGGGCGCGCGGTCGTCGCCCTCGCCGTAATATTCGGGGATTTCGTACTCGCCCTTCAATGAGCTTGTAAAGCCGCGGTAACCCGCGACGTAGTACTTGTTGCCGTCGTCGTCCACCTTTAAGATATAGTTATCGATTGCGTTGCAGCCCGATATCAAGGGGAGGCTCAAAAGCCCCACCGCTGCCGCCGTGACGGCGGCGAAGATTTTCTTTTTCATAGTGCTTATTTTAGCACATGCGGAAAATTATGTCAACCGCATATATCTTTAAACACACGCGCGAAGTTATCAAAGCACAGCTTTTCTATCGCGCTTTGCTTTAACCCGCGACCTTCGAGGTACGAAATAAGTGCGGGCATTTTCGTGCAGTCCTCCAAATTTTCGGGGGCGGGAATCCCGTCGAAGTCCGAGCCGATGGCAACCGTATCCTCGCCGCCGACATCGATTATATGGCTGACGTGCGCGAAAACACTCTCGAACGTTTCGCCCTCGCCCAGAAATTTTTTGCAGAAATTCACGCCGACGACGCCGCCGCAGTCGGCGATTTTTTTTATTAAATCGTCGCTTAAATTCCTCGGAACATTGCAAACCGATTTAGCGTTGGAGTGGCTTGCGACAACGGGAATTTTCCTCCCCGCCAGAATTTCAGCCGCGCCGCCGTCCGACAAGTGCGAAATATCGACTATGATTTTCAGACGGTCGAGCTCGTCGAGCACCTCTCTGCCGAACGGTTTCAGTCCGCCGCGCGCGCCGTTGGGACAGGCGAGGCTGTTTTCGATATTCCAGACGAGGGAAGCCATTTTCACGCCCGCGGCGAAAAGAAATTCAAGCTGCGATACATCTTCGATAAAGCCCAGATTTTCGACCGTCAGAATTCCGCCCGCGCCGCTTTTTAAGCACTCTTCAAGGTCGGCATAGTTCAGCACTTCTTTTACGCCGCTTTGTTTATAGAACGCCAGACACTGTTTAAAACGGACGGCGGCGCCGTCGCCCTGCGTATAGATAGCAAAGCACTGCGCCGCGCATTTTCCCTTGTTAAGTTTTTCCAAATCCGTCTGCAACCCGCAATTCGCAAGGGCATATCCCCCGTCGAAACATTCGGTTACGGTGTCGCAGTGCAAATCAACGTATTTCATTTCCGCAGAATTTTCCTTAATATAAACCGCACGGGCTTGGGCGGTTTTATACAGATAATGGTCATAACGTACCCCCGTTGATTATTACAAGGGCTACCCCCTCGACTTTAAGCTTCGCCGAATTGCTTTGAACGATATTCGATATGCCTCTGCACTCGCCGTAGCCGATAATGTCGGGGTAGGTATATTTCAGCCCTTCACTCCCCATTATATGCAAAGGTCCGCCGAAAGGTAACACCGATATAGTACAGCCGAGGTATTCGCCCATACATATGACGCCGCTACCCAAAAAAATTTTCGTTTTTTCGCTTATCATGGCGCACTTCGCGCCCGCCTCGAACGCGCGGTACAAAAGGTGAATATTGCCGATAAAGTGGTCCTCGCGCCCGCCGAAGCCGCCGTAAATTTCGATATCGTCCGCGCCCGCTTCCAAAAGCTTTGACATAGCTATCTCGCCGTCGGTGAAATTCTTTTCGGCGGGGTATATCTCTTCGGGAACGGGGTCGGGAACTATGTCGAGACTGTCGAAGTCGCCTATGTTTTTGTCGATGCGAACCTTGCCCTTCGCCCAGTTATACGCGCCGTCGCAACAATATACAAGCGCGCCGTCCGCATTGATTTTCCCCGCGTACGGCTCGCCGTTCAAAAGTATTATGCCCTTCATTTTTTAAGACCCGCTATCGTTGCTTTCCAGTCCTTCGAGTTGAAAACCGTCGAGCCCGCGACAAGCACGTTTGCGCCCGCCGCGCGGATTGCGCCCGCGTTTTCCATTGTCACGCCGCCGTCGATTTCAATATCCATGTCGCCCTTGCCGATTGCCGCGGCATATTCCCGCGCCTTTTTGATTTTATCCATGACCTCGGGGATAAATTTCTGCCCGCCGTAGCCGGGGAACACCGACATCAACAGTACCATATCGCAAAGCGGGAACACGGGGAAAATGTTTTCGACGGGCACGTCGGGATTGACGACCGCGCCGCACTTCACGCCGTGGGACCTGATAAGCTTCAATGTTTCTTCGAGGTAGCCGTCCGAAATTTTTTTGCACGCCTTGTAGTGCACGGTGATTATGTCCGCGCCCGCGTCCGCGAAAAATTTAATCTGGGTTTTCGGGTGCTCGATCATAAGGTGCACGTCCAATGGAAGCTTCGTCAGCGGACGGATATTCTTTATCATTTGCCCGCCGAAAGTAATCGGCTCGACAAAGCTTCCGTCCATTACGTCGCAGTGTATCAAGTCCGCGCCGCTCGCTTCCAATTTTTTAATCGCTTCGCCCATAACCGAAAAGTCGGCGGAAAGTATAGAGGGGGCTATTTTAGTTTGCATTATATTCTCCTTAACGCGTCTGTCAATTTTTCGTAATCGCCGTCGTAGGCGTAATCCTTTTGTATGCCGTCGAATTTGCCGTGGCTTCTTTCAAGCATAACTTCCACGGGCGGGGGCAGATTGCCCCGCATGCGCGCGGCGAACCTCTGCTTTATTACGTCGAGTTCCGCCGTAACGAGAATTTTGAAACAGCCCTCGGGCAACAAACTAACGTGCTCGCTTTCGGAAATGACGTATATCACGTTGCCGCCGCACACCGCGTTTTTAAGCAGGTTTTTAAAAGCCGTTTCCGCCTCGGACGGACTTTTCGCAAGTCTCAAATAATCCTTGCCCGTATAGACCGCCGCGTTGAAATCTTGTTTGAGCTTGTCCGCCAAAGTCGACTTGCCCGTACAGCTTTCGCCTATAATTGCTATTAACATAAACTAATCCTTATATTTTATTTTTTACCAAACCGCGGAGAAGCAAGCAGAACACGGCGCGCGAGTACACGTAAGGGAGTTTACACAGAGGTAAACGACCGAGCGGGCACGGAGCGCAACAAAGTTATGCGACGCTTATACGCGGTTAGCTGTCTTTCAGGTATCCGGCTCGAAGTTGCCCGCACGCCCCAGCAATATCCGAACCCATGCTTCTTCTGACCGTCGCGGACAGTCCGCCCTTTTCGAGCACGGACAAAAAAGCGTAGGCTTCCTTGTCGGTTACGGGCTTTAAACTCCGCTCCTCGACGGCGTTCAGCCGTATCAGATTGACGTGGCAAGGTCTGCCCTTCAAAAGCTTTACAAGCCCCTCGGCGTGCGCCTTGTCCGCGTTCTCGCCTTTAATCAGAGAATACTCGAAGATGTATCTTCTGCCCGTCTTATCGAAGTAATATTCGCACGCCTTCAATATTTCGGCTATCGGATATTTTTTCGCTATCGGCATTGTCCGCGCCCGCCCCTCGTCGGTTATCTGGTGGAGGGAAACGGTCATGTTCACGGGAAGCCCCTCGTCCGCGAGCGCGTAAATTTTAGGAACCAGCCCGCACGTTGACAGCGATATATTGCGGGGCGAAATGCCTATTCCCCCCTCCGCGGAGACGTTTTTCAAAAACGCCAAAACGTTTTCATAGTTGTCCAGCGGCTCGCCGCTGCCCATCAAAACGACGTTCGTCACCCCGCGCCTGTTCCCCCCGGCGTGAAGCGCGTTGACAATGAGCGCCTGCGAGAGAATTTCGCCCGAGCTCAAATTGCGCACAAGTCCGCCGAGCGTGCTTGCGCAGAATTTACAGCCCATACGGCAGCCGACCTGCGTCGAAACGCACTGCGTGTTGCCGTACTTGTATTTCATGAAAACGCCCTCGATTATGTTGCCGTCGGCGAGCGAAAAAAGATATTTTTCGGTGCCGTCCGACGAGGTAAGCGTTTGGATAATTTTAACGGGCTCGTCCTCGTAATCATTTAAAAGGGTTTCGCGGAGTCGGGCGGAGATATTTATCGCCGAAATTTTTTTGCCTTGCATCAGCCCGTCGTAAAGCTGTCTTGCGCGGAACTTTTTTTCGCCGAGCGAGAGTATTAAATTTTCAAGCTCGGAAAAGCTCAAATCTTGCAGAATTTTTTTCATCGAATAAACTGTTTAAGGGTTTCGATGCACTCTTCCATCGCCGCGGCGGAGGGAATGTGCCCCGAATTTTTTATTACTCGCACGGTCACGTTTTCGTTGCCGAAGTCCTCCGACAACAAAAATTTCGTCGAGGTGATTATGTCGGTGTCGCCTTGCAGAAGAAGGTATTTAACGCGCACCTTCGAAAGCTCGTCGGATAAATCCGCTTCGAGCAGTTCGCGCCAGAGTATCTCGTTTTGTCTGTAACCGTTGTTGACGATTGCCTTGAAATCTTTGAAAGTATAGTCTGGGCTCGCGATAAGACCTTTTACAATCTTGCCCACCGCCAAGGGCTTCGAGTTTTTGTTGGTATACGCGTTTGTGTGCTTTTTGAGCAGTTTGTAAAGCTTTTTCATGTTCGCGTCCAAAACCTTATACTCGCAGTCCGTATTCGTTTTTATTATGTTATGTACGGCAAGCTTTTTTCCTTTCGGCGCACTTTCGAACGCAGACAAAACCTCGTCGTTGAAAAACAGATTTTTTAAAACCTGACCGTAAACCATAACCCCGTTTAAAAGTTCGGGCACGCGGACGGCGGTTTTCAGCGCGAGCACGCTGCCCCAGCTTATGCCGAAAAGATACAGCTTGTTTTCGGGAAATCTCTTTTTGATTTCGCCTACGAGGTCGACCGTCATATCGACGAAAGCTTCTGTGTTCAAATTGTCCACTGCGGCGTTGTTAATTCCGCAGCCGAGCTGGTCCCAGTAGACCATGACGGCGGCGTCGGTCCACTCGGGGAAAAGTCCGCGGCAGCCGACCGAAAAGGGAACGGGCGAGCCCGGTCCGCCGTGCAGTGTAATCACCACGGGCAAGCTTTTGCTTTTGCCCTCGATTGCGATTTTCTGGCTGTAACCGCCGAGCGTTACCTCCGCGATTTCGGACACCTCGCAGCTTGAAATGTACGCGCTTCTTGTTTTATCCAATGTGTTACTCCTTTATGAAAGTTGTTATAAAAAATCCCGCGCCGAGCGAAACGTGCGGCAAAAACTGTAAGCCGAATTTCGTTCTTCTGTGCCATAACGGGCTGTCGGGGATTTGCAATCCGAAATCGGGATTCGCCTCCAAAAAGGAATACACGACGCTGTCGTTTTCCTCGGGCAGAACAGAGCACGTCGAGTAGTACAGTCTGCCTCCGCTTTTGACGTAGCGGGCGCAGTTTTGCAAAATCGCGCGCTGAATTTCGTTCAGCTTTGCAATGCTTTCTTCCTTTCTGAAAAGCTTGATATCGGGGTTTTCGTTTATCACGCCCGTACCCGAGCACGGCGCGTCGCAAAGCACAGCGTCGAACGCCCGCTCGTACGCGGGATTGAAAACCGTCGAATCGGCTTGCACCGCGGTTACGTTTTTTGCGCCCATTCGCCGCGCGTAGTCCTCGATAAGATTTACGCGGTGGGCGTGCAGTTCGCACGCGGTGACCTCCTTGCATTTTTCGCTGAGAAGCACCGACTTCCCGCCCGGGGCGGCGCACGCGTCGAGCAGCTTTTCGCAAGGCTCGACTACCGAGCAAATCGCGACCGAGCCCACCGATTGGAAGGTGTATCCGCCCGCAAAAAAGCCGTCGTCGCGGACGAAGTTTTCAAAGATATATACGCCCTTGAACGGCGTTTTTATATGGGGTTTGCCGAGGTAATTTTCTTCGCCCTTTATAAAGCGCACGCTGACGCCCTTAGATGGCGCGGAAAGAATTTCCGCCGTCTCCGCCTTGTAGCTTCGCCGAAGCTTTTTGACGAGCCACAGCGGCGAGCTTGTTTCAACCGAAATTCTTTCGTCGGTTTTTTCGGGCAGAGGGGGGATTTTATACGAGCGCAAAAGGGCGTTGACAAACCCCGCCGCGCCGTCTTTGCCGAGCTTTTTTACAAGCGAGACCGCGCAGTCCACGACCATATAGTCGTGCTTGTCCATGAATTCGAGCATGTATAGCGCGATTTTCAAAACTGTTTTCACCGCGCTTTTGGGTTGCTTTTTTACGTTTGCCCCCAGAATATATTCGAGGTAAATATCTTTTTCGAGCACGCCGTAGCAGATTTTTACCGTGCGCGCCTTATTCAACGGCTCGACGGAAGTTTCCGCAATGGCTTGCTTTAAGTATTTGCCCCCCTGATATACCTTGGCCAATATAAGATACGGGTCGCAGAGAGGGTTAGTCAAGTACGTCGCCCGCCTTTATTTTTCTGCCGTTCACGAAGTCGGAGGCGTTCATTTTCTTCCCGCCCGCGGGGATTAATTCCTTTATGCGTATCGCGCCGCCGCCGCACGCGACGGTTATTCCGCGTTTGTCGGCGCATATTACCGCGCCGGTTTCTCCGACGCCCTCCGCGGGCTCGGCTTTTAATATATTTAAAACACTGCCGTTGAAATTGCAGAACGCGACGGGTTCGGGGTTATACGCGCGGATTAGGCGGCATATATCCTCGGGCGAATTGCAAAAATCTATCTTGCCGTCGGCTTTCGTGATTTTTTTGCAGAGGGTTGCCTTCGCCTCGTCTTGCAACAGAAGCTGGGTCTGCCCGCTTGCAATCAGCTCAACCGCCTCGACCGCTGCCCGGGCGGAAAGGGCGGAAAGGGCGGCGGAAAGCTCGGAATAATTTTTGTCGGCTATCTCGCAGCGTTTAACAAGAAGTATATCGCCCGTGTCGAGGGAAAGCTCGGTTTTCATGACGGTCACGCCCGTATGCGTTTCGCCCGCCAATATGGCGGACTGAATGGGCGAAGCACCGCGGAATTTGGGCAGAAGCGAGGCGTGCAGATTCCACACGCCCTGCGGAAAGCTGTCCAGAATATCGCGTGTTAAAAGCTGTCCGTAGGCGCACGTCACCATTATATCCGCGCCGATATTTTTGACTTCTTCGGCGTGAGCGCGGATTTTATCGAAGTCGTAAACCTCGATACCGAGCGACAGAGCGCGGGCTTTGACCGCGGTCGGCGTAAGTATTTTTTTTCTGCCGACGGGCTTGTCGGGCCGGGTGATTACCGCCGCGACACCGAACTTTTCATGCAGCGCTTCGAGCGCGGGAACGGCGTACTCGGGCGAGCCCGCAAATACTATTTTCATGCCTTAATCCTCCGGAGGGATATCGTAAAGTTCGCTCGCCAAATCGGTGTATAAAATTCCGTCGAGGTGATCGAGCTCGTGACAGACCGCGCGCGCAAAAAAGCCGTCGGCGGTGAGCTTGTGCTTTCTGCCGAAGCGGTCGCGGTATTCCGCCTTGACCCTCGACGGGCGGACGACGGTGCCTTGCTTGCCCTTGACGGAAAGACAGCCCTCGGGCCCCTTCTGCTCGCCCTTGGTCGAAACTATGACGGGGTTGACCATTTCGTAATAGCCCTCCTCCACGTCGATAACCACGACGCGCAGGGGTATGCCTATCTGCGGCGCGGCGAGCCCCGCGCCCTCTTCGGCGCGGACGGTTTCCTTCATGTCGTTCAAGAGGGAGGCGAGCTCGGAATTGAACGCCTTGACCTCGGCGCATTTTTCTCTCAGTACGGGGTCGCCCGTCTGCACAACAAATTTTCTTGACATAATTACTCCTAAAAGATTATCGGTAACGGAAATACCACGCGCGGAACGGCGTGGGGTTTTCGTGAAATTAACTTAAATTCGCGGGATTTTCTTCGACGTAAACAAGACAGTCCGACGTGGTGTTGTTAACCGCAATTTCGTAAATTTTTTCAAGCAGCCGTCCGCTCGCGAGGCGCATGAGCACCTGATAGCGGAGCTTGCCTTGTATCTTCTTTATGGGCGAATGCATCTTGTTGAAAAAGATAAATTCGTCGGGGCTTTGCACCCTCAGCCTGTCTATTGAAAGATAGACCGACTTCAAGACGTCGAGCGCCTTTTCGGAATTTTCCGACGTGACCATAACCCGACAAATCAGCGAGTACGGCGGGAAGCCCGTCGCCTTTCGCAAGGAAATTTCGTTTTCGAAAAAGCCCTTGTAGTCGTAGGCGCAAGCAAACCGCAGAATGTAGTTCTCGGGCGAGCACGTTTGCAGTACGACCTTGCCCGCTTCGCCCGCCCTTCCGCTTCTGCCCGAAACCTGGGTTATGAGCTGGAATGTGCGCTCGCCGCTTCTATAATCCGAAAAATGCAGGCTCATATCCGCGTCTAAAATTCCGACCAGCGTCACCGACGGGAAGTCGTGTCCCTTTGCAATCATTTGCGTTCCGACGAGGATATCCGCCTCTTTCGCGGCGAATTTTTTCAAAATGTTATAGTGTCCGTCCTTTCCCGAAACGGTGTCGTTGTCCATGCGGAGAATCCGCGCGGAGGGAAAAAGGCTTTTCAAATCGGCGACGACCTTCTGCGTGCCCGTGCCGTTGTAGAGGACGTGCCGTCCGCCGCACTCGGGGCAAGAAGTCAGCATATGATATTTCGCGCCGCAATAGTGGCACTTCAAACAGTTTTCTTCGCTGTGGTAGGTGAGCGTAACGTCGCAGTTTTCGCACTTGGCGACGTAGCCGCAGTCGCGGCACATGACCGTGCGCGAATAGCCGCGGCGGTTCAAAAATATTATCGCCTGATTCCCGCACTTCAACGTTTCGTCGAGCTCGGCGCGTAGCGCCTGCGAAAACGCGGTGTTGTTGCCCCGCTTGACTTCCTTGCGCATATCCGCGATTATTATTTCGGGAAGGGGCTTTTTGTTTATTCTTTCGGTCAGGGTGATTAGCCCGTACTTGCCGCGCGCCGCCTTGACGTAGGTTTCGACCGAGGGGGTCGCGCTGCCTAAAACAAGCTTCGCGCCGTTATATTCCGCGCGCATTTTCGCAATTTCCACCGTGGAGTATCTCGGGGCGGATTCGCTTATATACGAGCCGTCGTGCTCCTCGTCGATTATTATCGCGCCGATATTTTCAAGGGGCGCGAACACCGCGCTGCGCGCGCCTATCGCTATTTTAGCCTCGCCCGAACGCAGCCGCCACCACTCGTCGAATTTTTCGCCCGCCGACAGTCCGCTGTGCAGTATCGCCGCCGCGCCGCCGAAGCGGGAACGGAGCTGCGACAGCATCTGCGGGGTAAGGGATATTTCGGGTACGAGGAATATCGCGCTTCTGCCCCGCTCGATTTCGCGCGCGATTACGCTGAGATATATTTCGGTTTTGCCGCTGCCCGTCACGCCGTGGATTAAATGCACGGTCTTGTCCGAGCTTTCTATTTCGTCCAGCGCGGACTGCTGCGCCGGGGTCAGTATCTTTTTTTCGCTTGACGAGGGTAGCCCGCCGAAGGGGTTTCTCGAAATTTTGCGCTTATCCAAAACTATCGCGCCCTTGGTCACAAGCGAGTTTACCGCGCCTCTGCCGAACTCGTCGCAAAGCGAGGTATAGTCATATTCGCCCCGCTCCTTTAAAAAACTCAGCGCTTCGGCTTGTTTTTTTGCCGACGCGGAAAGCTTCACCTCCGCGCCCGTATATACGGCATAGCGTCTGAACAGCTCGCGCACCTTGCCGAGGCGCATTTCGGACGGCAGAAAAAGCCGCAACGCGACAGCTTTTGGTACGCGGTACCGCTTTGCTATGCTTTCGGTAAGTTCGAGACATTCGGGGATAAGCGCGGGCGCTTCGTCGACGATTTCATAAATAGGTTTCACTTTTTCCGCAGGGTATGCGGAAACGCGGCTTACGCCCGTGACGAAGCCGTCTATTATCCTTCCGCCGAAGGGAACCTTTACTCTGCACCCCGCTTGTGTTTCGTCGGGGCAAGAATATTCGAATATTTTGTCCACCTGAGAGTGGGCGATATCGACTATAACCTGCGCGTATTTCGACATAATCAATGTAAGACTACTGCGGTTTTCCCATCGTGAAAACCGCAGTAAGCTTTTGAAAATTAATCCTTAGTGCATTTGATTTTCCCTTCGGAAATTTCTTGACAAGCGACGGAAATTTCTTTGAGGTACTCGTCGGGCGAAGGTCCCTTTGCCATGTGCTGTTCGAGTATCTGTCTTGCGCGCTTGGAAGCGACCACGCAAAGGCAGTAACGCGAAACGGGCTGTCCGTCCGTGCCGAGTTTGTCGATTAATAAGTCCACCGAGGGTTGGTTAATCATTTATGTTCTCCTTGATTTTTGTCGTTAATTATACTCTCTATCTCGCCGACTGCCCTTTCAAGCACGTCGTTCACCACGACATAGTCGTACTCGTATTGTTTCGAAAGCTCGTAATCCATACGGCTGAGGCGGTTTGCGATACTCTCTTTCGTTTCCGAGCCGCGCTTTTCGAGGCGGGCTCTCAGCTCGGCGGCGTCGGGGGGTGCAATCATAATAAGCAACGCTTCGGGGTGGGAACGCTTGACTTGAAGCGCGCCGTCCACCTCTATTTCGAGAATTACGTTACACTCTTTCAGTTTCTCTTCGACGAACGCTTTCGGCGTGCCGTAGAAGTTGCCGAAGTGGTTTGAATATTCCAAAAATCCGCCGCGCTTTATCTCGCTTTCGAATTTTTGCTTATCGATAAAAAAATATGAAACGCCGTCTTTTTCGCCGCGTCTCGGCGGGCGGGTCGTGCAGGACACGCTGAGCGTGAAATTGCCTTTTTCCAGAAGTTTATTCACTATCGTGCCCTTGCCTACGCCCGAGGGGCCCGACAGTACTATCAGTTTGTTTTTCATAATTTTACATGCAGCGCTTAAAAACGCGGAACGCAACGAAGTATTGCGACGCATATATGCGTTTTACTCTAAGTTTTGAACTTGCTCGCGAATTTTCTCGATCTCGTTTTTGAGCGCAAGCCCCAGGCGGGTTATTTCCAGATCGTTGGATTTCGAACACACCGTGTTCGTTTCTCTGTTGAATTCCTGAACCAAAAAATCGAGCTTTCTGCCCACGAGCGTATCCTTGCAGATTTCTCTGAACTGCGAAACGTGCGAGTGCAGACGGGTCAGTTCCTCGTCGATATTGCTTTTGTCGGTAAAGACGGCGACTTCGGTCAAAAGTCTGCCCTCGTCGGGCTCGGCCCCGTCGAGAATTTTTTTAATCTTGCTTTCGAGCTTTGCCTTGTAGCCCTCGGCGACGAGGGGCGCGCGCTTCTCGATTTCCGCGACGAGTCTTTCGATTGTGTCCATTCTTGCCAGCATATCCGCTTTGAGCTTTTCGCCCTCGATTTTGCGCATGCCGTTCAACTTTTCGAGCGCGCCCGACAATGCGGCTTTAAGCGCCGAAAGACTTTCGTCGTCGGCGTTCGAAACGTCCTCTGTCTTTATTACGTCGGGAAACCTCAAAATATTCGTGACCGAAAAATCGTCGACGGCGTCGGGGAACATAGCCTTAATCCGCCGCGCCGCGTCCGCATACGCTTTCGCCGCGCCCTCGTCGAGATATACGGTGCGCTCCTTTTCGCGCTTGTCCGATAATCCGATATACACGTCGGCATGTCCGCGGGTGAGCTTTTCGCGTATCTGCGAACGGATTATATCCTCGAAAGCGTTGAATATCCTCGGGCACTTGACCGACACGTCGAGATAGCGGTTGTTAACCGTCTTAATCTCGACGGTCAACTCTATTCCGCCGTTCTTATATTCGCCTCTTCCGTAACCGGTCATACTTAACATACATCAATTATAACAAACCCGTTTGAAAATTTCAAGCGAAAGCGAGGCAATATAAAAATTTCCGAACCCGAAAACCGACTAAATTTTTATTCCGCGGAATATAAATTAAAATTTGCGAACTCAATAATCCTCGCTGATATCGACGTACAATCCCTTTGCCCGCGTCGTTATTATGTGATAGTGCGCGCTCGGGTCGATATCGAACAGCGAATACGGCTGCGACGACGAGGCTATTTCGCCCGTTATCTCCGAGCAAAACGCCATGTTCCCCGCGCACATTATTATGGGTATTCCGAAGAGGTAGGAATACGACCTTATAAGAAGGGGCGGAAGGTTGTTTTTCAGCTCCTCCAAAAACACGACTATAACGTTGCACCCGCACATCGACAGCGCTTTGAAACCGTCGGGAAACAGCAAGTCGTTCTCGATGCAAATGCCTATTTTATACCCGCCGACCGAGTACACGCCCAGCCCCGCGCCGCTTTTGAAGTCCTCGGTATCTATGACGTGGTTCATGTCCGAAATGCCCAAAAGCTTGCCCTTGTCGGCGACCGACACCGACTTTCTGAGTATCCCGCGGCTGCGCGTTCTGCAACCGCAAAGCACGCCGCACTTCGCCTTTTGGGAAAAGCGCGCCGCCTCCTCGAATTTGTCGGTCAGACCTTTGAGCTCGTGCTCGTAATCGACTTCTCCCAACCCTTTCAAGCCGAACACGGCTACATCGCAGTCGGGCATGGTGTCGGCGTCCTTGACGGAGCCGTCCGCTACAACGCAAAATATCATACCATATATTCTATTTTATTCGGGAGAAATATGTTAAAACGGTTTTATAATTTGTATGCGCGGCATAAGATAACTTATCATAATATGAGGTGCAACGTGAAAAAGTTTATCTGTATTCTGCTCGTTGTGTGCGCCGCGGCAATGTCGACGGTGTTCACGGCGTGCGCAAAGGAAAGTACTGCCGCGAGCAAGTACGACATTATCGCAATATACGACAGCGAAAACCGCAAGCTGAGCGGCACAGTGAATTTCACATATTACAACTCCACCGAAAACGAGATAAAGGACTTGAAGTTCAACCTTTACGGAAACGCCTTCCGCGAGGGCGCAAAGCATGCGCCCGTTTCGTCCGCGTACACGAATAAGGCGTACTATGACGGGGTTAACTACGGCTCGATGACCGTTCAGGAAGTGGAAAACTGCACGGGCTGGAACGTGGGCGGCGAGGACGAAAATATCCTCACCGTAACGCTGTTGACCCCCGTATATCCCGAGGAGAGCGTGCAAATAAGCATATCCTACACCCTCGAACTCGCAAAGGTTAACCACCGCACGGGAGTCACGAAAAACACCGTAAATCTGGGCAACTTCTACCCCGTTCTCTGCGCGTACTCGCAAGAGGGATTTGTCGAATGCCCCTACTATTCCTGCGGCGACCCCTTCCTCTCGGAATGCGCCGATTATACCGTAACAGTCGATTTGCCCGCAGCATATACCGCGGCGACAAGCGGAAAGCTCGAAAACGAGAGTACCGCGGGCGACAGGGTAAAGCGCACCTATTCAATTAAAAACGCGCGCGATTTCGCCATGGTACTCTCCGACAAGTTCGAGGTTGCGACCCAGAACGTGAACGGCGTGCAAGTAAGCTATTACTACTACTCCGACACGAGCCCGCAGGTCAGCCTTACCGCGGCTTGCGAAAGCGTGAAATACTTCTCGCAGACGTTCGGGAATTATGTTTACCCCACACTATGCGTCGTCCAGACGGGTTTTTGCTACGGCGGCATGGAATATCCCGCGCTCACCATGATCAGCGACGAGCTCGATTCGGACAACAATGTTTATACCATAGTGCACGAAAACGCGCACCAGTGGTGGTACGCCATGGTCGGCAGCGACCAGATTAACTGCGCGTGGCAGGACGAGGGGCTTGCCGAGTACAGCTCGCTTATGTTTTTCGAAAACCACCCCACCTATGCGTTCACGAGAACAGGTCTTTTAGGGTCTGCGACAAAGTCGTACAGGGCGTATTATACCGTCTACAACCAAATTTTCGGCGAGGCGGACACGAGCATGAACAGACACCTCAAAGACTATGAAAGCGACTACGAGTATACGAACATAGCCTACTTCAAGGGGCTTATAATGTTCGATATGCTCAGGCAGGCGATAGGCGACGAGAAGTTCGCCGCGGGGCTTAAAAATTACTTCGAGGGGAACGTGTTTAAGATTGCTTCGTGCGACGATTTGTTCGGCTGCTTTATCAGCGGCGGCAACGATTTGGAGGGCTTCTTCAATTCGTTTACCGAAGGAAAAATCGTTATCTGATAACAATTCGCTTGCAAATCTCAGTATAATAATATATAATGAAAAAAATAAATTCAAGGAACAGAAATGGACCCAAGTAGTAATTATTTTTCGACAAACTGTATATGCTGAGAATTTCCGTACAAAAGCCAAAAGTTTAATTTTGTGAATGCACGGAATTTTCCGTGCATTTTTTTATCAAAATTTTATTGAGGCTAAAACTATGGTGAAGTTCTATTTGACAAAGGACGGCGTCGCACCCGAGCAGCTTGACCGCTTCGAGGAAAAGTGCTGGATTGATTTGGTCAACCCAAGCGACGACGAGTGCGAGGACGTTTCGGCTTTTACCGGCATAAGCGAGGATATGCTTAAAGCCGCGCTCGACGAAGAGGAGCGCGCGCGTACCGAATTCGACGACGGCAACAGCATGTTTATCGTCGACTGCCCCGTAATCGAGGAAAGCGACGGCGGCGGAGATATTTATACCACCCTCCCGCTCGGCGTTATTTATAATTCGAAGTGTATCGTTACTGTGTGCTTAAAAGAAAACACTCTGCTGCGCGACTATATCACGGGCAGGGAACGGGTGCGCACCGACAGACCCGTGCATTTTATACTGACGTTCATGCTCGGGAACGCGAAGAGGTTTTTGTACTGTCTTAAACAGATTGACAGAAAGACGAGGCGAATTCAAAGCGAAATGGAAAAGACGATGCGCAATACCGAGATTATTCAGCTTCTCGATTTGCAGAATTCGCTGGTATATTTTTCCACGTCGCTCACCTCAAACTTCCGCGTGCACGACAAGCTGAACAAGGTAGAAGGGGTCGCGACGAAAGAGGAATATCTCGACCTTTACGAAGACCTTTTAATCGAGGGCAAGCAGGCTATCGAAACGTGTCATATCTATAAGGATATTCTGAGCGTGACGATGGACGCGTACGGTTCGGTGATTTCCAACAACGCGAACGACACAATGAAAAAGCTGACGATTATCACTATTCTTCTCGCCATTCCCACAATGATTGCGGGGTTCTGGGGAATGAATATGCCCGTGCCGGGGCAAAGCGGTTATGCGTTCTACGAAACGGGCTGGTTCTGGCTGGTGGTGTTCGGGGCGGTTATTCTTACGGCTATGATAGGCGTGCTTCTGCTGCGCAGCAATCCCCTTAAAAAGCCGCTGAGAAAAAAGAAAAAAAGAGAGAAAAACAAGCGGGATTGATTATGCCTATACTTCAATATTTTTGCAAAGACTGCGGCAAGGGCTTCGAGGAGCTGGTCAAAAAATTCGACGACGAGGTCGCGTGCCCCGTGTGCGGCAAGCGCGCGGAAAGGTGCTATAACGGCGAAATGTTTTCGTCGACGGGCAAGCCCGCGAAAAAATGCAGCGGCAACTGCAAAACCTGCGGCGGTTGCAAATAAAATTCAATATAACGCGTGGGCGGCTGAATTTTCAGCCGCCCACGCTTTTTTATTAAAAAAATTTTTTTAATTTTATGTATAACAATTATTCGGGGTGGCAATAAAAATCGCGTAAGGAGGGTGAGTAATGCGGTTTTTAAAGCTGTTGGCGGTTACGATTGCGGCGGGGGCGTTCATTGCAGCGCTGGCGCTTCTGCCGAACAATCTTTGCTTCGAAAGCGGGGAATGCTACACGTTCTTCTGCGGCGACAGCTCGAAAAACTGCCGCGAGGTCACCGTAAGCGGCAACGCCGCTTTAAAACGGCTTACTCTTGCCGGAGTCTGCGGGGAAAGCACGGTCTACCCCGAGCTCGATATCGACGGATTTTTGAAAGCCGTCGGCGGGGAAGTCGTTTTCACCGAGGAGCTTGCGGACAGCGTCAACTACTACTGCAAAGCTAACCTGCCTTACAAGGTAACGCTATACGGCGAAGAGATTAATTTGCATATATGCGTTAAAAGCGAAGGCGTTAAAGTTGCTTCGCCGATAATTTTCGGCGGGTACTGAATAAAAGGTGAAAACGCCGTCAATATCTAAATCGTAAAGGAGTTTTATATGAAAGAACAAAACAAGAAAAGCAAAAAGAAAATTTTACTCTACTATCTGATTCTGGCGGCGTGTCTGCTTGTAATCGCGGCTGTCACCGTTACGCTTATCTTCACCGTAGGCAAGCGCAACGACAACGTTCTGGACAACAATCCCGGAATTAACAATCCCGACGACGGCAACAAACCGGGCGGGGACGACAATAATCCCGGCGGCGACGACAACAAGCCCGACGACAAGCCTACGGTCGGCGACAACGAATTCGGTCTGCCCATTGCCAACGCAACCGTCACGACTAGCTACGAATTCTCGTACGACACCACCCTCGACAGATACTGCGTGCACCAGGGCATGGACTTCCAGGCGAAAGCGGGCGACGAGGTCTGCGCAGTGCTTGCAGGCACTGTCACCAAGGTTGTTACCGACCATATCCTCGGCGAAAATTACGTCACGATTACCCACGCAAACAACATGACCACGACCTATAAGTATATTACCGCCAAGGAAGGACTTAAAGAGGGCGACACGGTCAAGCGCGGAGACGTTATCGGCACGATTGCCGCGGCAAGCGGTATGGAAATGAAGCAGGGCGAACACCTTCACTTCGAAATTACCGTAAACGGCAAGCTTGCGGACCCCAATATTTACCTCGACATTATCGAAAAATAAGCTCATACTTCCCCCTCATATCTTTAAAATGCCGCCGCCGACAGTTTATGTCGGCGGCGGCATGCTTTTTTGTTAAAAAATGTAAAGTTTTGTTAATTTTGAAAATTATTCGCATTTTTTAAATTTGATTTCTGAAAATTAACATAAATTATACTTATGAACATATTATATTGATAGAAATTAACAAAAATCAATTTTTAAAAATTTTTGCAAATGTGATTGACTAACAAAAATTTCAATGGTATACTTCAACCGAAATCAAGAGATTTTAAACAAAAAGGAGTTAATATGTTTATTTACGAAAACCTTAACGAGTTCGAAGAAAACGAAGAAAATAACGAGCTTGCCGTTTCGCCGCTCGCTTACGTCGTATTGGACTGCGGAAGATAAAGAGATATAACCGGGGTAAAGTGAAATATAAATTTTAAGGAGATAATTATGTTTTTCTTCAAAAAAAAGAGAGAGGAAAATAAGCTCGACGCGGACAACGACAGAAAGTTCGATTTCATGAGCGCTTACGCACTGTATAACCTGATGCACAGATTTTAAGGTTAAGACCGTTCGAAAGAACGGTCTTTTAAATTTCGAGCTTTTCGTAGGTCGCGCCCGAATAGTTTATTACCGCGCAGCATTTTATTATTTCGGCGGGAGCGAGCAGATAATCGGATAGGCATTTGAGGCGTATCCCCCTCTTCTCCGCCTCTTCTTTTATAAATTCGTCGGAGGGCGCCGTGGGAAACTCGGCTAGCAGGTGAAGCCCGCTGCCCGTGTCGTGAATTCTGCACGGCACGGGCAGCGCTTTAAGCTTAGCCGTCACCGCCGCGCGTATGCCGCGGTAATAGTTTTTAAGTCTGTTTATGTGTCTTTCGAAATACCCCCCGTCCAGCATCGCCGCAAGCGTCTTTTGTTCGAAGAGAGGCACGGCGCAGGCGAAGTTTGAAAAAATTTCGAGGTACCTTTTGTAAAGCGCGGGCGGAAGCACCATGTACCCCATACGCATAGACGGGGCGAGGCTTTTTGAAAAGGTATTCATATAAATTACTCTGTCGGGGCAAAGGCTGTACATGCATTGCAGGGGCTTGCCCGAAAGCCTGAATTCGCTGTCGTAGTCGTCCTCGATGACGTACCTTCCGCCGACCGCCCAGCTTATAAGCCGCGCCCGCTCGGCGGCGGGAATTACCGCGCCCGTCGGGTATTGGTGAGACGGCGAGACGTGCAGAACGTCCGCCTTGCTTTTTTCGACGTCGGCGGAGCTGACGTCCGCATTCACGCACACATACTCCGCGCCGTTCAGTCTGTACGTCGCGGCTATTTTTCCGTAACCGGGGTTTTCCACCGCATAGAGTTTGTCTCTGCCCAAAAGTTTTACTATTATGCCGTAAAGGTATTCCGCGCCCGCGCCGATAACGATATGGCGCGGGTCGACGTCTATCCCCCGCGCGCGGTAGAGATACGCCGCAACAGCCCGCTTCAACTCGCCGTCGCCGCTGCACGGCACGCGTTCTAAAAGATGCTCGCCGCAGTCGGACAGCACCTTCCGCATGAGCTTCGCCCAGACCGAAAAAGGGAAAAGTTCCACCGCCGTGCCGTTCACAAGGTCGAGCTTGCAGCCGCGCTCCGTCTCCTCCTCGCAAGGCAATTCGCGCTTGCCGTGGAAGTCGACGTTCACCTCCGCGACGAAATATCCGCTTCTTTCCTCCGAGTAAATATAGCCCTCGGCTAAAAGCTGTTCGTAGGCGGTCTGCACGGTTATGACGCTGACCGATAAATCCTGCGCGAGCGCGCGCTTGGACGGAAGTTTCGTCCCGCTTTTGATTTTACCCGACAATATGTCGTCGCGAATATAAGAATACAGCGTGTAGTATTTGTTTTTTCCTTTTAAATCGTAAAGCATTCTGGTATTAAAAAAATATATTGTTTTGAGTATTTTAATAATATCAGAAAAGTAATAGAATAGTCAACGTTATGAAGCATTTTTCGACCAAACAAATTACATATACCGCCGTGAGCTGCGCGCTCGTTATCGCGACGAGCTTTATCCCGCCCGCGCCCATACCGCCGTTCGGAAACCTGTACTGGTGCGACTGCATGATTTTTCTGGCGGCGTTTCTGCTAAACCCGTTTTCCGCATTTATTGCGGGCGGGGTCGGCACGTTTCTCTACGACGTAATTTTGGGCAATGCGGCAATGATGTTCCCCTCGCTCATAATCCACGGCTTGCAAGCGGTCGTCGTCTCGGTTTTGCTGCACTTCGTTTTCCCGAAAAAGCGCAAAGCGCTTTGGGCGGCGGTGTCGTCGATTTTCGGCGCGCTAATAGTTATTGGCGGGTACTTTATACTGAGGTACTATATCAACGGCTACGCGCTCGCCGCGGCGGGCTACAAGGCGGTTGCGAACGTAATTCAGGAGGTTGTCGGTATAAGCATAGCGCTTTCGATATACTGCGCCGCGCGCTTTAAAAAAGGCGGCTCCGTTTAGACGGAGCCGCCTTCTTTATTTCTTGCCGAGTTTTGAAGAACCGTTCGGCAGATTGTTGAGTATGCCCGTATCGAGAATTTTTTTCTCGGAGGCGAGCGCGTAGTCGTCGAGCGCCTGCACGATTACCGCTTGCATCACGGGATAAAAATCCTTGAACCCGCTCGACAGCAGATAATACGAAAGGGAGCCCGGCACGGTGTTTATTTCGCTTAGGTAGACCTCGCCGCGACTGATTATAAAATCGAAGCGCACTATGCCGCGCATATTGAGTTTTGTATATACCCTCTCGGTAATGCCCTTGATTTCCGCCGCCGTTTCCGCGGGGATATCCGCGGGCAAAACCGAGCTTCCTCCGCCCGCGTACTTGTCGTCGTAGCTCAAAATATCGCCCTTAGTGAACGCTTCCTCACACTCCGACGTTATTACTTTTCCGCCCGAATAGTACGCGGCGCAGTTTATCTCGCGTCTGTCTTGGAGGAATTTTTCGGCTATCACGCCGTCGTCGTAGAAGAACGCCGCCTGCACCGCCTCTTCGAGCTCGCCGCCGTTTTCGGCGAGCTCGATGCCTATGCTCGAACCGAGCTTCGCGGGCTTGACTATGAGCGGATAGCCGAGCCGTTCCGCCTCCTTGAAATCGCTTGCGTTGCGTATGTAGACGTACGGCGCGACCTTGATATCCAGCGCGCCGAGCACGAGCTTGGTATAATATTTATCCATAAACGCGGCGGACTCGAACATGCCCGCACTGGCGAGCGGGATACAGTTCAAAGCGAACAGACCGCACACTCCGCCGCCCTCGCCCCAGCCGCCGTGACAGCAGTTCACCGCGACGTCGATTTTGACGAATTTTTTGGGTCTGCCGTGTTTGTTCAGGACATATATGCCGCCCTTTGCGACAATCGCGCGGGGAAAGACGGTAAAGTTGCCGTTCTTGAAATTGTTTATATCCGCGAGCCCCGCGCCCGTGTAAATTTCGCCCTTTTGCGATATGTACAGCGGCACGACGGTTTCGCCGCCGCTTTTTAAAACGTTAGCCGCCATTGTGCCCGTGATTACCGAAATTTCGTTTTCATTTGATATCCCGCCGAAAACCACGGCTATATTTCTCTGCATAAAAAAATCACCTCCGATAAAATTTTTTTATCTTTGGTGATTTAACGGCTCGAAAGCGCGAGATTTTGTGAAATTAATATATATCGGGCAAGTCGTTCAAAAACAACACCGTGTCGCCTTGGCAGATAAAGCCCTTCAAAACTTCCTGCGCTTCGGGCAAATTAGGCAGAAGCCTTATCTTGCCCTCCTCGCCGCCGTTGTCGAAGTACCCGCGGCGCACGGGCTGTATCAGAGTGTCGCCGACCAGAATAACGAAGTCGAAGCCGACGAGCTCCTTGCCCAGCGAGTAGTTCTCTTTCTCTTCCAGCACGCCCAGCTCGACAAGCCCGGGGGTCACGACAATCTTTCTGCCGCCGAAGCTTTTAAGCACCTCCAACGCGGCGCGCGCGCCCTTTACGTTTGAATTGTAACCGTCGTCGAGAATATTTACGCCGTTTGCCTCTATCAGCTGTAAGCGGTGTTCTATGAAGTCAATGCCCGCGACCCCTTCGGCGATTTCGTCGACGGTCATACCCGCGGCGAACGCCCCCTCCGCCGCCAATGCTATATTATATGCGGAGTGCCTGCCCAAAAGTTTCGTTTTTACCCGTCGGCTTTCGCCGCCCAGCGTCAAAGAGAATTCCGTGCCCTTACACGAGCACTCTATATCCGACACGCAGTCGCACCGCGATTTTTCGCAAGCGTAGTCCGCGAAAAGGTCGAAGCAGTCGTCGGCAATAACCGCCCTTTCCGCCGTGTAGTCGAGAATTTCGCCCTTAGCCTTCACTACGTTTTGAAACGTGCCGAAGGTTTCCAAATGCTGTCCGCAAATTCCCGTTATAAGCGAGATATCGGGCGGGCAGATTTGACACAGCTCGGCAATGTCGCCGACGTGCCTTGCGCCCATTTCGGCAATGAATATGTCGTAGTCGGCAAGGTCTGCGGAGTTGACCGCGAGCGCAATCCCTATCGGGGTATTGTGCGAGCGCGGGGTGGTAAGCACGCGGTACTTTGTAGAAAGCAAGCTGTTCAAAATGAACTTCGTGCTCGTCTTACCGTAGCTGCCCGTGATGCCTATTACTTTGATTTTTGAAGCTTCGAGCTTTGCCGTCGCCTTTTTTATAAACTTATTATTGTGCGGCAGTTCGTAAATTTTCGCAATGCCGTTTGCAAGCGCGAGCATGGGAATAAGCAGAAGAGGCAAAAGCGCGAGCGCGCAGTACTTGACGCACGAAAAAATTTCGTTGCCCCAGACGCTGTCCGCGAAGTTCAACAGCGTTACGAATATATAGGATACGACGGCGCACACGAAAAACAGCACCGCGTACAGACGGTAAAAGCGGGGTGTGAACGCCGCTTCCGAACGGAGCGCGACCTTTCTGTCAGCCCAGATATAGACCGCGAAAAAAAGCACGTACGCCGTAAGCCCGATTACCGCCGCCCACTCGCCCGCGAACGAAAAGCAAAGGGAAATGACCGCCGAGCCGAGCGCGCACATCATGGCAAGAAGCACAAATCTGCCGATGGCAAGGTTGCCCTTTCTTTTCAGCCATTTGAAGTACTTGCCGTTGGAGTACCCCGACGACTGCAACACGCCCGCCTGACGGAACGCGGCAAGACAAAGCATAGCCGCGAGGATTACCGCGGTTACGACGCATTCTATTGTTTTGGGAACAGAAATAAAAATACCCATATATACCTCAGCCGTTCAAAAAACCAAAAACGAGATTGTTGAAAATGTCCGGGTGCTCGGAAAAACAGAAATGCCCGCCCTCGATAATTTCAAGACGGCTTCCGACAATCAATCGGTGAAAGGTTTCGCCCTCTTCGGTCGGCGGAGTTACGGTGTCCCCTTCGCCGTAAACGAGAAGGGCGGGTCGGCGTATGTTCGCCGCGCAGCCGCTCAAATCTTCGTTGACGATTTTTTTATAGCTTTCGCGCATAATGGGCGAAAGCGTTCTGTATTCCGCGCTTCCGAAATGCCTTTCCGCATACCGCGGAAAAAGCTTTTTTATCCGTCTGTACGCCTTTACCCGCCGCATATATTGGGGCGAACGGGGTTTTACTATTCCCGCTCCGCCCGTTATGACGAGCTTGTCGACGCCGGCCGCGTTTTCGTTTAAATATTTAAAAGCCACCCTCGCGCCGAACGAGTGCGCGATAACGTGCGGCGTTTCCATCTCAGCCTTTTTTATAAACTCTTTCAGCCACTCGGCGTAATTGCCCACGGCATATGCGCTGTCCAACGGCGGACTTGCGCCGAAGCCCGGCATGTCGGGCGCGGTGACCTTGTAATACTTTGAAAGAAATTTTATCTGGTAGTAAAAGCTTTCCTTACACGAGAGATAGCCGTGAAGAAGCAGAACGTCCTTCCCGCTCCCCTCGGTTATAATGGGAACGTATTTACCGTTTAAAAGAATAGCTCAACCTCACTGTAATTCTTTGACCATGACCAGACAGTCCTCGCCGTCGGTGTAGTAACGAGTGCGGGCATATGCGCCCCTGAACCCGTTTTTGAGGTACATGCTCATGGCGGGCACGTTGGATACGCGCACTTCGAGAAAGACCTTTTTTACCCCCTTCGACTTAGCCAAATCGCAAAGGGAATTCAAAACCTTAGTTCCCACGCCGCTGTTGCGGTAGGGCTCGGTCACGGCGATATTGTCGATGTCGGCGGTGTCCGCGGCGACGGTTATTCCGCCGTAGCCCGCAATCTCCCCGCAGTCCTCGGCGAGCACGCCGAAGAACGCTTCGGTCTCGAAGCCCGACGCAAGCGTCCTGTAACTCCAAGGTTCTTGCGGGAAGCACTCCTTTTCAATCTGGGAAATTCTTAAAATGTCCTCGTATTTCCATTCGCGGATAATCATTTTCTCGCCTCCTCGGCTTGCGACTTGCGGACGTACAGTGCGTACATCTCGCGGGAGGGCTTTGCGGCGAACGCCGCGGGGCAAAGACTTTTTGTAACGTCAACGCGCGTATAGTTTTCGAGGGGCAAATCCTCGAAGCCGTACAGCGGCGCGCCGAGCTTACCTATTTCTTCCCCGCTCATGTAGCAAGGCTGTAATATTATTTCCCCGTCGCCGTAGCCGCACACGTAGTAATGACCGTGCGCGGCGTCGATTACCGTATAGAAAATATTGTCTGTCACATTATATGCAATCAGCTCGAACGAGGTGATTGAAACAAGCGGCTTGTCCGCGCCCAGCGCAAAACCCTTCGCCGCAGACACGCCTATGCGTATGCCCGTGAACGAACCGGGCCCCGTGACCGCCGCGAAGAAATCGCAGTCGGCTGGGGCAAGCCCGACCTCGTTCATTGCCTTGTCTATTTCGGACATGAGCATGACCGAGTGCCGCATGGCGCAGTCGGGCAAATGGCGCAAAGCGGTTTTTCCGTCCTTGACCGCCGCGACGGTTAAATAGCGCGACGAGGTGTCGATTGCAAGAAAATTACTCATAAATTATCCGCCTTTCGCCCTCCCGCGTCTTTTGAATTTCTATTTTTTTAACCCTTTCGGGAAGCACCGATTTTATATTTTCCGCCCACTCAACAAGGCAAACGCCGTCCGCGTAGAAATAGTCGCAAAGCCCAAGCGCTTCGGCTTGCTCGCCGCAGTCGAGGCGGTAGCAGTCGAAGTGGTATAACTTGCCCGAGTAGTCGTTCATGTAGGAATATGTGGGACTTAAAACCTCGTCGTCTATCCCAAGACCTCTGGCAACGCCCTTTGCAAAGACTGTTTTGCCCGCGCCCATTTCGCCGCCGAGCAACACAACGTCCCCGCCCGAGAGGGTTTTTGCGTATTCTTCCCCGAATTTCAAAGTGTCCTCGGGGCTTTTGGAAATATAAATTGCCATACGGATATTATAAACCGCACGGCAATTTTTTGCAACAATTTATTTAATTAAATCTTTTATTACTTCGCCCGCTATCATAAGCCCCGCAACCGACGGCACGAAAGCGCAGCTTGCGGGCGGCTGACGCCCGTTATCTTCAAGCTCGTCCGCGCATATGTCGGGGGCAACGGGTTCCTCCTCGGAATACACGACCTTTAAAGCCTCTACTCCGCGTTTTTTCAGCTCCCTGCGCATGACCCGCGCGAGCGGGCACACCGAGGTTTTATGAATATCCGAAACTTTCAGCGCCGAGGGGTCGGTTTTGTTGCCCGTGCCCATACAGCTTATGACGGGCACGCCCAGCCTTTTAGCCCTTTCTATAATCGCGATTTTTCCCGTAACCGTATCGATTGCGTCCACAATATAGTCGAACGAATTGAAATTTATCATATCCGCATTTTCGGGCAGATAGAAAAGCTTGTGCGTTGTTACCTTGCAGTCGGGGTTGATATCGGCAATTCTTTCTGCGGCGACGTCGACCTTAGCCCTTCCCACCGACGAGCGGGTTGCGAGTATCTGTCTGTTTATGTTGGTCGCGCTTACCTCGTCGCTGTCGATTATATCTATTGCGCCCACGCCCGAACGCGCCAGCGCCTCCAAGACGTAGCCGCCCACGCCGCCCGCGCCGAACACCGCGACGCGCGATGCGGCAAGCTTTTGCATTGCATTTTTACCGAATAGCCGTTCGGTTCTGGAAAAGGGATTTATCATTCTGAAAATACGAGCACGCGCAAAATCGCGAACGTTAAAAGAAGTACAATCACGACGGCGCTTATGCATATTGCCGCAATGTTTATTTTTTTGCTTTTTACCGCGCCCTCCTCGCTTTTGGGTTCGAGTCTGGCGTTGAATCTGTTTATCAGCATGGAAATGCGCTTGTATACGGGCAGAGTTACGAGCACTGCGACAAGGCACCTTAAAAGGTTGAAGGGCAGTACCGAAACCCAGAGATAGTAGTTGTAGAAATTTTCGCGCGTACAGTTCGGGAACAGCTTGTTCATTGCGTTGATAAGCGGAGCCCAGTTGCCGTTGAATAAAAACTGCACATAGAAAGGCACGAGGAAAAGCCAGTTTATGAGCACGGCAACAACTACTTCGACCGCGGTGCCGACCGCCATTCCGACCAGCGCGCCCTTGAACGTGCGGTGCTTTTTGTAGATAATCCCCGCCGTGACCGCGAACGCGCAAGAGGTTAAAAGGTCGCTTATCTCGCCGACGAACATCGTGGACGAGCCCTTTACGACCAGCTTTATGAGTATCTCGGAAACTACGATAATGACCGACGATACGGGACCGAGCGCGAACGAGCCGATGAGCACGGGAATATCCGAGAATTTGAATTCGAGGAAGGACGGAAACGCGAACGGCAGCGCGAAATTGAAGATATACAAAATCGCCGCGAGCGCCGAAAACATAGCGATTACCGCTATCCTTGCCGAGCTGAAATAGCTCCGTTTTGCAGAAACTTGTTCCATATAAGAACTCCTTGAAAATTTATTTTTAAAGTCGTTCTTTGCAAAAAACCGCCCCGAAAATATTTCGGGGCGGCATAAAGCGATATCCGCGTAATTCTTTTAACATCCGGACTTTACCGTCGGTATCGGAATTTCACCGATTCGGGGTCTTGCGACCTTCGTGGACTTTACCACCGGTGGGGAATTTCACCCCGCCCCAAAGAATAACTTTAAATTGTAGCTCAATTATATAGCTTCACTATCGGGCTTGTCAAGTATTTTTTACAAGCTTAGCAAATCCGTCCGGTTTCGAGCCTGAAACAACGTCCTCTTTGCGACTTTTTAAACTATTTTTATTTGTCTTTCGCTTTCGATAACGCCGACCTTGCCCGCGTCGGGCGCAAGATATATCCTGCCGCTCAAAGCTTTGTCGCACTTGACGTACAGCGTCTCTTCGCCGACCTTGCACTCGACGAATTTTTCATCGCCGTAGTCGAGCGTTCTCACCGCCTCCGCCTCGATACCCGCGTCCGACACTTCGATATCGTAAGGACCCCACTCGTATCTGAATTTCGAGTTGTAGACCTTTCTTCCCGTGGTCGCGGCGAACATTTTTCCGTACACCTCCGCGGGGGCTTTAATCTTAACTCCGTTTATGAGCAGATTGTAAGTCTTTTCGCCCTTATCCGTTACGAACGTGCCGTCAAGCCCGTTTACCTCGGGCATGGGAGTGACAATACCTCCGTCGGTCTTTATCGTAACCTTTTTGTAGTCTACGCCGATATTTATATCGCCGACGGGCAAGACCTTGTCGGACAGCGCGTAAAGTCTGTTGCCGTTCACGTCCAGAGTGACGAGTATCTGTCCGTTCACGTTCTCGTTGTCGGTCACCTTCGCCTTTATGTCGCCGTCGAAGCGTACCGCCGAAACGGGCAGTAAAAGTTCGCCCTTGCCGTCGGCGCACTTTACCGCTTCGGGCAAGCCGGGCTTTACGCCGACGAAGGAAATATTGCCGCCCTTTATCTCGCAGTCGAGGTAGTTATATTCGGGTATCCGCGGCATTATACTCTCTTCGGTGTCCTCGTCGAACAAGTGTATTGCGTCGATATCGAGCGCCGCTTCCATTACGGCGTCGGGCTGATATTCCTTAAAGCCCGCCGATTTTATTATTACTCTTGTGCTCGTCTCCGCGAAGCCGTCGCCGTCCATATTGATATCGCCGTAGACGAGCGTTTCCGTTCCGAGTTCTTCCGAATGGGAAATTCTTACCTTTATTTTTGCGGCGCTTTTTGCGACTTTATCTTCGTCGAGCGTCACATCCTCGGCGCGGAAGCCGATATACACCGTCTTTGTGCCGTCGAGATACTGAGGGGTGGTCTTGGAAAGTCGGGAATACGGCACGGTTATTTTCGCGTCGGAATACTTGAAGTCAATCTCGACCTTATCCCCTACCTTTTTCAAAGTGCCCTCGAAAAAGTTCATTTGCGGCGTGCCGATAAACCCTGCCACGAATTTGTTCGCGGGATATTTATATAGGTTTTTGGGCGTGTCTATCTGCTTGACGAAGCCGTCTTTCATTACAACTATGCGCGTGCCCATAGTCATCGCCTCAACCTGGTCGTGGGTGACGTATATAAACGTCGTCTGCAATTTTTTATGTAGCTTTACTATCTCGCTGCGCATCTGCGTTCGCAGCTTTGCGTCGAGGTTGGATAAAGGTTCGTCCAAAAGCATAACCTTCGGCTGTCTGACTATCGCGCGCCCGAGCGCGACGCGCTGTCTTTGTCCGCCCGACATTTCTTTCGGCTTGCGCTTTAAATATTCGGTAATTCCGAGAATTTCCGCCGCCTCGTTCACCTTTTCGGTAAGCTCCTGCTTGTTGTACTTGCGCATAACGGGAATTTCTTTACCGTCTTTGTCGAGTACGGGGTTCCCATCTTTATCACGCTTAATATCGGGTATTTTCCTCATACGCAAGCCGAACGCGATATTCTCGAATATCGTCATGTGCGGGTACAGCGCGTAGTTCTGGAATACCATTGCGATATCCCTGTCCTTAGGCTCCATGCCGTTGACTACCACGTCGCCGATTTTCAGCTCGCCCGCGGTGATAGGTTCTAACCCTGCTATCATACGGAGAGTAGTCGACTTTCCGCAGCCCGACGGTCCGACGAATACGATAAACTCCTTATCCTCTATCTGCATATTGAAATCGTTTACCGCTTTCGCGCCGTTGGGATATACTTTATAAATGTGTTTTAAGCTTAAATTTGCCATATTAATTTCCTCCCTTTTTTTACAGTAAGAAGCAAGTATTTTGTTAATAAGTGCAAAGAAACGAGCAAGAGCAGGCGAGTGCGGATTGTGTGAGGGAATTTACACAGAAGTAAATGACCGAAACACAAACGTAAGCTCAACGAACTATTGCGAAGTTTATTTGATCTTATTCTTTTACGGCGCCCGCAGCCATTCCGTTAATCATATACTTCACAAGACAGAAGTACAACACGATTATAGGTATAGCAATGAATATCGACCCCGCCGCAAACCTTGCGAATTCGGTTTCGCCGAGGGACATCAGCCCGACAGCCACCGTATACAAATCCTTATCGATAAGAAGCATTTTAGGCAGAATGAAGTCCGACCACGGCCAGGTGAACGAAGTCAGCGCCGTGTATACGAGCATGGGCTTAGAAAGCGGAAGTATGAATTTTACGAACACCGTGAAGTTGGACGCGCCGTCGATTCTCGCCGCCTCGTCTATCGAATAGGGTATGGTGTCGAAAAAGCCCTTCTGCACCATATAGCCCATGGGCGCCTGCGCCGAGTATATGAGGATAAGTCCCCACTGCTGATTGATAAGATTGAACTGAGTCATTATGAGATATACCGCTATCGTGCCCATAAACGAGGGGAACATGCCGAGAAGCAGGGTAGCCTTCATCATGGCTTTTCTCGATTTGAAGCGGAAACGCGACATACAGTACGCCGTGAGTATAGTTAATAACGTACCGAGAATACAGCTCATTACCGCAATGAAGAGGGTGTTTAAAAACCACCTCGGGTAGTTGTACATTACGGTGTCGGTGAACAGCGACTTGAACGCGTCGAAGCCGTATTCGGCGGGGAAGAAACCGTCGAACGAGTATATCGAGCCCGACTTCGAAAACGACGCGAGTATAAGCCACAGACACGGGAAAAAGAATATGAACGCAACGACTATAAGTATGCAGTATGTTATCAGCACGTCTAAAACGCGCTTGCTTTTTGCCTTTGCAACCTTGACTTTCGCACTATTCATCTGAACGTTTCCTCCTGTTTATACGACGGCGACAAGACGTAAACGGTAAGGGATATTATCGAGGTAATGACGAATATCACAAGGCTTATCGCCGCGCCTATCGAGTAATAGTTGTTGTCAATCGACATATTGTACAGCCAGTTTATCAGAAGGTCGGTATCGCTTGCGAGGAAGTAGCCGTCGGCGTACAGTCCGCCGCGAAGGAAGTAGAATATGCCGAAGTTATTGAAGTTGCCGATAAACTGCGAAATGAGCACGGGCGTGGTCGCGAACAGCACATAGGGCAGGGTTATTTTGATAAACTGCTTCCACGCGCCCGCGCCGTCAACCCTCGCGGCTTCGTATAAATCGGTGTTGATGTTGGAGAGTATGCCCGTCGCCAAAAGCATTGTCGAGGGAACGGAAATCCACGCGTTGACCCCGAGACCGATAAAGCGCGCCGTCCATTTGGCGTCAAGCCCCAAAAAGCCTACCGCTTCGCCGCCGCCTTGCTGGATGTAGTAGTTTATGGGTCCGCCGTAGGAGAACATAAACTTGAAACCGAGCAGGGTTATGAAGCCGGGAATTGCATACGCGAGTATGGGAAAGGCGCGCCATATTGCCTTGCCTTTCACGCATTTCTTGTTGAGAAGAAGGGCAAGCCCCAGCCCCGCGAAATAGTTTATTGCAGTTGCGAGCACCGCCCAAAGCATGTTCCAGCCGAATATTTTGAAGAATGTCGGCGCGAACTGTCCGAGCGAAAGTATCTTGCCGAAGTTGGCAAACCCGACCCAGTCCACGAGCGCCGGCGGCACTATATCCCCGCCGTAATTCGTGAACGCAATCAGTATCATGAACACAATCGGAAGGATACTGAACACGCACACGCCTATCACGGGCAGCGCCAGCGCGGTTTTATGGAATGACTTGTCGAGCAGCGCCCCGACCTCTTTTTTGAAGCTTTCCGGCTGTTTCAAGGTGTCGTAAGCGCACTGCGTGCGGTAAACGTCCTTGACGTTGGAAATATAAATCACCGCGTACAGCAAAATTATGAGTATCGCGAGAATTCCCATTATCAGGCAGACGACCGAGTTGTCGCCCTCGATGCCGTACCAGGCGTTGCCCTCGCGCATGCCGAGCGTGAAGAAGCCGAATAGGTCGGTTGCGCCAGTCAGCACGAAGTAGACGATAAACGCCGCCTGAATAAACAGAAACATAAAGCCCTTTACCCACTGTTTATATATCAGCTGTCCGAGTCCCATGACTATGAGCGAGGCGGTAACCTTGCCGTTGCCCTGCGTGAGAATTTCCTTTGCGCCCGCAAGCTTTGCGGAAAGTTTTGCCGGTATCGATTTTATTTTTGCGGGTATCGATTTGAAACCCTTTTTAATATCGGAAATTGTTTTCATGTTTCCTCCTTACGAACCGCCCAGAGTATGGATTGCGTCGTAAATCTGCTTATCCACGTTCTTTATGCCTTCTTTGAGTTTCTCGTCGCTGGTGTACACGTTCTTGCCCGTGAGCACGTCGTCGGCGAGCGTCGCGCAGAATGTCTGCAACGGCGTCCACACTTGCGCAAGCGCCCTAACGCTGGGCATGACGTAAATACTGCCCTTGTCGAGATTTTCCTTGATGGTTTCGTTGAGCCCGCCGAGGGTTTCCGCCAAATCGCTTCGTGCGGGGGATATGCCCAAAAGCTCCGCCCGACGGTTTATCATTTTGTAGGAGGTTGCAAAATCGACAAACGCGAGCGCGGCGTTGGGAGCTTTCGTATACGAGCTTACGGCATAGCCGTTTACTCCGCCCATCGCGGTCATATCTATAAAGCCGTTGTCTTCGTCTTCGAGATTGCCGCTTGCGGGAAGGGCGGGAATATCGGTCATTACTATATTCGCCCGTGCATATTCCTCGGTGAAGCCCGCGTTCACCATTTCTTTTACGAAAAGGGTGTATACGTCGGGCGTGGTCATAGTCGCGAAATAAGCGCCCTGCGCCATGCGCGAATACGAGTTGCGCGTTATCGTGTCTTCGGTACATTCGAGGTTCATTACCGAAGCGAGCTGGCGGATTATCTTCGCGCCGAGATAGCCGTCGTTCTTGGAAAAGCCTACGTCGGATATATCCTTTCCGTCCTCGCCGCCGAAGACGTAACCGCCGTACGAGAAGAAGTATCCCGACGCGAAATATCCGTCGTTGAGCGACTTCATATAGCCGTATTTGGCTCCGCCGCTCGCTTGTCTTATCTGTTTGGAATAACGGTACATTGCCGACCAGTTTTCAATCATGTCGGGCACGCCGTTCTTGTCTTTGTCCCACTCCGTTTCCCAGTTTGCGGGCAGCAAATCCTTGCGGTAAAACAAGAGGGGCTGCTGTATGTTGACGGGCACGCCGAAGATATATTCCTGCCCGCCCGTGCTCGCGCGGTACGCGTCCCATGCCTTTTCGCCGACCTTGTCGGCGCATTCGAGCTGTTCGACGGGCAGAGGCAGAATATGCTTGCCGTCGACGTATTTCATAAGCGCGTCGTTCGCCTGATAGAGAACGTCGGGACCGTAGCCGTACGGGCCGCCCATTTCGAGGTCGGTGTACTGGTCCATGTTCGCGTCTACCGCCTTTACGCCGTATTCGGCGTACTTCGCGTTGAACGCGTCGAGAAGCTCCTTCAAATAGCCCTGCTCCTTCGCGGTGTCGTTTTCGAGAATACGCAAGGTTGCGCCGCGCTCGATTTCGCCCGTGAATTTATCGTTGCCCTCGGCTTCGATTCCCGCGGCAATAATTCCGAGAGTGCCCATAAGTATTATCAGCGCAAGTATCACTGCGATATGGGCAATCAAAGCGGGAAGAGTTTTCTTCATATATTCCTCCTTTACGTGCGTTTGGTTACAAACGCACAAGGGTATACCCTTGGATTATTCTATTTCGAATTTGTCTTTCTGCGCGGTGAGCTTATATTTTCCGCGCTCCATTACAAGCTTGCCGCCGTCGGCGTAAATTTTAACCTCCGCGTCCGCGAAATGCTTTTCGCGCAATTCGGAAAGCCGTCTTATAAGCGTTTTAACGGGGTTGTCGCGCCCCTCCTCCGTCCAGTCGAACGTGCGTCGGCAGTCGGGGTCGTAGCCCCCCTCCATGGCGTTTTCGGTGCCGTAGTACACGCACGGCGCGCCGCTGAAAAAGAACGCAACGCAAAGCGCGCTTAAAAGGCTGTTCACGTTCCCGCCGACGCGGGTTAAAAATCTGTGCGTGTCGTGACTGTCTAAAAGGTTTAGCATCATGTCATTGACCGTGTCGGTATTGCGCATTAAAATTTCGTTGAGCTTGTCGGCGAAGTTTTTCGCGTCGAATTTCCCGAACGCGTAATAGTCGAGGCACGCTTTCGTGAACGCGTAGTTCATTATACTGTCGAACTGGTCGCCTTGAAGATAGGAATTCGCGTCGTGCCAGTTCTCGCCGATAAGCACGCAGTCGGGCTTCAATTTTTTCACTGCCCGCCGCATATCCCGCCAGAATTCGTGCGAGACCTCGTCGGAAACGTCCAGCCGCCAGCCGTCTATGTCGAGCTCCTTTATCCAGTAGGTCGCAATTCCCAGAAGGTATTCCCGTACCTCGGGGTTTGCTGTGTTGAACTTCGGCATGTACCTGCACGCGGCGAAGCACTCGTATTCGAGCGGGCTGTCGCCCTTTATCGCGAACCAGTCGTAAAACTTTGACTTTCTGCCGTTTTTTAAGACGTCTTGAAACTCTTTCAAATTTTCGCTGCAATGGTTGAACACCGCGTCGAGCACGACCTTCATACCCTTTTCGTGCGCACTTCGAACTAGCTCCTTTAAGTCGGCTTTGTCGCCGAACGCCTTGTCGACCGAGTAATAGTCGTTTATGTCGTACTTGTGGTTGGACACCGAACTGAACACGGGAGTGAGGTATAGCACGTTCAGACCCAAGCCCTTAATATAGCCGAGTTTTTCGGTTATCCCCTTAATATCCCCGCCCGCAAAGCTTTTCGGGTCGGGCTTTTCGCCCCATTTTAGGTTGATATAACTCTTATCTTTATTATTGTCGCCTATGTTGAATCTGTCAACGAAAATCTGGTAAAACCGCGCGGTTTTTACCCACTCCACGGGGCGTAATACGTCGCAGCCGTTGACGTAGGCATACTGGAAACAGTTGTAATAGCTGAGCTCGAAATCGTATGTATCCGTAAGTCCGTCCTCGGAGAAGTAGCTAATTTTGCCGTTTTCCTCTATTTCAAAGACGTATACAAGCCGCTTGTCGTCGAGGTTCAGCGTCACCGTATAGTATGCGTAAAGCGCGTCCTCCCTCTCTCTTTTCATTGCAACCGATTTGCGTTCGACGGCGAAATCGTACTTTCCGCCGTAGACTGCGCAAATTCGGTCGGGGATATCCCCTGCCGAAATTCTCAGACGGAGCTTTACGCGGTTTTCGTCCAAAGCAAAACAGTATTTCGATTCGGGGGTGTGTATCATTGCTTTTTCGTTCATACCGTTCCTCATTTAATATTGACATTCCGTCAATTTTTTGGTATAA
The DNA here is from genome assembly GCA_910578195.1 of uncultured Christensenella sp. Taxonomy (GTDB): domain Bacteria; phylum Bacillota; class Clostridia; order Christensenellales; family Borkfalkiaceae; genus Coproplasma. Next base: position 52,746 of record CAJTOY010000004.1, on the reverse strand, counting down.
TTTTCTATATGGGTAAAAGAGTTACAATCCACGATATCGCGCGGGAGGCGGGCGTTTCCGCCGCAACCGTATCCTACGTCATCAACGATACGCAGGGTCAGACGATAAGCGAGGATACAAAAAACAAAATCTGGCACGTTATCAATATGTTCAACTACAAGCCGAACGTATTCGCCAAAAATCTGCGCTCGTCGGGCAGAAAGCTTATCGCCGTCTGCACGCACAACCGCGGGTATATCGACAAGGCGGAGTTCGTAAGCCTTTTAGAGGGGCTTGCGCGCTCGCTCAACGACGACTTCGATTTGATTTTCGTCAATCCGCCGTTCGGGAAGATTTCGAGCGCGGACGTCATAATCGCCTACAACGTCTCGCGGGAAACCTTTTACGGCATCGGCAACGCGAACTATATCCCGCTTATCGCGGTAAATGTGTGCGTCGACGACAAGCTGTTTTTCCAGATCACGCCAGACTTTAAAAGGCTGAAACAGAAAGCCGACGGATATTTCAAAGGCGGTTATTCGTTCGTCTGTGCCGAGCCCGCCGACAAAGCGTTGAAGGAGCAAATCCTCGGCGCATTCGAAAGCGTGGTGTTCATAGGAGACGATACGCGTTTGACCGACGTCGGCGCCGAAAATATCTTCACCGTGAGCGGACTGATTGCCGAGCACTTCAAGTCGCGCAACGTGTGCTACGAGGATATCTATCCCCCCGTATGCAAACAGACCGCCGACTGTATTTTAAAGGCGCTCAGCCGCGAAACCTTCGATATACATACATATACCGTTTAAAATCAAGCGGGCGTTCGAAAGAACGCCCGCTTGTCTTTGTTATGCGTTCGGTAAAGCGTAGAAGTCAATCTTTCCCGTTCCGATATCGTATACTACTTTGTATCTGCCCGCCGTCGAGCAAGTGATATTCCCTTCGCCGGTGAACTTGTCGTTTGCGTCGCCGCTCGTTCCTATTGCCGTAACGTTGAGGAAATCGCCGTAGCCCTCGGTTACGCCCTTGTTGAATTTCTCAACGCCGAAGCTGACGGGCTTTCCTTCCTCGACCGTAAGCACGTATTCATAGGTCAATTCGTCCTCGGAGAGAGTGAAACGATAGTCGCTCGAAAACTCATGCTTCCAGTTATTGATGTTTTCGCCCTTGATATAGATGTCTAGGGTGTCCTTGGATTCGGTGTGCGCGACAATAGTAATCATTTTGGCATACGCGTTGAAGGTTATGTCATAGCTTCCCGCCGTGGCGACCTTGATGTTCGTGCCGCTGTCGGGCTTGACAAAATCGGTGCCGCCGCCGAACAGATACGCGAACGAGTAATTGCCCGCGCCGTTTTGCCAGGTCAGCACTTCGGTGCCTGCGGGATATGCGCGAAGCACAAGCTCGTCGCCCGCCGCAAGCGCAACGTTCGAAATGGTGTAAACGCCCGAATTCGCCGCCGTTTCCGCCAACTTATGAGCCGCTGCGTTCTTCATAAAGTCACCCCAGGTGCCGCCGCCGTATGTGCCGTCGAGATAATAGTCCGCGGAAGCGGGGGTCTTAGTAGCGTCAAACGCAACCGACAAAACCTCGGTAGCCTTGGTATATGTGAAGGTGTACGTGCCCGCCGCCTTTGCAATCATATTTAATTTCGGCGTCTGGTCAATGAACGCCTTGCTCGCTTCGTCGAGGTTGCTCGCACGCAGATAGTCCGTGCCCGTGCCGACGTCTGCCCCTACCGTAACGAGCGAAGTGAACATAAATTCTTCGTTCGCTTTGAGGAAAACTTCGAGAGAGTACACGCCTTTGTCGTTCTTCATTTTAGTCGCGTCGTTGTACATATCCTTCCACGCCGTTATGCCAGAGCCCTTAATATAAAAGTCGGTAACCGCGGTCATACCCTCCGAGCTGACGTTGCCGTTGCGCGTCCACTCTATGCTGTCGAGAGGGTTATAGTTGAAGTTTTCTTTTTTCTCCTCGGTATACTCGGGGTGGTTGGTTTCATATGCGTCGTCGTCGGGGTGGGTTTTAAGCGTAAACGTGTAGTTGCCCGCATATTCGCACTTGATATTCATTCTGTATGCCGGATTGTCGCCTATCGTCGCAGTGCCGCTGAACGCGACCGTTCCGTCCGCAAGCTTGGTGGTTTTAAGATAACCCGCTCCGCGCTGGTTGTGCCAGTCCGCGTCGAGCGCAAACTGGAATTCGTCGTTTTTCTGCAAATCGAGAGTGAACGTGTACTCGTTTTTGTCCTCGGCTTTGGTCATTTTAGTGGTTTCGTCGAAAACCTTGCCCCAGTTGCTTGCCATAAGTACAGGGCTTGTGCCGCTTCCGACTATGTAATATTCTCTCGTGTCCTCGCTTTGATTTTCCGAGGCAAACAGCGCGAACGCGGATTTATTTTCGGTAATCGGCGCGTCGAAATCGAAGCGGTGCATAAAGTTGGGGGTTGCAAACCAGTCTACAAACGTATAATTGTCCTTCTGGGGCTCCCATCTTACAGCCTTTTCTCCCTCTTTTACCTTTTCCTGTTTGAGTTGTTGGGTTCCGTCCAAATATGTTACAACATATTGTTTACCCTCGTCCTCCGCGGGAGTACAGGCAACGAACGTAGCCATTGACGTTACGCAGACCGCCGATGCAACAACGACGCCCGCAATTTTAGTAGCCTTTTTCATCTTTCACCTCTTAAATGTTTTTCGGTTACTTAACCGATTAAGTAAATTATAGTACACACTTTTGCGTTTGTCAATACTTTTTTTAAAAAAATTTTAAAGAAAAACAAAAAATGTTTGAAGTTAACAATTAAGGCTTTGCCCTTTGCGGGCAAAGCCTGTTTGTCGTTTATCGGCGGAGCAATATGTACTTACGAGAGGTACAGTTTGGTGGTAGAATAGAACGCCCGCCCGAAACAACTTACAAATTACCCCTTGCGGGGAAGATTTGTCAAAATTATTCTTCCTCGACTTCCGTCTCTTCTTTCTCTTCCTCCTCCGTTTCCGATTCCTCGCTATCATCTTCCTCTTCGTCCTCGTCTTTTTTCAACATCATTATGAGAGCGATAATAAACAATATCAAATCCAACAGAAAGACGCCGATACTCGCGATCATAAGAAAGTTTATGCCTTTTTTGTTACCGTCGGGGTTATCGGGGTTATCCGGATTGTCGGGGTTATCGGGATTGTCCGGATTGTCGGGGTTATCGGGATTGTCGGGATTGTCCGGATTGTCCGGGTTATCGGGATTATCGGGGTTGTCGGGATTGTCGGGGTTATCGGGATTGTCCGGATTGTCCGGATTATCGGGATTATCGGGGTTGTCGGGATTGTCGGGGTTGTCGGGGTTGTCGGGGTTATCCGGATTGTCGGGCTGCGGTAGCGTCACGGTATCCCTGTAAACCTCGCCGTCGACTACAACGGTGAGCGTTTTGGTGATATTGCCGTCGCCGTCCTCCCCCTCGCTCAAAGTCATTTCGTTTTGGGCAACTTCCCTTTCGCACCCGCGGGTACATACGAGCTTTGCCGAAATTACCGAGGAGTTATCCTCCGCCCATTCGCAGACAAGACTGTATTCGTGCCCGAGCGCGGGAACTATATCGCTGATGTAGGTTTCGCCGCACGGCGCGCAAAGGTATGTAGTATACCCGTTTTCGGTACACGTCGGCGGGGTCACCGATACGGCGGCAAAGGAGTGCCCCACGGCGGGGACATAGTTATCTCTGTAAGTATCACCGCAAAGCGTGCAGGTATATATAGTATATCCCGCGACCTCTTCGGTTGGCGGAATTACCTCGGTCTGATAGCTGTGCCCGAGGCGCGGAATCGCCTCCATTTCCTTATGCGAACCGTCGCGCTTGCATGTGTAGGTTTTTACGCCCGCCGCGGTGCAGGTCGGCTCGCTCGTCACGACGCCTTCGTCCCAGTCGTGTTCCAATGCGGGAATTCTCTGCTGCGGCGTTATAACCGCATTACACCGCGAGCAATGGCTGCCCTCTGTTTTGCCGCTGACCGTACAAGTCGGCGAAACGGCGGGGTCTATAACCGCGTTGTGTTTCGACGGGTCTATCGGTATCGCTTCGGTTTTCGTGTGCGAACCGTCGCGTTTGCAGGTATAGGTTTTTTCGCCCGCCGCGGTGCAGGTCGCCTCGCTCGTCACGACGCCTTCGTCCCAGTCGTGTTCCAATGCGGGAATTCTCTGCTGCGGCGTTATAACCGCATTACACCGCGAGCAATGACTGCCCTCTGTTTTGCCGTCCGCCGTACAACTTGGCGGCACGGCGGGGTCGGTTACCGCGTTGTGTGCATCGGGGTCAACGGGAACGACTTCGGTTTTCGTATGCGAACTGTCTTCCAGACAGGTATAAGTAACCGAGCCCGCTACCGAGCAGGTCGGCGCCGACGTAATAACGCCGCCGTCCCAGGTATGCGCGTCTGTGCTTGCGGGGATTTCTTCGGTACGGGTCTTTCCGCATTTGCCGCAAGTACTCGTCCGCTCGCCCGCGGTCGTATGCGTTGCGGGCGTGGTCGTTTGCCATTCGCCGTATTCGTGCTCGCACCGCGGAATTGCGCTTAAATTCAAATGCACCGCATATCTTAAAACCCCTTTATTATTACTAGTTCTATCCATTTTCCTAACGTCGTTGGGGGCTAATTGCATTGCATATCTGTAATCGTATCCGTTACTTCCGGACCTCAGCCAATGAGCCACTTGTCCGGTTATTAATTGGTCTATGGTTAACTGCCAGATGCTATTTCTCACCTCCTTCGAACCAGTTTCCGTTATACTCGGAATCCAGATATAATCCTCACCCCAGGCGTCGTATCTCACGGGGGTATCAAATGCGCCTTGGTACTCGAACGAAGGTTCGGGATATTCTGTATTCCCCCACCCGGAGGGCATAGCGCCCAGCGCGTCGTTGGGACAGTTGGTCCCCGTAAGGCCATATCTTCTGACCATTGTCTCTGTATGTTGATATGTTATATACTTGGGCTGAACGAGGTAATTTTCTGCAAAGCTGCCTTTGGAAAACATAGCAAGGTCCTCCCTTTCGAGAAGTGTTTTGCGCAGTTGACTGCTGCTGTACATATTGTTTCCTTGCACATTTAAAGACGGAGCATAAGTAGTGCTATTTACGTATACTTCCGAAGAGAAATAAAAAAGTGTTGCTATTACCTGGTTCTTTTTACCGCCTATATCCGCGAGCGTTAAAGAAGTAACCATCCAGTCTACACCGCCGAGCGTCAGCGACAAACCGTATCTGTCATTGCCAATGTTCGCGTTTATTGTGGTTGCGGGAACGACATAATAGGGAATATCCCTCATTTCCTCGTTAGGAGAGTCTTTGCCATAGGTTTCATAATCATATGCGCCGTTTTGCTTTATGTACTCAACCTCGTCTTGCCCGCCGAAAAGTTTATCGTATAACTCGTTCGCAACTTCGTCGTTAACTCCGTTCCCCTCCCACAAGTCCTCGCCGTTGCCTATTCTTGTGGCGCTGTCGATATTAATAATTGCGTGTGCGGGGCTTGCGTGCAACCCGAAAATACTGCCGACAAGCAACGCCGCGCACAGCAGGACGAACAGAATTTTTTTTCTCATATTACACAACATTATTTTATAATCCCCTTACTTTCGTCAAAATTAACCTACAAAAATATTTGTAGGTATTATATTACATAAATTTTTGTATGTCAAGATTTTCTACAAATATTTTTGTAAAATGAGAGTGAGGTTAGTTTTATGAGTTACGGGGAAGCATTGAGATACCAGCGCGAGCTGCGCGGATATTCACAAGCCGGATTATCGAAAATGACTAAAATCAGCCAGCAAATGATAAGCTACTGGGAAGCGGACAAGGGCTTGCCGAATATCGATTTTTGCGTACGGCTCGCCGATTTTTACGGCATTACCGTCGACGAGCTTATCGGCAGAATAATATAAACGCTCACGGAGTTTCCGTGAGCGTTTCTTTATTTGAGGGTTATTATGTCGCCGTCCCTTTCGATTTTGTCGGCTATCAGCTCCAACGCGCAATCGAGGCGGAAGCGTATCGCGTCGCCCGTTCGGGCAAAGCCCGACTGCGCGGCAATCATTTTATACAGCCCCTCCTTTTCGGCGGAAAAGTTTAGCTTCAAAAGCTGTAAAAGTCCGTCCGCCAACTCTTCGAGGCTGATATATTTTATTTCACGCACCGCCGCGCCGCTTCGTCTGAACTGCACGGGCTTGTCGCTTAAATACAAAAAACCGTCCTTTTTGATTATCCCGCGGGATTTAAGCCCCGCCGACCTGCGCGCGTATTCGTACGTCACTACGCCGGTCACCTTCTCCCTGCCGAACAGTCGGCAGATGCGCTTTAAAAACCATTCTTCGGAGAGGGGCGCCTCTGTTTCGAGCACCGCCTTTACAAACGCGGGGAAGTCGCCCGCGCGTTTGCGCCAAAGCGCGTCCGTGTCCGCAATTTCGTATTCGGGGAAATCGAAGGGTTTTACCTTGATTTCCTCTTCGAAGCTTTCGGGCGCGGGCTCGGCATGTTTTGTCGGCTTTGACCGTGCCGCAAGCAACAGTTTTTCCTTTTCGACGCGTTTGTTTTTAAACCAGTCCGCCGACCAGATTCTGTAATACTTCCAGCCCGCCTTTTCCAAAATCTCCCGCCGCAGACGGTCGCGGTCGCGCGCGGTCTTATATTTATGATAGTTTTCGCCGTCGCACTCCACGGCGAGCGAGTAGCCGCCCGTCTCGGGATTTTTCACCGCGATATCTATTTTAAAGTCCGAACAGCCGACGCGCGTGTCCACGTCGAAGCCGTTCTCCTTTAAAAATTCGCCGACCTCCCTTTCGAAATCGAAGGAACGTTTATCCGAAATACCGCTCAACGCCGCCTCGCCGTTTTCGGCATAGTCGAGGTATTCGCGGAGGAGCCGCACGCCCTCGGCGGAAGTCCGCGACAAGTCGATATCGGTATACTTCACCGACGACACGAGCTGCACGTTGTGCTTGGCGCGGGTGATAGCCACGTTCAGCCGCCGCTCGCCGCCGATTCTGTTCAAGGGTCCGAAATTGTGCAAAAATTTGCCCGCATAGTCCTTGCCGTAGCCGACGCTGAAAATTATCGTGTCGCGTTCGTCGCCCTGCACGGTTTCGAGATTTTTTATAAAGAACGGCTCCGCCCTGTCGGCTTTGAAAAAGGCATTATCGTCCGCGAGGCGGTCGTTCAGAAGCTTCTCGATTAAGTTTTGCTGGGAGATGCTGAACGCGACGACGCCAAGACTGCGTCCCGGATACTTTTCTATATTTTTAAAAATCAAATCCACTACGAATTCCGCTTCCTTGCGGTTGGACTTCGTGCCGTGGTCGAACACGCCGTCGGGGACGAAATAAAAATCGACGCCCTTGCCGCGGGTATCCTTTTCCGTCGACGGGAACGTGACAAGCTCGCCGTCGTAGAAATTCTTGTTCGAGAAAGAAATAAGCTGTTCGTAACGGCTGCGGTAGTGCCACTTCAAGCGCTTTTGCGGGAACACCGCCGAGCACAAGTCGAGTATTGATTCGAAGTCCGCTACGTCGATATCCTCGTTGTCGGGGTCGGCGACCGAGTTGAAAAAGTTGCTCGGCGGCATCTGCCGCGAGTCGCCCACGACGATAAGCTGTTTGCCGCGGTAAATCGCGCCGACGGCGTCCTGCGGGAATATCTGCGAAGCCTCGTCGAAAATGACCGTATCGAAGGCGACCTCGTCCGAAGAGAGGAATGTGCTTACGCTGAGCGGCGACATTAAAAAGCACGGCTTCAAAAGCTGGATAAGCTCGCCCGTTTCGGACATGAGCGCCCTAATGCTCTTTTGTCTGCGCTTCTTCTCGCCCTCGCGCAAAAGCACGGAGATTGCACCGCCCGAAGCAATCAGCTCGGTCGAAGGGCGAAGCTCGGAAAGCTTTGCCTTAATTTCCGCCTTGTTGATTTCGAATTGAAGCTTGTCGTTCTCCGAGAACCCCTCCTCCGCCTTGTCGTGCGGAATTCTGTTCAATGCAAGCTCGGGCGTTGACCGCAGTATATGGTCCGCCCATTGACTGTAAAACAACTTTTTAAACGCGTTAATCAATTGCTCGGCGGGGATATCAAAGTCGGTAAACGGCTTGATTTCCAGCTTGTCGAGCCTTGCCAAAAGCGTGTTGAAAGCGCACCAGTTTTCGACGTTATCGATATTTTCAATGCAACGCGCACACTTATCTTCCGCCGCGGCGAGCGGCGCGTTGACAAAGTCGAACGCATCGAAATTCTTTACTAAATATTCCAGCCCTTCCTTGCCCGCCGCGTAGTGGGTATATACCGATTTCGCGAGGGAAAGCAGCTCGGGTCGGCGCTTTACAAACTCTTCATAGCCGAGCGCGGACAAGTTCCCGCAAGGCGTATTCAGCGCCGCAAGCTCGCCCGATTCCTTGCAAAGCTGCTTGAAATTCGTATTGACCCCGCAATATCCCCTGCCGAATTCGTTCTCCTTTTCGAGTTTTTCGAATTCCGCGGTCTTTTTCAAATACCGCGACAGCAATCCCGAGTAACCGAGCGCGTCGGCATATTTCGGCTTTTTGCCGCCCTTGCGGCAAAGGCGCAGCGAGGAAATTATTTCCTTATATTCCTTTGCGAACAGCCGCTTGAACGCCGAGCGATAAATGCTTGACAGCTTTTCGAAGTACGAAACGCCGTCGAGTTCGTACACGTTTTCGGTGAACGCATTGTCCAGGGTCTGTTTCAGCGAGAGTATTTCCTCGGCTAAACCGGCAAGCTTTTCGACGGTTTTTAAGGTGGTTTCGTGGTTTGCCCCCAGTATATGCGGGGTCAGATACTCCGAAGCGCCCGCCAGCGCGAACAGCTTCTGAGTGTCTATGACCGAGCGCACCGTCGGACAGTCGATTGAATACCCGTCGTAAAATTTCGCGCCGTCGGCAATCAGATTTTTACAAAGGACTTCTACTGCCGAAAGGCTTTCTTGCAACCTTATTTTTTCGGAGTAGGATATATCGAAATTCTTATATCCGTACCAGACGTTTTCCCTGTAATTTTCGCCTATCGAGGGAACATACGCGATATATTCCGAAAGCGCGTCGCACGCTTCGCCCGCATATATCCCGCCCTTATTTTCTATATCGCCGAATAAATAGCCGTCCGCGCGGACGTCACCCGCCGCGGAAATTTCCCCGAATATCTCGAAGAGCGATTTGCCGATAACCTCGCGCGGGCGGTGAAGCTCGCGCTCGTACCCCGACAGTTTTTCCTCCATACGCGTCCGCTCGCGTATATGCTCGGCGGCTTTCGGCGAAACCGCGCTTTTCGGAAGCCGAAGGGTGCGGCACAGCTCGCCGATAAACTCTTTTTTATTCGCCTTGTAGCTGTGCAGTTCGAGGCAGAATTCGGACAGCCCCGCTTTTTTCAGCTTGTCGTGGACCACGTTCAGCGCGGCAAGTTTTTCGGAGACGAACAGCACCTTTTTGCCGTCCGAAAGGCACTCGGCGATTATGTTGGTTATAGTCTGGCTTTTGCCCGTTCCGGGAGGACCTTGAAGCACGAAGCTTTGCCCCGTCTTGGAAAGCGCGACCGCCTCCGCCTGACTCGCGTCGGCGTCGACCACGTTCTGCAATTCGGGGATTGCGCCCTCGGGCGCGGGTTTAACTTCGCCCCCTTCGCCGAGAAGAATTTTAACGTTTTCGTTCATTAAAATCTTTTCGGCGTTGTCTTTGAGGTCGCGGTACATATTTATTTTCTGGAATGAGAAAATGCCCAGCTTACACTCGCGCGTGACCGCCCAACCGAGCGGCGCGAGTATGCCAGCGACGTTTTCGAGATATGCGTCGATATCCTCGTCGGCGTACTCGGGAAGCTTTACGTTGTGCTTAAACGCGAATATCGGGTTTATGATAATTTCGTCGCCGTCGGGCTTGATATAGTACGGCTCGGCGCGCGACTTGTTTTCTATCGTGACGGGCACCAGCAAAAGGGGCGAGCGGTAGCGAACGTTCGGCTCGTCCTTTTCCGCCCAGTGCACGAAACCGAACGCCAGATATGCGAGGTTTACGCCCGTTTCCTCAATCGCCGTCCGCGCTTTTTTCGCTATGTTTTTCAGCGCGGCAATCGGCGTTAAATAGTTGTTGTAAAGTAAAATACGGTTGCCCTTCAAGCGCCTGCCGTAAGCCGTGATATAGTCGGCTTTCGACAGCGGAAGCTTTCGAAGCGCGTCGCCGTCCTCCGTCTTGGGGTCGTATACCTCGAACGCTACGTCGCTGGCGGCTTTTTCGAAAAGCGCGCCGAAATCGGGCACGGAAATTTCCGCCGTGCCCAGCTTGGTGTCTTTAAAGTTGACGAGGTTGTTTCTCTTCCCCGTGTCGAGCAGAAGTTCCGCCCACTTATCTAATTTATCCATTAATTGACGCAATCTTGATACAGCGGGAACGCCTTGCAAAGCTTGGCGACCTCCGCGTTGACGTAGTCGAACGCGCCCTCGCGCTTTTCGATTACTTCGTAAATGAGTTTAGCGATTTTCTTCGCCTCGGGCTCCTTCATTCCGCGCGAGGTCATTGCGGGCGTTCCTACCCTTATGCCCGAGGTCACGAACGGCTTCTGCGTGTCGAACGGAACGGCGTTTTTGTTGACCGTTATATGTACCTCGTCCAAAAGTTTTTCAAGCTCCTTGCCCGTGATGTTTTTATCCGAAAGATTTAAAAGTATGAGGTGGTTGTCGGTGCCGCCCGAGACCATTTTCACGCCGAGGGCTTTGAATTCCTCCGCCATAGCCTTTGCGTTTTTGACAATCTGCTTCTGGTATTCTTTGAACTCGGGTGAAAGCGCTTCCTTGAACGCAACCGCCTTTGCCGCTATGATATGCATGAGCGGACCGCCCTGCGTGCCGGGGAAAATCGCCTTGTCGATTGCCTTGCCCCACTCCTCCTTGCACATGATAACTCCGCCGCGGGGACCGCGAAGGGTCTTGTGCGTGGTGGTCGTCACAAAGTCCGCATAGGGCACGGGCGAGGGGTGAATTCCCGCCGCGACAAGCCCCGCGATGTGCGCGATATCAACCATCATGAGCGCGCCGACCTTGTCGCAGATTTCGCGAATTCTTTTAAAGTCTATCACGCGCGGATACGCGCTCGCGCCCGAAATAATCAGCTTGGGCTTGCACTCGGTTGCGATGCGCTCCATCTCGGCGTAGTCGATTACCTCTTCGCCCTCGCTTACGCCGTAGGGCACGATATCGAAGTACTTGCCCGAAATGTTGACGGGCGAGCCGTGCGAAAGGTGTCCGCCGTGCGAGAGGTTCATGCCCATTACGGTGTCGCCCGGCCGGCACGTCGCGAACAGCACGGCGAGGTTAGCGCTCGCGCCCGAGTGGGGCTGAACGTTGCAATACTCGCAACCGAACAATTCTTTGAGACGGTTGCGCGCCAGCTCCTCGGCGATATCCACGAACTGACATCCGCCGTAATAGCGGTGCGCGGGATAGCCCTCGGCGTATTTGTTAGTGAGGTGACTGCCCGCCGCCGCCATAACCGCGGGCGAAACGAAGTTTTCGCTTGCGATAAGCTCGATGTTGTTCTGCTGGCGGTTGAGCTCCTTGACGAGCGCCTCCGCAAGCTCGGGGTCTGCGTTTTTAATGGTCTTAATATCTATCATTTAAAATCTCCTTTGATTAATTCTTCCAATGTCATGCTTTTGGTGATGGTTGTGTAATACATAGTGAAATATTTCTCGTATTTGTCCGTGCCTATATCGTCGCGGTTTCTGTAAAGTCCCATTTTGACTTCCCTGCCGTTCTCTTCGGCAACCCCTATATAGAGAATGACAGTTTGCAATTTGCCGCCGCCGTCCTTCATGGTAACCGTGAGCTTGCCTTCCGCCGCGGAATAAATGCTTGACGAATTGTAAACGTAGTCTTTTACGATAAATCCGGTAATTTGTCCGTTCCTCACCGTCGTATCGGCGCTGTAAATGTTCTTGGAATAGGAATACGAATTCATGTATACGGGATAATAAGCCTCGTCGCCGAAAATATCGTACGAACCCGAAAGCGAGCAAAGTCTGCGCGCGTCGCGGTCGGCGGCGTTTTGGTATCCGTAAACAGTCAGATTTACGTCATACACGAAATCGAGATAAATCGTCGTCGTTTGACTGAAATTGCCCCCGCTAAGCGTAAGACTTCTGTCGGTCTTGTTATAGGAGCTTGTAATTGTAGAGTTGAAGGACTTGCCCGCGACGACGTTGGTCGGCTGCATGTTTTTATCGACGTAAATTTGCAGATTAAAGTCGAACCCGCCGTCGACGAGCACGCCGTAAAACTTGTTCGGCGCGTTGTTGTTCGTTATATAATATATTTTGTTGCCGTCGGGGATAGCATTATATCTGTACATGACGTGCGCCTTGTTCAAATCGGTAAGCGCGCATTCTTCTTTCGAATAGGTCGCGTCCTCGGACACATCAAATGTTATATTCTGCGACTGCTTCGTGACTACGCCGTTCCTTTTCATAGTCTCCGCGCCGGCTATACTCAGCTTTGCCGTACCCTTATGCGCGGTAACCGCGCCGTCCTTGACGGTAAAAACCAATTTGGCGTCGGTGAGAATAAAGTCGAATTTTTCCTCGTAATAAGTGCCGAGCGGCGTGGAATTAACTTCGTCCTCCGGGTCGATTTCGGTTGCGGAAATCACAAACTTCTTTTTGGTTACCTTTTTGGTAATTTTTCTGAACTCCTTTGCAAACTCCGTCAAGTCGATTTGCGCAAGGCAGTCCGCCCAGGGAAGCTGTACAGCCCCGCCCGTCAATCGGTATATTAAGTTTTTGACTTCGGTATAGGCGTCTCTCGAATTAAGCAAATCGCTCAGCCTTTCGTAGGTTTCATCGTCGAAATAGCTTTTTATTTTGTCGTCCCCGAACACGCCGCCGAGCGTAACATTTCCGTTCAGGCGTTTGAAAACGCCGTTGAGGTCGGACACAACCCTATGAAGCATGACGTTTAAGTCAACCGTCAGTTTGCCGCCGCCCGCTTTCAGCGCGCCGGTCTTTTTTGCAAACGTAAGCAATTCCAAGGTCGCTTCTAAGTCGGCTGCCGAATTCTCGACCGTGTCCAGAAACTTTTTGGAAAAATCTTCGACCTTATCAGGCGAGGAATATGTAAAGTCATAGCCGCCCCGCCCGAAGAAATATTCGTAGCTCGAACCGTATCCCGAAGAGGCTTTATGCTCGATATCGTACTCCCCGACGGCGAAATTAATTTTCTCGGAAATAAAATTCTCTTGCTCGGTCGAGTTTTCGGTATGGTTTGTAACCGAGCCGTCCTCGACCCTTTCGGAAAGAGTCTTTACGCTTTGCTTCGCGTAGGACGAGGCTTCTACGCTGCCCGCGCCCTCTCTTAAAGTTTGCACGACAACGTCGGCAAGTTTGTCTGCGGACGAACATGCCGTAAAGGAAAATACAGAAAACAACGTGAGCGCGGCAAGGATTGCCGCCAAAAACTTTTTCATGCTAAAAGTATATTTTATTTTGACCTGAAAGTCAATAGCGCGCGGAAAATTCCGCGCGCTATTTCAAAGATTGTTTTTGAAAAACTCGGTTGCTTCGGCTTTCGCCATATAGCCCAGCTTGTCGGCCTTCTTCTCGCCCTTGACGAAAACCGCGACAAGAGGTATCGACATAATGCCGTAGCGCGAAGCAAGCTCCATGTTCTCGTCGATATCGACCTTGACGAAAACCGCCTTGTCCTCGAACTCCTTCGACACGTCGTCCATTACGGGCGCAAGCATTTTGCAGGGTCCGCACCACGACGCGAAAAAGTCGCACACAACGGGCTTGTCGCCCTTTAAAAGCTCGTCGAATTTTTCGGTATTGATTTGTTCTACCATAATCGTTTCTCCTTGAATTTATTATTTGCAAATACGCGCTAAAAGATTTTCGAATTTGACCTTTTCCTGCGTACCGTCTTTCATGTTTTTTAAATTGACTTCACCGTTTGAAAGTTCGCTTTCGCCGATAACCGCCACATATTCCGCGCCCAATTTGTCCGCGTACTTGAACTGCGCCTTAACCGAGCGGTTCATATGGTCTATTTCGGCGCGGCAGCCCGCCTTTCTCAGCCCGTTTGCCAGCCCGAACGCCGCCGCGCGGCTTTTTTCGTCCATACCCGCGATATATATGCGGGGCTTTGCCTCTTCGCCGAAGCTTGCGCCCGTGTTTTCCATTAAAAGCATAAGCCGCTCGATCCCCGCCGCGAAGCCTATCGCGGGCACGGAATTTCCGCCGAGCTGCTCCACAAGTCCGTCGTACCTTCCGCCGCCGCATACGGTGCCCTGCGCGCCTATCGCGTCGGACACGAATTCGAACACCGTTTTGGAATAGTAGTCTAAACCCCTGACTATGCGCGGGTTAACGGTGAATTCAACCCCTTGCGCGGTCAGAAGCGACTTCACTCCGTCGAAGTGCGAATTGCATTCTTCGCAAAGGTAGTCGGTAATTTTCGGCGCGCCCGCCGTGAATTTTTTGCAGCCCTCCTCCTTGCAGTCGAGCATGCGGAGGGGGTTCTTTTCAAAGCGGGTGCGGCACGTTTCGCACATTTCGTCAAGGTGAGGCTTGAAGTATTCTTTCAGCGCCTTATTGTATTCGGCGCGGCATATAGGGCAGCCGATTGAGTTTAATTCGAGCTTCGTCTTTACCCCGAGCTTGTCCAGAAAGGAAGACGCGGCGATTATAACCTCCGCGTCGGTCTCGTAAGATTTCGAGCCGAACACCTCTATGCCGAACTGGTGAAATTCTCTCAGTCTGCCCGCCTGCGGTCTCTCGTAGCGGAACGCGGGGGTTATATAAAAGGCTTTGACGGGCATGGGCGAGCTTGCAAGTCCGTTCTCGATAAACAGCCTCACCGCGCCCGCGGTGCCCTCGGGTTTGAGGGTTATGCTTCTGCCGCCCTTGTCCTCGAAGGTGTACATTTCCTTATTGACGACGTCGGTCGTGTCGCCGACGCCGCGGGTGAAAAGCTCGGTATGCTCGAACGTCGGCGTGCGTATTTCGAGGAGGTTGAAAGCGTGCGCGACCTCGCGCGCCTTGCCTTCGATATAGCTCCACTTATACGACTGCGCTGGCAAAACGTCCTTTGTGCCCTTGGGTATATTAATCATGATAAATCCTCTTAAATAAACATTTTCGCAAAAATGTCTATTGTACTGTTCTCTTTAAAAGCAATTCGTGAATTACAACACGTACTTCTTCAAGTCGCGGTTTTTGATAATGTTTTCAAGGTGTTCTTCGACGTACTTCGCGTCGATGTTCACGGGCACGACGGGATAGTCGTTGCCGCCCGCGTTGTATGAAATATCCTCCAACAGATATTCCATGACGGTGTGAAGTCTGCGCGCGCCGATATCCTCGGAGGTCGCGTTGACGTCCTCGGACACCTCCGCGATTTTTTCAATCGCGTCCTTGGTGAAATGAAGGTCGATATTGTCCACAGACAAAAGCGCGGAATATTGGGTTGTAATCGCGTTCTGGGGCTGGGTTAAAATGTTTACGAAGTCATCTTTGGTGAGGCTTTGAAGCTCGACCTGAATGGGGAATCTGCCTTGAAGCTCGGGTATCAAATCCTCGACTCTCGAAACGTGGAAAGCGCCCGCGGCAATGAAAAGAATATAGTCGGTCTTAATCGGACCGTATTTCGTCATTACCGTACAGCCCTCGACGATGGGGAGTATGTCGCGCTGAACGCCCTCGCGGGATACGTCCGCGCCCTGGTTGCCCTTGCCCGCGATTTTGTCTATTTCGTCGATAAAGATAATGCCGTCGTTCTCGGCGCGCCTTATCGCCTCGGCGTTGACCGCGTCGTTATCGATAAGCTTATCCGCCTCTTCCGACAAAATCAGATTTTTCGCCTCTCTGACGGTTATCTTGCGCTTCTTCTTTTTGTGCATGCCTATACCGCTGAAAATCGAACCGAGGTCGATTGCCGCGCCCGAACCGGGCGAAAGCTCCAACGGCTTCGGCACGTCCTCGACTTCGATTTCTATAACGGTGTTGTCGTACTTGCCCGCGTGGATATCGTCGACGAGCTGTTGCTCGAAAATTTCCTTAGCGGTTTCGCCGCGCTCGGATTTTTTCATTTCGGCAAGCACTTTGGCAATTCTTCTCTCCGCTGTCGCGGTCGCCTTGAACCTGACCTCGGCGGTCTTTTCCTCTTTGACGAGGCGGATTGCGCACTCGGCGAGGTCGCGCACCATAGACTCGACGTCCCGCCCGACGTAGCCTACCTCGGTGTACTTCGTGGCTTCGACCTTTAAAAAGGGCGCCTTGACGAGACGGGCGAGCCTTCTCGCAATTTCCGTTTTACCGACGCCCGTGGGTCCCTTCATAATTATATTCTTCGGGGTGATTTCGTCTTGAAGCTCGGGCGAAAGACAACTGCGGCGGTAACGGTTTCTCAGCGCGATTGCCACCGCCTTTTTGGCCTCCGCCTGACCTATGATATATTTGTTTAATTCGTGTACTATCTGCTTGGGGGTTAAATTCACTATATCTCCTTTTCACGACAGAAGGAAGCCCTCCTTGCGTCGTTAATTATTTTTGTTAAACTGCGGAGAAGCGAGTAAGACAAGGAGTGTGCGTATTTACAAGGGGAGCTTACATAAAGGTAAGTGACCCGAAGTAAAAGGCAAACACAACGAAGTATTACGACGCTTATACGCAGTTTAAATTACCTCGCACTTGATATTGTCGTTAGTGTAGACGCAAATCTCGCTCGCAATTTTCAAAGATTTTTGCGCGATTTCTTCGGCAGTGTATTCGGTGTTCTGGCAGAGTGCGCGCGCCGCCGCGAGGGCGTAATTGCCGCCGCTGCCTATTGCCGCGATTCCGTCGTCGGGCTCGATTACCTCGCCCGTGCCCGAAACCATCAGCATTGTATCCTTGTCCGCGACAATCATTAATGCTTCGAGCTTGCGCGCCTTGTCCGAACGCCACAGCTCGGCAAGCTCCACCGCCGAGCGCATGAGGTTGCCCGAAAATTTATTGAGCATTCCCTCGAACTTTTCGCTGAGCGAAAACGCGTCCGACACCGAGCCCGCAAAGCCTAAAATGACCTTGCCGCCGTATATTCTTCTAACCTTTGTCGCGCTGCTTTTGAAAATTACGCTTTCGCCCATGGTGACCTGACCGTCGCCAGCGATTGCTGTCTTTCCGCCGCGCTTTATTCCGCATATAGTCGTTGCATGAAATTCGACTGACATATTAAACTCCTTTATATTTTTCTATCTCTTTCAGCGCGCATTTCGCAAGATATGCGTAGCGCTGTTTCTTGTCCCTTATCTTCATTTCGGGGGATTTTAAAATTCCGAAATTCGCATTCATCGGCTGAAAATTTTCGCTTGCCCCCGCAATATGCGCCGACAAGGCGCCGAGCACGGTCGTATTGTCGGGAATTACCGGCTCGCGCCCTTGAAGCTTCGAATACAAATGCCGCGCCGCCAAAAGCCCGCTCGCCGCGGATTCGACGTAGCCCTCTACCCCCGTAATCTGCCCCGCGAAAAACACCGTAGGCTTTGCCTTTAAAGAAAAGTCGGAATTCAGACACGACGGCGAATTAATGAACGTGTTGCGGTGCATGACGCCGTATCTCAAAAAGTCCGCGTTTTTCAGCGCGGGTATCATAGAGAAAACCCGCTTCTGTTCGCCGAATTTCAGATTAGTCTGACAGCCGACAAGGTTATATGCCGTTCCGTCCGCGTTCTCTTTCCGAAGTTGAAGCACGGCGTAAAATTTGTTTCCTTCGCCGTCGGTGAGCCCGACGGGCTTTAACATTGCAAACCTCAGACTGTCGCGCCCGCGCGCTGCGAGCACTTCTACGGGCATACAGCCCTCGAATATCTCCCGCTTTTCGAAGTCGCGGAGTATAACTTTGTCGGCGCATATTAGCGCGTCGACGAAGTTTTCGTACTCCTCCTTGTTCAGCGGGCAGTTGATATAGTCGTCGCCGCCCTTGCCGTATCTGTCGCCGTAAAAACAGTTGTCGAAATCTATGCTTTCCCGCGATACAATGGGCGCGGAGGCGTCGTAAAAATGCAATTGCCCCCCGCATATGCCCTTGATATCATCGGACAGCGCGTCTGTCGTGAGCGGGCCCGTGGCGACTATGCACCACTCTTCGGGCACTTTTTTAACCTCTTCGCAGACAATCGAAATATTCGGGTGATTTTTAATTCGCCTCGTAATATATGCGGAGAAAGCCTCTCTTTCCACCGCAAGCGCCCCGCCCGCGGGTATCTGCGTCTCTTCCGCCGCCTCTATCATGAGCGAGCCCAGAAGCCGCATTTCTTCCTTTAAAAGTCCGCATGCGTTGCCGTATACGTCCTTGCTTTTCAGCGAGTTCGAACAGACGAGTTCGCCGTAGCCTTCGTATGTATGCGCGGGGGTGAAACTCTTCGGTTTGATGTCGTAAAGCTCGACCTCCGCCCCGCGTTCGGCAAGCCACATTGCCGCCTCGCACCCCGCGAGCCCCGCGCCGATTATTTTAATTTTCATTGTTTACCTCGGGGATATCCTCCGAGTAATCGCAATTTTTCTCCGAGCATCTTATCTTGTTGCCCCGCTTGACAAGGAACTTTCCGCACTTCGGGCACTTGTCGCCCGTGGGGATATCCCAGCTTAAAAATCTGCAATCGGGGTAGCCCGTACAGCCGTAATATATCTTGCCAGTTTTCGAGCGCATTCTGCGCATGGACTTGCCGCAGTCGGGACACTTGCCGTCGAGCTTCTCGTTCTCCCGCGCGCCGCCGTCGGGCGCGTTCAGGGGGCGTTTCGAGCCGCACTTGGGGCATTCGAGGAAGCTTCCGTATCTGCCCTTTTTAAGCAGCATTTCCGCGCCGCACGCCGAGCATTTTTCCTCGGTGAGCTTCGCGTCTATGGGGAGTATCGCCGAGCAGTCGGGATAATTGGGGCACGCAAGGAACTTGCCGAACTTGCCGCTTTTTACTATCATGTTGTCGCCGCACTTGGGACAGCGCATTTCCGAAACCTCGGTTTCGCTTTCGCTGACTATGTTCGAGCAAGCGGGGTAATTCGAGCAGGCGAGATACTTGCCGTATTTGCCCGTACGCCTTATCATGGGGTGCCCGCACTTTTCGCACATTATGTCCGTCAGCTCGTCGCCGTCGGTCGACGCCGCCCGAAGCTGTTCGGAAAAACCGGGGTAGAAATCGGCGATAATCTTGTGCCAGTCTACGCCCCCTTCCTCTATCTTGTCGAGGTCGTCCTCCATGTGCGCGGTAAAGCCTACGTCCATAATTTCGGTGAAGTACTTGACGAGCATATCGGTGATTTTATACGCGATTTCGGTCGGCACCATGTGCTTGCCCTCTTTCTCGACGTAGTGCCTTTTTGTCAGCACAGAGATAATCGAGGCGTAGGTCGACGGTCTGCCGATGCCCTTTTCTTCCATGGCTTTTACAAGCGAAGCGTCGGTGTATCTTAAAGGCGGGCGGGTGAATTTCTGCTCCTTCAAAAGCTCGTTCAAAAGAAGCTCGTCGCCCTCCTCGACGGGGGGAAGAAGCTTCGCCAGCTCCTCTTCCTCGTCCTTTTGCTCCTGATATGCCGCCGTGTAGCCCGCGAAAAGCATTGCCTTGCCGCTCGCCTTGAACGTGTAGCCCGCCGCTTCCGCGTCTATCTGCATGGAGTTGTACTGAGCTTCCGCCATCTGCGACGCGACAAATCTGTCGTAAATTAATTTGTAAACGTTGTAGTGTTTTCTGTCGAGGGAGTTTTTAACGCTTGCGGGTGTGACCGTAAGGTTAATCGGGCGGATTGCCTCGTGCGCGTCCTGCGCGCCCTTTTTGGTCGCGTAGACGTTCGGCTTTTCGGGCGCGAACTTTTCGCCGTACTCCGCCTTTATGAATTCTAGCGCGTTGTCCTGCGCTTCCTTGGAAATACGGACGGAGTCCGTTCTTATATAAGTAATCAGCGCGATATGGTCGCCGCCGACGTCCATACCCTCGTAGAGGTGCTGCGCCACAAGCATTGTTTCGGGCGAGGTCATGCCGAACTTGTTCGAAGCGTCCTGTTGCAGCGACGAGGTGGTGAACGGCGCGGGCGCGTGCTTTTTGGTAACGCCCTTGGAAACCTTCGTAACTTTGAACGTGGAATTTCTGACCGCCTCTTCGACCTTGTCGGCAAGCTCCTTGCCTATGCTTTCGCCGCTTTTTTTGTACTGATAGGTCGCCTTGAACGGCTGGTATTTTTTCTCCGCGTCTTGTAGCATTGCGTTGAACGTCCAGTACTCGTCGGGAACGAACGCCTGAATTTCGCGTTCTCTGTCGACAATAAGACGCAGCGCGACAGACTGTACTCTGCCCGCCGAAAGTCCGTTCTGGATACGGTTGTTCAAAAGCGGTGAAAGCTTATAGCCCACAAGTCTGTCAAGCACACGCCGCGCCTGCTGCGCGTCAACAAGATTGTAATTTATCTTTCTCGGCTTTTCGAGCGCGTGCTTTACTGCCGAGGGAGAAATTTCGTTGAACTCTATGCGGTTGTCGCCGTTCTCGTCGAGACCCAAAACGGTCTGCAAATGCCAGCTTATCGCCTCGCCCTCGCGGTCGGGGTCGGTTGCGAGATATACTTTGCCCGCCTTAGCCGCCTCGGCGGTGAGCCTTTTTATAACTTCTTTTTTGCTCGCGGTGACTTCGTACTTCGGCTCGAAGTTCGCGCTGACCCGCACGCCCAGAGACTTCTCGGGCAAATCCCTTACGTGTCCGCCCGAAGCGTCGACCTTGTACTTTCCCTTTAAGTATTTTGCAATTGTTTTTGCCTTCGAAGGCGACTCTACTATAATCAAATCCATAAATCCACCTATATTGCGCTGTATCTGTTTCCGCCCAGCGCCGCCACTTTCTTTTTGATTTCGAGCGCGCATATTATCGACCGAACCTCGTAAAGAGGCTTCCCGAGCGTCTCTGCCACGTCGGGCAAAAACGCGTCTCCGAGGGATTTCACCGCGACATATACGGCGTTTTCATCCTCGGAAAGGGGGTCGGTTTGCGCGGGCGTATTAAAGTCTAAACTATATACTCCGAAAATGTCAAGTATATTTTCCGCAAGAAATGCGCCTTTTTTAATGAGCGCGTTGCACCCCGCGCCAGAAAAAGCGCCTATCGAATACGGAAACGCAAACACGTCTCTGCCGTAGTCCGCGGCATAGTCCGCCGTTATCAGCGCGCCGCTGGTTTTATCAGCCGAAACGACCAGCGTCCCCTTCGAAAGCCCCGCTATTATGCGGTTGCGAACGGGGAAATGATAGGGCTTAGGACCGACCTCGGGCGGGTATTCGGTTATAATCAACCCGCACTTTTCAACCTTGTCCGCCAATGGTCTGTTGATTGCGGGATATATGTAATCGAGGCCGTTTGCAAATACCGAAATAACCTTTCCGCCCGCCGCGAGCGCGCCCTCCAAAGCCGCGCTGTCCGCGCCGTCGGCAAAGCCCGAAACCACGGTAAAACGGCTTGAAATTTCGCCCGCCATCTTCTTGCAGTCGGCAAGCGACTTTTGGGAAGTACGCCTCGACCCGACTATCGAAAAGCAGTTCGTTTTCAGAAGGGAAACGTCGCCTTTGCAGTATAAAACGACGGGCGGCGCGGAAATGTTTTTCAGCGTTTCGGGGTATCCGTCCGAATAAATCGTGACGCACTTTATCCCCTTTTTCTCCAAGCTTTTGAGTATTCCGCCCCGATAACCCTCGTCGTGAAAAAGGCTGTTCACTTTATTATATACGCCGCCCGAAAGGGTTTTAATCAGAAAATTTTCGTAATTTTTCAAATCGGCCTGTTCTGACAAAATTTTTTTGAACGCGTACGAAAGCTCGGAAAAGCTTGAAAGAATTATTAAATTTATTTCTTCATTCGTATACATTTTACTATAAGCCCGCGCTTCTGTACGAAGTTGCCTCCAGAATATGCTTCGGCTGAATATCCGCCGAGCCGTCCAAATCCGCAATCGTCCGCGCGACTTTGATTATTCTCGAACGCGCCCGCGCCGAGAGATTGAGGCTTTCGAACGCGCCCCTCAAAATGTTCTCGCTTTCGGCGGAGAGACGGCAATATTTTTTAATTTGCCTTTCGCCCATGTTCGAGTTGACGCGCATATCCTCGCCTTGAAACCGCTCGCGCTGGATTTGCCTCGCCCGCTCGACGCGGGACCGGATTTCCGCGCTCGTCTCGGCGGCGGCTTCGGATATCAGCTCGTCGTAAACAACGCCGTCCGCCTCGATATGTAAATCGATTCTGTCGAGCAGCGGCCCCGAAACACGACTTCTGTATCTTAGGATTTGCGCGGGGGTGCACTTGCAGACGTGCTTCGCCGAGCCGTAGTTGCCGCACGGGCAGGGGTTCATGCTGGCGCAAAGAATAAAGTCCGCGGGGAAGGTAACCGAGGCGCCCGCGCGCGTCACGGTAATGACCCTGTCTTCGAGGGGCTGGCGCAAAGCTTCCAAAGTGCTGCGGTGATATTCGGGCAGCTCGTCTAAAAACAGCACGCCGTTGTGCGCCTTTGAAATTTCGCCCGCGCGGATTTTTCCGCTTCCGCCGCCGCACAGCGAAACCGTCGTCGCGGTGTGGTGGGGCGTTCTGAAAGGGCGCAAAGTCACAATTCCGTCTTCGGGCAATTCACCCGACACGGACAGAATTTTAGTGACCTCCAACGCTTCCTCAAACGTTAAGTCGGGCATAATCGTGGGGATACACCTCGCGAGCATGGTTTTTCCCGACCCCGGCGGACCGACAAGCAGAATATTGTGCCCGCCCGCAACGGCTATCTCTATCGCGCGCTTCGCCGCAGCTTGTCCCTTAACGAGCGACATATCGCAGTTATAAGTCTGCGCCTTCCTCACGGAGGCATAACTGCGGGCTTTTACGAGCTCGAACGTCTTTTCGCCCTGCAAAAATTCGACTACTTCTTTGAGAGTGTTCAGGGCGTAGACCTCGGCGCCGTCTATAAAGCTCGCTTCGCCGCGGTTGCCCGCGGGAATTACGAAGCGCTTGAAGCCCTTGCTTCTTGCCGATATAAGCACGGGAAGTATGCCCTCCGCGGGACGGAGCGAACCGTCGAGCGCGAGCTCGCCGAGCAGAACCGTGCCGTCGAAATTTGCGGACAGCTGTCCGCTCGCCTTCAATATGCTGACGGCGAGGGGCAAATCGTAATGCGACCCCTCTTTTTTGACGTCCGCGGGAGCGAGGTTTATCGTAATTTTGTTAACGGGAAATATAAGCGCGCTGTTTTTTATCGCCGAACGCACCCGTTCCTTGCTTTCCTTTACGGCGGTGTCGGGAAGCCCGACAATGTCGCAGGAAACCATCCCCTTGTTTATGTCTGTCTCGACCTCTACGGGTATGCCTTCGAGCCCTCTGAGCGCAAAGCTTGTTATCTTTGACAACATAATTTTCCTCATAAATTAAAAAAGCTCTTGCGCGCAACAAGAGCTTTTTTATTTGATTATTTAACTTCTTTGATTTTTGCCGCCTTGCCGGTAAGTCCGCGCAGGTAATAAAGCTTAGCCCTTCTAACCTTACCCTTTTTAACAACGGTAATGGAAGCAATCTTCGGCGAGTGAAGAGGGAAAGTTCTTTCTACGCCTACGCCGAAAGACATTCTGCGCACGGTGAAGCTTTCTCTGATGCCTCCGTGCTTCTTCGCGATTACAACGCCCTCGAAGTTCTGAATTCTTTCCTTCGTCCCCTCGATGACCTTGAAGCCGACCTTTACTGTATCGCCTACGTTAAACTGGGGAACCGTCTCTTTCATTCCCTCTTTTTCAATGGCTTCAACTAAACCTTTAATCATTACAACCTCCAAAAGTTCACGCAAATCTTTTGCTTTGCAATATATTTGCCGTGAGTTATATTGTCGGAATTTTCTTACGGGCGAAATAAATCCGCCCTGAAAATTCTCGGCACAATTATTTTTTTATTTGGCTTACTCTGTAAGTCGAAAACTATATTAACAAATATTTTTAATAATGGCAACTGTTTTTAGGGGGTGTGTCGCAATTTTCACAAAAGAAAATTTGCGTATCAAGTTTCAAAAAATTAACGGCGCAAGCAAAAATCACACTTTTTGCTTGCGCACACAATTTGCGCATACCTGCGGCTCACCGAGGTGAATGCCCGCAATTATATACTTGTGTGCCCTTAGTATTGCGGGCAGAGGGCGAGCAGCCCTTAAATCACGGGATTTTTGTTTCGCTGAATAGAAACAAAAATTCGTGAACTCTTATACTATTTTGCTGTATCCGTAAGAATTAACTACCGCGTCCACCTTCTGCCCGTTCCTGCACATGGGACACTCCTGCGGGGCGTACGAAGTATAGCCGGGGATATCGGCAACGCCGAAAAGCTTCACCACGGGAACTTCGCACTCGAACTCGCCGCCGAACACGGTCGCCGCGCCCGCGGGCGAGCCGCCGTAATATTTGATGCCCTCGATACCGCTGTTAACCGTCTGACCCGTCGTAGCCGAAGCGGTTAAAAGCAAGACGTGGTTGTTCATGACGTACGGCAGGAAGTTATCCCTTAAAAGCATTTTGTCGCCCATGAGCTCGGGCGTGAGCACCGCGATATTCTGCCGCGCGTTGACGCCCGACGCCGAAAGGCACTCCGCCATAAATGCGCCGACCATCTTCATTCTTTCAAGCGTGATTATCGTGTCGACCGGCGTATTCAAAAAGCTGTCCGCAAGAATTCTTGCCGCCGACCTCGCCATGTTTAAAAGCGACTTGACCTGCGTCATGTCTATACAGTGACTGATGTGCGAGTGCTTTGTCGCGAAATGCCCCGGTATTACCTTGACGCAAATTTCGCGGTTGAGGTGCGAGTAAATTTCGTACGCTCGTTTTTCCATTAGTTGTTTCCCCCGTTTTCCTTTCATTATAAATTATGCGGCAGAATTTGTCAATACCGAATTACGAGAACGCATTTTCGATATGATTTATTTCGCCCTTATACACTTCGATTATATCGAAGCGCACTACGCAGTCCGGCTCGCGCCCGACGAAAAAATACTTTGCCGCCGCGATATATCTTCGTCTGCGCCGTTCGTCCACCGCCTCGGCGGGCGCGCCGAACGCGTCCGAGGTTCTGGTCTTGACCTCTATAAACGCCGTAACTTCCCCCTTCGAGGCGATTATATCGACCTCGCCGAACGGGTTTACGAAATTCCTTTTGAGAATTTTCCAGCCGCGTTTTTTGAGATATTTTACCGCAAGCCCCTCGCCGCCGTTGCCTAACTTTTTTCTGTTCAGTGCCATTTTTTCGTGAAGCTTTTGCGGTGGACGGGGCATATCCCCGCCTCTTTTATCGCTTTTATATGTACCGCCGTGCCGTAGCCCTTGTTTTTCGCAAACGCATACGCAGGGTATTCCGCGTCGTACTCGTCCATAAGCGCGTCACGGTAGACCTTTGCCGCAATTGACGCCGCGCCTATCGAATAGCTGAGGCTGTCGCCCTTTACAATGCTTTTCTGGGGCAAGGATATATCGAGGGTCATATTGCCGTCGGTGAGCACGAAATCGGGCTTTATTTTCAAGCTTTCGACCGCATTTTTCATACAAAGCTTAGTCGCTTCGAGTATGTTGATTTCGTCTATAATTTCGGGATCGACGCGGCATATGGCGTATGCAACCGCTTTTTTGAGTATCAGTCCGGACAACGCCTCCCGCTTCTTCGCGGAAAGTTTTTTGCTGTCGTCAATGCCCTCTATTATATCGTCGGTCGGCATTATAACCGCCGCGCACACCACGGGACCCGCCAGAGGTCCTCTGCCGACCTCGTCCACGCCGCAGACGTATTTATACCCTGCGCCGTGCAGTTCTCTTTCGTATAAAAGCTTATCCATTTTCAAAACACCCGCGCATATCCTCTGTCGAATCGAGGGTAATTCTACCCAGCCTGCCTTTTCTGAAATCGTCTATAACGGCGCGTTCGGCGCGCTCGTAATCGTATTCGCCGCCCCGCAACACAAGCCCTCTGCGTTTGCAGACGCAGTCCAGCATTTCAAGCTTTGTTCCGCCCGTAATGCCGTAACGTTCTTCGAGGCGCCCCGGGTACTTTTCGTAAAGCTCGCCCAGAAGTTCGAGCGCGATATCGTCCAAGTCGAGGATATCGTCGTTAATGCTTCCGACGTATGCGAGGTGCAAAGCGAGCGACTGATTGTCGAACGACGGGGGCATAGTGCCGGGGGTATCCAAAAGCTCGTACCCGTCAAGGCGTATCCACTGTTTACCTCGGGTTACGCCCGCCTTGTCGCCCGTGACCGTCCGCTTCGACCCCGCAAGCAGATTTATAACCGTACTCTTGCCCGTGTTCGGAACGCCGACGACCATAAATCTGAACGTCTTGTTGTAGCCCTTGGCAAGGTTTCTTTCGCGCTTTTCGGCAATGAGTTTTTCGATTGCCGCCGTAATATCCCGCTTCGAATTCGCGTTCGCCGCGTTTATCTTGACCGCGTTGCCGCCAATAATTTTCATTAACGCGTCGGCGCGCTCGTCCGCAAGGTCAGCCTTGTTGAGCACGTATAAAACGGGCTTCGAGCCCGACATTTTCAAAAGTTTTCTGTTGAACGACGAGGCGGGGCAGCGTGCGTCGAGGACGTAAATTATCCCGTCCGCGAGGGGCACAGCCTCCTCCATCATTCGCATTGCCTTGGTCATATGACCGGGGAACCACTGTATTTTTTTCATTTACTGCCTCCCGCCAGATCGGGGCGCTTCTCGCGCGTTAGCTTCGCGCTTTGCTCCTTCCGCCACTTGTCTATTTCGGCGTGGTTGCCCGACAAAAGCACCTCGGGCACCGCCGCGCCCTCGTACACCGCGGGGCGGGTATACTGCGGGTATTCCAGCCCGTTTTCGCCGAACGTTTCGTCGGTCAACGAAGCGTTTGAAATTACGCCGTCGACGTAACGCGCAATGCAGTCGCAGACGACCATGGCGGGCAGCTCGCCGCCCGTTAAAACGTAGTCGCCTATCGAAATTTCCTCGTCGATATAGAGGTCTATAATTCTTTGGTCTATTCCCTCGTAATGCCCGCATAACAAAATAAGGTGTTCATACCCTAAAAGAGTGAACGCCTTGTCCTGCGTGAACGTCGCGCCCTTGGGGGAAAGGTAAATGCGGTGCGCCCTGTGTTCGGGGTCAACCGCTTTAATTGCCGAGCCTATCGGCTGAGGCATCATAACCATTCCTGCGCCTCCGCCGAAAGGATAATCGTCGCACTTCGAGTGCTTGTTTTCGGCGTAGTCGCGCACGTTCACAATTTCGATTTCGAGTTTTCCCGAGGACACCGCCCTGCCGATTATACTGCCCTTCAAGGGCGCGAACATTTCGGGGAACAGCGTAAGGATCGTAATTTTCAAAGGGAAACTTCCTTAAATCTTTTTGAGTTTACCGTTATTTTTTTAGCCCCGACGTCGACGTCGGTTATAACGCCGTCGGCGGCGGCAAAGACGGTTTCTTTGCCGTTTTTCGAGATTGTGTACACGTCGGTCTTTGCGGGCGTTACGTCGGTCACCTCGCCGATTAAATCGCCCCGCTCGGTCAACACCTCGCAGCCTATCAAATCGACGATATAATACCGCCCCTCGGGCAATTCGGGGGCTTCGCCGCGCGCGACCTCGATACTCTTGCCGCGTAAAAGCTCGGCGGCGTTTCTGTCGGCAATGCCCTTCAAGCCGAGAAAGGCGAATTCGCCTTGCGCGCGCACCGAAAGGACGGAATACTCCACTCCGTCTATCAGCAGCTTTTTAAAAGCCTTCAAGTCGTCCGCGCTGTCGGTCAATGCCTTGACCTTGATTTCGCCGCGTATGCCCTGCGGTTTCAATATCGTTGCAACGGTTAAAAATTCTTGCATAATTTGTTTACTAAAACTGTGGATATGCGAGAAAGACAAGGCGTGTGCGACTTTGCAAGGGGCGCTTACATAGAAGTAAATAACCCGAAGCAAAACGCAAGCACAACGATGTATTTCGACGCATAGACGCAGTTTTATTCTTTTTCTTTGATTTCGAGAATATATTTCTTGCCGTCGCGGGGGGTAGAAGCTTTAATGAGCGTTCTTAAAGCCTTTGCGATTTTGCCCTGCTTGCCGATTACCTTGCCCATATCGGACTCGGCAAGAAGCACCGTAACCTCGATTGCGGTCTCTTTTTCCTCGACGTTGTACTCGACCTCGTCCTTCTTTTCGGCGAACTGTCCGACAACGAATTTAATTAAATCTAACATAAACTTCCTCTTTTATAAACGCCGATTAATCCTTTTTCTTCTTATCGTTCGTTTTAGGGGCGGAAAGCTTTTTGGACTGCTCCATCGCGCCGACCTTTACAAGATAGCTTTTTACGGTCTCGGTGGGTTGAACGCCCTTCGCAAGCCATGCCTTTGCCTTTTCAACGTCGATGTTGATTTCGGCGGGGGTTTTGAGGGGGTCTACATAACCGATTTTATCGATGTACTCGCCCGACTGCGCCTTGCGCGAATCGATAACTACCACGCGGTAGAAAGGTGATTTCTTGTCGCCCATTCTGGTTAATCTCATTTTAACTGCCATTTTTGTTTTCTCCTATATATAAAAATTTATTTATTTTTGTTTACTGATTTTTGCTCGCAACGTAATTATGGTCTGTCGGGCGGGGCTCGAACCCGCACTTTTTTTAGCTTAGCGAATGAGGATAACCCGCTTCCCTACACGTTTCAGTCTGGCGGAGCTGCCCCGCCGTCGGCTAATTTGCCTTTCGGTGCCTCCGGAACCTCTCGCTTGCGACGGACTCCAAGTTTTATCCCGCTCTCTCCGTTTGAGCTACCGACAGATTATTTAATTGCCATCGTCGCTATAAACGTGGTGATTCTCGTGCAACGTCGTAATCCCCGTATATGCCCGCGACAAGCCCGCTTACGCTGTTTAAAAAGGCAATCTTCTCTTGCCGCTTTTCAATTGCTTCATTAACTGCTTCGTCTGCTCGAACTGCTTCAAAAGCTGGTTTATCTCCTGCACGCTCGTGCCCGAACCCGCCGCAATTCTCTTCTTCCTCGACGAGTTTATTATCGACGGCTCGACCCGCTCGCGCTTGGTCATGGAAAGAATAATCGCCTTCGTGCGCTCGATTCTGTTTTCGTCGATGTCGTCCGCCTTGACCTTTCCGCCCATGCCCGGCATCATGGCAAGCACGGCTTGCGCGCCGCCCATCTTTTTCATACTCTCGAACTGTACGAGGTAATCTTCGAGCGTGAAGGTGTTTTCAAGCATCTTTTTCTGCATTGCCTTCGCCTGCTCCTCGCTGACAGCCTCCTGCGCCTTTTCAATCAGGGTCAGAACGTCGCCCATGCCGAGAATTCTCGACGCCATGCGGTCGGGATAGAACGGCTCCAAATCGGTAAGCTTTTCGCCCACGCCTATAAATTTAACGGGCTTGCCCGTGACCGCCTTAATTGAAAGGCACGCTCCGCCGCGGGTATCGCCGTCGAGCTTGGTCAAAATTATGCCCGTGACCTCCAACCTTTCGTTAAAGGTCTTTGCAACGTTGACCGCGACCTGACCCATCATGCTGTCGACGGTTAAAAGAATTTCGGTGACCTCGACGCCCTTTTTGATATTTTCAAGCTCCTGCATGAGCGCTTCGTCGATTTCGAGGCGTCCCGCGGTGTCTATAATCACCGTATCGAAGCCCATGGATTTCGCGTATTCGACCGCTTCCCGAGCCGTTTTTACGGGGCTTTGCGTGCCCTTTTCGAACACCTCCGCGCCCGCGTTTTTGCCGACTACTTTAAGCTGGTTTATGGCGGCGGGGCGGTATATGTCGCACCCGACCAAAAGGGGTTTTTTGCCGCTTTTTTTCAAGTTTACGGCAAGCTTGCCGCAAAGGGTCGTCTTACCCGCGCCTTGAAGTCCGCACATCATTATGACCGTGGGAGGCTTGGGTGAAATGGCGAGCTTCTGGTTTGAGGAACCCATAAGGGCGATAAGCTCGTCATTGACGATTTTTATAACTTGCTGGGCGGGGTTAAGGCTTTTTAAAATTTCCTGCCCGACCGCCTTTTCGGAGACCTCCGAGCAGAACTGTTTTGCGACCTTGACGTTTACGTCCGCCTCTAAAAGCGCAACGCGCACCTCGCGCATTGCGGTCTTTATTTCAAGCTCGGTCAGTCTGCCGCGCTTTGTAAGCTTTGAAAAAATATGGTTTAATCTTTCGGATAACGACGAAAACGCGCCCAAAGTCTACACCTCCCCTCTTATAATCGCGCCGAGCTTATCCGTTTCCTCTTTGAACTCGGGGCGGGCGGACGCAAACTCTTCGATCCACTTCTTCACGCCTATATTACGGCGGCAGAAACGGAGTTTCTCCTCGTACTCTTCGAGCTGTGCTTTACAGCCTTTCAGACAGTCTGAAACGGCTTGCCTCGAAACGTTCTTTTCCGCGGCAATTTCGGATACCGTCAAATCCATATTGAAATATAAATCGGTAATCTCTTGCTGGGTTTTGGTCAGCAATCCGTTGTAGGTATCCCAAAGGGTAATAAAAGAAAATTTGTCCACCGCGATATATATTACATTACCGCAAAAGATATGTCAAGTAAATTCGGTTGACATTTTTCAATATTTTATTTTGTGTATTAACATTTTTTAGCTATTAAATAACAAACGCAGGGGCGTGAGGGCAATAAATTTGATTGCGTTGACTTTATTCGCGCGGGTGTGATAAAATTTAAAAGCGTTTTCAAATATGTTAGGGGAGTAAAATCTATGTGTAAAGAAATCGACGGCGTCGTTTACGACACCATGAACTCTACAATAGACAAAAAATTCACCTACGGTGTGCCCGGCGACCCGAACGGCTATGAAGAGACCTTATATAAAACGAACGACGGAAGATATTTTGTATACACCAACGGAGGAATTTCGTCCAAGTATCCTTTTGAAAGCATTTTCCCCATTGCGCGGGAGGAAGTGAAAAACTGGATGCTTTCACACTGAATTGTTGTATGAGATAAAACGGACGTGCCGAATTTTACGGCAAGTCCGTTTTATTATTTGACATACGCGGAATTAATCAATATAATTACGGTTGAAAAGTCAACGTACGGTGGAATTATGGATAAAATTTTCGAACACTTTACAATAACGATTTTGAAGCTGAACAAGATTGTGCAGAAGATAAAACTGCTCGAATCGCAGAAGCACGGGCTTAAAGCCGTGCACATAATGTGCGGTTATTATCTTAACGAACACCCCGAAGGACTCACCTCGACCGAGCTTGTCAAGCTCACGCTCGAAGACAAGGCGGCAATATCCCGCGCGCTCAAAACAATGATACAGCAAGGCTACGCCGAAAAGGTCGGCGCGCGGACGGTACTTACCGAAAAGGGCAAAAGCCTTGCGGAGTTTATAACCGAGCGCTCGGACAAAGCCGTAGAAGCGGGAAGCGCGTTTTTTACCGATGAGGAAAGGATTTTCTTTTATAAATCTCTCGGCGAAATCGCCGACCGCCTCGAAAGCTATTACAACGATTTATCCAACGAATAAAGCTCCCTTGCGGGAGCTTTTTTTATTGCTGTTCGGGCGGTTCTAAGCTGTCCGCAGGTTCGGGCGCACCGTTTGCGGGCAAAGGCTTTTGCTTGCCGTAAAGCGCCTTCAACAAGACGGGCGTAAGCACCGAGGAAACGAGAATTAGAAGCACCGTCATTATGACGAACTCCTCGGGCAGACCCGCGCCGAGCGCGGTCGAGGTGACGATAAGCGCGACTTCGCCGCGCGCCATCATGCCGACGCCCGCAATCGAGCTTTCCCTTAAATTATACTTGAAGCATTTCGCGACCGCGCCGCAGCCGACGATTTTGCCGATAAGCCCCATGAGCACGGCGAGGAACGCGAACAGGAAAATCATTCCGTTCAGTCCGAGGAAGGAAATATTGCTTATGCCTATGTTCGCAAAGAACACGGGCGCGAACATCGTGTACGTGTTGACCTCTACCTTTTTGTCTGTGTACTCGCTGGCGTGGTGCACGGTCGAAAGCACTATGCCAGCAAGGAACGCGCCCGTTATGTCGGCGACGCCGAACACTTCCTCCGCAAGCCACGAGTAGAAGAAGCATACTACGAGCGAGAATACGGGTATACGGTGGGTCGAAGGCCACTTTTTATCCAGCCACTTGAAGAGGTAGGATATGCCGAAGCCGAGCGCGATTGCCACGATAAAGAACGCGACAATCATAATGACGGTGCCCCACCACTGCGCCTTGAACCACGCGAAGCCCGTCAAATCGCCCGCGTCGCCCGACTTTGCGATACCCGTTACAATCGACAAAACGATAATGCCGATAACGTCGTCGATAATCGCGGCGGAAACGATGGTAGTGCCGAGCTTGGTGCTGATTTTGCCCAGCTCCTTTAAAACCGACACGGTGATGGCGACCGACGTCGCGGTCAGTATCGCGCCGATAAATACGCAGTTATAAATATTTTCGGTGCCCAGACCAAGACTTCCGAAGGGCAGAGAAATCAAAATGCCCAGCGCCATGGGAACGGCTACGCCCATGCACGCAACAAGGGTTGCGGCAAGCCCCGTCTTTTTCAGCTCGGAAAGGTTGGTTTCGAGACCCGTCGAGAACATAAGCAGCAAAACGCCGATTTTAGAGAATATGGCAAGCCCGTCCGTGCCCATAGAGAACCCGTCCTCGCCGAAGCCGTTCAAAAGAAACAGCGCCTTGTACGAAGCGTCGCTGCCCGGCTTGTTGAGCCCGATAAGCGAAAAACCGCAAAGCTCGCCGAAGATTGCGGGACCTATTATAATTCCCGCGATTATGTAACCCAAGACCTGAGGCAGACCTATGCGTCTGCACACAAGCCCTAAAACCTTTGTAGAAAACAGAATAATGGCTATTATTATGACAAAACCGAGACCGCTGTCTATTGAAAATACGCCTTCTACGCCCATTTTTTTATCTCCTTTGTTTAAATACCGAAACATTATAGCACACCGCCGAAAAAAATGCTTCTTTTTTAACGATTTTTAAAAATATTTTTAAAATACCCCTTGACAAACTCAAAACGCGTGCTATAATAAAGGTACAAAAGAAAATAACTTACATTAAATGTTAGGCGCCAACATTAATCTTTGAGGTAAGCTATATGAAGGACAAGTAGCCGCGAAAGCGGGACAAGGTTTATTTTCAAAAAAGTTTCAAATCACCGTCGCTTTATAATAAGCGGCAACGCAAAGTAATTGTTACGGAGGTAAACGTTTATGATTTACTTCGCAAAGACGATTAACTGAAAGGAAGGGTAAACTCCGATGTACAATTTTACGGAGGAAATCTGATTCCGAGCGCGGAAAAACTTGTGCGGCAGAGACCGCAATGGTTACAATAACCGAAACAGCTTTTTCAGCTCCGCGGGGAGGCGATTTCCGCAATAAAACTGAATAATTTACAAATAATTTCCCCCGTGCGGTTGCGCGGGGGATTGTGTTTTGACGGCGGAGCGCGCGGCGCTCCGCCGCTATTTTATTCCATGCTTTCGGCTTTCGTCAAAATACCGTCGGAGCACTCCACGGTGAACTCGCCCGTATTCTTACACCAATCCTTATTCTTTTCTATTTTCTTCCAGGTTTCCTTCATACCCTCGAATTTTATCACGCTCAGATTTTCGCAGCCCGCAAACGCCGCGTACGCTATCTTCGAAACCGTAGCGGGCAAAACGACCTCCTTCAAAGCACTATTATTCTGGAAGGTCTGCGGGTATACGGAAGTCACCGTCTGAGGTATACGCACCTTTTCAAGCATATCGCATTTACGGAACGCCTGATTGCTAACGTAATCGACCTTGTAGCTTTCGCCGCCGTACTCCACGGCAGTGAGTATATAGGCGTCAATCAGATTTGCGGGCTGCTCCACAACCCACGCCGAGCCGTCTTTAAGCTTATAGCGCACGCCGTTGACGAGCGTGTACGCAAAGCCTTCGGCGTCCCTGTCGTTGTTTTTGCAGTCCCACACGATGGTGCACGTTTTAAGCCAGCCGTTCATTGCGCCGTTATCCGTCCAGCCCTCGGGCACTTCGGCAACCTCGCAGTATACCGTAAGCGCATAGCAGTATTGGAACGCGCCCCGCGCTATTTCGGTCACGCCCGCATGGACGGTCACCGCCGTCAGCGAATTGCAGGAGATGAACGCGTTTTCGCCTATCGAGGTCAGGCTCGCGGGCAAAACGACGGACGAAAGCAGAGAACAGTTATAGAACGCCGCTTCGCCGATTGCGGTTATGCCCTCGGGAATAACGCTCGCGTTACAGCCCGCGATAAGGGTGTTGCTTTTAAGCTCTATTATGCAGTTTCCCTCCGAGCGGTAGGCGGGGTTGCCCGCCTCCACCTCGAGCGTTTTAAGGCTCTGACAGCCGCTGAACGCGTATTCCCATATACTTTTCACGCCTGCGGGAATCGTAAGCTTCTCTATTCCCGTGCACGCGAACGCATACTTGCCTATCGAAACGACGCCCTCGGGTATCACGCTGTTCTTGCTGCCCGCGACGACCTTTTTATCATATTGCGCTATAACGCAGTTGCCCTCGGAATAGTAGACGGTATTGCCGTCCTCGACGAGCAGGCTTTCAAGATTATAGCAATACTGGAACGCGCCGTCCCTTACGTCGTCTACGCTATGCGGAATTACGATCTTCTTTATAAAATCGCAATCCTGAAACACTCTTTCGGCTATCACGCGCACGCGCTTACCGTCAACCGTGTCGGGAATTATTATTTCCGAGCCCGTTGCCGTGCCTATGCCCGTTAAAATACAGTCTTTGCCGAAGGGCTCGAATTTCAGTCCCTCGGTGTAGCTTGCATTGCAGACCGTACAGCTTCCGTTTTCATAGCGGTGGTATTTTTTACTGTTGCCCTCCTCCCTCTGAGTCGTTGCGTCGCAGTTTAAACACTTCGCGGTTTCGGTGCCGTTTTTCGTGCACGTTCCGTTATTGTCGGAAACGTAGCCGTCGAACAGGAAGGTGTGCCCCCTTCTACTGCCCTCGTCGGGAAGAGTATCGGTTGCGTCGCAGTTTTCGCAACGCGCGGTTTTAGTGCCGTCCTCGGTGCAAGTCGCGTTGCCGTCGGGCATATAGCTTACGAAACGGTGTTCGAGCTTCGAATTCGGAACGTCGCGGGTATCGTGCCCGCCGCAGCTTTCGCACTCCGCCGTTTCGGTGCCGTCCTTCGTGCAAGTCGCGTTGCCGTCGGAAACGTAAGCTCCGAGCTTGTGTCCGAGCGGCTGAGTGTAATTATCCTTATACTCCTCGCCGCAGTTACAGCGGTAAACGGTGTAGCCCTGCTCCGTACAGGTGGGCGACACCTCCGTTTCGGAATAATCGTGCTTGTGCTCGCACGCGGACAGTCCCGCGGCGGCGGTTGCCGCCGTGCCCGCGCACAACAACAGTAATAAAAGCTTTTTCATTTTTTTACCTCTTTCAGATAATGATTTTTAATAGCTTGACGCAGTCAAGCTATTGCGCTATATACCTTAATTATAGCGCAAAATTTTAAAGCCCTTCGAGTTCGTCGAGAGTGAGCTCGAAGCTCTTTATGAACTTTTCGAAGAAATATTCGACCTCGGGCATATTGCGGGAGTGCAAATCATCTTCGATGGATTGCTTGGCTTTGGCGAACTCGCGGTTGCCGCTTCTTAGTTCTTCGAGGCACTTGATGTATGCCGCAAGCCTGTCCGCCGCCTTCATTATCGCGTACTCCGCGCTCGTTTTGTCGGGCTTCATGCTTTTTTCGAACTCGCCGCGAAGCTCCTCGGGCAAGGTGTTCAAAAGCTTGTCGCAAGCCCTCTCTTCGAGGCTTTTATACGCCCCCTCTATATTGTTGTTGAAATACTTTATGGGCGTGGGCAAGTCGCCCGTCAAAACCTCGCTGCACTCGTGATACACGGCGTAAAGCGCCGCCTTTTCCGCGTCCGCACTGCCGCCGAAAATTTTATTATCGATAACGGCGAGCGCGTGCGCGAGCATTGCGACCTGCTGTGAGTGCTCCATAATGTTTTCCTCGCGCACAGAACGCATAAGCTGCCATCTCTTGATATATTTCATTCTGTCCATGAAAGCGTAAAAGTTATATGACATATTAATTACCTCGGTAACATTATATAATACAATTCGATAAAATTCAATTGACTTTGAGGGGGTTTTGAATTATAATTTCATTACAATAATTTAATACCGTCGGGGGTGCCCGTGTAATTTTGTTGCAGAAATGCAAGCAGTACAAGGCGCGCGAGGACAACTTGAAGGAGTTTACTATGGTGTAAACGACCGAAAGCTACCGCAGCGCAACGAAGTAATGCGAAGCATATATGCGACAAACCCATAGGCTGAGATTATACCCTTTGAATCGGCAACATAATGGTTGAGCGATAGTACAAAGAGATGATTTTTTTGCGTTCCCCGCATTTTCGGGGAACGCTTTATCTTTCACGGCGGTAGAAGGAGTTTTTTATGTTTCACTTTCCTCTTCTCGCCGTTTCGGAAACGGTAACCGACGTAGTGACCTGGGTGTCGCTGGGCGCTATCGCCGTGCTTGTCATCGCGCTGGTGCTCATCTGCATCTTCAACAAAAAGTACACGACGTCCGAAATCGCGTATGCGGGGGTCTGCCTCGCCTCTTCGTTCGCGCTGTCCTTTATCAAGGTTTCGCCCGTACAGTACGGCGGCTCGATTACTCTCGCAAGCTTCGTACCGCTGCTCATTTACGCGTACAAGTTCGGACCTGTTAAGGCGACTATCGCGGGGCTCATTTTCGGGCTGTTCAATTTTATTTCCGACCCGTACATTTTAACGCCCATGACGTTCGTGCTCGACTATGTGCTCGCTTTCGCAAGCATAGGGCTTATGGGTTTCGCCGCGAAATTCGGCAAGCTTCCCCTGATGGCTAAGGTCGCGCTGGGCACGGTGCTTGTATACGTTGCAAGGTTTATCTTCCACCTCGTTTCGGGCTTTATCTTCTTTGCCGAGGACTCCGTCTGGGCGGATATCCCTGCGCCGAACATGTTCGTCTACTCTTTTATATATCAGTGCGTGTATCTGCCCGCCGACTGCGTGATTGCTGTGTGCGTGCTTTTAACCCTCGTCAAAACGAAGGCGTTTGACAAGCTTATTGCGGTGATGTCCAAAAAGGAAAAACCCGTCGCCGAATAAAAGCTTTACAAAATTAAAATTAATGATATAATGTATACTGTTGATTTATTACCGAATAAGGAGAATTAATATGAAAGAAAAATCGGACAAACGTTCCATATTCAAAAATAAACAGCAGTCTACTATGTTTATCAGCATTGTTGCGTGCGTGCTTTTCTGCGCTGTTTTGTTCAGCGTTCTCGGCGTTTACATGAGCAGTAACAGCAACAAGACCGTTGACCGCATAGGCGAGACGTACATGATGAATATGGGCGACGAAACCGCGCAGAGGTTCGAATCCGTCATGACACAGCGCCTCACTATGGTTACCGCGCTCGAAAGCGAATACGACGACGAAGAGAACGTCGCCGAGAAAATGAAGGAAGCCGCGCATATCCGCGACTTCACCTTCCTCGCTTTCTACTATGCGGCGGACAACGACACCGAAGGCTATATGCAGCCAATCCTCGGACAGACCCTCGAACTGACCAACAAGGACTTGTTCAGAAACTCCATTTTGGAGGGCGAGCCCAAAATCGGCATAGGCACGGGCGTCACCGAGGAAGGCGAAACTTTAAACCGCGCTATCATTATAGGCATACCCACCGAAAAGTACACAATGACCGAGGGCGAGGCGAGCGGCAAGAAATGCAAGGCGCTTATCGCGGGCGTTTCCAACAAGGATCTGGTTGATATGCTCAATATCAACTCTTCCGACCACGGCGACGAGGAAAGCGTCCCCCTCACCTCCTACATAATCGATAAAAACGGCAGGTTCGTAATAAGCGACCGCTCGTGCGACACCTATTACGAGCATCTTAAAATCGAGTACGGCGAAACCAAAAACGTAGAGGGGCTGATTGCCTCGCTTGACAATGCGGTGAGCAACAACGAAGTTTACACCGATATCGTGCACTTGCAGAGTACCGGCACGGGGCAGAATAAAAGCCTTCACTTCTACTGCAAAAAGCTTGCCTACACCGAGTGGTTTTTGATAACCGAAATGGAAAACGGCGAGCTTGACAGCATGGTCGCCGCGCTCAGCACGCAATGGACGGCAATGATTGTCTTTACCATTGCGGTTGTCATCGCGCTCCTCGTAGTGCTGTTCGTCATATATATGCGATTTAACCACAATACAATGGAAAAGCTCGAAGCGGCAAGGGTCGAAGCGCTCGAAGCAAGCAAAGCGAAAAGCGAATTCCTCTCGAACATGAGCCATGACATAAGAACGCCCATGAACGCAATCGTCGGCATGACGGCAATCGCCCGCTCGCATATCGACAATCAGGAGCAGGTACAAGAATGCCTCAAAAAGATTGCGCTTTCGAGTAAACATCTTTTGGGACTTATCAACGACGTGCTCGACATGTCGAAAATTGAAAGCGGCAAAATGACCCTGAATATGGAACAGATTTCTTTGAGAGAAGTACTCGACGGAATTACGACCATAGTCCAGCCGCAGCTTAAAATCAAAAAGCAGAACTTCAACGTGCTCATACACGACGTTTCAAACGAAAACGTCTACTGCGACAGCGTAAGGCTCAATCAGGTGCTTTTGAACCTTCTCTCCAACGCAATCAAGTTCACGCAGGACGAAGGCACAATCAGCGTTTATCTCAATCAGGAACCCTCGCCCATAGGCGACAGATACATTCGCACGCATATTCGCGTCAAGGACAACGGCATAGGCATGTCCGCCGAATTCCAGAAAAAGGTATTCGAATCGTTCGCCCGCGAGGACAAAAGCAGAATTCACAAGACCGAGGGCACGGGGCTCGGCATGTCGATAACCAAGTATATTATCGACGCCATGCACGGCACTATCGACCTTCAAAGCGAAACGGGCAAGGGCACCGAATTCCACGTCACGCTCGACCTCGAAATCGCCGAAATCGAGGAGGAAAACATGCTTCTTCCCCCTTGGAAAATGCTTGTCGTCGACGACGACCAGACGCTGTGCGAAACCACGGTTGCGGCGCTTAAAGACATAGGCATCGACGGAGAATGGTCGCTCGACGGAGAAACCGCGATAGAAAAAGCCGTCAAGGCGCACGACGCGGGCAGAGGCTACGACATAATTTTGCTCGACTGGAAGCTGCCCGGCATAGACGGCATAAAGACCGCGCAGGAGATAAGAAACCGCCTTAACGAGGAAATCCCCATACTGCTTATTTCCGCGTACGATTGGAGCGAAATCGAGCAGGACGCGAAAGCCGCGGGTATCTGCGGATTCCTCAATAAGCCGCTGTTCAAATCGACGCTGTTCTACGGGCTTAAACAGTTCACCGACACCGCTTCGAAGCAAACCCTTACGAGTGCCGAAGAAAGTAAAAACGAGCTCGACGGCATTAAAGTGCTTCTTGCCGAGGATAACGAGCTCAACTGGGAAATTGCCGAAACATTGCTCGACAGTATAGGCATTGTCTGCGACCACGCCGAAAACGGACAGATTTGCGTGGATATGCTGAAATCATCCGCGCCGGGCACATACAAGGCAATACTTATGGATATCCGTATGCCCGTTATGACGGGTTACGAAGCGACCGAAGCTATCAGAAAGCTCGACCACCCCGACAAGGATTTGCCCATTATCGCCATGACCGCGGACGCGTTCGCCGACGATATGAAAAAGTGCCTTGACTGCGGCATGAACGCGCACATAGCGAAGCCCATCGATATCGACGTCGTACAAGCAACGCTGTTAAAATTCATAAACAAATAAAATGTTCGAGTTTTTATCGCCGGATTTTGAAAAGCTGAAAGAATTCGGGTTTGCCGAAACCAAAGATATTTATTCTTACGCAACCGAAATACTTGACGGACAGTTCTCGCTGCGCGTGGATATTTCCCGCACGGACAATGAGGTCAAAACCCGACTGACCGATTTGAGCACGGGCGAGCCGTATACCCTGCACCTCGTCAAAGAAGCGGGCGGAGCCTTTGTCGGCGAAGTCCGCACCGGGTACGAGCGGGCGCTGCGCGAGATTGCCGAAAAATGCTTTGTAAGAGACGTTTTCAAGGGAGATTGCGCGCATGCGGTTATCGAATACGTCCGCAAAACCTACGGCGACGAGCTTGAATATCTTTGGAAAACATTTCCCTCGAACGCCGTCTGGCGCAGAAAGGACAGCAAAAAATGGTACGGCATTTTGCTCACAGTTTCAAAAAGGAAGCTGGGGCTTCCCTCGGACGAGCTTGTTACGGTTATAGACTTGCGCTATGACCCCGCCGCCCTTACCGGTTTGCTGGACGGGCAACGGTATTTCCCGGGATATCATATGAACAAAAAAAGCTGGTACACGATTTGCCTTGACGGCTCGGTTTCCGTCGCGGAAATCTGCGAACGTATCGACAAAAGCTACCGACTTGCATAATATTTATTATAGCCCTCCCCCTTATACCGAAGGGGGAGGGCACGTTAAAAGGGGCGCGGCAGTAAGCCGCGCCCCTTCAATAATCGGCGATACATAAAATTTCGTTTGCGTCCAAATCGAGCACCGCACATATATTTGCAAAAGTACTTAACGAAGGCAATGCCCGCCCCGATAAATACTGCGCTACCGATTGCTGTATAACCCCTATTCTTTCGGCTAATTCGTTTTGTGTCATATCACTCTGTTTTATTGCTTCTTGTAACTTAACTCTTATTTGTTCCGTCATAATCATTTTAATCACCCAAAAAATATTTTACTATAAATGACAGTAAAATACTTGACTTACTGTCATTGACAGTATTATAATTTATATGCACCCAAAAGAAGAAAATTCAAACCATACAGGAGAGGACAGCGCATACTATGGAAAAGAAAATTCAAACGATTATCAACGGTAAAAAAATGGAATTCAAACCCTATGATTACGGGTTGACCATCATTGCGGAAGTGTTGGAAATGCTGAGGAAAAGCTTTATGTTTATTTCAGTTGATAAACAATTTGACAGCCTTTTTACGGCTTTGACCGATTACGTCAACGCTTTGCTTCCCGATTTCGACGGCGACATCGTAGATTATTACGTTTTAATAAAGCCGACGGGTTAAACCCGTCGGCTTTGTCTATACAAACTGTAAAATATCAACTATCACCGCAAACAACAAAATCAGCACGAAGCCCGCGGCGTGTATCACCGCCTCTATCTTTCGCGGCACGGGTTTTCGGAATATCCACTCGATAAGGCAGAAAATAACCTTGCTGCCGTCAAGCGCGGGTATGGGCAACAGATTGAACACCGCAAGATTCACGCCGATATAAGCCGCAATTTCCAAAAAGCTTTGCAGATTTTGCGTAGCTATCTGCGAGGTAAGCTTTATCGTTGTGACGGGTCCGCCCATTGCCGACAGCCCGAGCCTGCCCGTTAAAAGCTCGCCCAAAACCTTGAATATGGTGCCCGCTATCTTAAACGAGTACATAAACGACCTGCCTATCGTCTCGAAAAACCCGAAGCGGTGGTTTTCGACCCCTACCGCCCAGTATACCCCGCCCTCGTTTTCGTACGTTCCGACGCCGAGCGCGTTCCACAGCTTATTCG
Source organism: uncultured Christensenella sp. (assembly GCA_910578195.1). GTDB lineage: Bacteria > Bacillota > Clostridia > Christensenellales > Borkfalkiaceae > Coproplasma. The sequence goes on along the minus strand of CAJTOY010000004.1, from coordinate 11,045 downwards.
TCTCGGAAGAGTTTTCGAAGTCGCAGTCGGCGCGGAGCTTGATTTCAACCGTCATTTTCTCGCCGCCGCGGATTACCTTCATTTCGACTATGTCGCCCTCGTTTTTGCCGTTTAACGCGGTCATTAAATCGGTGGTCAGATAAATGCCCTTGCCGTCGACGTTGGTTATCAGGTCGTCGGCGCACAGACTGTATTCGGCGTAGCTTTCGTCCGCGGGACGAACCGCCGACACCTTGAACAGCATCTGCCCGAACGCAAACATCGAGATAATCACCAGCAGCAGCGCGAGGATATAATTCATAAGCGGACCCGCGATAAGCACGATTATGCGCTTCCACGGCGCCTTATTGTTGAAGCTGTCGGGGTTTGCCGCCTCGTTGTCCTCGCCGTCGAACGCACAATACCCGCCGAGCGGGAAAAGACGTATCGAAAAGGCTTCGCCGTTCTTTTTTGAAACGCGCCTGAACAGCTTCGGACCGAAACCTATCGCAAACTCGTTTATTTTAAATTTTAAAAGCTTTCCCGCAGTGTAGTGCCCGAACTCGTGCACGGTTATCATTACGAGTAAAATGAGTATCGCAACGATTACCGCGAGTACGGTATGCATTACGGAAGAAACAGACAAAAGCCCCATCGATATCCTTTATAAACTTTCAATTATTTTTTGCGCTTTAATCCGCGCTACGCGGTCGACCTCTTCGAGACGGGCGTATGAATCCGCCCTTCCGTTTTCCGTCGACTGAATTACGCCGTCCGCAACACGGTAAATATCGGTGAATTTTATTTTCCCCGCAAGAAAGGCTTTCACCCCCTCCTCGTCCGCGGCGTTCAGCGCGCACGGAAGAATTCCGCCCCCCTCGCCGCACCTCAGCGCAAGGTCGAAACAAGGGTATTTTTCACGTTCGAGCGGTCTGAAATCCAGCGCGAACGTCTTTTTGAAATTCATAGGCTCGACCGCCAAATCAAGCCGCTTGGGGTAGCTCAGCGCAAGCTGAATGGGTACGAGCATGGTCGGGTAACTTAGCTGCGCCAGAACGGCTCCGTCGGTAAACTCGACGAGCGAGTGAATTATACTCTGCGGCTGTATCACGGTTTCGATATCGGCGTACGGCGTGCCGTATAGCATGTTCGCCTCTATCACCTCGTAGCCCTTGTTCATAAGCGTCGCGCTGTCTACGGTTATCTTCTTGCCCATTTTCCAGGTCGGGTGGGCAAGCGCTTGTTCGGGCGTCACCGCGTCGAGCTTTTCGGGCGGCAAATCTCTGAACGCCCCGCCGCTCGCGGTTATGATAAGCCGCCTTACCGCCGCCTTCCTATCGAAATTCAGACACTGCCAGATTGCAGAGTGCTCGCTGTCCACGGGCAGAATATTCACGCCCAGCTTTTCCGCAAGGGGCATGACGATATCCCCGCCGCAGACCAGCGTTTCCTTGTTCGCAAGCGCAAGCGTCTTTTTGGCTTTGACCGCCCTCAGACTGTATGCAAGCCCCGCAAACCCTCCCGCGGCGTTAAAGACTATGTCGCCGTATTCGGCGACGCTTAAAGCCTTTTCGAAGTCCTCGGAGGCGAGCGCGCAAATCTCCGGCTTTAAAAGCCCGGTCTGTCGGGCGAAGGTTTCCCTGTCGCCGAACGCCGCCACCCCGACTATTTTATATTCGTCGGGGTGGTTTTTCACCACTTCAACGACTTGTCTGCCGATGCTTCCCGTGCTGCCTATCAACGATATTTTTTTCATTTATTATTATACCCGAAAATTTTTTAAAAATGACAAATTATAATAAAAGCTCCCGACGGAGCTTTTTATTTTTGAAATTAAGTTTTAAAGGGCTATCAGTATGAACCCGAGAAGCACCACGACGCCCGCGAAAAGCATGCTGTCGAATCTGTCCAGAACGCCGCCGTGTCCGGGCAGAATTTTGCCCATATCCTTAATGCCGCTTTTGCGCTTTATATAGCTTTCGAACAAGTCGCCCGCCTGCCCCGCAACGGAGGCAATGAAGCCGATTAGCACGAACCAGACGAGCATGAGCCCGTCGACCTTGAACGTAGAAACAAGCTTTGTGACCTCGTCGACGGTTTCAATCGAAAGCGCGCTAAGTCCGTAATAGATAAAGTAAGTTAAAATTGCGCCCGCAATTCCGCCGATTACGCCGCCCACGCAGCCGACTATCGTCTTGTTGGGGCTTATTTTGGGAGCTATTCTGTAAGGAAGCCATTTTTTGAACATCAGACCCGTGAAGAACGCCAGACAGTCGGTAAGCGCAACCGCAAGGAACAATAAAATTATCGCGGGGGTGGAATTTTGCAAATGGTTGACCGCCGTCAGCAGACAGCACAGCACACCGCAGTAGCCCGCCGCGAACAGCGCGTTCATGGTGCCCTTGCCTTCCTTGTCGCCGAACGTGAAGTGGAAAACGGTGAGAATTATCGCGTAGACCACCGCGCAGATAAGCGCGGCAAGCCAGCCCTGACCCGACGCGATTTCAGCCGCGGCGTACAGCGGAACTATCACCGCGCAAAAGGAAATCGCAATCGCTTTAAAGGGCAGTCCCTCTTCTTTCAAGGCTTTCAAAAGCTCGATACAGCCGATAACCGAAACCGCCGTGAACAGCGCGTCGAAGCCCAATGCGCCCCAGCCGTCCGGTACAAGCCATTTCATAGCCACAAGCCCGATTAAAACAATTACGTAAATTATGCCTGTTATAACTCTTTTCTTCATAATAAGTGTCCTTATTTTATTTTGCCGAAACGCCTTTCGCGGGACGCGTAGCTTTCAAGCGCCTTGTCGAACTCGGCGTCGGTAAAGTCGGGGAAAAGCACGTCGGTAAAATAGAGTTCGGAATACGCCGCCTGATACATTAAAAAGTTGGAAAGCCTGCACTCGCCGCCCGTCCTTATAATCATGTCGGGGCAAGGTATCCCGCCCGTGTACAGAAGGGAAGAAAATTCCTCTTCGGTAAGCTTTTTGCCGCCCTCGACAGCGCGGTTTACAGCGTTTAATATTTCCGCCCGACTGCCGTAATTTATGGCGAACAGCAGCGTGAATTCCGCGTCTGCTGGCGAATTTTCCTCGGCTTTTTTCAAAAGCCCGGCAATGTCGGAGGGCAGACCCGACGGGTCGCCTATGACTTTGACGCGCGCGTTGTCCGCGTACAGCTTTTTTATGTTGGTTTCGAAATATTTGCGGAAAAGCCCGAAAAGCCCGTCCAGCTCCTCTTCGGGGCGGGAAAGGTTTTCGGTTGAAAGGGCGTACACCGTGAGGAATTTTATACCCCTCGCACGCGCGTGCTCGGCAAGCCCTATCATTCTGTTCATGCCCGATTTATGCCCGAAGCTTCTGGGCATAAGCCGTTTTTTCGCCCATCTGCCGTTGCCGTCCATTATTATTCCGACGTGCAGAGGGATATTATTCTCCGCCATTAAACCGTCATAATCTCCTTTTCCTTGGCAGTAGCCGCCGCGTCGATTTTCGCGATTGCGTCCTGAACGGCTTTTTCAACGTCCTTTTCGCAAGCCGCCGCCTCGTCCTCGGAGAGAATTTTGTCGTTTTTAAGCTTTTTTATTCCGTCCATTGCGTCGCGGCGGTTATTGCGCGCCGCAACCTTTGCGTCCTCGCCCATTTTTTTGATTTGCTTGGAAAGCTCGCGCCGTCTTTCCTCGGTAAGCTCGGGGAAAACGAGGCGGATAACCTTGCCGTCGTTAGTGGGCGTAATGCCTATATTCGAAAGCTGAATCGCCTTTTCGATTGCCTTTAAAACCGAAACGTCCCACGGGGATATGACGAGGCATCTTCCCTCCTGAACGGAAACGCTCGCAGTCTGGGTTACGGGCGTGGGAACGCCGTAATAATCGAACATTACCTTGTCGAGCACGTGCGGGTTAGCTCTGCCCGCGCGGACGGACGAATATTCTTCTTTAAGCACGCTTACGGTCTTAGTAAGCTTGTCGTCGAGTATAAGGAATAATTCCTCAGCTTGTTCGTTGTCAATCATTTTAAATCCTCGCTCAATTATTGTCTATTATAGTTCCCAGCTTATCGCCGCATACCGCTTTGATAAGCGAATTTTCTTCGTCGAGCCCGAACGCGAGCACCGGTACGTTGTTTTCCATGCACATTGTCGCGGCGGTCGCGTCCATCGCCTTTATGCCGTCCTTTATGACGTCGATATAGTTGATATGGTCGTATTTCGTCGCCGAGGGGTTGACCTTGGGGTCGCTGTCGTAAATGCCGTCGATATTCTTCGCCATCATTAAAACGTCGGCTTGAATTTCGCACGCGCGCTGCGCCGCGGCGGTGTCGGTCGAACAGTACGGGTTGCCCGTGCCGCACGCCATTATAACTATTCTGCCCTTTTCGAAGTGATGTAATGCACGCCTTAAAATATAGGGCTCGGCCACAGAGGTCATAATCAGCGCGGTCTGCACGCGCGTGGGAATTCCCTGCTGCTCCAAAGCGTCCATCATTGCAAGCGAGTTCATAACCGTCGCAAGCATGCCCATATGGTCGGCGGTGGTCCTGTCCATCTTTTTGCCTTGCCGTCCGCGCCAGAAATTTCCGCCGCCGATTACAAGCGCAATCTCTACGCCCAAATCGTGGATTTGCTTTATCTGGTCAACGACGCGCGAAATGACGTTTTCGTCAAGTCCGTGTCCCGCTTCGCCCGCAAGCGCTTCGCCCGAAAGTTTTATCAATATTCTTTTATATTTAGGTTTCAGATTTTTCATAAGCACTCCCTATCTTGTCAATTATAACAAATAGAAATGTAAAAATCAACCCTTGAATAACAATTATTGCAATTGTCTGCGTAAAAAAACGCTTACGTTAAATACGCGAAAAATAGAAAATAATGTCGAAACCGTTTAATTTTAAAAAATTTTATAATTTTTATTGAAATAAATTTATTGTTGTGTTACACTTGATACGCTACAGAATTAATTTAATATTTTAAACAACGGTGGGTTCCGTATGTCGGAACTGCACTTTATAAACCACTGTTGTTTATATTTTAATTCTGTAGCAAGTCTTAAAAAAAGTGCATTCCGGAGTGTACTTCTTTTAAGAGGTACACTTTATTTTTTTAGGAGAAATATATGCAACAGAATTACACAACTTTTATTGACAGGTCGGCAAAAATTGCGGCTATAAACGAAGAACTTTTAAAGCTCGAAAGAAAACTTGCAACGCCCGAACGCACCGTTCAGGATATCGTCCGCCATATCGAGCTTTTAAAAGAGTTGCAGGAAACGGAGTAAAACGTTTTGAACAAAGAACAATTCGATATCTTAAATGAACTTTGCATAAAATTATCGGACAGAGATTTCTATATAGTTAAATTCCACGAAAAGGACGAGCGAATAATACAAATTAAACGTGAAAGTTTTTATTCTACCGTAAAGGAGGTGGAAAAATCCACAAAAAGAAACTCTTCAAGATTTAGAGTTTCGGCAAAATATATTGCCGAACAAGCAGAACTATGCAAAAGATTTGATGAAGTTGTAGCCGAAATCGGCATTGGTAAAAAAGCCGAAAAATATACCGCACTGTTAAAAGAACAATATGCGGGCGTGATTGACGATAAATATTTTAACCATTTTGCTTTAATTAAGATTATAAAAGTAATTAAAAAAAGACGAACGCTCACACTTGAAGAAGCTGAAAAAATAGTAGACGAGCAGCTTGAAAAAATTTACGCTAGAAGAATAAAACAAGGACTACCGATACAATCTTATTATTACTTAACTTAAAAAAGCGGCGCGGTCATCAGACCGTGCCGTTTTGATAATAATTTTTTAGTTTTTCTTCATTGCCGTCAAATGTAAACGACCAGAGAAAAGCGCAGTTTAACGCCGTATTGCGACGCATATATGAAGCTTACGCTTTCTTCATGGCGGCTACTTGCTTAGCCACTTCATCCTGAAGATTTTCACTCTTCTTCTCGATGCCCTCGCCCATTTCGAAACGCGCGAAGCGCACAACCTTGAATTTCGAACCGATAACCGCGGATACCTTCTGGCTGTCGTCTTTTACGAAAGCCTGGTCCATAAGGCAGTTGTCCTGATAGAACTTGCCCATCTTGCCCGCAACAATCTTTTCGAGAATGTTGGTCGGCTTGTTCGCGTTTTTCGGGTCGTTCTGCATCTGCGCGAGCATAATTTCCTTTTCCTTCGCGAGAACCTCGGCGGGAACATCCGCTTCGGTAAGATATGAGGGCTTAGCCGCCGCGATTTGAAGGGCTACGTCGTGCAACGTTTCTTCCGAACCCGCCTTGAAATCGGCTGCTTCGACCATAACGCCGACCTTGCCGCCCATATGAATATATGTTTCGAGCTTGCCCTTGGTTTCGAATATAACAAATCTTCTTATAGAAATTTTTTCGCCGATAACCGCCGTCTGGTTGGTAATGAAATCCTTAACGGTTTCGTTGCCCAGCTTCATTTCGTTGAGCGCGTCAACGTCCGCGGGCTTGTTTTCCGCAACGACCTTGGCAACGCTGTCCACGATGCCGTGGAATTTGTCGCCGCGCGACACGAAGTCGCTTTCGCAGTTGATTTCGAGAAGCACGCCCACGCCGCAGCTGTCGCAAACGTATGCGCCTACAACGCCCTCGGCGGCAATTCTGCCTTCCTTTTTAACCGCTTTCGCAATGCCGCGCTCTCTTAAAAGCTCGGCTGCTTTTTCCATATCGCCGTCTGCATCGGTCAAAGCCTTCTTGCAGTCGAGCATACCCGCGCCGCTTTTGTCGCGCAGAGTCATAACGTCTTTTGCCGTAAATGCCATATTATTATTCCTCCTCTCCCTTTTCAACAACTATTTCGTCCGCCGCCGCGACTACTTCTTCGATAGAGGTAGGTTCGCCGTCCTCGGGAATTTCAAGCACGGGGGTTTCGCCCTGGTTGGCTTCGATTACCGCGTTTGCGATGACCGAAGAAATCAGCTTGACCGCGCGGATTGCGTCGTCGTTGCCGGGGATTACACAGTCGATAACGTCGGGGTCGCAGTTTGTGTCTGTGATAGCGACGATGGGAATATTGAGCTTTCTCGCTTCCTTGACCGCGATATCCTCGTTATGAGGGTCGACGATAAACATAACGCCGGGAAGCTTGTTCATGTCTCTGATACCGTTGAGGTTGGTTTGAAGTTTGCCCATTTCCTCTTTGAGCTTAGCTACTTCCTTTTTGGGAAGAAGGTCGAACTCGCCCGAAAGCTCCATTTTTTCAAGCTTGACCATTCTGTCGATACGCGAACGGATAGTCTTGAAGTTGGTAAGCGTACCGCCGAGCCAGCGGGAGTTCACATAGTACATACCGCAGCGCTCCGCCTCTTCCTTGACCGCGTCCTGAGCCTGCTTTTTCGTTCCGACGAAAAGCACGGATTTGCCGTCCTTTACCGCGTCGCATACAAATTTGTACGCTTCCTCGACGAGACCTACGGTGAGCTGCAAGTCGATAATGTGAATGTCGTTTCTCGACGCGTAAATGTACTTGCCCATTTTGGGGTTCCATTTTCTCGTCTGGTGCCCGAAGTGTACGCCCGCTTCGAGCAGCTGTTTCATAGAAATTACTGCCATTTTAATTCCTCCGTTTAACCTCCCCGTAAACGCGGCTTGCGGACAGACTGCCCTTCGGCGTTTATTGCGGCATTGAAAGATTTTACCGCCACGGAACGCCCGCTTTACGAGTGTGAATTTTTATAGCTGTATTATTCTAACAGATAAAAAAAAAATTGTAAAGCGGTTTTAACGAAAATAATATTAATCTTTCAGCCCTAAAAGATAATCCGCCGAAACATCGAATATCTTACAGAGTTTAGTTATCATATCCACGTTAGGTTGTAAAAATTCCCTCTCATATTTACCAACAGTACTTGCAGTAGTATCAAGCATTTCCGCAAGCTGTAACTGTGTTAAATTTTTTTCCTGCCTTAATTCTCTGATTTTTTGTCCGTACATGTTTCACCTCATAAATATTTTAATCCAAAATGGACTAATTTGCTTGACAAGGTCCATTTTGGACAGTTATAATATAGAATAACCGAAAGCTGCGGGCGGAATGTTTTCCGCCCGCAGCTTTCGGTTAATTTTCTTCTTCGGCTTCGCTTTGATAAAAGTCGAAAACTTCCTGTAAAAGATTGTCGTCCTCGATAGGCTCGAACGCGTCGCCCGCCTCGTTGAGACGGAATATGACCACCTCGTCCTCTTCCACAACGTCGTTGGGTTCCGCGGCAAGCAGAAGGGCGTACCTTTCGCCCTTGTACTCGGTCACGTCCAAAAATCTGAATTTGATTATGTTTTCGTTATCGTCGATAAGTTCGATAATCTCCTCGTCGAGATCGACCTCTCCGTCCAAAACTTCCTCGCTCATTTTTTCTCCTTTATTTTTTTAATTTCGAAAGATAACCGTCTAAAATGTTCGCGGCGGCGAGCGCGTCGACGTAATTTTTACGCTTCTCGCGGCGCATGCCCTCGGATATAAGAGTTTCGTGCGCCATTTTCGTCGTGAACCGCTCGTCCTCGCAGATAACGGGTATCGCCGTCTTTTTCTTCAAGGCGTCGATAAACCGCCTCGTCTTTTCGGTCTGGACGGCTTCGGTGCCGTCGAAGTTGACGGGCAGTCCGCAAATAATAACCGTTGCGCCCTTGGACGACGCGATTTGCGCAATCGCCTCGACGTCCTCTTTGAAGCCCTTGCGAAAATACGTCTGCGAGGGCAGCGCGTATGTATTGAAAGGGTCTGATATGGCGACGCCTATGCGTCTGTCGCCTATGTCGAACGCGACGTATCTTTCCATATAAAAGAGTATAACACAACTTTTTTATAAAGACAAGCATAAAAAGCAATATTGCCGTACTCAACGTACGGCAATATTCGGGTTAATTGTTGTTCCCTTCCATTTTTTCAAGCTTACTGTCGATATACTGTTCCGCTTTCTGCATGAAATCCTCTTGGTTTTTCTTGACAAGATTGCGGAGCTTACAGTTGTTAGCGACCATAAGCGCACCGCCGACCATACCGAGGGCGGCGCCTAAGATAAATTTCTCCATGAAATCCCCCTTACCGATAGTATGTATAGGCTTTAAAATATTATAATTGTAAAAATTTACAAATTTTTTAATTCCGGTATTGAATAGCCGAAAATCTTGTGATATACTTTTTGTATTACAAAATGTTAAACGGAGAAAATAATGATGAAAGACTGTAATTGCGGATACTGTATGCGGGGAGAACTTTTAGACAAGTTCGGCATTTATATCTGCGACCTTTCCGTCAGCACGTTAATACTGTTCAAAGAGCAGTCAAAGCGCGGAAGGTGTATTGTTGCATATAAAGACCACGTCGGTGAAATAGTCGATATTTCGGACGCGGAAAGAAACGCGTTTTTCGCGGACGTGAACCGCGCGGCGAAGGCCATTCACAAAGCATTTAAGCCGGACAAGCTGAACTACGGCGCGTACGGCGACACGGGCTGTCATTTGCATATGCACCTTTGCCCGAAATACAAGGACGGCGACGAGTGGGGCGGAGTTTTCCGGATGAACCCGCAGAAAACTTTTTTAACCGACGAAGAATACGCAAAAATGATCGAAGACATAAAATCACCTTTATAACCGACGTCTTGCTCGTCTCCAAACCGCGGAGATACGGGCAAGACAAGGCGAACGAGGCTTTTCGCAGAGAGTTTACAAAGATGTAAACGAACAAGAAAAACGCAGTTCAACGCAGTATTGCGAAGTATATACGCGGTTAATAAATGATAAGAGGTAAAATAATGGCACATAACGTAATCGCCGAGGCAAAGCGCTGCCTCAACTGTAAAAACCCTTTGTGCAGAAAGGGCTGCCCCATCAACACACCCATACCGCTTATGATTTCCTCGTTTTTAAACGGCGACATCAAGAAGGCGGGAAAAATGCTTTTCGAAAATAACCCGCTGTCCGCGGTCTGCTCGATAGTCTGCAACCACGGCAACCAGTGCCAGGGGCACTGCGTGCGCGGAATCAAGGGCGAGCCCGTGGAAATTTCCACGATAGAAAATTTTATTTCCTCGCACTACCTCGACAGCGTCGAGGTTGAGCGCGCCGAGCCGAACGGCATTAAAGTCGCGGTAGTGGGCGCGGGGCCCGCAGGTATCGTAATCGCAATTAAAATGGCTCAGCTCGGCTACGACGTGACTATGTTCGAGTCGAAATCGGAGATAGGCGGGGTTCTGCGCTACGGCATACCCGAATTCAGACTGCCTAAAACCATTATCGACAGATATGAGACGTTTTTGAAGAGGCTCGGGGTAAAAATCAAATTCAATGTGACTATTGGCAAAGCGTTCGGAATAGAGGAACTGTTCCGCGACGGCTTCAAGGCTATTTCGATAGGCACAGGCGTAACGTGGCCCATATCTTTGAATATCAAGGGCGAAACGCTGGGGCACGTCCACTACGGCGTGCACTTCCTCGAACGCCCCGAGGTCTACGAGCTCGGCAATAACGTCGTGGTTATCGGCGCGGGCAACGTGGCAATGGACGTCGCGCGCACGGCTTTAAGGCGGGGCGCGAAGAACGTTAAAATCGTGGTGCGGTCGGACAGATACACCGCGAGCGAGGAGGAAAAGGAATACGCCGAAATCGAGGGCGCGGAATTTATTTTCAACAAGGCGCCCGTCGAGATTACCGACGAGGGAGTTATGTTCGCGGACACGGTCTGCGACGAAAACCACCGCGTAATTTCCACCTCGGACAAGCCCGAGCTTATGAAGGCGGACACGGTAATGATTTGCGTTTCGCAAAGGCCGTCAAATCTTATACTTACGCAGACCGAGGGACTTGAAATAAACGAGCGCGGACTTGCGAAGATTAACGAGGACGGCTCCACCTCCCGCCCCGGACTGTTTGCGTCGGGCGACGTGGTGCGCGGAGCTAAGACGGTTGTCGAGGCGGCGGAAACCTCGAAGCGCGTCGCGTTCGCCATGGATAATTATTTGAAAAATCTGAAAGAATGATTTTACGCCCGCGCCGAAAAGGCGCGGGCGTAAACCGCCCCGCCCCTCGTTCCCG